>CAZDLZ010000007.1:0-45310 GCA_964506745.1 uncultured Methanotrichaceae archaeon | reverse complement strand
GGCCGGTGCTCATGGCCGATCGATTACTGGAGAGCGAGTTTGGTCGATACCGGCGGGGTCCAACCGGCGGCAAGGGTCCATGTCGGGGATGAAAAGGGAAAGGCAAGAGGGTAAAGGAAAGGAGAATGGGTGGAAATGATAGTCCGTTTTTTGAAGGATGGCATAGTGCGAGGGGGATCGTACAGCAAGGAGAATGGCATAATCTCCGGTGGAGAGGTGCTGGGATTGGAGGAAGTATTCCTTCTGCCTCCCTGCCAGCCTACGAAGATCGTCTGTGTGGGCCTGAATTATGTTAAGCATGCCCAGGAGCTGAAGATGCCCCTTCCCGAGGATCCCATTCTCTTCTTGAAGCCTCCTTCCTCTGTCCTGGACCCGGAAGGGCATATCGTCTATCCCTCCTCCAGTGAGCAGGTAGACTACGAAGGCGAGCTGGCTGTGGTTATTGGAAAGCGCTGCAAGAATGTTACGCCAGCAGAGGCGGAGAAGTTCATCCTGGGATACACCTGCTTCAACGATGTGACGGCCCGCGATCTGCAGCGCAGGGATGGCCAGTGGACGCGCGCCAAGAGCTTCGATACCTTTGCCCCCTTCGGCCCCTGGATCGCCAGCATCGATCCTTCCGCTGCAGATATTCAGACGCGCGTTAACGGAAAGGTGGTGCAAAAGTCGAACACATCCGACCTGATATTCGATGTGCCGAAGTTGGTGCAGTTCATAAGCGGCGTCATGACCCTTGAGCCGGGTGATGTGATTGCCACAGGCACGCCTCCAGGAGTGGGGGCTCTGAAGAGAGGAGACGCGGTGGAAGTGGAGATTGAGGGGATCGGGATTCTGAGGAACTTTGTGTTGTAGGGGGAGAGGCAATCCAGAAGAGAATTTGCATATAAATATTTTGATTAAGATGGGCCGTAATATGGTCAGATCCCAAGGAAACTGTGTAGTCCCGAATGTTTGGACTTTATATACTCCTGCCCGCAAATTACATTATTCAGTCCACAACTCTTCCCAGCACATAAAAGGGATTGCTTTCGACCACTTCAACCGTGACCCGCTCTCCCAGCAACGCTTTGCCAGCCACCAACACGCCGAGATAGTTCTCTGCCCTGGCCTTCATTGTGCCTTCGCGTCCCTGCTCCGTGACCAGGACAGAAATTGTCTGGCCTACGCAGCGTCGGTTTCTCTCTCTTGCTATGTCCAGCCACAGCCGGGTCATCTCTCTTGATCGATTCTTCTTGATCCTGTCAGGCATGTCGTATTTCAGGGCAGCAGGCGTGCCGGGCCGCTTTGAGAATCTGGTGATATTGACCTTGTCAGGCTGCAAACGATCTATGAGCTGAAGGCTTTCCTGGAAGTGCTCATCAGTCTCGCCTGGAAAGCCCGCAATGATATCCGTGATTATGGTGATATCCGGAAAATCTGATCTGAAAGCGTCCACGGCTGATTGGAAATCGTGCGCATTATATTTTCGATCCATGCTCTGCAAAACAGCATCTGAGCCGGATTGAACAGGAATATGAAGAAAACGGTAGATCTTGGGGCTATGAAAGGCATGGATAAGCTCCTTCTCTTGGGAAAGAATTCTGCTCGGATTCATCATGCCTACTCGCACTCGAAAATTTCCCGAAACCTCTGCCACCCTTTCCAGAAGCTTTGCCAGGTTTGTTCCCAGATCAAAGCCGTAGGCAGCCGTGTCCTGGGCCGAGATTTGCATCTCCACATAACCCTTGCCGACCAGCTCTTTTACCTGCGCCTTAACCTCTTCAGGGCTGCGGCTTTTCAGAGGCCCCCGTGCCTTTCTTACTATGCAGTAGCTGCAAGAACCGTTGCATCCCTCGCTGATATTGACGACGGCGCATGCATCGGAGGCAAATTGAAAGTTCGGGCGAGCGCAGGGCATAGCCTCTTTTGTGGCAGCCGGGCTTGCAGGATCGGGGAAGAGATCGACAATCTCTGCAGCGGCCGGACCGGATAACAGTCCCATTCGCCCCCTGCAACTTATGTGGCTGATTGATTCAGGTATTGCAACGCTCAGGCATCCTGCTACTATCAGTCGCTCGCCTTGCAGCATGCTCAGCCTTCGCATAACCTTTCGCTCCGTCTTCTCCGTGACTGCGCAGGTATTCACTATTACGGCATCCGCCTCCTCAAGAGTTGAAGGAATATGGCCATTCTCTTGCAAGGTCCTGGCCAGATCCTGCGAGTTTCCCTGATTGGAGGTGCAGCCGTAAGTTTCAATATAAAATTTCATCTTCGTAGCAGCGCACAGACCCCATCTTTTAGGGTGGGGATGAGCGCGTTCTTACCACCTCTTAGGTTTTGACCGCAAAACGTATACATACAAGCCCCTAAATATATGATGTGCTTAGGACGATAACATTCAAGCTTAGGTTGTCTAACCAAGATCGTGGAGCTCTCCTCGATACGATGAGAGCTTATACCAATGCGTTCTCTATCTCCTCAAAATGGGGATTCGAGAACCGATCTTGGAATAGAGTGGATAACCACAACGCGACCTACAAGATTACCCGTCAAAGCATCCCCGATCTTCCCTCCTCTCTGGTACAAGGAGCAAGAGATTGCGCTTGCGAAGCTCTGAAAGCTGTCAAATGTGAGACACTTCCAGAACGAAAGCCTTTCTCGGCAATGAGATACAATCAGAGAGTTATCACCGCGAACCTTGTGCATGGCATTGCCACGATAGCTTCTACAAAAGGCAGAATCAAGGCCGCTTTCTTTGTGCCATCGCATTACGTAGACTATCTTAGCTGGATTATCAAATCCTCCACAATTTCTTATGATCGTAGAAACAAAACATTCTATCTGCATGTATCTCTTGAGCATAGCGATCCTGTGAAAGTCACTACGCTTAATGTTCTTGGAATAGATCGTGGGATAGTGAATATTGCAGTCTGCTCGGATAACAGATTTTTCAACTCTAAGAAGATCAAAAATGGGCGCGCTCGTTATGCCTATCTTCGCAAAGAGTTGCAGTCCAAAGGCACCAAATCGGCCAAACGCAAGCTTAAGCAATTGTCTGGTAAGGAAAGACGGTTTGCGGCTGATGTCAACCATTGTATCTCTAAGCAGATTGTAACCTCGGAATACACTGTATTTGCTCTTGAAGATCTGAGCAAGATCCGATTTCAGAAGCGAAGAGGTAAAGAGTTTGACCGCAAGCTCAACAGTTGGCCTTTCTACCAGCTTGAGCAGTTTGTCAGTTACAAGGCTGAAGCTCTTGGGAAGCATGTTCTCCTTGTGGATGCCAGATACACTTCTCCGAAGTGCTCTAACTGTGGGCATACCTACAAAGGAAACCGAGAATTTTCCGCTTTCCGTTGCCGTAAATGTGGTTTTGAACTCCATGCTGACCTTAATGCTTCTCGGAACATTGCTCAGGCGGGTATATCTTGCCTGAGCAGGCTGTCTTGTCAACCAGCCAATTGCGACACAATATCACCGTAGTCGCAAGCCGCGTCCTTTAGGGCGCGGTAGTTGACGCTTCTTCCGCAGTTGCCATCTCTTCTCTTCGTACCTGATATATTCCTACTATTATGCCCATTATGGCAGGGGCCAGGAAAAAACCTCCAATGCCTGCTACCAGCGCGCCCCCTAAAAAGGAGAGCATTACCAGCAAAGGATGCAAAGAGGATTTAGCCGCTACCAGATATGGCCGAATGAGAAGCTCCGAAGGCAGGTAGATGAGGGCGGAAGACAAAAGGAAGAAAACGGCTGCGCCTTGCATTCCCACCGCGAAGTACCGGTAAACGGTCACCGGTATGATTACCACCCAGGAAGTGAGGAATGGGACCATTCCGGCCACGAAGACAATGCTCGCCAGTGCAAAAGGTCTGGGCAGACCAAAGGCATAGAAAATGAAAGCGGCTATGATGCTGCCTAAAATTGATGTATAAATCGTGCCGATGAAGATGCCGCTCAGGATATAATCGATGCGTCTCATATATTTTCTATATGCCTCTTTCTCCCTTTGCGGCAACAGGGATATTATCGACTCCACAAAGCTCTCGCCGTCCACCAGCACGAAGTAGCAGACAGGGATGGATACATTGAAGTTGATGATTCCCAAAGAGGCAACTCTTCCGATGTGAAAGACGGGAATGGAGGCGGCAATGGGGGCAATGATGCTCGCGGCATTCTCCAGCACGCTTGTCAATAGGTCCTTCATCCAGGGTGTCAGATCCTGGGAGGTCTGATCCGTCAGAATGCTGAGCGCTGATCTGATTGCCTCCTGGTTCCTGGCCAGGATTATGATCTGGTTGGCGATCTCAATCATTCCCAGGCCCAGGACCAGAAAAATGGGGACAACTATGCATACGGCGGCAACCAGTGATCCCAGCCGCTTTCTCTTGCCGAATTTATCCCGGATGGGCTTGCCCACGTAGGCGAAGACCGTGCCCAGAATTATGCCGTCCAGAAAGGGAAAGAAAAAATAGAAGACCAAAAGCATTGATGCCAGGGCTATGATCAGCATTCCTTTATGTTCTGAGCACCATTTACCCGGATCAAAGTCCATGCATCACACAGAGAACACCAGTTGTCTCCCTTATAGATATGGGTTATGCTATAAAATCAGGAGCATGCCAGGGCCACCATTTCTTCCAGTTTTTCCAGGGCCCGGCCGCCGTCCAGGTTTTGCTCCGCCACCCAGGCTTTCAGCTTTTTTATGGGCTTGCCGCAATCGATGATATCCGCAGCCTTTTGCATGCCCTCTTGAAGGTTTGAGGCATGATCGGTGATGCAAAGTATAGGCGCAGCATTCAGGCATACAATATCTCTCCGGCAGCCCCGGTCCTCCCCTGACAAAACCCGCAGTAGTTTTATGGCTTCTGCCTCTTTATCGCTGCCGTAGAGGATAGACGATTCATCAGCCTCTACTGCACCCAGATCCTGTGCTCTTATGGAATATGTTTGGATCATTCCGTCTTCAGTAAGCTCTGCTACATGAGACCGGCCCAGGGTAGAGAGTTCATCCATGCCTCGCATATCGTCCCGGCTCCTGCCATGCACGACAAAAGCTCGCCTAAAGCCAATCTCTTTCATGGCCTTCGCGATAGGTTGCACCATTTTCTCGGAGTAGACGCCCCGCACGGCGTAAGCAGGCCTGGCAGGGTTGGCCATAGACCCGGCCACATTAAGAACTGTGCCGAATCTGATCTGAGATAAAATCCTGTAAAGAGCAGAGGGGTGCACTTTGGCGCTCATGCCGTTGAAGATGCCGATGCCGGCATGCTCGATACTTCTTTTCACCAGATTTGCGTCGCACTCCACATCGACCCCGAGAGTCTCCAGGATATCGACAGCGCCGCATTTTGATGTTATGGCCCGCGCTCCATGTTTGGCCATGGTTATACCGTCGGCGGCAGCCACCAGCGAGGCGGCGGTGCTGATGTTGAAGGTCTTGATGGTGTCCATGCCAGTGCCGCAATTCTCCACCAGAGGGCCGAGCACATCGGGATGAACCTTTACAGTGTCGATCTCGTATATGGCTTCCCAGATGCCGGCAATCTCTTCAGCCGCTGCGCCCTTGGCAGTTATTGCGGCCAGGAAGGCGCCTTGCTGCAAATCGGGCTGCTCGTTATTCAAAATCTGCTTGAAGAGAAAAAACATCTCTTCTCTTGTCAGGTTGCTGCCCCGGATCAGCTTGTCCACCTGACTGCCAAAATATCTCAAACTATCTTCCATTGGAAAATCCCTTTCTCCACAATTTTAAGATGGTTCTTTGCCAAGCATTTCTTTGTGCGTTCTTTGTGGCTTTGTGCCTTTGTGGCATGGTTTTTTTAGTACGGATGTGGATTTAAGCTCATTATTACTACCCTCACCACAAAGACACAAAGGGACAAAGACGACTTTATTGGTCCATTAACTCATGCAAACAACTGATTTCATCCCTGTTCTTTGTGAAGAATGGGAAAATGCATCATCAATTCCGGCAAGATTGGTCTTCTTGGTGATGAGCCAGTCGGCTTTGATCATGCCCCCGGTCAAGAGCTCTACAGCTTGCCGGTTTTGCCGGCTGGCGCATCCGTAGGCCCCAATGACGGCAAGCTCATGATAGTGAATAGAGCGAATATCGATTCTTTCCTGATAGTCTCCAGGAGCCGGTCCGGAGAAGATGCAAATGCTTCCCCCTGGAGAGAGAAGCCTCAGAAGATCGCCATCCACTCGCACCTTTGGTGTGGCGGTGAGGATGACATCCACGCCTGCTTTGCCAATCTCCCCGGCCAGGACGGCTTTCCCGGATTCCTCCGCCAAATCAACGACCACTGCGCTGGTATGCTTTTTCAGCAGGCTTATGCGATCTGGCATTCTCTCTGCTATTATTATCTTCTCGGCTGCATGATGTTCGGCTAAAAGGGCATGCAAAGCACCGATGGGCCCGCCGCCGTAAATGAGAACGCGGTCACCCCGACAGACCCGTGCCCGCTCCTGTCCGTTGATGCAGCAGGCTAAAGGCTCAGCCAGAGCGGCGAGAGCCGGGTCTGTTCCGGGTGGCAGAAGGTTCACGCTATGAGAGATGTTCTCTTGGGGCAGGGCTAAAAGCTCGGCAAACCCTCCGTCGCAGTTAAATCCCATTATCTTGATGGCAGGGCAAAGGTTATCTGCACCGCTCAGGCAGGGCCTGCATTTCCCGCAGGCGATGCCCGGCCAGATCTGCACATAGTCTCCTTCTGCCATGGATGAGTTTGAATCAATCTCGACAATCCTGCCCACCATCTCATGCCCCAGCACGCGGGGAAGATTCAGATCCCTGTGGCCCTGTTCACTCATCTTGACATCCGTGCCGCAGACTGCGCAGGCCAGGGTCTCCAGCAGGGCTCCCCCCCTGGGAGTCACCGGATCGGGGATATCATCCAGCTCCATGACCCCCGGAGCTTTCAGAACAGCGGCTTTCATTTTCTAGGCAGCTCCACCGTCATGAGCACCCGGTCCGTCTCCTCGACGAGCTCTATCTGGCTAAATCCATAAAGCCCGGCCAGAAGGCTGGCAGCTCCCATTCCCACTCCCTCTTTGACGTAGCCCTGAGCATAGATCTGCACTGGAGGGATTTTGGAGTTCTCAAGTCCCGGATCGGAGTAGTAATAGGGCCGACCGGTCGACTCTACGATCTCCTTAAAGTTGGCCGTCTTGTCCTCCACGATATATTTGGTGGTGGCGATGCTGATGTCGCCCTCGATCTCCAGGGCTTTTCCCAGGGCCAAAACGGCGGCCATCTGCGTGCCGCCCGCCAGCACGATCCTGCTGCCTTGCAGACCATGCATGAGGCCCAGAGCCGCAGCCATCATGGGGTCGCCCACCTGCTCGACAGCTCTAAAGGGTTGGCTCTTCAGGCTGCCGATTTTGATGTCAGCCCGCTGAAATGCTTTGGCCACCACGCTCTGCTTGAGGGCAGTGGGATTAGACTGGAAGCTGCTGCTCACATTGACATCATAGCCCAGGGCCCAGAGAACGGCCATAGCCGTGGTTGTTCCTCCAGCGATGGACTCACCAATGAAGACACAGTCTGAGAGTTTTGCGAGCTTTTTTCCCAGCAGCACGGCATTTTCAAAGATGTCACGGGCAGCAGGCACAGCAGGATCGCTTCGAATGTCACTGCCCGCAGATCCGCCCAGCTCTGCGTAGGGGACTGCCGGCTTTTTTCTTAGACCAGAAGCCACGAATAAAGAGGGTATGCCGGTCAGGTTCAAAGCGGCCTTGGTGACGATGGCGGGAGTGGGTGAGCCACCCGGAGCTTCCGGTAGCTCGGGCATGGTGATGATGCGGTTGGTCTCCACCAGTTCGGCATCAGCGCCGGGGGTATAGTCGGTCAGTTCAGGCGAGGTTCCGGCAGCAGAGAGACCGGGAATCTTGCCTGTGTCGGTGTTGGAGATGATGCAGAGAAATAAAGGCCGCTGGGGTCGCGGTTCGAAATCAGGGTAGATCCAGTTTGGCATGATTCCAGCCCTTTGCTGCACCTATAAGAAACCAACGCCAGTAGACTTAATTTAACTAAACTCACTTTGCCCGGCACACAAGCGGGCTTTGGCAGGATAATTGGATTAAATATTCAATTCAACGCATCTGCTTTTCAAAATAGTCCTGGTGATACTCTTCAGCGGCATAGAAGGCCCTGGCCGGGACGATTTGCGTTGTAGCCTTATTCACATAAACTCCAGAGCGATCGAACTCCTCTTTGGAGCTTTCTGCCGCCTTCTTCTGCTCCTCGCTATGGTAGAAGATGGCAGAGCGGTACTGCGTGCCCACATCAGGGCCCTGGCGATTTTGTGTGGTGGGGTCATGCATCCTCCAGAATAAAGAGAGCAGCTCTTCGTAGGAGACGACCTTTGCATCATATAATATCTGCACCGCCTCGGCATGGCCGGTAATGCCTGTGCAAACCTGGCGATAGGTGGGATTGGGATAATTTCCGCCAGTGTAGCCCGCAGTTGTCTCCACCACGCCTTTGACCCGCTTAAAGAGCGATTCAACACCCCAGAAACATCCGGCGGCAAAGGTGGCCATCTGGTTGGATGAACTCTGGCTGAAGTGGTCCTGGCCAAAAAGCTTCACGTATTCGCCATAGCCCTCTTTTTCCAGGTCCTCCGCCGGTATAAAACGCAATGATGCGGAATTGATGCAGTAGCGCTGCCTCGTGGGTTGCGGCCCATCATCGAATACATGACCCAGGTGGCTACCGGCATTTTTGCTGCGCACCTCCACTCGGTTCATGCCATAGCTACTATCAACCTTGCTGACAATGTTTTCCTCTTTCAGGGGCCTGGTAAAGCTGGGCCAGCCTTCTCCTGAATCGAATTTATCCAGAGAGCTAAAAAGCGGTTCGCCGGATACCACATCCACATAAATGCCCGCCTTTTTGTTGTTCCAGAATTCATTTTGAAAAGGCGGCTCGGTGCCGCATTGCTGGGTCACATGAAACTGGAGGGGAGTTAGTCTCTTTTTGTAATTGTTCTTTGAATTATCAGCGGTCATTTTTATGCCTCTATCGATTTGATTGATAACACAATTGGCTAATAGCAGAATGAACAATTTTGGTATAGGAGGCTTTGGAATTTGACTTACGTTTCCCTATCTTTAGCTCTTTATCTTGTCGGCTTTGCCGCCTTGCACAGTCTTCTGGCCAGCCTGACGGCAAAGAAGATGGCAAGAAGGCACTTCGGCCCCAAGGTAGATCCCTGGTACCCTGTGCTCTTCAGCATTATTGCGGTTATTACTATCCTCCCTCTTATATTTCTGCTGATCCGCTCTCCCGGCCAGGTTGTTTATGTTGTACCGAGGCCATGGATCTGGCTCTTTTTTTCCGCCCAGTTCCTCACGGGAATTGCCACTATGAAGGCTTTCCTGGACGCGCCACACCGATTCCTGATCCGAGCCCAACTTGCCAAACCTCAAAGTCATGATGCATTTTCTCTGGGGATAAGAGGGATCTATTGCCGGATTCGCGATCCTTTCCTGCTGTCCGGCCTTATAATCATCTGGCTAACACCTTTTATGACCGAGAACTTGTTGCTGGTTTACTTTATCGCCACTATCTACCTATTACTGGGCTCGCATCATTGGGAGAGCAGGCTTCTCGTACAATTTGGCGAGGATTATGTGGCTTACCGAAATGAAGTTCCCCGCATGATCCCTCAAAAGAGCAAAAAATGGCATGGATGCAGCAATAAAAAAAAATATTGAATCCGGCAAATGAAATAGGTGTGGGACAGATACATTAACTTTAAATCGTTCAAGCACACAATTACATCATTGTTTAATCAGGGGTAGGTAAAAGAAATGACGAGTACAATAGATGAATATAAAAGGCTCTTTCGAGAGGCTCACGTCTCAGACCAGATGAAACTGTTTCAGCTTCACATAGCAATCTATCTGGTAGTGAACATCATTTGGCTGGCTCTAAATATGATGGGTACGATAACGATTACTCCTGCCTGGGCAATGTACTACTCACCGGTCGGATGGGGCCTGCTGGTAATTGTACACTACTGGTTCTACGTACGCGGCGCAGAGAACCTGTGCAAGCTTCGGGAAGAGATGGTCGAGTCAAAGATCAGATAGATCCGAACATCGTTTCTATCGATCTTTCTATTTTTTCATAGTCCTCCTGTTCCTGGGCCGGCCAACGAGGTTTTCTTGCCCGTCCACACGCACGTACTCAAAGCGGCGGCCTATCTGAAGACCTCCTGGGTGGTCTGGTGAGTTGAACTCGTTTGAGCCTTTAGACAATGCAATTCTATAATCATAACTACTAAATTGAATAATTAGAAGAGAAACCCAGATCATCGGATATCGGCAGAAATTCACTCATTTAAGCAAAATATATAATTCAAATAGAGAATCAAAGAACTTTATGTAAAACTGTTTTGATTTATTTTCTACAATTATGATAATTAAAACCAAAAAAGTTATTAGGATTTAAAATTTATAAATGAGTTATTAATTTATGATGTTTCATAAATAGAAAATTGAATAAGTATAACTAGTATGACATAGATATCTAATTGATTAGGACAGTTAATGCTGCAAACCGATAACTGCAAGGATTTGCATCCTAAAAAAACGCATTCTTCAAACGGAGTGATTTGAACTGGAATGGATTGCATTTGCATTCTTGGGAACAGTCTTTTTCTCTGTCGCAGGGATAATGGATAAGTTCCTGCTCAGCAGCTACACGAACGACTCAAATGCGTACATCGTGTGCCAGGTATTAGCTTCGCAGCTCTTTACCATCCCTGTGTTTTTGATAGCAGGCGCAAACTTTGTATACCCGCAATCCCTAATTGCTCTGCTCTTCGGAAGCTTGCAGGTATTGCCCTGCTTTTTCTACATGAAAGCCCTAAAAATTGAAGAAATTTCTACAGTAGCAGCACTGGAATATGCGTATCCGCTATTTGTATTCATAGGCTCAGCCCTCCTTTTAGGAGAAGTGCTTGAGATAAAACATTATGTAGGGGGGCTATTGCTTCTGGTTGGCACTTTGCTCATATCTTATAAAAAAAATAGATCTGATACGAGTGATTTATACAGTGAACGTTCTAATAGTTATAGCTCAAATAGCAAGCAGTTTCTCAGTGTACTCTCTCCTGCCATCAAACCTTTCCTGTCGTACTGGGTCTTAACCGCCATCTATTATCTTTCTCTCAAGTACCTACTCATCTCCATCAATGAGTGGAATCTCTATATCTGGTCATCACTGGGCAGTATGATCGTGGTATTGCCCCTCATGAGTATCACATCCATCCGCAGCGAGGTCAAGAACTTCTTTAGCCAGGGCGGCTTGGCCGTTGGTGCTTTGATCTCCGAGGAAACCTTCCAATTCCTGGGGATAATCTTCTCCCTTTTCGCTTATGCCATCGGATCGGTTACCCTGGTATCAAGCGTAGGAGCACTTCAGCCCATCGTGACGGTTCTCCTCATCCTGGTCCTGGGGTTTTTCATGCCGGAGATTGCTAAGTTGATGAACGAAAAAACAGATTGGTCTTCTTTGAAACAAAAAGGAATCTCTTTTGTTGTGGTGGCGATAGGCATATACTTCGTGAACTGACCCCCAAAGCCAAATTCTAAATCCATTCGTAATGCGCCAGCACCTCTGGCACGAACTCATAGAGCAGGCTGTTCTCCACATAACCGAAGAACAGGCACCCTTCGCACCCCTGAACAATCTCCCTGCGCTTCTCTTGCGACGACTGCCACACATTTGCCAGTCCCTCGGAGACATTGCCCAGCGGCTCGTGGTGCACGCGACAGCTTTCCACGCTGCCGTCCGCTGCCACATGCAGAATTATGTCGCTTGCATGGCAACGAAAACGAGGCTCCAAATCCCTTATCATCTTCAGGTAGGTCCGGGAGTTGATGATCGGCGCCCCGCTCCTCTTCAGCTCGATCAGCCGGTCTAATGCTTGCTCATATGCAGGAATGTCGGATACCCTCAAAGATCCCCACACCTTCTCCTCGATGCCGGGTGACTCATGCATGGGCTCAAAAGATATCCAGCATCCAAGCGACTTTGCCAGGTGCACCAGATCCTCCAGCTCATTCACATTCTTGCCGGATATGACACAGTTCATCAGGACCTCGTGCCCTGCCAGCTGGGCCGCACGGATGCCTGCCAGGACATCCTGCAGATCGATGCCTCGCAGCTCTTTGTAGCTCTTGATGCCGTCCACTGAAACGGAGAGCAGGTCCAGATTGGTCAGCTCTGCGGCTCTCTTTTGCAGGAGCAGGCCGTTGGTGATAAGCGAGGTTGTCAGGCCCAGATCCTTGGCATGGCTGAGAATTTTGGGCAGATCCTCTCGCATCAGCGGCTCCACAGTCCAGGCATTATAAACCCCAATGCCGAAATCGTGCGCCTCATCCAGCATCTGCAGGATCTCTGGCGTGCTCATCTCCCGGCCGGGGCGTCTCCAATACTCACAAAAGCGGCAGCTCAGGTTGCAGCGGGCATTTATGCCGTGGGTGAGCACAAAGGGCCTCCTTCGCACCCTCATCTGCCAGAGCGCCCGGGCGGCCATGCGAGGCGAAAAGGATCTCATGAGGAAGTAATCCTGTATCAATGTCCTTTTATCTTTTGCAGCGTTGCTGGGTAATAAATCTCACTATCGTCTGCAAAGAACCGCAAATTATAAAAAAGCGTTACACGAATTCAGTATAACCGATTGGATAACTGACATAGGATTTGATAATGCTCGATCTGCTTTTGCAAACGCTCGATGATACCGTATCTACCATGATAACCGTCTTTTTCATGCTATTTCTCACCGGCCTCATGGTGGAGATGGATGCCTTCCATCGCATCTCCCATTTAGCCAGGCCGCTCATATCCGTATCGCACCTGCCCGCCGTGTCGGCTTCAACCTTCGTTATCAGCCTGGGCTCGGCTCTGGCGGCCAATACCGTGATTGCCAGACTCAAGGCGGAAGGGCAATTGACCGAGCGCCAGGCATTCCTAAGTGCCATCATGAACAGCGTTCCTGTCTACTTCCGGGAGCTTTTCACCTACCAGCTGGCTTTTGTGATTCCGGTACTGGGCATCTTCGTGGGCGGGGCTTATGCCGTTATCTCAGTCGCCACCGGCCTCATCAAACTGGCACTGGTCCTGGTACTGGGCCGTGCCTATCTTCCCGCAGATATGTCTGCATCTTCAGTGTCGTCTGCATTGCCTATTTCTTCAGCATCGCTCTCCTCCTCAGCCACCTCATCAGCAGCGCCACTTCCGCCGCCAATTGCCCAGGCCCGCAAGAATTTAAGGGAGGCAGCCATAAAATCCCTGCGAGGACAGAGCCGCATATTTCTGAGAATCGCAGGCCTCTACTTTATTATGACTTTCCTGGTCTTGTATTTAGGCAGGGAAGGCATTTTGCAATCGCTTGATGTCATGCCCCTGGCCCAATTTTTCAGCGTTCCCCCGGAGACGATAATCCCGCTCACCATTTATGTGGCCAGTCCAAAAGCTGGAATCACCCTCTTGGGCCCTCTCATCCAAAACGGCGGCATATCGGAGACTAAAGCCCTTATGGTCCTCATGCTGGGCAGCCTGTTCATGCTCCCCTTCTACTCTCTCCGGTCGCTTCTGCCTAATTATACCTCGGTCTTCGGCATGAGGCTGGGCCTCTTCCTGGTGATAATATCCACAGGCATCAGCGTTGCTGTAAGGATGTCGGTGCTGCTGATGCTGCTCATTGCTACTGGATGAACGGCTCTTCGCTGAAATTCTATTTCTTCTTCACGCTGTTAATCGAAGCGCTGGCAAAGGCTGCCCCCACCACAATGTTGGAGAAGTAGGTAACGACGCGCCAGAGGATCACCAGAGGCCCTAGCAATGCCGGCGGCACAAACATGGAGTAAAGATAGCTCATGGACAGCTCGGCCACGCCGCTGCCCCCTGGAGTCAGAGGCAGAATGGCAATTATGGCCAGGATAATCTGGGATGTAATGGATAGAAGAAATTTAGGGTCTGCACCCATGCCGATTAACAGGGCGGAAGGGACCAAAAAGTCACACATCCAGATTAGTGCAGTGAGACCTGCCATCACCGGCGTGCGGCGCAATGTCTCTTTAGCAAGCTGAATGCCTGCATCTCGAAAGAGCCAGATCTCCCGCTCCAAAGAAAAGATAATGGGTCTGTTGCCTGTCTTCTTTTTCAGCCACAACATAAATCCGGCAATTCTCTCCGGCCGTCTGACAAGCTGCCAGAGAAAGGTCAGGAGCAGGAAGAGAAGGACGACGAAAAAGGCTCCTATCTTCAGGCCGAAACCGGTCAAGAAGTCGGAGAAAATAAGAAATAATGCCAGGGATGCCACAAAGAAAATGCTGTCCAGCAATCGTTCACCCACAGCGACTGCCGTTGCACTGCCGTAGCTCATGCCGTCGTCTGCCAGGATCTTGATGCGCAAAGGCTCTCCTCCGGCGGAAGAGGGAGTGAGGGCGGCAAGAAAATTAGACGCCAGTGTTGACCTAAGTGAGAGGTGAAAACTTATTTTATGCCCGGCGAGAGAGGTCAGTAGCTTGAGCCTGACGGCATAAAAGACCCAGGAGAACATATGCAGGACAAGCCCCAGTACCAGAAATCGCCCCTCGACAACGGTGAGCATCTTCCAGCTTATATTGGTTTCTGTGAATTTTAATATAAGAATGATCGAGGCCAAGCTCATGAACATTGCCAGTAACACGGCCTTGACCCTTTCATCTTTTAGCTTAATGCTCAATTTCCCTCTTCAGACGACCTCGCAATATATCGATTCCATGCAATCAAGCACTCTCTTCCAGGAGTAATTCTCTTCCACCGCCTTCCTGCCTTTATGCCCGAGGTACGCTCTTTGCGGCTCGTTTTCATGAAGCTCCAGAATAAGTTCGCATAGTTCCTCTGTGCTGGAGTAGACCATGCCCCCATTCTTTGCCACTTCGCTAACTCCGGGTGTATCAAATGCCAGTACTGGCGTCTCGCAGGCCATGGCTTCCAGGAGGACGATGCCGAAAGCCTCAAGGCGGTTTTGGGTGGGCAAGACAAGCATTTCTGCTCGGGAGATTGTATCTATAAACATGCTTCGCTCCAATCTTCCTGTGAACCTTGCCCGTACATGCAGATCTTCTGCCATCTTTTCCAGGCGGCTGCGGTCGTAGCCGTCTCCTACCAGGAGCAAGTTAAGGTCTGCACTCTTTTGCACCTCGCTCATGGCAAGAAGCAAAGATTCAACTCCTTTGTAGCTGATCATCCTGCCCGCATAGAGCACATAGTTCTCTTTCTTTCTCACTTGCGGGTAAAGAGAGACATTAACCGCATTGGGCACAATTTTTAGCTTGCCGAGGTAGTCTTTCAGAACAGGTGAAGTCTTAGCATAGCTCTCTGTGGTGGCAATTACTATCTTTGCGTCCTCCAAAACAGGTCGGACCACCAATTCATTAAACCTTTCCAAAGCGACGGCAAATGGACGGGGCACGGTATGCCCATTTATCATTCCCGGAACCACCACATCGTTGTGGTAGGTGATAATATGGGGCGAAGCACTGCGAAGCATGAAAGAAAAAAGGGGACTGGGGATATGGCTATGATAGACATCGGCCTTAAATTTGGGCGATTTCACGGGAATTGGTGAATAAAATAAGTCGATGCTGGGTATGCGAACCAGCTCGCCTGTCCACTTTCCACAAGATGAGGCAACGCTAACCTGATGACCCCTCCCGGCAAGGCCGTCGGCCAACTCTTTTACATGATATTCCACTCCGCCCACATGAGGCGGGAAATAAGGAGATATCTGAATTATCTTCATGGATCTATGATTGCTTTCTTTCTTCTCTTCTACCCCAAAAAGTTTTAAAATAGAGTTCCCTTCGGCTCATTGACCACAGACACGGGCCTTCCCGAGAGCTGGGCCAGCAGCCAGGGATCTAAGTTCAGGCTATTTTGCGAGGGAAATTTGCCTGAAGCCGTTCGATTTATGATGATTGGAGAAAAGTCCGAATAGCTATTGGGATAGTACCATTGAGGCTCGGTTCCTGGGGGATAGAGAGTACCATTATGAAGAGCGAATCCTTTGGGTGCATTGCCCCAACTCCATAAGTTGTTGGCAATTTCCATAGTACTCATCGGCTTGGTCCCGTAATTCTCCAACCATGAAGTGCCAAAGTCCTCGCCAACACTTTGAAATCCATAAGATAGTGGTATGCATATCAAGCTGATGCATATGCAGATAAGTGCTACCAAAAAAGCTCTCATCTCATCTCCTCAAAATCCATGATTCGCTCTGAGTATCGCAATGGTCTTTTGCATCTTAGGATCATACTTGGGAGGCAATGGCGCTTGAGGCGGCTTGGAACCCCAATCTGACAGATTTTTTGAGGCATTTGTCAGGTTTTGCAGCAATGAGTTTCCATCATCTCCACCCAGTGACAGGGCAGAAGCGTTCTCTGAGAGATTGATCGATGAATTTAGTGTCGAATTGTTCGTCAATCCGCCCAAGATCCGATTTCCATCATTGCCCGCTAGATTGATTAATGGTCTGCCTTGCGCCAAAAAGACTGCGGCAGCCAGTACTGCTATAATCAATGCCAATCGATTCATTCCATTCTCCTTATCAGTCACCCGTGCCTTGACATAAATACTCTGTGCTATTCTCTAATATACCTCGCCAAAGACCTCGAAATATGCCTGCTCATGTTTGCAGGCCGGGCACTCTTCTGGAGCAGCATTACCCTCATGCAGATATCCACAATTGCGGCATCTCCAGACGACCTTCTCGTCTCTCTTGAAGACAACGCCCTCATCGAGATTCTTTTTCAGGGAGAGGTACCTTCTTTCATGCCCCTTCTCGGCGGCGGCTATGTTGAGGAGAGTTGCAGCAATCTCTGCAAATCCCTCAGACTGGGCAATCTTTGCAAAGGCGGGGTACATTTCTGAGTATTCATATCTCTCGCCTTGTGCTGCCTCCTTTAGATTTGCAGCAGTGTCTGCAATAACTCCTGCGGGAAAACGTGCAAAAACTTCTGCTTCTCCGCCTTCCAGCAGCTTGAAAAGCACTTTTGCGTGCTCCTTTTCATTCTCGGCTGTGTCCAGGAATAGGGCAGCAATCTGCTCGTAGCCTTCCTTTTTTGCTTGAGAGGCAAAGAATGAATATCTGTTTCTGGCCTGTGATTCTCCGGCAAATGCCGTCATGAGATTCTTCTCGGTATTGGTACCTTTAAGGCTCTTCATTTTTGTATCACCTGAAATGATTATTTCATTAATCTCATTTCATTCAGATAAACCTTGGGACGAAATCCAATTTAGCTCAAACTGGTTGCTCTCGGCCGTAATCTTTTTAACCGTTTCCATGGCTGCAGATTGCTAGGCCCGAAACGCGAGAGATCAAAAGCTGTAGCATCACCGGGCCTGAAGGATTTAGGTTTTTCCATGTTAGACGGATGGATTAGAAGAAGAATTGTCTGGTACCTGAAGAAAAAGCAGGTTTTGGCATGGCAGGCTAAGAGGCACGGAAAGTGTGTGCGATGCGGCAAATGCTGTGAGCTGTGCCTCGCCCATGACGCCAAAAACAAGCGCTGTAGGATATACGGTATTCGACCCAGCATATGCAAGGCTTTCCCGCTGACGCCCGAGGATCTGAATAATATTCAAACATGCGGATTTTATTTTGAGAAATAAAAATAATGGTAAGGGGGAACGAAGACCCCCTCAAGCATACATCTCTGTGCGTTCCACCTCTCGGGAAGCCTTCTTGCGCAGCTCCTTTCCCAATTTGGAATAATACTTCATGGTGTCGGGAGTCACCGAAGGTCCGATCTCCTGGAGCGCCGCCAGGAAATGTTTCTGGCCGATCTTCTCTGCAGCCATATCCTCCCGGAGAGCCAGACGCCCGGCCTTGCGCACCACTGCGGCGATATCAGCTCCCGTGTACTGGTCAGTTTGGTCTATCAGCTCGTCGATGTTTATATCATCGGACAGAGGCGCTTTCTTCAGATGCACCTGGAAGATCTTGCGGCGAGACTCCTCATCGGGAACAGGTGCCAGAATCAACTCGTCAAAGCGTCCCGGTCGGAGGAGCGCAGGATCGATGATATCCGGCCGGTTGGTGGCCCCGATTACCACTACTCCGTGCAGCTCCTCCAGGCCGTCCATCTCGCTTAAAAGCTGGTTTACGATGCGCTCGGTGACATGCGGCTCGCCTGCACCTCCGCCGCCACGCATGGGCACCAGCGCATCCAGCTCATCCAGGAAGATAATGGAAGGCGCCACCTGCCTTGCTTTTTTGAAGATCTCTTCCACCCTTTTCTCGCTCTCTCCATACCACTTGGAGAGAAGCGCAGATCCTTTGACGGTGATGAAGTTGGCCTCGCTCTCGTTGGCCACTGCCTTGGCCAGCATGGTCTTGCCCGTGCCCGGCGGCCCGTAGAGCAAAATTCCCTTGGGTGCATCAATGCCCAGGCGCAAAAAGCTCTCTGCATTTCTCAGCGGCCACTCCACCGCCTCTACCAGGAGCTGCTTGACGGCTTCCAGGCCGCCGATGTCCTCCCAGTTCACACTCGGAACCTCGACCAAAATCTCCCTCATAGCAGAAGGGGAAACCTCTCGCAAGGCAGCCTCAAAGTCGTCCTTTTGCACAATGAGCCTATCCAGGATCTCCTTGGGAATGGTCGGCTCTTCCAGATCGATCTCAGGAAGAATGCGGCGCAGGGCATTCATGGCCGCTTCCCGAGCCACAGCCGATATATCCGCACCCACAAAGCCGTAGGTCCTCTTGGCAAAGTCCTCCAGGACCACATCCTCGTGCAAGGGCATGCCGCGCGTGTGGATCTGGAAGATCTCCATGCGCCCTTCCATATCTGGAACGCCTAGCTCAATTTCCCTGTCGAATCTGCCCGGCCGGCGTAGAGCCATATCCAGCGCCTCGGGCCGGTTGGTGGAGCCGATTACTATTACGTTCTTCCTCTCTTTCAGGCCGTCCATGAGGGATAAGAGCTGGGCTACGACGCGCCTTTCCACCTCGCCTGTGACGTCGCCTCGCTTGGGGGCGATGGAGTCCAGTTCATCCAGGAAGATGATGGCCGGGGTGTTCTTCTCCGCCTCTTCGAATAGATCCCGCAGCGCCTTCTCGCTCTCGCCGTAGTACTTGGACATAATCTCCGGGCCGTTGATGCTTATGAAGTAGGCGTCGCTCTCATTGGCCACGGCTTTGGCGAGCATGGTCTTTCCCGTGCCGGGCGGTCCGTGCAGGAGAACGCCCTTGGGCGGATCAATCCCCAGGCGGTCAAAGAGCTCGGGATGCTTGAGGGGGAGCTCAATCATCTCCCTGACCTTGGTTATTACCGGCTTCAAGCCGCCAACGTCTTCGTAAACGACAGTCGGCACGGAGCGTTCTGGGGGCTCTACAGCCTGAGGCAAGAGCTCAATGTCGGTTCCTTCCGTGATCTTGACAATTCCGCCCGGGCTGGTGGAGATCACTCTTAGCTTGATCTCGCCCAGGCCAAAGGCTTGGGCCCCCAAAAAGCCGCGGAATATCTCCTCAAACATGGTCTCCCGGCCCATGGAGTCGGTGGGCGGCTTTCGGACGCTGGTGGTGGATATGATGTCACCTTTTATCAGCGGCCGGCCGTTGAAGACCTTGGTGAGGACGTCCCCGGGAGCAAAGATCTGCATCCCTTGCGTGACAGGGGCTAGCGTTACATGCTTGGCATCATTCCAGTCCGCCTTTTTGACCTCCACATACTGGCCTATGCTCGTTCCGGCGTTGGATCTGATCAGGCCGTCCATCCTGATCATGTCCAAGCCCTGATCCTGGGAATAGGCACTGACAGCCAGAGCCGCAGTTGGCCTTGAACCTAGCAGCTCCACTACATCCAAGGGACGTGCGCCTATTTTCTCCAGAAAATCCTCGCCGATCCTGACTATGCCTTTTCCTACATCGCCCTGATTCGCCTCGGAAACCTTCAGCCTGACGCCTTCTCCTTCATTCATATATTTCTTGCACCTGCTTTCTATTATGAAACTCTAAGCGCCTTTGATGTGCCAATGATGCCTTTAGGCAATTATTCTTATATTCGGTTTTGCTGATTTGCTTCAAGGTTAGGGTATCTATTTTTTAAGTAGTTTGCTATTGATTTCCATTTTGTTCAACCTACGACTCTTTAACGGCCATGCCCTTCAGCTCTTTTTCCATAGCTCCGCTCATCTCTGCACAGTATCCGTGGACGCTGCACCCCACCGTGTGCAAGCTTTTGGGCTGCACTCCCCGAGCATAGGTTTGCTCAGCCAACCGGTAAGGTATGATGGTATCATTGCGGGAATGGATCATGGCCAGAGGGTGGGGTGCTATCTTGCTTAGATAAGTCTCGGGGTCAATGGATCGATAGAATCGGATCAGATCCCGATCTGTCACACCCTGCGAGGCGATGGCAGCGTCCGTTCCATAGCCGCAGGTGCTTATGGCCAAAACGCCTCTGGCTGCCGGGTCAAGGGCGCAGGCGATGATGGCAAAACGTCCTCCGTTGCTCTCTCCGGCATAGATGACGCGCTTTGGGTCGATCTCGGGCTGCGCTCGCAGTATCTCGGCCGCCGCCAGAGCATCATAAACCATCTTATACTCGGTGGGTTCTTCGCCCTTTAGAAACATCTGCAGATCTCCTTTTGGATCGATCCCCCCCAGATTTCTCTGGTCAAGGGTGATGCTGGCATAGCCCAGATCAGCCAGGTGTTTGGCCAGCTTCTGTTCCCTTTCTTTGGTAACGGTGGCGCCCGGCAAGAGCACAATGCCGGGAATGCTTCGATTTTTTCCATTTTCATCAGGTTTTAGCCATGGGATTCTCAGTAGCGCTGCCATCTTTGTATCACGGCTCTGGAATGTGACTGCAGAAAGGGTGCTGTTACCGTCACCCTCGGGCGGGCTTTGATTATATTGAGGCACGCAGACTATGTACTCTAAGATACCCTCATCTGATACTGCCCATTGCCCGGCAGATGTGCTATCCGGGAAAAAATGCCATCCCAGGAGCAAAGCGATGACTCCCGCCAGCAGCATCAATCCAGTGCCCTTCCTGCGCTCCAGCATCTTCAAACGCACCTCTTCAGATGCTTGGTTTCCATTGTTCATCGGCCAATTTGATCAGGGTGCCGTTTTTATTCAATTCATAGCCCATGGGAATTTTTCCCCAGTTCCACAGGCTTGTTGCAGTATCACCTGTCGATTCTGTGGTTGAGCCATTAATTGTGTTATTGATATGCGTCTGGTTGGTTTGATTTATTGTAGCATTGGCGCCATTAT
The DNA here is from genome assembly GCA_964506745.1 of uncultured Methanotrichaceae archaeon. Classification (GTDB taxonomy): domain Archaea; phylum Halobacteriota; class Methanosarcinia; order Methanotrichales; family Methanotrichaceae; genus Methanothrix. The sequence goes on along the minus strand of CAZDLZ010000007.1, from coordinate 24,050 downwards.
CCGATTGGTTGGCTGAAATGCTGGTGAAGTTGGCCAGAATTGTCATGCCGCTTTCCTGGCTGATTTGAATCGGTTCCAATGACTGAGAACTGCATGCCAGTGCAAAGAGGATTAGAACTGAAATTATCAAGATTCTCATACCTTATTCTCCTATTATCCCGTTCAAGCACGGGTCTATTGCTGTGTCAGCATTTCGTTTCCTATTTCTATACCTTTCCTTTCGTCCTAGAAGAATGTATTAATCATACTTCTTTTTTCCAGGTAGGCCAGCAAGCAGTCTCTCACCGGGATAATTTCCGGCTGCAAATAAAGGTCGGCAAGCAGCCTTTCCAGGTAGCCCCTCTCTTTTATGCAGGCAAGGGTGATAGGAAAGTTGATGTCAAAAATCCAGCTCAGGTACAACAAACGCATGTCGCCCAATGTCTTTAGCAGGGCAATTCTCACCATCTTTCCCTGCAAAATGTCTGATACTGCGTCTTCAGTTAGCCGCAACTCATCAGAAAGACCATAGTCCATTGCAGGATTGGGATGCTGATCTCTCTTCTCAAAATGCTCAGCGACAATTCCCAGGATGTCCAGTTTGTCGGCATCCCGAATCAATCTCGAGAAAAGAACGACGCCAGCCTTTTCCGTAGTCGGGATCTGGTATTTATTGTGATGCCAGATGCTTTTTCTTATTATGTTTCTCTCTCTTTTCGGCAGGCAGGAAAGCACTCCAGATCTGTTGATAACCTTGAGGCCGAGTTTTGCATGATCCGCAGTGATGCTGTCATTGTAGGAGCAAAAGTCCCGCAGCTGCTCGAATCTGCCCACATCATGAAAGAGGGCCAGAGCCTTGGCGAGGGCCAGATCTTCTCCATTTATGCCCAGAGACCTGGCGACTATTTCGATGTTCTCGTAGACTCGGTAGGTATGCATAAGCTTGAGAATTATGTTCTTCTCCGTCTCTGCATCCAGGCAGTGAACGCTACTTGTGTAATCTTCAAACCATTTGTGACAAAAAAAGAGCTGTTCTTCATCCATGTCAGGCTTTTGGGCGCGAATCGTTCTTTAGCGCGAACTTCATATCCGAGATGTCCACCTGCCATGGCCCCAGACTCTCGTCCTTTAGAAAGCCCATGCAAAGCCACAGACCACCCGGAAATGCATTCTCTCCCGGGTGCTCTTCATTGAACTTGCAGAATAGATCATAGACGGCATGCCATCCCTCTCCACCCATGCGTGCTCTGCCCTCCAGAACATATTCCACCTCATCCCAGTTGGACACGACCATTTCTAAAAGAGCGATGAGAACGTCGCATTCTTTCTCGCAAGAGGAAAAGACGGTTCTAACCTGTTCTTTGCTTAAGATCGATTTCATGAGAAAATTGAAATTTTGGATTTTCAGTGATGCGCTCCGTGCGCATCCCCGTGCGCGCCGTGGGGCGCGGCATCGGATCCCGCCTTGACCGCCAGGAAATCCTTATCGATATAGGCTTGATGGGCCAGGTCCAGGCACTCCTTGCAGATATTGAACATTTCATCCTTGGGGCCGTGAATAGTAGCCAAATTGAGCTTGATAGGTACAGTCTCTTTCTCAACAAGACACAGCGCGCACTTCATTTAATTCACCTTGCCAGTGGCTCTGATTCAAACGGTTATAAGCATTTCCTTTCAAGCGTTTCCTTTTTTTTAAGCGTTTCCTTTCCACCGGCTGTATAGATCGTTCTCCACTCCAAGGAGATCCAGCACGCGGCCCACCAGCACATCAACCAGATCATCCAGGCTTTGCGGTTTGGTGTAGAAGGCAGGGCAGGCCGGCAGTACAACCGCCCCCGCCTCGCAAGCCGCGACCATGTTGCGCAGCCCTACCAGGCTCACAGGAGTCTCTCGGGGAACGATTATCAGTCTCCTTTTCTCTTTGAGACAGACGTCTGCCGCCCGGGTGATGAGTGTGTCTGAGGAGCCGCAAGCGATTCCCGATAGCGTTCCCATGCTGCAAGGGATAACGACCATGCCGTCATAGAGATGTGATCCGCTGGCGAATGGCGCCGCAAAGTCGCAGGGTGCATAAACGTGATCGGACAGATCCTGCACATCCTTAAGCAGATAATTCGTTTCAATTTCTATGATCTTTGCCGCTGAATCGGTTATTACCAGATGGGTAAGGCAGCCGTTCTCTCGCAAGACCTGCAAGAGACGAACGGCGTACGCCACTCCCGATGCACCGCTTATGCCTACAACGATTTCCAAATAGATCACCACCATTATCGTATCATTCTATTTTATATCAGGCCTCTCTCGCGCAGAGCTCTCATCCACCTGTCATCTCCTCCATGCGCAGCCTCAACAAAAACTCACGAAAAGCATCCTCGTCGGGCCGGTCCGGCAAGGGGCTGGCTTCATATGCCTCATCCAGTTGGCGCATCTTTATCGTGACCTCCTTGGCTCCAGGCGTACCAGAAACGGGCGCAAAGCAAATCCTGCCCTCCGTGAGGAGCTTTATTCCAAAATTGATGGTCCTCAAAGCCGTCCTGTAGCCTTTGCCCGGGGTATTGGGCTTTTCCTCGGATTTGATCTGGCTTTCTGCCATCCCTTTTATGGAGTGATATGTTTGGCGGCAGAGGTTGTTCTGCACCAGGGCCGATAGCTCCTCCCGGACAGAAGAGGGCTTAATGACCAGTGGGCTTGTGACATACCAGATGGCATTGACGTTCCCCTTTATGAGCTGATTTATGAGGTGGCCGATCTCCCAGCCGAGGGTGTCATAAACCTCTCCACCCCGGGCCGTTATCAGCTGGCGCACCGTGGGCGAAATCCTCTCGCCTCGCAGGAGGGATCTGGTGGGAGCGATATAAATCAAAACCAGGTCGATATCGCTCTCTTGAATTTGCATTCCCCACATATGCGAGCCGACGCAACTGATAAACAGTATTTTCATCCTGTTGTTGGCAATTTCCGCCAATTCATGCAGATCAATGCATAGTTTCATGCTCTTAAACCAGGGTAGAATTATCAGCTACTTCTTTAGCCGCTCCATCGTCGCCGTCACCATCAAGGGCAGGGTAATAGTCGCATCCCCGTAAACCGTGACGAATTTAGCGTTTTCCGATATCTTGCCCCAGGAGACAGCTTCAGAGAGTGTGGCGCCGGACAGTCCGCCGTTCTCAGGTGTGTCTGTGGTAAGCTGGATCGCGAGGTCGAAGCTGTTGGGGGTAACGAGCATGGACTGCAAGGCGAAGTTCTTGGGAGCGCCTCCGCCAACTATCACGATTCCCGATCTCTTGCATCCGTAGCATATGTCCACGATCTCCTTGATATCGGCAAAAGCATCTACAGTGAGCTTTTTTGTCTGGCTGTACATCCAGGCCTGCAGGCCGATCATGGAGTCGGGAAGCGCCGGGCAGAAGACGGGCACCGACATGTCGTAGGCCGAGCGCAGGATGGATCTATCGTCATTAATTTGACCGCCCAAAATGTTCATCAGCTCTCTTCCGGATAGGGTCTCTTCTCTATCGGGCATGATTCTTTGCATCAGCTCCTCAAATACGGCAAAGTCCTCGTCCCTCAGGAATACATCATAAATGCGGCTCTTTCCTTCCGCCCGCAGCGCCGCATCATCCGACTCAGCCGTGCCCAGGCAATGGCAACCGAAGGACTCGATTATGTCGTGGACCATATTGGCTCCCGTGGTCACCAGCACATCCACATGGCCTTTTCTGATCAGATCGGAGACGACATTTCTCATGCCCGCCGGAACCATCGCGCCGGATAGAGTCAGGAATTTGGTGAAATCTCCAGATAGCATTCTTTCATAAATAGCCGTAGCCTGCGCCAGTCTTCTGGCTCCAAAGCCGCATTGGCTCATTCTCTCTACCAGGTCATTTATACTCATCCCCGGCTCGATCTCCAGTTGGTGCACTACATCCATTTAATCACCTTAATGATGATAATATTCTTCAAATAGTCCCTGAAAATTGTGATTGAACTTATGCAACGCGAAATTTTTTCTCATAAACCTTTTATACCAGGCCTTATGTTTAGCTTTTACGGAGGGTAAACAATGGCCGGCGAACCGATGGCAGTGGTTAATTATATACCACTTATTATATTCTTGATAATGGGAGCTATAGTGCCCATTGCGGCTTTGGCAGCTATTAAGATAATAGCGCCCAATAGGCCAAAGCGCCAAAAGCTATCGATATACGAAGGTGGGCTTAAGCCTATCCGCGACGCCAAGATCCAGTATAGCGTTCAATATTACCTTTTCGCAATCGTTTTTGTTATATTCGATGTTGAGGTTTTATTCTTATATCCCTGGATCTATGTCTACGCGAATAAGGCAATGCAGCAGTTCATGATCTTCGGACTCATGAACTACGCCGTCTTCGAGATGCTCCTATTCATCGTTGTACTGCTGGTAGGACTTATCTATGCTATCAAGAAGGAGGCTTTGCGTTGGGTATAAGCGATGTCATACCCGTGCCCGTAGCAATCGATGAGGAGATTGAGAAGTGGACCGTATTCGGCCGACCTGTGGCTGAAGTCTGGTTCACAACTACGGAGAAGATCCATCAAATAATCGAGATGGGACCTATTAAGAATATCTTCAACTGGGGCAGGAAAAATTCGGTATACTTTTTGATGCAGCCCATGGGGTGCTGTGGTGTAGAGATGTTCGTTTTTGGAGCTGCGCCCTATGACAGCGACAGATTCGGGTGCATTCCGAGAAACACACCCCGTCAAACGGATGTAATGATCATCTCTGGCTACTTAACCAGGAAGTACCTGCCGGTATTCAAGAATCTCTGGGAGCAGATGCCTGAGCCCAAATGGTGCATAGCCATTGGCGAGTGCGCTATTTCGGGCGGACCTTTCTATGATTCCTATAATATCATCCAAAACACAGGCGATTACTTCCCCATTGATGTCTTCATACCGGGATGTCCACCCCGGCCCGAACAGTTCCTTGAGGGTCTCATCAATCTCCAGGAAAAGATCAAGCAGCGCAAGGACAAGCGAGACTACTAAGGAGGGATCTTTTCTTGATAACAGCAAGCGAGGTCTTAAGTTCACTCCAGTCCGCATTTCCTGGAGCCGTCCAAGACTCCAGGGTGGAATCGGACCGGAGGCTTTGGGCCACAATCGACTCTAATAAGATTTTGGATGTCTGCAAACACCTGAGCTCTAAGCTCAATTTCGATCACTATTCCGGTTCAGCAGGTGTGGACTGGATCGCCAGGAACGAGATGGAGGTAGTGGAGATCATGGCCAGCCACGGTGCGCATCAGGTTGTGGCCATGCTAAAGATTAAAACGCCTCGAGAGAGCCCCTCAGTCAAATCCCTGACCGGCCTGTACTGGAATGCCAGCTGGTATGAGCGAGAGATCTGGGAGATGCTTGGCATCAATTTCGTGGGCCATCCCGAGCTTTATCCTTTACTCTTATCTGATGAGTTGATGGGTGCCTGGCCCTGGAGAAAGGATTACAAAGGCTACCCCGATCTTACCACTGGCGAAAGAGCGGTAGAGATCACCACACCGGATGGTTATACGGAATACCACATTCCTCCCACCCCCGCGGAGATCGAGGCAGGAACGGCGGTTGTGGAGCGGCCCAAGTACCCAACCTTCCGGGAGAGGGAGGAAATGGCAATCACCTCGGACACCGAGATGATCATGCACCTTGGTCCTCAGCATGCCATGGTCCCTGGACCCTTCCTGCTCGATGTACTGGTGGAAGGTGAAAGGGTAAAGAAGGCCTTCCTTGATCTGGGGTACATCCACAAGGGCATCGAAAAGATCATGGAGAATAGGACCTGGCTGCAGGGCATAACCTACACGGACAGAATGTGCTACGTGGCTGCTCTCTCCAACAACGAGTGCTACTGCGGCGGCGTGGAGAGGATCCTGGGCCTGGAAGTTCCAGAGAGGGCACAGTACATCCGGGTCATCCTGGAAGAGCTTTCCAGAATCCAAAGCCATCTCATAGGAACCGGCGAGTTCCTGACGCTGGTTGCAGGTGTCGGTTACGCACCATGGCAGTACATGATCATGGACAGAGAGAAGATCATCTCCTTGATTGAGAGCGTTACCGGGGCCAGGCTGACTCATACATTCGTTCGTTTCGGGGGGGTTAGAAACGACCTTCCAGATGGTTTTGCCGAGCAATGCAAGAAGGTCTTCCCCTACATGAAGTCCAGGACGGAGGAATTCATTGAGCTATTTGCTCAGGATCCAATTTACCATGCCAGGATGGAGAATATAGGTTCCATCTCACCCGAGACTGCCAAACGCATGGGATGTGCGGGACGGGTTCTGAGAGCAACGGGCGTCGCCTATGATATGCGAAAAGAAGATCCTATACTGGTCTATCCCGATCTTGATTTCAAGATCGTAACTGGGACCAAAGGAGACTCTGCCGACAGAATCGACGTCACGCTTAGAGAGATATTGGAGAGCATTCACATCATTGAGCAATGTCTGGACAGAATTCCATCCGGACCCATCAAGACCGAGGCAAAGATTCCCAAGAAGGTTCCGGCGGGCGAGGCCTACTACCGGGTCGAGGATCCCAGAGGCGAGATGGGAATGTATGTGATCAGCGATGGTGGAGATAAGCCCTATCGGGTAAAGGTCAGAGGGCCATTCTACGCAACCTTCCAGACTTTGACTCCGCTCTTAGAGGGTGTCTATATTGCAGATGCAGTAGCCATTGCCGGTAGCATGGACGGCTGCCCATCTGAGTCGGACAGATAGGAGGGAGAGGATTTGGACGGAATAATAGAGATCATCACAAATTTCGCTGCCCAGGAGCCGGCGATATTCGCTCTCATCATAGGCGTGGTTGGCGCTGCCGTAATTGCCGGCGTTGTTAACGTCGGAGCCATGCTGGTGATCTGGGGGGAGAGAAAGGTACTGAGTGATTTCTGCAATAGGTATGGTCCCAATCGTGTTGGTGGAAGATGGGGCATATTGCAGCTTGGTGCCGATGCCATTAAGCTCTTCACTAAAGAGGATGTCATCCCTGGTGATGCAGATAAAGCGGTCTATGTCTGGGCACCGATAGTGGCTTCTGTGGCTACCATGCTCGTGGCGGCAGCTATCCCCTTTGGGGCACTAAATATAGGCGGCAAGAACTATCCGCTGGTAGTGGCCAACATGGATATCAGCGCCTTCTACGTAGAGGCAGCCTTGAGCCTGATGGCCATAGCCGTATTCATGGCAGGCTACAGCTCCAACAATAAGTACTCAATGCTGGGAGCTTTTCGAGGCATTGCCAGGATGATTGCTTACGAGGTTCCCATGGGTGTCTGCGTCATTTCCGTGGCAGTCATGGCTCATAGCCTCAACCTGGTGGAGATCGTAGAGAGCCAGACGGTTTGGTACGCCTTTGCACAGCCCCTGGGGTTTGTAATCTTCGTTATTGCTTTGATCACCGATCTGGGAAGAATTCCCTTCGATCAGAGCGAGGCAGAAGAAGAAATCATATCCGGTTACAATACCGAATACAGCGGAATTCGCTGGGGTCTGCTCTACTTCCAGGAGTACAATAATGCGCTCTTGGGATCCATACTGCTGACACTCTTATTCCTGGGCGGCTGGCATGGACCGATCATACCCATACCGATCCTGGACATAATCTCTCCTATGATCTGGCTTTTCATGAAGGTAGTAATAGTGCTATGGTTCTTCATTTGGGTCAGAAGCTCGCTCTTCCGCTTGCGGATCGATCAGGTAACGGACTTTGGATGGAAGTGGATGCTGCCGCTCTCCCTGCTGAATCTGGGATGGGCAGTTCTAATCGGGTCTTACTTTGCATGAGGTGGCATTGAGATGTTGAAGATAAAGTTATTAAAGAACTTCAGCTGGCCTTTGAAGGTAGCCACGCAGGAAATCGAGATCACAAGGCTCTATCCTGAGAAAATGATGGAGCTTCCTGCAGCGGAGAGAGGCATTCATGAGCTGGATGCCACCACATGCATCGGTTGTGGGACCTGCGCCAGGGTTTGTCCCAATAGCTGCATTGAGATGGTCCATTACAAGTATGGAAGTCCTCTCAAAAACAAGAAGATGCAGTTTCCGCAAATCGACTTTGGAAGATGCATGTTCTGCGGCCTATGCGTGGATGAGTGCCCTGTGGAATGCCTGAAGATGGGCAAGAAGGTCATAATGGCCGGCTGGGAGCGCAAAGACATAATAAAGGGTCCTGACTTCCTGGCGACAAAGAAGTTCTCTGCCAAAGAGGTTGCAGATCTCGAAGCTGAGGCCAAGAAGATTGCCGCCGAAAAGGCTGCCGCCAAGAAATTAGCTGATGCCAAGAAGGCGGCTGATGCCAAAAATGCCGCGAAAGAAGGAGATGCTGCTGCCAATGGTGCAGCCAAGAAAAAAGCAGCTTCAAAAGAGGCCAAGCCTAAGGAAGGAGGTGCTGCCTGATGTCGGAAAAGTCGGGCACAAATGTCATTCGGACAATCTTCGAGCTACTTGTTTTGCTTCTAGCTCTGGGTGTGATCTTTGGCGGTCTGGCGTTGATTGTAATTCTGTCGCCCTGGTCGCAAACGGTCTTGGATAAGCTGTTGGCCTACGATATACGATTTGTCATTGAGCTTTTGGCCTTCCTGGCCATGGCTGCCATCATCGTGCTATTATCGGCTCTTGTAGTCTACACCAAAAATATAGTTCACAGCGCTCTTTACCTGCTGGGAAGCTTTGCCGGTGTAGCCGCTTTGTACATATCCTTGAACGCGCCGTTTGTGGGTGTGGCTCAGATTCTGGTGTACATTGGAGCCGTCGGAGTTCTGATACTCTTCGCAGTGATGCTCACGAGGAAGACGATTATGGAGGAGTCCCATGGTGAAATATAAGATAATTATCATTACCCTGGCCTTCCTGGCGGCTCTCTTCGCCTCGTTCTCCCTTACCGATTGGGGAACCGGTGAAAAACAGCCGTCAAGCTTTGAGCCAAGGGAAGGGTTGAGGTTGCCGGAGAGCGGCATTGGAGACGTGGGATTGGAGATATTCACCTCTTACGTCTTTGCTTTTGAGATCTTGGCCCTGGTCTTGACGGCTGCCCTGGTCGGAGCGGTCTGGGTAGCACGAAAGGAGGTTGCCTGAGGAGGGCGACAACAGATGACAAGGAGGGAGATTTACCGATGATACCGTTGGAGCTTTATATACTACTGGCATCCACGATGTTCACCATCGGCTTGTACGGACTCTTTACTCAAAAGAACGGTGTCAAGCTCATGATGTGCATCGAGCTCTTGCTCAATAGCGCCAACATCAATCTTGTCGCCTTCTCAGCGTACCAGCCTAATGTGAATGGACAGGTCTTTGCCCTGTTCTCCATTGCGCTGGCAGCAGCTGAAGCAGGCGTTGGATTTGCCATATTGATTGCGCTATACAGGCTATACGGAACTATTGACCTGGACAACATTAACGCCATGAGGTGGTAAGGAATGTACGCTGATTATGCTTATCTGATCGTAGCACTTCCCGTACTGGCTTTCTTGCTATGCCTTTTCCTGGGCTGGCATCTACCCAGAGGCGGAGGCTTTATCACCGTACTGGCAACCTTTGGCGCGCTGATAGTATCTCTGGGAATATTCTCAGAGACCTATCCCAGTGAGATCGTACATCAGTCCATGCCCTGGTTTGCAAATTTCAATGTGGGCATATTGATAGATCCTCTAGCGCTCGTGATGCTGCTCATGGTATCCTTTGTGGTTACACTTATCCACATATACGGCAATGGATACATGAATGGCGATCCCGGCGCAGCCAGATACTTTGCGGAGGCAGCATTATTCTCTGCTGCTATGCTGGGGCTGGTCTACGCCGATAACCTGCTTCAGCTCTTTATATTCTGGGAGCTGGTGGGACTTTGTTCATATCTCTTGATCGGCTTTTGGTACAGAAAGCCCTCGGCGGCTGCGGCTGCGAAGAAGGCTTTCCTGACAACGCGCGTTGGCGACGTTCTTTTCCTGGCAGGAATAATTCTGCTCTACAATAACCTCGCCGACCTCAACCTAGTTCTCAAGCCTGGAGAGTACCTCTTGCAGTTCCCTGTGATCTATGCTCATATCGCTGAGATTCCCGGCACTCAACTCACTCTCATCGCCCTGGGATTATTGGGAGGCGCAGTGGGCAAATCAGGTCAGTTCCCCCTGCATGTCTGGCTTCCTGATGCCATGGAGGGTCCCACCACCGTCTCAGCCATGATCCATGCTGCGACCATGGTTACAGCAGGTGTCTACCTGGTGGCCAGAATGTTCCCTCTCTTCTACGCCGCTCCTTATGGACTGACGGCTGTAGCAGCAGTAGGTGCATTCACCGCTTTGTTTGCAGCAACTATGGGCCTGACTTCCTTCGATATCAAGAGAGTTCTGGCCTTTTCAACAGTCTCGCAGCTCGGCTTCATGATGGCCGGCCTGGGAGTAGGAGCCGCAGTAGGAGCCTTTGCCGTGGGTGTTTCCATGTTCCACCTCATAGGCCATTCCTTCTTCAAGTCGCTGCTCTTCCTTTGCGCGGGGTCCGTTATTCACGCCGTCAACACCAATGATTTGAGGGAGATGGGGGGTGTAGGAAAGTACATGAAATGGACCATGTACACCATGCTCATAGGCTCATTGTCTCTGGCAGGATTCCCATTATTCACGGGATTCTTCTCCAAGGACGAGATCATCGTAATCGCCTATGAGTACGGCACAATGATCAACTTCCTGCCCTACATATTCCTGGTCTTGGCCGCGATTCTGACAGCTATCTATACCTTTAGAATGTGGTTTTCGGTCTTTACCGGCAAGGAAAGGTCCAACTACGCTCATCACGAGTCTCCCTGGGTTATGCTCGGGCCGCTGGTGATCCTGGCTGTATTTGCCTTTGGATTCGGCTGGGCGGCGCAAGATGACTTCTATAGTTACCTTGACACCACCTTCGAAGATGTCGACTTTGTAGAACTCAGTGTAATCGGAGGCCATGCGATGCTTGAAGGAGAGCACGGCGCTCCTGCCGCGGAGGGCGAGCACGGCGCCGTCGCTGCTGAAGGTGGGCATGGTGCGGCAGCTGAAGGAGAAGCCGGCGGAGAAGAAGCTCATGCAGAGCCCTGGTACATCCAGATACTGCCAATATTTGTTGCCATTGGCGGCATTCTCTTGGCTGGTCTCTTCTACTGGGATAAAATCAAGAAATTTGACCCAAGCCAGGTTACAGGCGACAGGGATCCCATTCGCAAAATGTTGCTCAAGGGATACTACCAGCATGAAATCCTGACCGCCTGGTTCTCAGAGACCATAGTCTACGGCACGGCTTTGATCTGCAATATGATCGACATCAAGCTCGTAGACGGCTGGCTCAACTGGCTCAGTGCCTGGGTTATGGGCTTCGCACAACATGTGAGAAAGGTCCAGACCGGCATAATTCAAAACTATGTCACGGCGCTGGTGCTGGGAGTTGTGGTGCTGGTGGTTGTAATTACTCTGGCTATGGAGGTGGGCCTGGTATGATATCAAACGTAGTCTCGCTATTGATTGCCATTCCCCTTCTGGGGGCGGTGGTATCCTTCTTTGCGGGAACCAAGGCTAAATTCGTGGCCCTGATAGCCTCGCTTATACCTCTGGCCCTATCCCTGCAAATGTACATGGAGTTTGATAAAACTTCGAAAGTAATGCAGTTTGTAGAAAGCTACAACTGGGTTCCTTCCCTCGGCGTCAAATATACTGTAGGCGTCGATGGCATAGGGTTCCCATTAGTTCTGCTCTCTACGATAGTATCTGTACTGGTAATAATATACTCCTGGGGAGAGACAAAGAAGCCCAATCAGTACTTTGCCCTGCTCTTGCTCAATGAAGTGGGCGTGCTGGGAGTCTTTACATCTCTGGACTTCTTCCTGTTCTACATCTTCTGGGAGATAGTGCTCATCCCCATGTTCTTCCTCATCGGCTCGTGGGGCGGACCGAGAAAAGACTATGCTGCCATCAAGTTCTTCATCTACACCCATGTGGCAAGCCTGGTGATGCTGCTGGCAATCTTTGCCCTGTACTTCACCTACCAGATGCCTGATGGGTCCAGAACCTTCGATATGCTGACCCTGCTGGCAGCGACAGCGGATAAGACCATATTCCCAACCGGCATGCTCAACATCATCTTCGCCGGGCTTCTCCTGGGATTTCTGGTCAAGATGCCTGCCTTCCCCTTCCATACCTGGCTGCCGGATGCTCACGTCGAAGCACCCACAGCCGGTTCGGTTGTGCTGGCAGCTCTGCTGCTTAAAATGGGCGGATACGGCCTTTTCAGGATTATCCTGCCCATGCTCCCCCACGTCGACAAGGCATTCGTGACCATCATCGCCATCATTGCGGTGATTTCCATAGTCTACGGAGCCTTCATGGCGTTGGCGCAAAAGGACATCAAAAAACTGGTGGCTTACTCATCCGTCAGCCACATGGGCTTTGTAACACTGGGTGCTGTGGCCTTTACCTGGATGTCGGTTACCGGTGCCATGTTCCAGCAGTTCTCACACGGCATCATCACCTGCGTCCTGTTCATGTCTGCCGGTACCATCCAGCACGTGGTAGGGACCAGGGTCATTGCCGATCTGGGAGGCCTGGCTGATCGCATGCCCAAGTTCGCCGTCATCATGATGGCCGGATTCATGGCATCTCTGGGACTGCCGGGCATGAGCGGCTTCGTGGCCGAGTTCATGGTTTTGACCGGGTCGTTTGCAACGCTGCCAGTCTATACCATGATCGTAGTCTTCCTGAGCATTGTGACCACGGCCGCCTATCACCTCTGGGCCATGCAAAAGGCCATGTTCGGACCGATATTGAAGAAGTATATGAATGTGCATGATCCGCATGCCTACGAGCTGTTCTCCATGGCCATGATCATAGTTCTCTCTTTGATCTTCGGCATCCAGCCCGGGCTCATCACTGATATAATGGGAACAGCGGCAACTCAGGTCATGGAGCCTGTAATGACCCTTGCCCAGATGGGGGTGATCTGAAGTGGAGTTTTCACACTACGCACCCCTCTGGGGAGAAGCGTTACTCACAATCCTGGCAGTGCTGGTTGTACTGCTGGGATCCCTGATGAAGAACAGTGGCAAGCTCATGGGATATCTGAGCACAGCCGGGCTGCTGGCAGCTCTGGGGCTGGTGGTCTCCAATTTGACCATCAAGCCAACCCTGTTCTTCTTTGATACCATCTCAGTCGATGCCTTGTCTCAGTTCTTCAAGGCCGTCTTCCTGATAGTATCGCTACTGGTAGTGATAGCCTCCTTGTCTCGGTATACGGGAAAAGGTGCTGACGAGTTTTACGCACTGCTGCTCTTTGCTACCGTAGGCATGATGGTTGTCGCCAGCTCTATTGACATCATCACCCTGTTCGTGGGCTTCGAGCTGGCCAGCCTGTCCACCTATGCCCTGGCGGCCTTTGATAGAAGCAAGAAGAACCTGGAAGCGGCAATGAAGTACTTCATCTTCGGCTCTGTTGCCTCCGCGTTCATGCTCTTCGGCTTCTCGCTGCTCTATGGCATGGCAGGATCCACACATCTCGTAGACATCGCCGCAGCCTCCCTGGCCAACTTCGGTCCGGCAACGCTGGTGGCTCTGCTCTTCGTCATAGTCGGATTTGGCTTCAAGATGGCACTGGTGCCTTTCCATATGTGGGCTCCAGATACCTACGAGGGCGCACCGCCCCTGGTCTCGGCTCTGCTGGCTGCAGGCTCCAAGAAAATGGGCTTTGTCGCCGCCTTCAGGGTAATACTCATAGCCCTGGTGGCTTTGCGAATGGAATGGTACATGGCCTTCGCCATACTGGCTACCATAACCATGACGCTGGGCAATCTGGCTGCCTGCTGGCAAAACAATGTGCGGCGCATACTGGCATACTCTTCCATCGCTCAGGCAGGCTACATCGCCATCGCCTTTGTAGTGGTAGGAGCTGCCTATGGAGCTGCGCCGGTTAATGTGCTTAACCTGGGGCTGGTTCCGGCAGATCAGCTGGGCATTGCCGGGGCATTGCTGCTTATCCTGGGACACGCTCTCATGAAGACGGGAGCTTTCATCGGCACAGCCCAGGTATCGAGCATGGTTGCCAAGGGAAGCGAAACCGACCCCGATGACATATCCAACTATGCCGGTCTTGCTAAAAGGGCGCCCATAACAGCGTTTTGCATGCTCATCTTCATGTTTGCGCTGGCAGGCATTCCCCCCACGGCAGGATATATCGGCAAGTTCGTGCTCTTCAGCTCGGCCATTTACTCAGGCCTGGTCTGGCTGGCTGTAATTGCCATCCTCAACAGCGCTCTGTCGCTGGTGTACTACCTGAGGATCATCAGCTACATGTACCTCAAGGAAGCGGCGGGCCCCAAGATTGCTGAGCAGAAGGGATATGTGGTGGCTCTTGTCCTGACCCTCATAGGTGTGGTCTGGATAGGCGTCTTCCCGGATGCATTCATCAACTGGGCACTTCAGGCAGCAGCGGTTTTGCTGCCTCAATAATCTTTTTCCCCTGTTCTCTTTTTGGCATTCGTTTCCTGCTCAATTCATATTCTTTAGCTCAAGACGAGAAAATATTATTACCTATTCCATCATACCATTTCCTGTGAAAAACCGCGAGATTGCAAACCTTCTTTATGAAATGGCAGAGCTGCTGGAGCTGCATGCCGAGAATCGCTTCAAGATCATTGCCTTTAGCAAAGCCGCCCGGGCCATCGAGTCTCTGCCGGAGGATATATCAATAGTTTGCCGGGAAAAGAGATTACAGTCCATCCCCGGCATAGGAAATGCCATCGCCCAGAAGGTGGAAGAGTACCTTAAAACCGGCCAAATAGCGGCTCACCAGGAGCTTTTGGCCAAGACACCACCCGGCCTGGTAAAGCTTCTTGAGATATCCGGCTTAGGTCCAAAGACTATTTTTCTGCTGCACGAAAAGCTAAACATCACCAACCTGGAGGAGCTGGAGAAGGCAGCCAAAGAGCATCGCATCAGAAGGCTTCCCAGAATGGGGCCAACTCGCGAAACGAATATCTTAAAATCCATTGAAAGGTACAGGAAGCGCAGCACTCGCATTCTATTCAGCACGGCTGAGCCAATTGTTGACGATATTCTGGCCTACTTGCAAGGCATGGAAGGTCTGGATCACATCACCGTTGCGGGCAGCTTTCGCCGGGCGAAGGAAACGGTAGGAGACATCGATATCCTGGCTACCGCCAGCCGGCCGGAAGAGATCGTTGCCGCTTTCGCACGCATGCCTCTGGTAGAGGAAGTGCTGGTTCAAGGGCCCACCAAGGCCAGCGTCATAGTGCAGGAGACAATTCAGGTGGATCTGAGAATCGTAGAGCACAGGTCTTTCGGCACTGTGCTGCAGTATTTTACCGGCTCCAAGGAACATAACGTCCGTCTGCGCCAGTTAGCTCTCAGTCGCGGCTATTCCCTGAGTGAGTACTCTTTGACCCGCCTGGCGGATAGCCAGGACCTGTTCTTCGATCGTGAAGATGAGGTTTATGCCGCTTTAGGACTGACCTACATCCCTCCTGAGATGAGAGAGGACCGCGGGGAGATCGAAGCGGCCTTGCGAGGGACGCTGCCCCGACTCTTGGAGCAGAAGGACCTTCGCGGCGATTTGCATGTTCACAGCGATTGGTCGGACGGCAGGTCTTCTATCCAGGAGATGGCCCATGCTGCTCTGGCTCTGGGATACGAGTACATTGCTCTCTGTGACCATTCTCCATCAGTTGGCATAGCCGGTGGCCTGACTGCTGAGAGGCTGGAACAGAAGATAGAGGCCATAGCTGCTGTTAATGATGAGATGAGGGGCATGGGCATCACCGTTTTAGCGGGAACGGAGGTGGACATCAAGGCCGATGGCAGACTGGACTATTCAGATGATCTCCTGGAGAGATGCGATGTGGTGGTAGCAGCCGTGCACATGGGATTGCAGCAGACGGAGCGGGCCATAACGGGAAGGCTTATCTCAGCCATTGAAAACGAGAATGTTGACATCATTGCTCACCCCACGGGAAGGATCATAGATCAGCGCGAGCCCTATGAAGTGGATATGCATGCCGTCTTGAAGGCGGCCGCGAAAACGGATACGGCCATGGAAATAAATTCTCATCCCAGCCGCCTGGATCTCTGCGATACCAATGCCAAAGCCGCGAAGGATATGGGCGTAAAGCTATGTATAAACACTGATGCTCACGATGTCGAGCAGCTTTTGACTATGAAGTACGGCGTCAACGTAGCCAGGCGGGCATGGCTCGATAAGAAGGATGTGCTCAACGCTCTATCTCTAAAAGAGTTGCAATATGTGCTCAAGCGCTAAGAGGAGTGGCATGAAAGGCTTATTAATGGGAAGAAGGAGAAACTGCGGTTCATGAAAATTAACAACCAAGCCAAAGTCGGGCTGGTAACTGTTGTATGTCTCCTTTGCCAGGGTTATATTTTCTCTTTCATCTTGAGATTGGAGCCCCATCCGGTAATAGCCTTTGCACCGCTCCTTCCCTATATTGCCTACATTTATGCTCGCGCAGGCAGGACCTGGTATTTTAATAAGCCTTTCTACTGGATTGCTGCCATAATCGCTCTGACTGCGCTCGACATACTGCCCTTTGCCCTGGGCATAATGTGATGTGATTGCTTTTGGTTTTGAGCAGAAAAACAAATACAAAAAATGAGAAAGGACTTGTGAAGAAGCCCTGCCCTTAAATAATCTCGTTTAACTCATTATCTCGTAGCTATCCTTGTGCGGATTGATGAGCAGCCTCTCTGCAATCTCTCTGGCTGCCATCTCTGCTTCCGGTTTGAGGGTATCAAAGTACAGCTTCCAGACAGTCGCCTTCTTCACATCAACCACATTCTCGAATCCCAAACGGCTTCGTAGCCGTTCCCTGATGGAGATAGCCTCACCGTCCTCAATATGCAGGGCGACCTTGACCGGCATGTAACCCTCCTCAAATTTGAGCTCGTCGATAAGAACTATGTGGCTCTCCTTGTTCTCGTTGACCAGCTCTTTTGCGAAGCTTCTGGCCAGCTCCTCTGGATCGCCTGAATCTACCTCTATGCTAAATAGACGCTCCTTCTTGACATCGGCCAGAATATTTCCATAACCTAGACGCCTGATGAGCGAGTTCTTGACGGTGGCCGCTTCTGCATCGGGTATCTTCAGCCAGACGCGCAGATTGATCTTGCGGTTCAAGCTCATGCGTTCACCTCGATGTAGCGTTTCATGGATTCGAATACCTTTCTACCGGGACCTGGTTCATCAGGTCGCTGCTTTCTCGGGTCGAAGGCAGGAAGCTGCCAGGCGAAAAAGGCCCTCTCAGGATGAGGCATCATGCCCAGGATATTTCCCTGCTCATTGCAGATGGCGGCTATGCTTTCTGTGCTGCCGTTAACATTGAACGGAAACTCGTTTATGATCCGGCCGTTCCTATCGCAGTAGCGGAAAACCACCTGATTCTCGTCATTAAGCTTCTTAATCAGTCCTGGTGTAGTGGTTACCAGATTTCCTTCGCCGTG
Source organism: uncultured Methanotrichaceae archaeon (assembly GCA_964506745.1). GTDB lineage: Archaea > Halobacteriota > Methanosarcinia > Methanotrichales > Methanotrichaceae > Methanothrix. The sequence goes on along the minus strand of CAZDLZ010000007.1, from coordinate 6,550 downwards.
GGCGATGGGGATCTTGAGCAGCGCTCCTCTCTCGATCGCAAAAGATCCGCTGCATCTCCTGGAAGGCGATTCATGGCGAAGATTGACCCAGTCGCAGTAGTAGCCCCGTCGCACTATCTTTCCCTGGGAGACCATTACGTTTTGGGCGAGGGCCATGTCCACCTTTCCGCTGCGATTAACGCTGCCGGGAAGAAGGCCTGCCTCCACCAGGATTTGAAATCCGTTGCATATGCCGATGATGGGTTTACCCTTACAAGCCTCTTCCTTCAAAGCGCTCATGACCGGCTCTTTTGAGGCTATAACTCCGGCCCGAAGCCGGTCTTGATATGAAAAGCCTCCCGGTATGAAAAATCCGTCAAAGCCGGAAAGCTCGCCGGCAGGCCGGTTCCAGCGAAAGATCTCGCCGTCCATGCCTACTGCTTTCACGGACACCAGAGTCTCAAACTCGCAGTTGGTACCCGGAAACTGCAAAACTGCGATCTTCATCTCATCGCCTCCACCAGGCCTGAGGTCCAAGCAATCCTCGCCCCGTCCAGGTCCAGGTCGGCCACACACTTGCCTGCTCTTGACATCACAATCCGTCTCTTGCTTGTAACTATGCCGATCTGCATCGGCTCCAGATCATAGCTCTTCAGAAGCTCCATCAGCCGGGCCTCGCAGCCGGCTTTTGCCTCCAGGACAAAGCCTGAGGATTCGGAAAACAGCAGCTTGTCAGTTCTCATCCCGCTGTCGCCTCCCTGCACGCTCTCCAAATCCAGCTCCATTCCAAAGCGGGCCGGCCGGGTGAGTGCCATCTCACAGAGGCTTGCCGCCAGGCCGCCGTTGGAGATATCGTGCGCCGCAGCCAGGAGACCTTCATCAATGGCATCGATGACTGCATAGATCATATTTCTCTCCAGATCGAAGCGGACGATGGGCACATTGGCGCCCGTAACCCCGAGAATGGTTCGGTAGTACTCGGAGCCTCCAAGCTCGTCAAACCTCGGCCCGATGAGGAAGAGTTTATCGCCTGCTTTTTTCAGATCCATGGTAATGGCTTTGGAGAAGTCTTTCATGATGCCCACGCAGGCAACTACTGGCGAGGGGTCCACAGATCCATCAGGCGATTCGTTGTAGAAGCTGACGTTTCCAGAGACAATCGCGACAGGCTGCTGCTGGTCTTCATAGCCCTTAAGGTACAGTTTATTGCATGACTCAGCCAGGCCTTTTACTCCCTCCCGAAACTCCCAGAAAGCCTCCGGTTTTTCGGGATTGCCGTAGTTGAGGCAGTCGGTGAGTGTGGAGGGGACAGCGCCGATGGCGGCCACATTTCGCATGGCTTCGGCGACTGCTGTAGCTCCGCCCCAGTAGGGGCTGATGCGTCCGTAGAAGGGGTTGCTATCCACGGCCAGCGCAATGCCAAACTTCTCGCCCCGCACCGGTGCGATCAGGCCGGCATCTGCTTCGCCAGGCCGGATCACGGCATTGCCCATGACCTCAGTATCATAGTAGCGGTAGACGTGCTCTCGGGAGGCGATATTGGGCGACCTCAGGATCCTGAGCAGCACATCATTGTAGTCCGCCGGCTCTGCCGGTGCATCCGGTTCGGATACTCTGATGGTGCGCGGCAACTCCAGACGATTGTAGCGGATGCCTTCGGTGAGGTGCTTGATAGGTACATCGCAGACCATCTCGCCTTTGTAGCTGACTGTAAATCGGTCACCGGTATTGATCTTTCCTACCACGCTGGCCCGGGCCCCCTCGTAGACATTGGGCAGGTCCCAGTCCTCGTTGTAGATCTTGAGAATCTTTTCGCGAAGCTCCGGCGGCGAGACGATCAGGAAGCGCTCCTGGGTCTCGGCGATGCTCAAAACCTCTGCGGGAAAGTCGGCTGCCTTATGCATGTCGTCCAGGTTGATCTCCATGCCAAAGCCCCCGGATGAACCCATCTCAGATGTGGCGCAGGTAAAGCCGCCTCCGCCCAGGTCCTTGAAACCTATCTCGATGCCTTCTTCCCGGACGAGCCGGAAGAGGTCGTCATTGGCCTTGAAGAGCACATTCTTGAGGAAGGGATCTGGAATCTGCACAGCGCCGCGGTTGGTCTCCTCGTCCTCCTCTCGCAGAGCCTCTGAGGCGAAGGTGACGCCGCCCAGGCCCGATGAGTCTGTGGGCTTGCCGATCAAGATCACGTCGTAGCCTTTCTCGCCGGCCAGGGGCGGAGCCCTGGAGCGGATGATCTGGTCGCGGCGCACGATGCCGATAGAGACGACGTTGACCAGGCAGTTGTCGTCGAAGCTGTCATTGAAGACGATGTCTCCGCCCATGTTGGGAACGCCCAGGGCATTGCCGTACTGCCAGATTCCGTCCACCACGCCCTCTGCCACCCAGCGCACCTTATTGGCCTTGGGGCCGTAGGGATTGCCAAAGCGCAGGGGATCGGCGGTAGCGACAACAGTGGCACCCATGCAGTTGACATCGCGGACGATGCCGCCGATGCCGGTAGCTGCGCCTTCGTTGGGCAGGATTTGGCTGGGGTGGTTGTGGCTCTCGTGGGAGATGACGACGCACCATTTGTCGTCGATGGCCACGATTCCGGAGTCTTCAACAGGGCCCATAACCACATTGGGGCCGTCGGTGGGAAGGAATTCTTTGAGGGTGGCGCGAGAGCTCTTGTATGAGCAGTGCTCGGACCACATGGCATCATAGCAGAATAATTCGGTGAGGGTGGGGTCGCGGCCCAGCACCCCGGCAATGGTGCGCGCTTCCGGGACGGACATGCCTATGCCGGCGGCGCGCAGACTGGTCTGCACTTGCGGATCGGAAAGACCGATTATCTTCAATTCAGTTACACCTCTGGTTAGCTAGGTAATATCCATACGTGGTGCATTATGAATTTATCGATCCGGGCGGGGAGGGGGATGGGGATGAAACGGTGGGAAAGGGTGGCGATGAGGGGCGAGATCTTGAGGGAGAGATCTGCCGGATCTGTGTCTGAGAGGTGGGGGGTTGGTGAGGTCACTGTCACGGGGATTCGTGGGTACTATTATTGGATCTGCGTGAAAGTTAGACCAACCGGGGGTGGAACTGTTGGAGGCCAGCGATCCCGAGAACCTTGTCCTATTTTTACGCGGTTAAGCGGCGGGGGCTTCTGAAAAAATGATTCGGAAACAGCAGGTGATTTGATGAAGCTCGATATTCTATGAATGGCAAGTAAGACGCTGGGGTAATCATGCCAACGGTAATAGAATCAAGATCTATCATCGCAGGAGTTCAAAGGACGAATCCCTTTCCCAGCATCCCTCGATTAGTCTCTTATGGTATTACTATACTTAATTTTAGCAAAAAAATGCTTAATGGCATTGCTGACAAAAACATAAATAAGGGGCATCATCATGAATAGGATCTAGAGATAAAATGAGCGAGAAAAAAGCCTTATGGATGAGATATGTAGATTTTGAAGAAATAAAAAACATGCTACATTTAGTTCACCAAAATAATGGGAGCATTCGTGCAGGCGAGTTAGAGCAGCTTTGCATAAAAAATGGAATTCTTCTTAACAAAATCACTAAAAAGCCATTATCACGCTCTACACGATATAGATATAGAAAGGCATTAGAAAATCTGGGTCTCGCTCAGAATAGAAAGGGAAAATACTATATTTCGTGGAATAGTTTTGTTTTTAATTTTTTGATGTCAACTAAGTTTAAGGAAGATATGAATGAAGATGCAAAGGAAATGCTAAAAGAAATAATTCTTCAAAACTCAGATTGTAAAAAAAATTTTTTTGATATATTTATGCTAAATAAAAGATCTTATACATTAGATGAGTTTCGAAAAAATGGTTCTCATATCTTTGTCGAGACTAAGAGCATGAGAGAATTATCTAGAGATGGAACAGCTTCTGAGCCAAACTCATGTAAGATTTCTAAGGATATAATTCTAAGGAATCCTAATGGAATGCAACATGCACTAAAGACTCAAGATCAAAAATTTGCAATATATACTGGAATAAGATTATGGTCACTTAAACTGGAAATAACCAACGAAATTATTAATAATTTTTGCGAAGGAAGAATTATATATCCTGTTAATCCTGATTATAATGAAAATACAATTTTTGGGCTTCTTCTGAGCAAGATAAGCGATAGCAATAACGGGCCTGAATGGATCATGATTCATATACCCACATTTATAAGGGATTCTGTGCTTGCTACCCACTTTCAAGTGAAAAAAATAAAGGATTCTATACAAAAATTAAAAATACTATATCCAAATAATGTGATGTTCATTCCTACTTCAACTGCATTTATAGATTTAAAAACGCCTTATAATAGGCAAGATCCTGCTTTTCGTAATTCCTATTTATATGACCGAAGAAAAGGATTTATATCTCATCTGAGGATCAATAGAAACATTAAAGGAGAGGTAAATGTATGACAGAATCCTTCTTAAAAGAAGAATATAAGCTTGAAAGGAATCCATTTCCCCCTGCTGCAACAGGTATCGATCTTGAGAAGGATTTAGATTTATATATACCAGCCGCATGGAATAGAAATCTGGAAGAATACTATTCAATAATATCGAACGGAACTGGTGTTAAAGCTTTTCCAATTATAGGCGACTATGGCAGTGGAAAGACTGCATTTCTCAAGGGATATCTAAGAGATTATTTATTAAAAAAGAGAATAAAGCCATTTTATTTTGAAAACCCCGGAGTTAGGTTTTATGATTTGGCCAATACATTGCTAAGGAGTCTTGGTCGTTATGAATTTGCAAAAGCGCTATGGGAACGATCCGAAGTGTATCTAAAAGATAGGGCACAAACCCGACTAGTTCCTAGAACTTTTGATCAAATGCTGTTAAAATTAAAGACAAAAAATGAAAGAGATATCATGGCACGCGATATTGCTAATATACTAAAGAATAATATAGAGATCACTGATGACGAAGAGATCGCTTATAGATTGGCCCTTATGGTGGTTGAAACGGCAAATAAACCTTATTTCGAATATCGAGATTTTATTGCAGGGCAAAAGAATGCTCTTGTTCCAGAAAGAGTTGAATCTAAATACTTTAAATGCATAATACGGGCCATTATTGACATTTATGGAGTTAATGGCGTAGCATTCTTAATAGATGAATTCGAGGATGTTGCTATTTCAAAACGGATGTCACGTACAAAGAGCTATGAGTATTTGGCCACTTTACGCCAGTTAATTGATCTATCAATGGAAGAAAACTTATGGATCATAACTGCAATGACTTCTGAAGCAGCACAAACTACAAGAGAGATGAATAACGCACTATGGGAAAGATTTACTCATAATGATGTTACTAAGATACAATTGGAGCCGTTATCAAGTGAAGAATCTAAAGAATTAATAATTTGGTGGCTTAATAGAGCTAGAATGGATGGGCAGAAATATGGGTCTCTTTATCCATTTCCTGATGAGTTTCTTGATTTTCTAAGGTCGCGCCCAGATTTAAGGTTGCCAAGGCCTTTAGTAAAATCATGCTTTATAATTCTTTCTAAGGCTGCGAACGACAATATAAGTGCACCAATTCCGATTAAATTCATCGAAGATACGGTTAATCGTTTATATCCACACGAAGAGGATATTCTCATGTCTTAGACGGGGGCAAATATGCATGAAGACTTTAGTATTCTAATCGATACGAATGCTTTATCCAGGTTATCCTTGTATGTTGATACATGTAGCTGTGTTGAAATGGAATTAGGCACTAAATGGGATGATTTAAATAAAAAGCTATGCTCAAAGGTCAATGTTGAAGATTCTATTGGAAGTGGTAATACTAAACAAATAAAGCAAGGGTATGATTTATTTCATCATTTAATTACCAAAAAGTCTGAATATAATAATGTAAATATATGGTTTTCTGCATTTAGTCGAGTAGAACTTTTAAATGTTTTTTTAGAGAGAACTTTTGACAAGGAACTTACTAGAAATGGCGTCCCTTTCAGGATACGCTTGAAAAAGCCTCTAAGGACACAAATAGATTTTGATTATAACACCGAAGTTTTCGAATATTGGACTAAGATAAGATCAGAGCTCGAGAAATGCGATATAGAATTAATGGAACCGGAGAGGCAAAATGGTGCTGTAATAGATATATTGAGCATATCTGATATAATTACAAGATACGTCGCGTTGGATGTTATTGATCTATATCTTTATGCCTCAAGCATTTTTATCAGAGCGAATGAGCTATACTGCCACGATATAGAATTTAGAGGGATAGTAAGGAATATTCAAAAAGAGAACGGACAAAAATGGGGAAAAATATCGAAAAGTATACAAAATGATCTTAAAGATTCGTTTCCCTGGATCAAATTAGAGTATGATGAGAAAGGGATGATCGCATTGCCCGAAGGAAATCCATAAAATGAGGGCAACTACTTAGCCATTTGTGATATCGTTTGTAATTTTTTTAATAAAGTGAATAGGACGGGATTGTCAAAACATCCTCTCTGGCTAAGTAATATGTGTCCGATATTTTATACCTTAACTCTCATTGAGTAGGGAATACAGAGTAATTATATCATTCTTCT
>CAZDLZ010000006.1:63912-73003 GCA_964506745.1 uncultured Methanotrichaceae archaeon | reverse complement strand
ACTGGAAAAACATAGTAACCTGAGGTTAGCAACTGGATGTAGCGAAGAGCCTTTTTTTAATTTTATTGTTTGAGTTAAGGGGATATCACTCTGCTACCTGCCAGCGGCCGCCTTTATCCGGGCCGATTCTCTGGATGCGACCTTTGGACTTCAGTTTTTCTATCTGCATCTTGATGGCTCTTTCAGTGATACCAATGTGTCGCGCAAGGTCTGCGATGGTGATTGCCGGATCGTTCTGCATGAGTTCGATGATTTTCTGGGAAGTTTTCTGGGAAGTTTTTTCTGCTAGCCCAGCATCACCAAGCTCTTTGCGGTGGACTGTTGCGATGAACATGCACCCTTCGCGGTCATCGGTGAAACTGATATCCGGCCAGTCCTCCAGAGCGCGTTTAATTCCTGATCCCATTCCTTTGTAAGGCAGCAGGCCTTTGGCCACGTAGGACACAAGAATTGGGTTTCGGATATTCGAAATGCCAGAGCGGATTTTTTCCACGGTCAGGTTGTTGGGCAGATGGCCGGGACTTATGATCTCAATCCTGTCATCGAAAATGAATAGACGAATCGTGGCGTTAACGAGATAGTCTCGGTGGATCAGCGCGTTAACCAGCAGCTCTTCAAAAACGGACGGCGGGATTTCTGGAATGCCGGGAGAGTTCACACATGAACGTGATATCGTCATCATCCTGGATAGGCGAAATATTAAGGTCAATCGAGTGACGAAATAGTCGATTGTATTCCCTTCCTGCCTTCCAAAGGAAGAATGTGCCGATAGGCCATTCCCTGTAGATGCTATCAAAAAGCTCAATAACCTTTGATTTTTCCCAGACGTATTCTCGCTGGAATTGAGGAATCCGATACACACCCTTGCTTACTCCAACTACAAGGTTATTCAAAGTGTCTGGGATGACCTGAATTTTCTGCAGTTCTAAATTCATTTTAGCCTCCATCTAGGAGTTTCGCCTATCAACAGCCTGACAAATTCACTCGGGAACAATCATCTTTGTGCTTTCAGCCAGCTTTCCATATTGGATTTTCCTCCGATGCAAGTAACCTGCTTGTTGAACGTGATAACGTTGACCTCCCATTCGATTGCATGAAACATGAAACATTGCGATGAGGATATAAATCTTCAGGAAGAAAAATTAGGGGGGGGCCATCCATGGCAGTCGTTTCCCCGGGTTGATCATCAATGTCCTGTTACTGGGGTCCGCATATTGATCGAATGCCCTTCGGGGACCTGCATGCTCTTCAATAGGATCGGCTCAAATCCGTAATGCGATACATTTACGATCATTCCGCATTCTACCGGCGCAGATTTAATGAGGCGGGCGTGGAGCAGGGCCACATCAAGAGCTTTCAGAGAGGTGCACATGGCCGAGATTGTGCAAATGCTGGAGAGAAGCAAGATCACTGAGGACGGGGCGGTGCAGATCATACCTTCTGGACAAGAAGGGCGGCTCTTCCCGGGGAATCGTCCTGGCCAGTGCGTGAGGCTGTGGCCGAGAGCGCAGCTGCCATGGCGGACTACCGGGCAGGCAGCGAGCGCGCCCTGAACTTCATTGTGGGGCCAGGTAATGAAGAAGACGCGCGGCAAGGCTGATGCCATAAAAATATTTTAAAACATTAGCTCATTTTTCAAACTCTATCGTCTTCTCTGGCATCTTTAGAGTCCCCTCTTGCGCCTCTTGTAAATTGTTTTGGAAATTCTGGTTGGACGGCTGCAGAGCAATTGCCTTCTCGAAGCAGCTTTGCGCCTCTGTTGTGGAATTGAGCTCCATCAAGACCAGTCCCTTGGTGTTCCAGGCATCAGCATTCTTGGAATTGAGATCTATCGCCTTGTCCAGGAGAGGAAGAGACTCATTGTAGCTGCCCTGCATTGCCAGAATCCAGCCCTGCCTGTACCAGGCCATATCAAGTGACGGGTTTAGGGTTGCCGCCTGGCTGTAGGCCTCCTGTGCCTCTGCATATCGCTCAGTCTTCTCCAGGATCATGCCTTTATTAAACCAATAATTGGCATTACCAGGGTTGATCTGCAAGGCAGTCTCCAGTGAATTTAAGGCCTCCTCATGCTGCCTCATGCCACCGGAAAGGATCAGGGCCCGGTCGTTGTATGCCTGGGCATTATTTCCCTCCAGTTTGATGAGCTGGTCAAAGCTGTCTACGGCTTCACCATACCTTTTCATAATCCGGAGAATATTGGCTTTGAAGCTCCATGCCCAGGTATCGCTGGAGTTCAAATCCAGGTATTCGTCGATATCCTGCAAGGCCATGGTGTAAGAGCCATTGTTGTAATCGCTCTGGGTCTGAGAAAGCCAATAATTGGCATCCTGGCCCATGGCGGGCGCAATGGCTGCCAGGCAAAAGGCCAGGAGAAGGAAAGCTATGGACCTCATGCTTCCTAATGTATTCGAGGAAGTGGATATAGCTTGTGGTCCACTTCTGTTTTATTATCTAAATATCGAATAAAGGTAGTGAATGATCGCCTAGACGGCGACCTTCTCCGCCTCTTCCGGCGTATATCCCATATGAACCACGGTACATAATTTTTTGACCAGAAGCGTCGGGTTTTTCGCCTGGAAGATGTTTCTGCCGAAGGCAACGCCAGCCGAGCCGACCGATATTGCGTCATAGACCATCTGCAATAGATCCTTTTCCGTGTCCATCTTGGGCCCACCCGCGATAACTACCGGCACGCTGCAGCCCTCTACAACCTCTTTGAAGGTATCAGGGGAACCGGTGTAGTTGGTTTTGACAATATCAGCTCCCAGCTCGGAACCGATTCGTGCGGCAAGCTTGACATACTCCACATTGTGCTCGGACTTGACCTTAGGTCCGCGGGGATACATCATGGCAATGAGCGGCATGCCCCACAGATCGCAGGTTCGGGCCACTCTACCCAGATCATGCAGCATTTCCGCTTCATCATCTGCGCCCACATTGACGTGAATGCTTACTGCATCAGCTCCCACTCTTATGGCATCCTCCACCTCGGTCACAAGAACTTTGTGATTGGGGTCAGGACCAAGAGCACTGGACGCAGATAGATGAATGATCAATCCGATATCGCGTCCGTAGCCCCGGTGGCCGTGCAGCGGCAGGCCCATATGTCCTAAAACAGCATTAGCGCCGCCCTCTGCGACTTTGTCCACAGTGGCTGGCATGTCCGTCAGACCGGCGATGGGGCCCACTGAGATACCGTGATCCATGGGTACAATGACCGTTCTGTGAGTTTTGCGATCCAGAATGCGCTCCAGTCTGATCGCCTTTCCGATCTTGCTCATGACTGGTAGCACATGCGAATACTAAAATTAAAGATGATGGTCGAGAAAAGGCATTTACCCTAAATCCTCTTGTCCCTCTTTGCCGTCCAGATAGAGCAATGTGGCCAGGCCGTAGATGTAGGGCAGGGAGAGCAGGCTCGCCAGGGCACCTATGAAAGGAATGGCGGGGAGCACAGCGCTGATGGCCAGGGAAACGAGGACTACTATCAGAGCGTCGGATAGGTTGGCCTCGACAAAACGGTAGCTTGCTTTCAGGGCCTGTGTGCCGGATTTGCCGTCAATCATCACCGTTTGGGCAACGAACCAGAAGGCGAAGCTCAAGATCAATCCGGGTATTAAGAAAAGAACATATCCAAGAGCCACAATTATTCCGGCCAGGAGGGAGGTGAGGACGAGCGGCTCCATCTTAGCTGAAGTGGCCTTCCAGGCGCGGGATAGATCTGCCTTGTTGCCTGTGGATGCCTCTCTGATCATCTCGATGGTCATTCCTTCTGCCAGGAAGAAGAGTACTATCATCAGTATCAAAAACAGGAAAAGTCCTGCCACCACTGAGAACGCTACTAATCCTTCTTCTCCGAAGACTGCGATCAGCCCCACATAACCCGCGAAGATCACCAGACCCAAGATGAGCACAGCAATGGGAATGAAGGACGGCACAATCATGATGGGATTGTCCCTGTAGATCTGGAAGGCACGCGAGAAAATCTCGCCTAGAGCACTTTTCTTCGGGCTCTTCGTCTTTGCCTCTTCCATGATTGGGACAAGAGCGTTGGGATCTGGATCAGATTGAGGATCCAGTTGATCGGAATCTGAATTCACAGGAAGTCACCTATCTTTAATCTATATAAAATTTTGCGGAATCAATGACTAAAGAGTTCGTATCTCCGGTTTGTCAAGCGAGCCTTTAATATCTTTGGAAGCTTCCGCTTAATAGGGATCTCCATGAAGTGGTTAGTTATAATATTTTGCATCATGATCACAGCGCTCCTCCCGGCCATGGCAGTGGGCACGAATCCCACCTTGACCATTGTGGGCGAGGGAACAGTGACTGTTCCTGCGGATACTGCGGCCATCTCGGTCTCTGTAGAGAGCGGCATAAATAATATGACCGAAGCCCAGGCGGCTGTCCAGGAGAAGATGGGCCAGGTAATCGATGCTCTGAAAGCTGTGGGCGTCAAAGATGAGGAGATTATGCCGGGAGCGTCCAGCGGAATATCCAGCTTCCAGTCCACCAGCAAGGTCTGCAAGACGGTGAACAATAGCACGGTATGCGAGAATGACACGACCTCGCTCTCTTCCTTGGAGCGATCGACTATCATACGTCTCAAGAGCACCGATGAGACCCGGATTAACCATGTGCTGGATGCAGCCCGCTTTGCCGGAGCCAAGGCTTATGTAGCCGGATACGGCCTGAGCGATGCCGGCAAGGCAGCAGCAGAGGCTCGCCAGAAAGCAGTGGCCAATGCCAGAGAGAATGCCGCAGGGATGGCAGCCGCAGAGGGTGTGCGTTTGGGAAAGGTCCTGGATATTTCCGATTACGGTTATCCGCTTGCCCTTAACGATTACTCTGGCAGTTCGACAAAGCTTGGCATGATAGATGTCACTTCCTACGTAATAGTGACATACGAGTTTGAAATATAATGCTACTGTTTCTTGTCGCGACTTTTGCCTTTGCCGCGGAGAACAGTATGTTCAAGCTGATGTGACCTATGAGATATCTTAGCTGTACATGGGCTCGGGGGGAGCTGCGATCTTGTTTGCAGGCCCGTCCCCAAAGATCTCCTGGAACTTCCAGACCACATAAAGCTCGCACTTGAAGTTATTCCGGATGGCCTGCATCAGCTCGTTCTTGGTCATGCCGTCATAATAGATCTCTCGCGTAAAACGAATGCTCTGCAGATCACTTCCCCCGGGCTCGATCTCAAAACCGGAATCCTGAAAGAGCAGATCATAGCGCATCTGCCAGAGCAATCGCTCCCGCTCTTTGGGCGGCATGGCGGACAGGGCCTTCTGGTGCAGATCGGCCAGCTTTATCCGGCTGAATACCACTATCATGTCCTCGTGGTTTTTGGGCTGAAGGACAGATAAATGCCGGCCGGACTTTGCGGGAAACTCTGCAGCTATCTGAAAGTATAGATTCTCCTGCAAGACCTCTTCTTTAAAGAGCCCCTCCTGGACCAGCCAGGCCTTTATCTTATCTCGGATCTCAAAGACCTCTATTGATGACATCTCAATTCTCACCACAATTGATTTTGCTCATTTCGGTTCAGGCATATCTCTCCTGAGGTTTAACAGTATGCTCCGACATGATTAATAATATTATAAATATTAAAATGCGTTGAAATGCAAAAAAAATGATGGAGACCACGTCGGTCTCCATGCTATTGATTATGCTTCGTCTTCCGCAGAGACGCCAATATCTCCTATGTACCACCCCTCTTCAGTCGTATTGAAATCCCAGTTGGGGGGCTGCCATCCGTCATACCTGACAGTGTAAGGCTGGCTGCCCGTTCCCTTGACATCGACCGAGGCCTCCGCCTCAGCAGACGCTGTGCCCTCACCGGTTATGGCTATGCCGCGCACCTTGACCTTGTTGATCTGCCGGCCATCCCGAAGAGCGCGTGCCTGATAATCTATGGTTAAGACCTCGCCAGCGGAAACGGTATTGAATACCCACTCCGCCCTGCCCGGTGAGTATTCGGCAGGCGTCTGATTGAACTCGATGATACTGAGGCTATCCGGCAGATAATCCACTACAGTCACCGCCATTGGATAGTTGGCCAGGTTTTGCAGGACTATTCTGTAGTCGATCAGGGTCTGGTCGGACGAATCGATCGTGGCCGTCTTCTTCAGACCCAGCTGTGGAGAGCAGCAGCCCAGCCAGTTGACAGGCATGACGTGGTAGCTGGCCGCGTTTACCCATCCGCCGCTGTAGCTGCCGTACACATCCACACGATTGACCAGATCTCCCAGGAGTTCTCCATTGAAGTCAACCTCAGTGACATTCAGCTCCAGCTCAATGTCCACGTTGTCTCCGATGCCCAGGTGGTTCAGCGTCCAGTTGGCCTGGGTCTTGCCCGATGATGACGGTTTGATGGAAGAGTAGACGTATTCGGTGCCCGGCGGGAACCTATCCATTACCTGAATAGGAGCCAGAGCCCGATTGCCGTCATTGGTTATGTGGATGGTGTAGATGGCAATGGTGGCATCGGTACCGTTGTACCACCTGTTAACGGTCGTTCCATCTTTGGTCACAGTCATGTGAGGCACATCGTACTTGGAGACGCCGGTCATGAGAACATGCCTATTGATGTCGTAGCTGCCCACGTAGCGTTCTTCGTTATCCACCTCAGCGGTTTTGTTGGGTCCGGTCATGAGCATCCTGTAGTCTGCGATTCCCTGGAATGTGGCCTCTGTTCTCATCTCGTTAAGGCCGAGAGCCTCAGTGGTCTTATTCATGTTTTCGATGCTCGAGTACCTCTCGCTGATGTAGCTGGCTGTGCGGTTCTTCAGATCAGATGAGCAACTTGCATTGCAGCCATCCTCAGTACAGGTGTCGTTGCCTTTAATCAAGGAGCCGCCTCTCAGGCTTGAACCGCTGGTCTTGGAGATCATGCCCTCGCTCCAGAGCAGATCCTGGGGACTTTGCACCCTGGGCGTGTAGCTGAAGCTGCTGGGACGGCTGCCTACCTTGAGATCCTTGTAAACATAGCTGGTGGGCGTCGAGATTTTCTCCTCGACCTGGTAAGTGCCAGTGCCCGACTCATAGGTTCTCTGGCTGTCTCTGATCCTCTTGTCAACTGCCACGTAGCCCTCTCCTGAGGCAGACTTGTTTGACTCAACATTCTTGCCATACTCGCTTACCTTCTCCTGAATGCCGAAAGATCCTGTGTAGTCCTCCTGCATCTCGAAGACGGGTTTAGACTTGGCGGGTGCACCTGGATTTGCCTTCTTCAAGAAACCCAGATGGGCCTGGCCTGTGAAGGAGCTGTTCACATCCATGGTTGATTCGTTCTTGTCAACCTTCATTCTCCCATCCCGATTGATCTCTGTGGCGAAGGTATACTCTTCATTCATGGAAGCGCCGGTGATGAAGTTCTTAGCCTTGTATTTCTTGATCCAGAGCGTTTTGTAATCTATGGACCGGTTGTCAGGGAGCTGGAACCTGGTAGGTGCATAGACCGCCGAGACGTCCTCTTTGTCCTCGATGGAGAAGTTCTTGGAGTTGTATTTCAGCTCATGCTCTGTGACATATTGGCCGCTTCCGTGCTCCTTTGTCATTATCTCTGTTCCCAGTATCTCTCCGATTCCAACGATTGCGCAGTCCGAGTAAGTCTCCTTATCCACCTGCACATATACACAGTTCCTGAGAGCAAAGCCTTCCAGAGATGTCGAGTAGTCGTTATGTACGTTTACGAATCCTTCACCCGATACGCTCTGGTCCATATCGAATTTGGAATCAACCTTGGGAACCCGGGCAATAACTGTGAAGTCCATGCAGGTTCTTGCCGGGATCTCATTGACCACCCAACTGATCTTTGTTCCAACCATCTGAACCGGATAGAGTATCTCCACAGAATGGCTGAATATATCAGTGATATTCACGTTTCGCCATGGTGTTGAGCCGTAGTTGCAGATAGTGATGGTGTAGGTTATCTCCTCACCTCTTTGCACCGTCGCCTTATCTGCGACCTTGGTGACCACATCGAACGGCTCGTTCTTGAAGTCCAGGTCATTGATGTTGGCATCTACCTGCGGGATATGGTAGCAGCCCTCGGGTGGTGAAGCCTGTTTCCAGCCGACTTGAGGCACTTCGCATACCGTGTAAGCTCCTGCCGCCAGGCCGCAGACCTGCCAGTAGCCAGTGTCGTTGGTTACCGCAGTCAATCGGTCCGTGGCGTTGCTGACAACGATGGTCCAGCCGGCCAGCCCATCCCCGGTAATATTATGGAATTTATGGCCGGAGAGACACAGACTGTGCGGATCGTTGCTGAAGTCCAGGTTGGGGATGCTCACCTCATCTACGATGATATGATAGCAGCCATCCGGGTGGTCGGGGCCGATAGGACCGGTCTGCGTCCAGCCTGGCTTCAGGGTCTCGCAGACCGTGTAATTGCCTTTTTGCAGTCCGCAGATCTGCCAGTAGCCGGTCTCATTGGTTACATTGCTGAATTGACGTCCCTGGTCGTCCGTGGCCGTGATTGTCCAGCCCTCCAGGCCCGCTCCGGTGATGCTGTCGATCTTGCGTCCAGAGATGCACTGGGTCAGGGTGTTGGTGAAGTTGATGTTGGAGACATTCTGGCCCTCCATGGGCACTGTGTGACAATCTGGGGGACTGAGCCGCACCCAATCTGGCTGCATGACCTCGCAGACTGTGTAAGTGCCGTTCTCAAGGCCGCAGATCTGCCAGAAGCCATTGAGATTTGTTTGGGCGGTTCCGACAACATCTCCTGAGCTGTTCCTGGCCTCTATGGTCCAGTCACCCAGGCCCTGGCCCTTCTCATTCAGCTTGAAGCCTTCTATGCAGGCGGGCAGGGTGTTGGTGAAGTTGATAGGCTCATGGACTTTGCAGCCAGTCAATTCAACCGTCACCGTTGCAGATGTCACCGGCTTGTAGTTGTCCTGCAACACCTCGCTGACCTCGTAAGTTCCAGGTTCCAGTTGGCAAATCTCCCAGTGGCCGGATGCATCGGTCACGTTGCTCCAGGTTTTTCCATCCTTACGAGCCTCGATTGTCCAGCCGGGGAGGCCGTCGCCGCGCTCGTTGTGCTTGTAGCCGTACATGCACTGAGGCGGGGTGTTGCGGAAGT
>CAZDLZ010000006.1:40212-63812 GCA_964506745.1 uncultured Methanotrichaceae archaeon | reverse complement strand
CGATGGTCGTGTTGTTCACGCAGTCCAACACAACCGATTGGGTGGTGGGTGTGACAGCTGTCCAGCCGGGCTTGAGAGTCTCGCTGACGGTGTAAGTGCCTTTGGACAGGCCGCAGACCTGCCAGTAACCGCCGGTGACGGTGACATTTGTGCCGACTATCGAGCCCGTGGAGTCACGCACGGTGACTGTCCAGCCAGAGAGGCCAAGACCGGTGCAGTCATCGATCTTCCGGCCACCCAGGCAGAGCACCGGGGTGTTGCGGAAGTCGATGGTCGTGTTGTTCACGCAGTCCAACACAACCGATTGGGTGGTGGGTGTGACCGGGGTCCAGCCGGGTTTCGGAGTCTCGGTCACAGTGTAGGTGCCCTTGGACAGGCCGCAGACCTTCCAGTAGCCGGATGGTGAAGTGACATTTGTGCCAACTACCGCGCCTGCCGAATCCCTGACCACTATGGTCCAGTCACCCAGGCCAAGGCCGGTGCAGTCATCGATCTTCTGGCCGCCTAAACAGAGCACCGGTGCATTTCGGAAGTTGATGCTGGTGTTGTTTGCGCAGTCCAGCTCAACCGTTTGGGTGGTAGGCGTGACTGATGTCCAGCCGGGCTTGAGGGTCTCGCTGACCGTGTAAGTGCCTTTGGACAGGCCACAGACCTTCCAGTAGCCTCCACTCGATGTGACATTTGTGCCAACTATCGAGCCAGTGGCATTGCGCACGGTTATGGTCCAGTCACCCAGACCAAGGCCGGTGCAGTCATCGATCTTCTGGCCGCCTAAACAGAGCACCGGTGCATTTCGGAAGTTGATGCTGGTGTTGTTTGCGCAGTCCAGCTCAACCGTTTGGGTGGTAGGCGTGACTGATGTCCAGCCGGGCTTGAGGGTCTCGCTGACCGTGTAAGTGCCTTTGGACAGGCCACAGACCTTCCAGTAGCCTCCACTCGATGTGACATTTGTGCCAACTATCGAGCCAGTGGCATTGCGCACGGTTATGGTCCAGTCACCCAGACCAAGGCCGGTGCAGTCATCGATCTTCTGGCCACCCAGGCAGAATAGCTTCTCGTTGGTAAAGTTGATCTTGGTGATATTCGCTCCTGCAATGGTTTTGCTGTAGCAGCCGGACACGGGTAGCGTCTGCACCCAGCTTGACTGGGGGGTCTCGCAGATGGTGTAGGTGCCATTGTCAAGATTGCAGACCTCCCAGTAGCCGGTTGAATTTGTATCAACGGGCCATTCCTTTGTGGAATTATTTACAGTGATGGTCCAGCCGGAGAGGCCGGTGTTTGTGCAGCCGTCAAGCTTGTATCCGGAGAGACAGGCCAACTTGGTGTTGGTGAAGTTGATGTTGGTCTGTGGCACAGGCGGATCATCGATTGTAATCGTATGACAGCCAATGGGATCGATTTTGGCCCACCCGGACTGGAGTACTTCGCAGATAACATAGGTGTCATTAATCAATCCGCACATACGCCAGTAACCATTCGAATCGGTTGTGGTGTTTACTTCCCCAAAATCGAGCGATCCATTGAGGTTATTATCTACAAATATCCTCCAGCCGTCCAGGCCCTGATCTTTTTCATTTAGCTTATAGCCCGACAGACAGGTTCCCTCTAAATATGTGTATTCTATGCACACTTTGGAGCCAATTCGGGTACGCACCCTTATATCCATGTTTGTTACTGAAATGTTGAAACTGATGTCCCCATGTGCATTCAATGGAAAATCAACCGTGTCACCAGGCGTTTCGGCTATAAATGCATTCAGGTCGTCAATATCATTAAAGGTCGTAGAAGTGAAACCGCCATCTTCAAAGGTGTAATTAAATCCAGAAGGGCCCCCAAAATCCAAGACACCGTCATAAGTGGTCATGTATTCAGGAAATATATTTGATTTATTGGTGAATAAATTAGGACCAACAGGCATGGTAACATCGAGCCACCTACTGCAATTGACCTCTATATGTTCCTCCACAGGGTCTTCAGTGTTCTCCAAACCCACGTATTGATAGGCGCTCATGGTAACATTCACATCGACCTGAACGAGCTTTCCTAAAGAGGGATCAAATTTTTGAAGAACACTGGTCTTGGTCCAGGGAGCAGAAACTATTGGATATTCGTGACATTCACTGATGGTTTTAAGACCTGCAAGTGCAGGCACAGATAACACTATTAATATAATAATTACACACATAGTTAAAAGCAATTTATTCATGATGAACACCTCATATAAAACATATGCAAGATGAGTGACCTAACTTCCAAGCCAAAATACGAATTAATTGAACACATTATTCCCCACCACCACTCTGGGACGACCCAGCAGTATAATTGTACAAGATGCACACGTTAGCCCCGGATGTTGTCTTGATCTTGGAATCGAGGTCTCCAGAGAGATGGAAACTGCTAGAGTCCTTCGAAGATAAACGGAGCAGGAGATATTCATCAGGGGAAGTTGCTATGAAATCCGATATTGGCAAACCATCCATGACAACAATTCCACTTGAGGACGACTCATTTCCGTAGAAGCCGGAAGGACCTGAAAAATCGCTCATGCCATCGAACGGTGCCAGATCCCGGAATAAGACTATCGATGCATTTGCCATTAATACCTTTGCACCAGGGGCTTCAAGCTGCAGGACAGACTGCATAGACGAGTTCATTGTCGCATTGGAGTTCCCTACATTCTCAATTTTATAGATCTGAGTGAGATTGTAGACGACTCTGATCTCAACATTCTTCAATTCACCCATGCTCGAATCAAACTTGGGAAAAGTAGAGTTGTATGTCCATGGAGAGACTTGCATAGGAACCGAATCGCAGAAGACCTCATCCTCAGCACTTGCACTGATGAGCACGATTAGAAATACGGATGTCAAAACATTTATTTGCCTATTAATCATCAAAAACACCTTCGGCCAAGGAAGAAGAATCGCTCCTTAAAAAAAAAACGATAGCGTATAATAGTGTCAACATTAATGCACCCACTGGCCGGAATCCAAATGAATGGCCAAATAGCCCCCAATGCCCTGCTATCTTCTTTCCCTCCTACCTCTTTCCGCCGGCCTCCTGTTTATCCAAATCCAGGCAGAACAATAGACTTAGTTAATAATTGATGCCTATAAATTGATTATGGTCGGCATTATTATCAATAATAGTCAACCTATAAATTAGTAAACGTTTAATTAAATTGTAATATAAATCTGCAATTTAATAATTTTTAAATTGCCGCTATTTCCATCCTGCTAAATGCAATGGTGGTTTGCTTATGCGATCATTGTTAAGTAATAATTAAATTAAAAAATATATCATGTTCACTCCAACACCATACGCAATGGGAACTGATGGGACCCTAGCTTTCCCTCGTAATTCGCGGCGGAGATCTTCAGAACACCGGGCACACGGCAGGCGGCATTGATGCCCGCCTTCATAGCTGCGGAAATGGCCTCCCTGCTCACGCCGTTTATTACTATCTCAAAGACGGCAGAGACATCCTCAGCTAGCATGCAGACCCCGTCCTCGCGTAGCGACGTGCAAAAGGCTGTGTTGGTGGAGGCTTTCAGGAACTTGTACCGTGAGCCCACCTTGGAGCCGCTGGCGACGACGCCTCCCGGGAAGGGTGTTATGGTGCCCTTAATTCTGCCGATGGCGTTTACTGCTGCCTCGGCTGCCATCAAGCCAGCCGCCTGGTTTTGGGCGAGGATGAGGAAATTGCCGCCTGCTATTCCGTCCACTGCACCGAAGTTCTGCTCGACGACGAAGTCCCCGGACATGAGGGGAATCTTCCAGATGCTTCTTTTACATACTTCTGCTTGCTTTTGGTAGCCGTCGCCAAAGAAACTGAGCTTCTTGCCGGTATCAAACTGCTTCTCAGCATCCGGCATGCCGGAAAAAGCCGCTGTGGTAGGCGCAGTCAGAATGCACTGGCCGATCCTGAAGAGAAGTGAGTTTTCCAGGTTCTTGTAGCCCATATTGCAGATCAGAATATTGACTCCCGGCCTGCCGTCCGGCGTCTCTTCCCCCCCTACAATGCATTCGATGCCCGCCTCTGCCGAGCATCCTATCACTGACGTGCCAAATCCCGTGGCTTCACGCGCCGCCTCCAGAGCCCAGTGCTCCGTCACTGCTGTGACTACCACCCTTGCCATCTTTATGGGAAAGCCTTCCGCAAAGGTATCTTCTATATGAACACCATTGATTTCCATATCATCCCTCTTTTGCATCCGCTACAACGGATTATAAACCGCCAGATCAACTCCACTGCTCAACCCCGCTGGCAGGGCATAGGCCGCCGCTGCGCAAACCGGCCTCTCCAGGGGCAGATCAAACGCCATGCGGGCAATCTCGCCGGCACTGCTTCCTCGCCAGGCTACATCCTCAAAGTCGGTCTTCTCATAAGTCGCGACAAGAAAGGCCCGGCCCTCATCCAGATGAAAATTCTTAACCCTTAGCTCATCCTTCCCGGCAATGCCCAGCCAGCCCTGATCTCCTCGCACCGCGCCTGCTATGCGCGGGGTGTCAAGCTCGTCCCTCTCATAGCCATAAGCTGTCAGACTCAGGGCGATGGCATCCATTGGCTTCTGACCATCCTGGATTCTCTCCAGAATCATATCAGTATGGGTACCATTGCTCACAACAGCAAAGTCGCCGGCGGCGCTGCCGGCAGCGCGGATGCAGTTGTAGGCGATGTAGGGATTGCGGGCCAGGTCAGCGCTGTCCAGAGGCGAGACCATGATGCTCTGACCGCGAACCATGGCCATGCGATTCGGAAAAGAGCGGGAGGAGACTCTGTAGGCGACAAAGCTCCTTCCCTGGCTATGGCCTACTACAACTATTCGGCCCACATACATTTTCAGTCAACCAACTGGTACTTGGCGATATTCGCATCGGCCATGGCCTGGATTTGGCCCAGATTATCCGCACATTCTGCTTTTTTGAAGAGGTGCTTGTAGCGGCCCTGGAGCTTGAGGTACTCTTGCACAAGCTTGGGCCTGCGCACCTTCTTGACGCCCGTCAGCTCTCCTTTCTCATATTCAAGGAGCGGCCACAGCCCGCTTTCCACTGCCAGGCGCGCCAGCTCGATCATGGTGCCAGCTTCAAAAGTCCAGCCGGTTATACAGGGGGCATTGACCTGAATGTAAGACGGCCCGTTCACCTGCAGTGCCTTCTTGACCTTTCTCCTCAGGTCCACAGGATAGGCGACCGAAGCAGTAGCTACGTAGGGAACCTTGTGGGCCAGAGCGATAGCCGGCATGTCCTTCTTGGGCCTGGGATTGCCCTGGCTCAGGCTGCCCGGGGGGGTAGTAGTAGTTTGCGCACAAAATGGCGTCGAGCCGCTTCTCTGCACGCCTGTGTTCATGTAGGCCTCGTTGTCGTAGCAGACATAGAGGACCTTATGGCCCCGCTCGAACATGCCTGAATTGGAGCCCATACCGATATCGAAGGTGCTTCCATCTCCTCCTATTATTATGACATTGGTGTCCTTGCCCCTTCGCTTGAGCATGACCTCTACACCGGAGGCCACCGCCGAAACATTATCGAATAACGAATGAAGCCATGGAACACACCATGCGCTCTCCGGGAAGGGAGTGGTAGTAACCTCCAGGCAGCCCGTGGGTGAGACCACGATGGTATTGGGTCCCGCAGCATCTAGTACCAGCCTGATGGTGGTGGGCATGGCGCATCCCGCACAAGCCCTGTGTCCTGGTGCCAGCAAAGATTTTTCCATTTTTCTCAAGCCTCCTAAAGGATCTCCGTCCTCAGATCCAGGAATTCAAACTCGGACTGTATTCCCTTGCGGGCAGCTTCTGCCCTGGCCGTGATCTTCTTGATGTCCTTGAGTGTTATATCGCGACCACCCAGGCCTGCCGCAAAGCCGATGATAGGCGCTTTGATGTTGCTGTTGTAGAAGGCTGCTTTCAGATCGGTTACCAGACCGGCTTCGCCTCCGATGGCGACGTCTTTTTCTATAACGGCAATTACGTCGGCATTCTTCAGGGCTTTTCGCAGAGCCGCCACCGGGAAGGGCCGATAGCAGCGCACCTTGAGCAGGCCGACCTTGATGCCCTCCGAGCGCATCTCATCTATGGCATCCTTGATGGTGCCTATGACCGAGCCCAATGTGACTATTACTATCTCGGCATCATCGAGGAAGTAGCCATCCAGCAGCCCGCCGCAGTACCTGCCAAAAGTCTCCTCAAACTCTCGTGCAACCTTTTCAATCTTGTCCTGTGCCTTGAGCTGGGCCTCGAACTGCTGGTAGCGAAACTCCGTGTAAGTGGAGGGGTCAGCGAAGGCTCCGAAGGTCTTGGGACGGGCCGGGTCCAGGATATCTGCCGGCTGGTAGTCAGGCAAAAACTCCCTGGCTCTTTCCTTGTCTAAAAGCTCTACCGGCTCGTAGACGTGAGTTAAGATGAATCCATCCATGCAGACCATTGCCGGCGTTCTGATCTGGGCATCCTCTGCGATCTTGTAGGCTTGCAGCGTGGCGTCCACTGCTTCCTGCACGTTTTCTGCGTAGATTTGCAGCCACCCCACATCGCGCGCGCCAATGGAATCCTGCTGGTCGTTCCAGATGTTGAGAGGCGCACCCATCGCCCGGTTGGCCACGTTCATAACAACTGGCATCCTCATGCCGGAGACATTGTACAAAACCTCATTCATCAGAGCCAGTCCCTGGCTTGTGGTTGATGAGTAGCCTCTGCCGCCTGCTGCGCAGACGCCCACCAAAACGGACAGGGCTGAGAACTCAGAATCCACCGTCAAAAATTCGCTTTCAAGCTCACCATTAGCCACCATCTGAGAGAGGTTCTCCACGATGTGGGTCTGAGGCGTGATGGGATAGGCTGAGATCACATCCGGCCGGCAGCACATGACCGCGTGGGCCACTGCATAAGAGCCTTCCACCACCTTCATATTAGCAGTCTTCTCGCTCATCACTTCTCCTCCAAGACCATTGTAATAGCCATGCGCGGGCACTCGTTGGCGCACACGCTGCAGCCTTTGCAGTAGTCCAGATCCGGGACAAAGAGCCCATCTTCCTGGTGAATGCAGCCCTCGGGGCAGTAAATTTCGCAGAGGCTGCATTTTATGCATTTCTCATGATCGACTACGGGCACAAACGTACGCCAGGCCCCCGTCTTTGTTATGCGGGTGCTGCAGGCTTCCACCAAACTTCCGGCTTTTATTACCATTAAGATACCCTCTCGAAGGCGGTTTTAATGGCGAGCAGGTTCTTCTTGCCCAAGTCCCCTTTGAAGCGTTCCGAAATGGCTTTGTTCAAGCTATCCAGCCCCACCTCTTTGCTAGCTCCACAAAATGCGCCCAGCATGGTGGTGTTGACAATAGGCCGCTTCAGGATTTCCATGGCAATCTTGGTGGCATCGATGGT
Organism: uncultured Methanotrichaceae archaeon; assembly: GCA_964506745.1. GTDB lineage: Archaea > Halobacteriota > Methanosarcinia > Methanotrichales > Methanotrichaceae > Methanothrix. Next base: position 56,431 of record CAZDLZ010000006.1, on the reverse strand, counting down.
GATGACCTCCGCATCTGTTTTGAGCTTGAGAGTCTCACGGGGCCGGTCGGTGTTTATTATCATCTTGCCGGTCGGTTTAAGTCCTGCCGCCACATCCACCACATCGAGCAAGGTTACATCCTGCACAATAACGTAGTCCGGCTCATAGATCTGACTTCTGACCCGGATGGGCTTGTCGGCAATTCTGGCAAAGGCCATTACCGGCGCACCTCTTCGCTCCACTCCGAATGCCGGAAATGCCTGAGAGAACCTCTTGTCCTCAAAAGCCGCAACGGCTATTATTTCGGCTGCAGTGACAGATCCCTGACCACCACGGCCATGTAAGCGTATTTCTTTCAAGGGCTGACCTCCAATTATTCGCGCTCTGATCTACTCTTCTCCGCGAAAAAGTGATGAGTAAATATATCTCTTTCGGAGCCGCGGCAAGTTCTTATGTAAGATGATCTTCTTACACCCCAGTTCATGGTGCCCGGGCACAAGCTCGGCGTATGAAGGATAGCTTATGGATAACAGGAATGAAATACCCTTTGCGGTCCGAGAAGCCAGGAAGTTCCTCGGTGAGGCAGCAGACTTTCGCGTCGCAGATGCTCTGGCTATTTTAGAGGGCATCGCACCGTTTCTGAATAAGGAAATTGTTATCGGGATAAAGTGCAAGAGCTGCGACAATTATGCTTCGTCAACATTCCCTTTGAGCCGGGATTTCTGGGCGGTGGACGACAGCGAATACTGCCATGCCAAGGATGTGTCCTTAAAAAATCTCACAGCTTCCAAGCTGGCTGGCTGCCCCCAATACTCCTGCGTGGCTGCCCAGGATCTGATCGATTTGGGCACAGCCATAATGGAAGAGGATCTTCGGCCTGCTTTTCAGGAGAGAAAGCTCTATGACCGAAGCAAATTTGCCAGCTACAGCGTGGCCTTTCGGCTGCAATCCTCACCGGGAAAGGTCTGCATCGAACTGGGACATAGAACGGATAGTGGCTTTGCCTGTAGCGATATAAAGCTCTACATATTAAGAAGGCTGGACCCAGGGTTTGGGGCGGAAGCATCCCAGAAGATATCCGAAGCTATGAAGAGCAGTGCCATCATGGTGGTACAGTCCAGTTCGCAGACCAGAAGACAACTGGACATTGACTACGTGCTGGAATGGATAGCTGAAAAGCGAAAGATGGATATAGTCTATCTCTAGCCTCATTTCAAGATGATAATTGATGATCAAAGGATGTTTTAGACAATGGCGCAACCGTTAGTGCCAGATACCAGCGTGGTAATTGATGGCAGAGTCTCTGCCAAGATCAAAGCCGGTGATCTGCAGGGTCGCAGGATCGTTGTACCTGAAGCCGTGGTAGCTGAGCTGGAAGCCCAGGCCAACCACGGGCGAGATATCGGTCTTAGAGGATTGGAAGAGCTGCGCAAGCTCTCTGAGCTGGCCAAGAATGGCAAGATCGAGCTGGAATACGTGGGCATCAGGCCCAATTTAGACCAGATCAAGCTGGCAGGGGGTGGAGAGATAGATGCCATGATACGAGATGTCGCTCTGGAACTTGGCGCTTCCTTCCTTACCAGCGATCAGGTTCAGTTCCGGGTGGCGGAAGCCATGGGCCTGGACGTGGAGTACGTCCGCCCTCAGCGTGAAGCTATCAAGCCCTTATCTCTGGAGAAATACTTCACTGAGGATACCCTCTCCGTGCATCTCAAGGAGGGTGCCATTCCCATGGCCAAACGCGGCCGGGTGGGAGACTTCTCTCTGGTTCGTTTAGGGGATAGACCGCTATCGGAAAGGGAGCTAAGAGACCTTTCTCGCGAGATCTACGAGAGGACAAAGGCTGATCCTGAAGGCTATGTGGAGATGGAGAAGATTGGCGCCGCCGTAATTCAGCTCGGACCCATGAGAATCGCCATAGCCAAGCCCCCGTTCTCCGACGGCCTGGAGATAACGGCCGTGCGACCGGTGGCCAAGGTGAGCTTTGATTCTTACCGGCATAGCAGCATGCTAAAAGAGAGGCTGAAGGAGAGTCAGAGAGGCATCCTCATCGCCGGCCCCCCCGGATCGGGAAAGTCCACCTTTGCTGCAGGAGTTGCCGAGTATCTCTTAAGCTGCAACTATGTGGTCAAGACCCTCGAGTCGCCTCGCGATCTGCAAGTCCCCTCTGAGATCACTCAGTACGGACCGCTGGAAGGCAGCATGGAAGCCTCTGCGGATATCTTGCTCCTGGTCAGGCCCGACTACACCATTTATGATGAGGTTCGAAAGACGCGCGACTTCCAGGTCTTCGCAGATATGCGCCTGGCCGGCGTGGGTATGATCGGTGTGGTGCATGCCAACAAGCCCATCGATGCCTTGCAGCGTCTTCTCGGTCGCGTGGACATGGGCATGATTCCCCAGGTGGTGGACACGGTGGTCTTCATCGAGAAGGGAGAGGTCACTTATGTCCTGGATGTGGAGTTCGTGGTCAAGGTTCCCGCCGGCATGGTGGAAGCGGACCTGGCCAGGCCGGTGATTGTGGTCAAGGACTTTGAGACGGGCCAGGCGGAGTACGAGCTGTACTCCTACGGCGAGCAGATCGTGGTCATGCCCGTGTCCAAGGAGAGTCGCAGGCCCTCACCATCCTGGAGACTGGCCAGTCGCGAGATTGAGAAGGAGATAGCGCATCATGTGCGTGGCCCCTTCCAGGTGGAGATGCTCACAGACTCATCTGCAGTCATCCACGTTCCCCAGGACGAGGCGGCGAGAGTGATAGGCAAGGCAGGCAAGAATATCGATCAGATCGAGAAGAATCTGGGGCTGCACATCGACGTGCGCACTCAGGATGCACCTGTACTGGCAACACCTAAGGTTGAGGAGACGGCCAAGCATCTCATCATCTGGCTGGAGGGCATGGCCGGAGAGTCGGTAGAGGTCTTCGTAGGCGAAGAGCCGGTCTTCACGGCCACCGTTGGCAGAAGAGGAGATATCCGGGTGGCCAAGTCCTCGGAGATGGCCAAACGCATAGTCAAGCGCATGAAGACAGGAGAGAAGATCGAAGTGCAAAGGGCAAGCTCGGACTGATCGTATTTCTCCTTTTTTTACTTTTTTAAATCGGCATAAGTTTGATATATAATGGATCTAGAAAACAATCACCAAAAAGATAAAACAATTTCTCGATAAGATGTGAGGGGCGATTGCGTAGGAGGACGAGTGGAAATGAGAAATAGGGTCTTTTTGATAACTGCGATGTTATTAATTGCCGCGCTTTTAGCAGTAGCCGCCGATGATGGGAGAGAAAAAATAAAATTCATCAAGAGTCCGGAAGAAAATGAATCGGTCAACACACCGGCATATGTAGTGGGTCTTCTTCCTTCCGACGTTAGTGAGGATCTGTATCTCTGGATAGCTGTCAAGCCATTAAATGACGCCAAGAGTTGGTATCCCCAGGATAATGGAGCCAAGTTGACAACCGTAGGTGGAGCATTCAATGGAAACGCTCACCTAGGCGGCAAAAAAGGCGACAGGTTCGAAATTGCGATCCTTCTTGTGAATAATGAAATCAATGAGAAGTTCATGGATTGGCTTAATGTGTCGAGATATTACCAATACTGGCCCTCGATAACAATAGGACATCATGGATATAATCATAGTGTTGCGAAGGCGTTTATTGAGGAAAAAAAGCTTGATTCAATCAATGTAGTTTTGAATGAGTGAAGATTGCAGTGCGCGGGCTTCAGCTTCCCTCTGGAGCCAGCGCTAGGCTTATGTCAAATGAATATGCAGCAGATATCAGCCATAGTCTAATTATGAGGGTGCTTTAAATGAAATATAATATCATGATAATTTTGTTGCTCTTTTTTCTGGCATCATCGGCGCAGGCAGAAGATGATCCTCTGGCTCTTTCCGACACAGAAGCAATGCAGGATATAAGAAAGACCATGGGGGATGATATATTCAGCCCCGGTCAGCAAGACCAGTTAGGCAATGCCACACCGATAATAACCGGAAAAAATCTGCCCGGCTCTATTGCAAACTCGCCGTCCTCCCAGCCTAAAGCGAGGCTGCTCAACCCCACCAGTACCTGGGACCTGGATCTGCTGGACAGCCAGGATCGATCTGTCGCTTTGCAGATGCACCAGTCTAATAATATCGTATTCGGCAAAGGCACAATTACCGTGGGAAGCAGCACTCAAAATGTCATGGCAACCGGGACGGTTACCGGGAATAAGCTGAATATGGACATTCTCTCTGACGACCTGACGCTCTTTCGCCTTTATCTGACCATGAACGGCAAATCCCTGTCCGGCGACTATCATGGCTACAGTGTCATCTATGTGTCCTGGAAAGGAATCGCCATGGGGAAGATTAATTAGATTAAATTTTTATATTAGTAATAAACGTTGTTTGTCGTATAACCATTAAGCTTATCAACTAATAAATTTCATGGCAATGCGAATGGCGGCAGAATTGAACATATGCCTGGTCAATCCGACCGAATAGCATCCATTCATGAGTACTAGAAAAACCATTCCTAAGAAGGTCGATAGGTCATGAGATTTAAAATTCTAATATTATCATCATTGCTTTTCATTGCTTTCCTGGCTGTGACGGCTCTTTGCGTCGATTGGAGTAATCCTAGTTATGACGCCGATGAAATGATAAGCGCAGAAAGCGTAACAGTATATAAGAATCCGTCCGGCTTTGCACCGACACCCCAGGCACAAAGAGAGCTCGAAAAAAATAAGAGTTCATTGGACTGGACCATGCCCAGCACACTTACTGGTGGTGGAGCCAGCGCCAAGAATTCCAGGACTCTGGCGGAGTCGTCCAGCGAAGAGGCTGCAGCCAGTACCGCAGCTGAAGAAACAGCGCCTGCTGCGAACACATCCGCGGCTGTGGATACAGAGCTGCCGCCTGCCCAGCCGGATGAGGCAAATGCCGGAGGAAACTGGTATTTCGCCCTCAACGACAGCGTAGAGAGAGATCTGGCATTGGTCCTCTTCCAGAAGGAAAATGAGGTATTTGGAGCCGGCAAGATCAAAGAGGGCAACAACACCCTGGATGTGACTGTATCGGGAACGATTACAGATGCATCCTTAGTGCTGGATGTCGTCTCCATGAATCCCATCAGCCGCTATAGTCTTATGCTCGATCTGAGCGGAAACTATGCCACCGGCGAGTACCAGGCATTTTCCGCCAGCGGCGACACCTGGAAGGGGAGCGCCGAGGGCGAGAAGACGGCTTAGTCAATATGAGAATCAGGTGCCGGGAGACTGGCACTTATTTATCTATTTTATTATTTATTGTTCTGTATGGTTTGAACTCATAAGGGACGAGAGAGATGGCAATCATGCACCGAAAGCGATATGTGATGTGAAGCCCGAGCATAGGCGGATTATGTCCAAGCTCTCTCCCCTCATGGTGCAGTATTACCGGGAAAAGTTGCAGTACCCCGACGCCCTGCTGCTATTTCGGGTGGGCGACTTTTACGAGACCTTTGCCGAGGATGCCAAAGTAGTCGCCCGCGACCTGAACATCACTCTCACCTCCCGCCAGAAGGACGACGAAGGCAACAAGATTCCTCTGGCGGGTGTGCCCTACCATGCCCTGGAGGTCTACCTGGCCAGGCTCATCCGGGCCGGGCACAAGGTGGCCATCTGCGATCAGGTGGAGGACCCCAAGCTGGCCCGGGGCCTTGTGAAAAGGGAGATCACACGTGTGGTGACACCAGGCACAATAATTGAGCCGGCCATGCTCGACGAAGCCAGCAACAATTTTCTCGCTTCAGTGGTGGCAGACGAAGGCAGGATGGGGCTTGCTTTTGTGGACGTCTCCACTGGTGAGTTTCTGACCACGGAGATTGCAGCGGATCGGCTTCTTTCTGAGCTTGCCAAATTTCGGCCTGCTGAGTGCATTGCGCCGTTTGCGTTTAATTGGGAAGGCACAAGCCTACAGATCCTGGATGAAGCTGCCTTCTCTTTGGATAGCACATCTGCCGCTCTGGAGAGTCGCTTTGGCCCCGGCTGGGAGGGGCGGCTGCACCTCGCGGACAAGCCGCTTTCGGCGCGCGCCGCTGGTGCCATTCTCACCTATCTGCATTTTGCTCACTTCGACGCGCTGGGACACCTGCATGATATTCGCCACTACTCCGCAGCCGAGTTCATGGTTCTGGATGAAGTCACACTTCGTAATTTAGAGATCTTGAGGAACATCCGGGACCGATCCCGGCGGGGAACGCTGCTGGAGTTCCTGAGCCAGACAAAGACGCCCATGGGCGCACGCACCCTGGCCCGCTGGATTCAGATGCCGCTGCTCACCCAGGAAGCGATCACCAGAAGGCATCTGGCCGTTGAAGAGCTGAACAATAACTCCGTGCTGCGAGAAAGCCTGACCGAGGTGCTGATGGGCGTATGTGACCTGGAGAGGCTGATGAGCCGGGTCTCCTGCGGCTCGGCCAGTCCCAAAGAACTGGTGGTACTCAAAAGCACGCTGGCGAGGCTGCCCGGGCTGCAAAAGGTCCTGGAAAATGCCGCCACTCCCTACCTGCTCGAGCTAAAAGGCCGAATTGGTCCCTGTGATGAGATCGTATCTCTTCTGGAAAGATCGATTGTTGAAGATCCGCCCACCCACCTGCGAGACGGAGGAGTGATCAAAGAAGGATTTGATGTGGAGATCGACCAGCTTCACTCCTTGCTGCGGGACGGACGGGGCTGGATTGTCCGCCTGGAAGCTATGGAGAGGGAGAAGACCGGGATCAAGTCCCTGCGGATTTCCTACAACAACGTCTTCGGCTATTATCTGGAGGTCTCCCGGGCAAATTTGCATCTGGTGCCGCAGGATTACATCCGCAAGCAGACCCTTGCCAATGCGGAGCGTTTCATCACCCCTGAGCTAAAAGAGATGGAATCAAAGGTCCTGTCTGCCCAGGAGAGGTCCATATCTCTGGAACAGGAGATCTTTGCCGGCCTGCGTGGAAGAGTAGCGTCTGCGGCCCGCACCGTTCAGGAGAGGGCCACGGCTCTGGCTGAGCTGGATGTGCTCGCCGCCCTGGCCGGCGTGGCAGCAGAAAGCGGCCTGGTGAGGCCGCAGTTCAACAGCGAGGGCAAGCTGTTCCTGCGCGGCGCAAAACACCCCGTCCTGGACAGGGCCATGCGAGGCGGCTTTGTACCAAACGATGTGCTCCTGGATAATGATCATAACCGGCTGCTCATTCTCACCGGCCCCAACATGGCAGGAAAATCGACATTCATGCGCCAGATTGCGCTCTGTGCCATCATGGCCCAGGCAGGCTCCTTTGTGCCCGCCGCCTTCGCCTCGCTCTCTCTGGTCGACCGCATCTTCACCCGTGTGGGAGCTTACGATGATCTGTCAGCCGGCCAGAGCACTTTCATGGTGGAGATGACGGAGATCGCCACCATCCTGGCTGCGGCCACCAGGGACAGCCTGGTGCTGCTCGACGAAGTGGGACGCGGCACCAGCACCTTTGACGGCCTCTCTTTAGCCTGGGCCATATCAGAGTATCTGCACAGCATCATCAAATGCAAATGCGTCTTTGCCACCCACTACCATCAACTCACGCAACTGGAAGGCATCCTGCCGGGAGTAAAAAACTACAGCATCGCTGTAAAGGAGGAGAAGGGGACCATCACCTTCCTGCGCACGGTGGTGCCGGGAGCCACAGACAAGAGCTACGGCGTGCACGTGGCCCGCCTGGCCGGCGTGCCTGAGGCCGTGACCAGGCGGGCGGACCAGATCCTGAAGGAGATCGAGAAAGAGGCGGTGATTGAGCCGCTGTCCGGCAATAAGAAGCTTCGGAAATCCTCTCAGTACACCCAGCTCATATTCTTCGATGCACCTGTACCTGGAGGAAATGAAACCGAGGGAAAAGCGGAAAAGATACTCAGGCCTCAAAAGGATGATGCTATCCTGCTAGAGATCCTAGCCCTTGAGATCGATTCCATGACGCCCCTCCAGGCGCTGAACCGTCTTGTCGAATACCAGAAGCGTCTGGTAGGGAGAAGAGGCGAGAGCAATGGCCAGGATTAGACTTCTAGATGTTGACACCATAAACAAGATCGCCGCCGGGGAGGTCATCGAGCGGCCGGCTTCTGTGGTCAAGGAGCTGGTGGAAAACTCCATCGACGCAGGAGCCGGCAAGGTGCTCATTGAGCTAGGCGACGGCGGAAAGAGCTTCATCAGAATAACCGATGACGGCTGCGGCATCGATCCCCAGGACCTGCCTTTAGCCTTTCAAAAACATGCCACATCCAAGATCCGCGGGGCCGGGGACCTGGAGAGCATCGCCACTCTCGGCTTTCGGGGCGAGGCACTGGCCAGCATCGCCAGCGTCTCGGCAAGCGTCGAGGTAAAGACCAAGACGAAAGGCTCCATCTCCGGCACATACCTGCGCATGGAAGGCGGCAAGGTTGCAGAAACCAAAGAGGTTGGCACACCAGTAGGCACCACCATCACGGTTTGGAACCTCTTCTACAACGTTCCGGCCAGAAGAAAGCACCTCAAAGGAGTGGAGGCGGAAACCGTGTACATCACAGATATGGTCACGGAACTGGCTATCATCCACTATGACATCTCTTTTGAGCTCTTTTCCGGCAAACGCACCATCTTCAAATCAGTGAAATCGTCAAGCTGGGACGATGTTCTCTTTCGCCTCTTCGGCCTGAAGACCTTGAGGGGATTGTCCCGGCTGGAGGAGACGGGACGGGGCTGGACCATCTCCGGGGTTATTGGAGACCCTCTGGCGGTACGAAGCAGCCCGGACAGAGTATTCATCTTCGTCAACGGAAGAGCCGTCTCTTCCCGGCCTCTCTCGACTGCACTACGAGAGGCTTACCGAAACCTCATTGCACTGGGAAAAAGTCCGGTGGCAGTCATCTCTCTGCTGATAAGTCCCGAGCTGGTAGATGTGAATGTCCACCCGGCTAAAAGAGAGATCCGCCTCTTGCATGAAGAGGAAATCGCATCGGCTCTTACCCGAGCCGCGGCCAGGGCTTTGTCGGAACATGCCCGGTCCGGTGCAGGGGTGGTACCGGAGGGAATATCGGATGGGATACCGGAAAGAATTTCGGGCAGTGTGGCAGGAGACGCGGTAAACCAAGCAGGCCAAACAACCCAGGCCACCATCGCAGAAAGCTGCGGGCAGAGCACCCTTCCTCTTAGCCAGGAGGCGGAGGATACGCCGCAGCTACAGCCGGTCCCCGGTCTGCGCATCCTGGGCCAGATCAGGAAGCTTTACATCGTGGCGGAGGGGGTTGAAGGGCTGGTGCTCATCGACCAGCATGCAGCCGCTGAGCGCATCCGTTTCGAGCTCTTGCAGGAATGCTACAGGAACAAAAAGATCCGCCAGGAGCTGGCAGAGCCAATCTCCCTGGAGATGTCCCCCAGCGAGATGATCATGATGGCCTCCTGGCAGGAGACGCTGCAAGACATTGGCTTTGAGGTCTCGCCTTTTGGGGGAAACACATTCAGCGTCAGGTCCGTTCCAGCGCTGGGCCGCCGCCTGGAAAGCAGCGAGGCGGTGCATGACATCTTAAGAGACCTCTTCACTCAGGGAAAGGTCAGCCCCGGCTCGACCAATAAAGATGAGATCCTCAAGCTTCTGGCCTGCCGGGGCTCCATAAAATCAGGAAAAGAACTCAGCTTTGCAGAGATGAAACAACTCATAGAGGATCTAAACCGATGCAATAATCCCCTCACCTGCCCGCACGGAAGGCCGGTGATGGTAACAATAGATCAAAATCAATTAGAACGGCTCTTTGCAAGGAGATGAAGCGCCGGAGGGGCTCATTTATCGTCCTTCGGACCTTTGCCAAGCATCTTTTTGACCTCCTGCTCAAACTCCTTCTCAGCAAGGGCATCGCCCTCTTCGATCCGCTGCTGGCTGAAGGAGTGGTACTGCTCCAGGGCCTTAGACCGGGCCTCCTCCATAGAGATGCGCCCGCTGTGCTCCAGTATGGCTCGCTGGTTGAATTGCAGGAATGAATCCAGCTTCTCCTGCCAGTTTTTCATGTAGACTGGGCGTCTGCGCTGGTCCTGGTCCTCGGCGTAGTCCAGCCACATGACGACCAGGCGGTTGAGCTGTGCGATCTCATCGGCCATGAGGTAGTTCTTGGCCACGAGCACGTCCGACTGGCGAACCTTTGTTCCTTTCCAGGCAGTCAGTCCCATATTCGGTTTGAGGGCATCAGCCTGCTCCGTGATCAGCTCTGCTGCGGTATGGCCGGTTATGGCCCAGTGCAGCTTGTTCTGAACGATCTTGAAGGCTCTTCGCTACATCCAGTTGCTAACCTCAGGTTACTATGTTTTTCCAGTTGTTAGTTAGTCGCTCTGTGCGTTCTCTGTGAACTCTGTGCCTCTGTGGTGAAGACGTCGTTAGCCACTGGTTATAACCAATGGTTTACGGACTACCACCACAGAGACACAGAGCGCACGGAGAACTCACAGAGGACTCGATTATTCTATTACCCACGCGAAACAGCGAGGAACCATCTTGAAGAACTCCTGGGTGCCCTCGGCCTGAGAATCGTAGTCGATGGAGAGGGTATAGATATCGAGAACCTTCTGGTAGAAGCGCTTCTCCGAGGCCCGAATATCGCGAATGCGCTCTAAAAGTTCATCAAAATAATCAGCTCCAAGCGCACGCTCTCCCTTGAGCCTCTCGTCATCCAGCACAAAGCCCTTGACGATGTACTCCCGCAGGCGCTCGGTAGCCCAGCTGCGGAACTGAACGCCCCGGTGACTGCGCACGCGGAAGCCGATGGCGAGAATCATATCCAGATTGTAAAAGTCCATCAATCGCTCTACCTGGCGACTGCCCTCGGTTTGAACTAACCGGAATTTCCGGATAGTTGCCTCTGGGCTCTGTTCATGGTCAGAGTAGATGTTGATGATATGCTCGCTGATGGTGCGGGTAGAGACCTGGTAAAGCTTCGGCTAAAAGCCTCTGGCTGAGCCAGACGGAGCCGTCAGAAAGCCGGACCTGAATCCTGGTCAGGCCATCCTCGGTCTGGTAGAATATGATGCCCGTATCCGGCGCGGCTGCGCTCTCTTTGCCGCTCATGTCAATCGCTCATTCATTAAGATTCCAGCCTCAATACGAATCCACGACCTTCATTCCCATAAACATTATGCTGATCTCAATAAATAGCGCGAGATATGCTGGAATTCTTGCAGAATACTTTACTACAGGTTAGTACAACTCCGCTTCATGGATCTGGAAGGGTTTGCCAAGAGGGGCCTGCTACGAGAGGACCCCCAAATAAAGTCCAAGCTCATATCACTGATCAGAGAGGTCAAGAGAATACCAGAGGACAAAGCCCTCATACTGGCGCAGGCGGTGCTGGAGGAAGCAAGAGCGACTCTGCATCCCCGAGGCGATGTCTTCCGGCTGGAAGAGGTGGGCGTCACCATGGGCGACTACGGGGTCGGCTCGCGAGGATCCGGCGATTTTTATACGCACACCAAGATCGCGGAGGTCATCGGCCGCACTAATGCCGAGGTGGACTCGCGCCAGCTGGACGACTCGGGCGTGGTTCAGGCAAAAGGCCAGTACATAACAGTCACCGTAGATGGTATGCACTCGCGCCTCAGCGACTATCCTTTCCTGGCGGGATTTCATGTCACACGCGCAGCGCTTCGCGATGTCTATGTAATGGGGGCGCGGCCAGTAGCTCTTCTCTCCGATGTTCATCTGGCCGATGATGGGGACGTATCCAAGCTCTTCGACCACATCGCCGGCATAGCTACTGTCTCTGAGCTGATCGGTGTTCCACTTATCACCGGCAGTACACTGCGAATCGGCGGCGATATGGTCATCGGCGACCGGCTGACAGGTTGTGTGGGCGCGGTGGGCGTCTCTGACAAGCTCACTCCCAGAAAGAGCGCCCGCCCAGGAGACGTGATCATGATGAGCGAGGGCGCTGGAGGCGGAACTGTCTGCTCGGCGGCGCTTTATTACGATCGGCATGAGGTAGTGGAAGAAACGCTGAATATCAAATTCCTGGAGGCCTGCGAGGCTCTGCTTAAGGAAGATCTTACCATCCACGCCATGACCGACGTGACCAATGGAGGCATTCGCGGCGACGCCAAGGAGATCTCCTACACGGCAAAAGTAAAGCTGAACTTCGAAGAGGAGAGGATGCGTCACCTGGTAAATCCGCGGGTCCTGGAGATGCTCGGCGACTTGCAGATCGACTATCTGGGTGTCTCCATAGATGCCCTGCTCATAATAGCCCCTGAAGAAGAGGCCAAAGAGATCGCCCGGACCATTGGCAAAGCCGGCGTGGCTGTGGATGAGATAGGCACTGTTGAGGAAGGAGAGGGCGCATTGCTCCAAATGGACGGCAAGGTTTCTGACTTTTCCCCGCGCTTCCGGGAAGCTGCTTACACACCCATAAAAAAAGCAGTTGGCCAGGATGCGAGAAGAGACGTGGCAGAGATGACGGCGAAAGTCGATCGGGCAGCTATGAATGCTGTGGAGAAGAAGAGGCAATTTATCGAGAAGATAAAAAGAAGGTAATTCAAATTTTTACAAAGTTATTTATTTTTAGTGCGTTTGCAGAATGTAGTAATAATAGTAAAATTTTTTTTGACATAAATAAACTATTTATATCATAACGTGCTTCATTTATTGCAAGGGAGTAAAAATAAGGGAGAAGATAACAATGAAGGAATCGTTCGTAATGAGATTTGATGAAAAAGATATTGAAGTTGTGGAAACGTTGAAAAGCCTGGGAGTACCGAGGAAGGTTTCCAATATGATTGCCTATCTGGCCAGCGGCACCGAGGCCACCTCCCGCGAGATTGAGCGCGGCTCCGACCTGCGCCAGCCGGAAGTGAGCATTGCTCTGCGCACCCTCAGGAAGAACAACTGGGTGGAGGAGAAGATGGGCAGGAGTGATGGCACCGGCAGGCCCATGAAGGTCTACCGCCTCAAAGCACCAATTGAGGATATACTCCAATACTATGAGCAGGAAAAGCTCAACGAGGCCAACCAGGCTCTGCAATCCATACAAAAACTTAAGGCGCTCTTGGGAGAGGCGGGGTCTAGCTAAGGGCCTGGCAAAAGGCCCCCCACTCTTGTAGAATATATATTTATATTTTTAATTTTTAGCATTTTTTATTTGCAAAAACCGAAAAAGAACGTTGCAACAATGACGTCAATTATCTTAGATTAATTCACGTTTGTTTGATTTTTCCGTAAGTGCTCCCTGCGCTATGTGCCTTTGTTAGTGAATGGGAAAAGCCTCTTTATGATTGCCAAAAACATCTTCACGATGAGGCTATATAGAAGGAATACCTAACATAAATCTAAAGCAAAACGGGCCAATGCGCAGTTATTGCCCAAGTGTGATACACGAAGCAAACCCTTGTATTAGCAAGCTCATATCCAGGTAGTGATTCATTGACGGTCATCGAAGAGTCTATTCATAGAGCATATCTCAACAAGCTTGTCGGAGAAGACGGTTTACGCATTGTGGAATGCATACCAGGCGAAGAGATCACTGACGAGAAGCTGGCAGAGCTTACCGGCATCAGCCTGAATACCGTAAGACGCACCCTCTACCTGCTTTACGAACACAGGCTAGCTATTTATCGACGCAAGCGCGATCCTGATTCCGGCTGGCTGACCTATTTGTGGCAATTGTGTCCTGAGAATTTTGAAAAGGCATTGGAATCAGAAGCCAAAAGGCTGCTGCGCAAATTAGAAGAAAGGCTGGCTTATGAGAAGGAGAACATCTTTTATGCCTGCACTGAAGGGTGTGCTCGTTTCATCTTTGACGAGGCGAGTGAAGCCAATTTTATCTGTCCTTTCTGTCAGGGCAACCTGGAGTTTATGGAGAACGTCAAAGTGGTGGAGACCATAGAAAAGCAGATGACGGAATTAAAAAATTGCCTATAGATTCTCCTGGTCGTTGCCAAGAACTGCCGTCCACCACCAACGAGCCATGTCCATCAGATCGCGGCTGAACATCCCGGAGAGCCGGTACTCACCGCGTTTGTTTATAATTAGTCCTGCTCCAAGTAGCTTGTTTCTCATGGCATAGAAGGCAGACCGACTAACATTCAACTCTATCAGAAGCATCCTCCACTCTTCCGTCTTCAATGGGTCGCCGCTCTTCTGGCGCATCTCCACCATTTCCAGGAACTTTCCCCCACGCTGTGCCGTTGTTTCTTCCTGAAAAAGGCGGAGCATTAGCTCATGATATGGATCACGAGAGCGACTTATTGCGTATTCAGATTTAGATCGGATCTTAAGCGTAGTGGCGGTCCTGGGTGCCGTTTTAACATTGGTCATAAGGTGGCCAGTACTGCTCTGGCTATATCGGCATATTCATCTCTTAAAACATAGCTCATAGGCGCACGATAGGACTTCTTATTGACATGTAAGATTCCCAGACGCGAACAAATGTAGCCGATCATGGAGGCCACCACCTTCTTGGAAACATTAATTCTCTTACATACGCTTTCATGAATAGAAGCTACAGTAAACTCTCGGGCCTCGACTATTGACTCAAGAACAACTCGCCTCAGACCATCTGTGTCCAGATTGAGGAACCTAATCATCCGGCCTAATATCTCGGACCGCTGTGGTTTCATCGTACCCCTCCAAAACTACCCCCTATACATTTAACAATACTTTAGTAATATGTATAATATATACTTTACTATATGAGCCAATACTTGAATGCCGTTTCACCGGATGCCCCAATTGCACCGCAATGAGTTTAAGCCTGTCGTCAAATAGTGTCGAAGATAAAGAGGTTGTGGTTCGGAATAAACATGTCGGAAGATGAAAATGAAAAGGCGGAGACCCACTATGCCAGGGGGAACTACGAGGAGGCGCTATCCGCCTGGGAGAAGGCTGACGAAGTCTTGCCCGGTAGTTTCGCTCAATGCTTCAAGAAAGGAATAGCTTTACGAAAGCTAGGCAGGTACGATGAGGCAAGAGCGGCCCTGGAAAAGGCCCTCACGCTCGAACCCAAGAATGCCGATGCCTGGAGGGCTCATGCCCGGGTCTGCAGCCAGATAGATAGAGATGCGCAGGCGGTGATCTCCTGCGAAAAATCCCTGGCCATCGATCCATACAATGCCCGAACCTGGATAGTAAGAGGCTTTGCCCTGCACCGGCTGGGGCAATACGAGAAAGCGGTGGAAAGCTATGCCCGGGCAGTTGAGTGCAATCCACTCGGGCCGGATGGCAGAAGGGCCTGGAATAACCGGGGTGCGGCTTTGGACAACCTGCACAGGCATGAGGAGGCAATTGAGAGCTATGAAGAAGCTCTCCTGATCGATCCCTTTGATATCTATGCCTGGAACAACAAAGGCGTGGCCCTGGGGGTTTTGGCCAGGCACGAGGAGGCGATAAGCTGCTTTTTAATGGCTATAAAGATCGAGCAGGAATATGCCACTGCCTGGAAGAACCTGGGGCTTGCCTACCGGTCATTGCATCGCGATCAGGAGGCAGAAGCAGCCTTTATCCGGGCGACTGAATTGGGACTATGATTGATCTATCTCTTGCCAGATAGAGTCGGGGCGATCTCATTGACAAGAGCATCACGGTTCTCACGGGTTACGGTTATCACCTGAAATGTGCTGCGAATTTTCTTAGCCAGACGGTGATTGGACCACTCATGCAGCACTACGAGCATAGGCTTTGATGAAGCGATGGCCATTTCTACGGCGGAGACGAACCTGTGGCTGGTCAGCTCCATGGGGCCCACCTCGTCCACCACGATCAGCTCGCGCTTCAGGGCGTTTTCCACGGCAGCAGCACCTATGCCATCCAGGTCTTCCGGATGGATGCGATACTTTCCTAACTGTGGCCCGCTGCCCGTCTCATCGGCCAGCATGCCCACGGCCCCCGAAGCAAGGTCGAGCAGCTCAAAGCCTATGCGCCGATCTTTGAATCGCTTATCTCGCGCCAGCACTCCCCCCACACGCATGCCTGCGGATGCTGCCACTTTTGCCACCAGAGTGGATTTGCCGATACCAGGAGATCCCGTGACTGCTATCCTAGTTACCATATTGCTCCCTCATCTTCCGTGCATATTGACTCAGGCTCTCTACATCCTTTATCTCTTTCTTGACCAATTTTCCCAGCCGGCTTCGTATCTCTCTGTCCGGTCGCGATCCCACAGAACGCAGATGGCGCTCGATCGTCTCGCACATCTCATCGCCTTTGGCATCCCAGTCGGTAAGGAGTATGATTTGGGGATAGCAGCGGGCGGCATCCTC
>CAZDLZ010000006.1:0-40202 GCA_964506745.1 uncultured Methanotrichaceae archaeon | reverse complement strand
CTGGTGCTTGTGGACCGCGACGGCTCGCTGGCCATGGCAGCGGGCGGCATCCTCAGCCAGGTCCAGAGCACAGCGGCGCGAGGCCATGATCACAGGTCCCGGCAGTCCCAGAGCACGGAGGGCCAGGAGGTCGCGCCTTCCTTCCACAATGACGGCGGCGCCGTGAGAAGAAGCCTCGATAAGAGAAGCTATGAGTTCCTCCAGGGCCTCCAGATCATAAGTCCTCTTGGGGCGGCTCTCCGGCTCAGCTCTACCCCACCGAATATCTTTGCGGCTCAATTATTTCATCTTCTGCTTTAATGCAAAGACGGCCTCATCCTCGGCCATTCCGTTTACCAACAGAAGCTTTCTGGCGCTCTTGTGGCCGCTCAAGACCTCAACCTTCAGCTCAGAAATGCCAAGCGTCCTGGCCAGCTCTTCTGTCAACTGCCGGTTAGCCCGCCCTCGCGACGGCTCCTCGGTCAGATGAGCTTCGAATGACTTTCGCCAGGGATTGAAACCGGAGGGGACAGCCAGCCAAGAGGAGCCGGGCACTACCTCAAAGCTGATGGTGCAGCCCTGGGGATGATGCTTGACCGCCTTGCAAATGTCCATTATTCCTAAAAAGTGGTGTCATGGGGCTTAAAGCTTATCTTTTGCATACGATGAATAGCGTTTTGGCAAAAAGTTAAAATAGCGCAGGCGATGAAAGGAGAGAGGTTCGATGAAGATCAAGAAAGTCGTCGTCCTGACAGGTGATGCTCAGGTAGCAGGATCCATTCTTCCCGGCTTGGAGCAGCTTGGCCTGCAAATCTGCGAACGGCTTCCCGGCGAGGGCTTTGCAGCGGATTGCCTTTTGATATGTGACCATGGATATGTTACCACCCCTGCGGGAGCGCTCTTCATTCGCCAGGCGATGGCTGTTGGAAGTCCTGTTCTATTAGACAACGTTGACTGTTCATCGGTTTTAGAAGAGATCACAAAGACGAGCGGCCTTTCTACAGAGACCAGAAATAAGCTGGAGACGTATGCCCTCTACAGGTGTCTGCAAAGCGATTCACGAAGGTTGGCCGCGCTTCAGGCCGACACCAATTCCATGCCCCGCTATGCTGCGGCAGCCTATGAAAAGGTGCAGGATCTTCGTTACGGAGAGAACTGGCACCAGAAGGCGGCACTCTACAGCAAACAAAATGGTCTGGGCCTGCACACGGCCAGGAAGCTGAATGGACGGGAGATGTCCTATAACAACATGGTCGATGCGGAAACGGTGCTTGAGATGCTGATCGACCTATCGGAGTACGACGGCGCTCCGGTGGACAAGCCCCTCTCGGTCATTGTCAAGCATGCCAATCCCTGTGGCGTGGCCTATGGCAAAAGTCTTGCTGATGCCTATCGTCTCTCTTTTGCCACAGATCCCAAGTCCGCTTTTGGTGGCGTCATTGGATTCAACCGGCCTGTGGACACAGACACGGCTCGCGCCATCGGCGACAGCTTCGTCGAGGTTCTGCTTGCCCCTGGCTATGAGCCTGAGGCCCAAAAGCTGCTTATGGAAAAGAAGCCCAATCGCAGGATAATGGATATCGGAGATCTGCTGGCTCGAAAGAACGAACTTTATAGGGGATATTATCAAAGAAACATCTTTGGGGGGATGATGCTCCAGGATTATGATACCGGCGACCTTAAGGAATGGAAGGTTGTAACCAAGAGGTCCCCCACAGATGGGGAGAGCAAAGCCCTTCGATTTGCCTGGAAGGTATCCAAGTATGTCAAGTCCAATGCCCTGGTTTATGCCTCACAGTGCCAGACCATAGGCATAGGATCTGGCCAGGTGAGCCGGGTGGATTCTGCGCGCTTTGGTGCAGAAAAGGCAGAGGAGCACGGCCTAAGCACCAGAGGGACGGTAGCTGCCACTGATTCATTCTTCCCCTTCCGGGACGGGCTGGATCAGACCTTTCAGGCAGGAGCAGTTGCAGTAATTCATCCCGGCGGATCCATACGGGATGCAGAGGTGATTGATGCCGCCAATGAGCACGGCATGGCCATGGTCTTCACAGGCATGCGCCATTTCCGACACTGAATCTTCCGGCACAAAGTCTTCATCCATTATTTTCGCGATTCTAGCTCTTTTGCTTTTAATTTACGTGCCGTTTGATCCAGCAGACGCAAGCGTTATCCAGGCGGGAGCGGATGTCCAGACGACCATAAACTCGGCCAAAGCAGGGGACACGGTCGTAGTAGGTCCGGGAGAAGTAGGCCGATTCGAGGTGGACCGACCGTTAACCATTGAAGGACAGGGTGGACCCATCATTTATGCGGCTTTGCAGAAACCGGCGATAAAAGTGAAAAGCGATGGCGTCACCATCTCTGGATTTCGTATCATTGGCGTGGGAAAGGACAGCACTGCCAAGTTCAATTATTACATGCAAAATCCCACTGCGGCGGCAGGAGGTAGCCTTGATGAGCCAAATTCTGCCATAGTTGTGATGGGTAACGGATTTGTCATGAAAAATTGCAGCATCTTTGGAGCCCAGGTGGCAGTTTCTGCACAGGACGTGCAGGAGCTTACCATGCAGAATACTACCATGGAAAGTTGCGATACGGGAGCTTGCATCCTGCAAAGTGCCCGGGTCAAAGTTACTGCCTGCCGCATCATGAGCTGCAAAAAATACGGGCTGGATATTGAAAAATCTCGCGATGTGCGGATCGATAATAACAGCATTGTTAGCAATACCAATGCCGGCATACTCCTCAAAGAGACGGATGGAGGCGTCATTCAGGATAATATCCTCTCCATGAACACCTTTGGGCTTTCTCTTTGGAATGCGTCGTATAACCAGGTGAGAAGAAATCGGGCTGATCATAATTATTATGGAATCCTGGTGACGACCTGGTCTAACTACAACAACATAACTGATAATTTGGCAGAGGATAACAGCAGAAGCGAGATCGTGAAGGGATTTGGCATAGGCATCAGTCTGCAAGAGAACAGCAGCTACAACATGCTCGTCAGAAACACCGCTAAAGGCAACTTCAATGGTCTGGAGATCTCAAAGGGCTGCAAGTTCAATGCCGTCTACGACAACAACGCCTCAGGCAATAAACACGGCATAAGGCTCAATGAGAACCGGAATAACCTCGTCTTTTGCAACAACTTCTTTAGAAACGATATCAATGCCTATGAGAATACCAGCCTCAATATCTGGAATACTACTATCGGCAACTACTATAACGACTATCAGGGCAAGGACAAAAATAATGACGGCATAGGCGATCAGCCCTATTCTCTTCCCGGGCCCGAGTCGCATTCCTTTGACTACTGGCCCCTCATTCGCCCATACAGGGAAGCGGGATTGAACAGCACACAAATAAGGGATCAAGTTAAGAAATATGCAGTGTACGGGCCTGCAGATTATGAGTACCCCACCATCAGCAAGCAAAAAGGCGTCATGGTGATATCCCGGAGGACGCCCAGCTCGCCGCCCAAGTGGTCGGACTCCAGAGCCTTTGATGCCAGCGCACCGCCGTTTCAGAAAGAGAATGATTTCTGATGAATCTCATAACGGAGGGCGCCATCACCTTTGAGACAGAAGGTGCTTTCTACAATCCCAAGATGCTTCTCAACCGGGATATCGGCGTCGCTATGGCCAGCGGCCTGGCCCTCTCCGACTATCTGGATGCCCTGTCAGCCAGCGGCATTCGCGGCCTGCGGGTGGCTAAGGAAGCAGGTGTAGAAAAAGTGACCTTAAACGACGTAAGCCCCCTGGCTTGCCGGCTTATGGGAAAAAACTTGAGTCGAAATGGTCTGACCGGCACTGTAACCTGCTCTGATGCCAACGTCCTACTGCATGAGCAGCACTTCCAAGCGGTGGACCTGGACCCCTTCGGCTCCCCCTCATCCTATCTCTCTGCGGCCAGCAGGTCCGCACGTTCTTATCTATTCATCACCGCTACCGACACGGCGCCCCTCTGCGGTGCCCATCTCATGAGCGGTATACGCAAGTATATGGCAGTTCCACTGCGTACCGAGTATCACCGGGAGATGGGGGCCAGAATTCTGCTCGGCCTGGCGGCGCGGGAACTGGCCCGTCTGGATAAAGCCATGCAGCCTATGCTCACCCATGTTACCGATCACTATGTGAGAACTTACCTGCGGGTGATCAGGGGAGCAAAAGCAGCCGATCGATGCCTGGAAAATCTGGGCTATGTCGAGCACTGCCGTAGCTGCGGCAGCTTTGTTCTACTGGAAAAACCCCTGCCTGGTGCACAGTGCCGCCACTGTTCTGGCAGGATGACTCTGGCCGGGCCTCTGTGGCTGGGCGGGATACAGGAAGCGCAGGTAATCGAGAAGGCTCTCGGCTGGGAGGGGCTCTCCCGTCGGGCAATAAAACTTCTTGGCACATGTGCGAGCGAAATAGAAGCGCCCATGTACTATGATCATCATAGTATCTGCGAGAGGCTGCACATCACCCCCGGCAAGATAGATGATGCAATAGAGCGACTGCGAGCAAGTGGGTACAGGGCTTCACGCACCCATTTTTATGGACTGGGCATCAAGACTGATGCCGGCATGACCCAGGTCGAGGCGGCCATAAAACCTGCTTGATTTAATAATAATGTTCTATCTGTTTTTCGACCTAAAACTTAATAAAGGAGAAGAGACCTAATAGTGATAGCTGCATTATGGAAGGATAATGCAGGAATTCGCGGCACGAGGTGACGTTTATTACCCCCTTCATTGCTACTCCCTTTCGCATCTCGTGCCATCCCTTGTTATATTTTAGCAGGTTCTAAAATGCAGATCTCATACTATTTGGATTATTTAGCGGGCTCCGATCTGCGGCTAGTGATATATTTTATCCTGGGCGGGACGGTTACCGCTCTCACGGCCTACTTCGCTAGCCTGGGCAGAGGCATGCTCTCTGCATTCATCACTACCCTGCCCTTGCTCACAATAGTCGGTTTTTTGCTGATCTATGCAGAGGGCGGCAGCAAGACGGTGGAAGAGTATGCCAAGAGCCTTCTGATCTTTACACCCCCCTGGGTCTGCTATGTCACCATAGTAATGCTGGGTGTTAATCGAATAGGAATCGTCAAGAGTCTGATCCTGGGGGTTCTCCTCTTTGTGGTCTTATCCGTCCTTCTACAAAAGATGCTTCCCGGTACAAAACTGTAAAATAATAGTGTTGTTAACGACTATATCATGAAAATTGCTCTCGTTGGCGGAACCGGTGGCATCGGCACGGGGTTAGCCCTGCGCTGGGGAGAAAAGCATGAGATCATCATCGGATCACGAAATGTTGAGAAGGCCAGGGAGAGCGCGACCGCTATATTACAGCACTTAGGAGCTGCTGCGAATGTACAGGGCATGAATAACGCCAGTGCCGTTTCTGGGGCAGATGTGGTCGTGCTATGCGTGCCCTATGAGCATATGGCTTCTGTTACAGCAGGCCTGCATGACTCCTACAAGAGCCAGCTTGTCATCTCGCCCGTGGTGCCCATGACCTACAACGGCTTGTTTTTCCAGTACCACCCACCTGCGGAAGGGAGCGCTGCCCTGCAGGCGAGGTCGATGCTCCCCAATGACGTTAAAGTGGTATCTGCTTTTCATACCATCTGTGCCACAGCTTTGCAGGATCTTGAGAGGGTAATGAAGGGTGATGCTTTTGTCTGTGGCGATGACGTGCAGGCGGTAGATATTACCATGGAACTTGCCGGCGAGATAAAGAGCCTCAGACCACTTAGCGCAGGTCCCCTGGCAGCCTCCTCCATGATAGAGAGCCTCACGCCCTTTCTGCTCAATATATCGCGCAAGAACAAGATCAAGAATGCAGGAATTGCCGTTGTTTCGGAGCAAAAAAATTATAAATAATTTAGAATAGAATGGTAACCATTTTTGATAATCTCCTCTATCATCTCTTCCGAAATGTTCAGTCCCAGCCACTGCCAGATGATATAGACGCCGACAAACATCCCCACCATAGCACCCACATTTGCCAGTGCTGCCACTAAGATGACCTTAAAGAGTCTGTTTTGCATCATCTGCTTGAAGCTGTCTGCAGCAGCCAGCGTTTTCAGGTCGGATACCGTCGGCTTGAGCTTCCAGGCCTCTACCATTCCGGCAAACCAGCCTGCTGCCACAAATGGATTGAGGGTAGTCATCCAGGCCACCATGAGCGCGGTCAGGGTGGAGAGCGGGTGGCCTCTGGCCAGGACCACGCCAAGAGCCGACAACCCTCCAGTTACTACGAACCAGATGACACAGGCCTGAAAAATGACCTCGCTGGACTGGGCCGTGATCAGCACCAGACCAATGGTGGCCAGGATGAGCAGGCTCACAACTACTCCAAATATCTTGACAAAGGTGATCTTTTTGCCGGGCTTCTCATTCAAGCCTTCCAGGGCAGGAATATTCTCTGGATGATCCAGATGCTTGAGAATGCCCTCTCTGTGGCCAGCCCCTACCACGGCCAGCACCCGGCCCTGTTTGGAGAGCATGAACAGATTGCGGGCCAGGAAGGCGTCACGCTCATCTACCAGCACGTTCGCGGCTCCCGGGGAGATCTTCCGAAACTCCGAGATCATCTGGGAGACGATATCTACCTGGGTGATGTTGTCTATATCAATTTCTTCTTCATCACCCCAGCCAAGAGTCGCGGGTATCAAGGATCCGACCAGCCTGATCTTATCAAAAAATCCCATAGCCGACCAGAAGCGCTGAATGGTAATGCCTATGTCCCTATCGACCAGTGCCACCCGCGCGCCTGCTCTCTTGGCTGCTTCTATGGCAGCCAGCATCTCTGATCCTGGTTTAACCCCCAGCTCCTCGCCCATCTTTCTCTGTATGTAGGCCAAAAACAACTGCACCAGGAAGAAAAAGAGTTTTCCGCCACTTAATAGCTCACTGATCTTGATCTCTTTCTCTACTTCCTGGCCGATAAGAGCCCTGTAGCGAGCGGGACATAGCTCCACAGCCACGATATCGGGATGTGTCTCTTCTATCTTGCTGATTACTTCCTGGACGCTTTTTTCGGAGACATGGGCAGTCCCTACTATTATGATCTCATGGGACTCGCTGCCAGCAGGCATCTCTCCCGGCTCTACCAGTCGGCAAGAAGAAGCGTCGGCTTCTTTAATATTTTCTGTCGTATTCTCCAAATTGATTACCTCTTAATGTTCCCGCTCTTTGCAAAGCTCAATGGCCCTGACCAGGTCCTCCCTGGAGATGATACCCACCAATCGGTCCTTATCGATCACAGGCAGTCGGCGAATTTGCATCTCATTCATCATCTTCATGGCAGTCGATGCCTCTTCCTCAGGGCCGATCAAATATAACTTTCTTGTCATCACCTGATCGACGCGTGTTATGGCCCTCTTCTCTTCGGCAACCTTCTGCAGATCGGTCAGGGTGATAATTCCTTGCAGGGCCTCGCCGGACATCACCGGATAGCCTCTATGTTTTTCCCGGAACATTAACTCTTTCAGCTCGTCTAGCGTCATTTCCAAAGCGACGCTGCGCACCGGGGCGGACATTATGTTTCGTACTAATATTCCCTCCAGGCTGACGCTTATTTCGGTCGCCTTCTCCTCTTCAGATGCACCCACATAAACGAAGAATGCCACAAAGAGGAGCATGAAATTTAAGGAGAACAGGCCCAGCAGAAACATGAGGGTCGCGAAGATCTTTCCGATATCCGCAGCACGTCGGGTGGCTTTTACATAAGGCATCTGGGTGGCAAACCAGGCCCGCAAGAGGCGGCCCCCATCCATGGGAAAAGCTGGAAGGAGATTGAAGGCCATGAGGATGATGTTCATGATGCCCAAAGTCCAGAGCATGATGGCCAGAGCATTGCCTGCACCCCCCAATGCGGCAACTGATCCGGCCAGGTAAACCGAGATCAATCCCAGCACGCCACTTACCGCCGGTCCGGCGAATGCCATCTGTAGCTCCATGCGGGGATTTCTGGGGATCTCCTCCATAGAAGCCACACCGCCGAAAAAGTAGAGCGTTATGCTCTTTATGTTGATGCCGTTCTTGTGGGCGACATAGGAATGGCCCAGTTCGTGCAGGGCCACGCAGGCGAAGAGCACTATGGCAAAGAGCAGAGAATAGAGCCATCGCAGCTGTGTTGGCTCAATGCCACCGAAACCATAAGTCTTTCCGTAGACGGTTTGGCTGAAAGAGGCAAAAGCCCAGGCAACATATAGGATGACCAACAGAAGCGTCCAGTGTAGCCGCACCGGTATGCCCATGATCTTTCCCAGCTCCAGAGATGGGTTCATAGGAAACCTTTAACCACCGGCATTAATAGATCTTTTGACAACTAGCTGGAGAAAATGCGATCATCGGTAAAATACAGATTGCTTAAATTTAAAGAGAGCGGGTAGGAGAGTGGGGGGTTCAGTGTGGATTTCAAAAACTAGGATTACCCGCTCAAGTTACTGGAGTAACGGAGAAGATATAAATTTTTCCCCTGGAAAGGCTTTAACCAGATATCTCACCTGAGCGCTATGCTCTGCCATACAGGCTGCCGTATAAGCATCTGGGAGACTATTGCCAGCGGCAAATACGCCATGTCCGCGAGCGATACATGCCTTATGAGTCTGCAGGGCAAAAGATGCTGCCATGGCCAGCACATCTGTTCCAAAATGCCCCTCTACAATTGGCATTTTACCCAAAAATACCATGCCCTCGCTATCCAGCGGCTCTACTGTCTTTCGCTCTAATATGGATAGAGCCACGGCGTAAGGAGAATGGGTGTGGATGATGGCCGTATTTGCGGTGTTCCGGTAGATGGCTCGGTGAACACAGGTCTCGCTACTGGCAATCCTGTCCTGATCGCAGGGACTGCTTAAATCAACCTCCACCACATTTTTTTCATCAAGCTCGTCAAGCATGCTGCCTGTGCTGGTTATAAATATCTTATCTCCCTCTTGCAGGCTGATATTTCCGAATCTGGAGCTGGTAAGCCCGGAAATGACCAATTTCCTGCCGAACCGGGCGATCTCTTGCCAAGCTATTGGCATATCAGCTTCACTCCTTCTCCCACAGACGGAAAGGGACCGCCTTATCGTCCACCTCACCGAATTTTCCTAACAAGTCAACCTTTACCTTGTAATCGCCCGGGCTCCAAAAGCTTGTCTCCCAGCGAGCTGAGAAGATGCCGTTTGCGTCGAAGTCGTCCATGGGGATCTCCAGATTTTTGTCCGGTCCTATGATGTTGGCGTTTATGGTCTTAATATCGCCCAAAGCCTGTGCCTCAATCATGACCGGTTCGCCTACGGTGCAATCGTTTCGGTTGAGCTTAATCTCCTCCAAAACAGGAGGCAATAGCCCAGACCGGGTTGCACTGATGCTTTGCAGGGCCCTGGTCAGGTTGAGGGCCCCATAACCGTAAACATTATCCTGTCCGGACGCTCCCAGGTCGTCTGCCGTTTTGAGCAGCGTTCTCTTCACATCAGCCGGAGTAAGATCAGGCTTCGCTTCCAGTAACCGTGCTATGGCTCCTGAGACTTGAGGAACGGCCATCGATGTGCCGCTCAATGTGCTCCTGCCACTCTTCGATCCGGCTAGGGCCGAGACTACATCCACGCCCAGAGTGACCAGATCTGGCTTGGTGTCGCCTTTGGCCGTCGGTCCGCGTGAAGATAGCTCGAAGATAGTGCCAGATCTGTCCACCGCGCCCACTGTTATCACATTCTCCGCATCGCCGGGAATGACGATAGATGAAGCTGCTGGACCGGAGTTTCCTGCGGCCACACACATAATAAGCCCCTTTTCCACCATTTTGTTGCAGGCATCATCCAAGAGGGACGTACCGTCCGAAGGGCTTTCACCGCCCACGGAAAAGGATACTACCCGAATTCCGTAACGCTCTTTATTATCCAGACACCAGTCCAGTGCATTGAGGGCATCAGATAGATAGCATGCACCATCCCGGTCCATGACCTTTATCACAACCAGCTTAGCATCCGGTGCCACCCCTGTGCCCTTCTCTCCGGCAACAAGGCTGGCACAATGGGTGCCGTGTCCGTTATCGTCATAGGAATCTGTTTGGTTGTTTACGAAGTCCTTGAAGGCCACAATTTTGCCTGCCAGCTCCTTATGATCACGATCTGCCCCAGTATCAATGAGGGCCACGGTCACACCTTTTCCGAAGTAGCCTCTATTCATCCTGGGATCATCAATATTCCATGAATCATCGCGAGGTGTGGTGCGCATTGACAGACTGCCGCTCGGATCGGGCTGCGCCAAAACCTTCAGCTTCTGGTCTTTGTAGATGCCTTTGACGCCATTGGTCCTGGCGATCTTCTCCAGCTTGTCAGCAGATACCGTCAAGGCGCTCCCTGGCAAGATCTGGAAGCGATCACTGGATGGGGCAACTCCGCTCAGATTGCCGTCATGAAGAACGATCACCTTCAGATCTTTCCCGCCTTGCTTTTCCAGGCAGTCTTCGATTCCATTGCTATTGAGATCATCTGGGTCGCGAATAGTAAGTGTTGCTGATTCATCCTTTGCCGCATTTCCGGCTTTATCAATGGCCACAATTGTAACCCTGTAGGCTCCGGGTGGCAGGTTAGAGCCGCAGTATCCTGTGTATCTGCCGTTTTGATCCAGATCCAGCATGAGGTTCATGCGATTGCCGATATCGGCATATACCATCTCTATGCAGCCTGCATCATGGACGAAAGCATTGATCTCACTTCTGGGTGCGCCCATCTTTAGTGCCGAGGGGCTTACGCTCACCCCATAAATGACCGGAGGCATCCCGTCATCCGCATTTGGCTTGAAGTAGCTGTCGTATTCCTTTTCAAACCAGATGCTGGCCTTGTTGTTGTCGAGCGCATTTTGTATGGGGAAAGCAGCCGCAAAGCTAATCAGACCGGCCAATAAAATAAAATAGGCAAATGAGCTGGAGTTCACGATTAGCTCCCGTTATTCATTTCCAAGATTCTTATATTTACTGGTGCCGACAACCTCAATTTGCAGGGCATCGGGGAAGGTCTCGGTGGCCTCTTCTCCAAGAGTCGCTACAATATCTACCCTGTAGACACCTGCAGCCACATTGGCATTCCAAATGCCTGCGAACTCGTCTCCGTCAGATCTGATGCGTTTCATTACAACCCGATTAATGGTATCTCCGGAAGGGCTCAATACCTGAGCAGATACCGTGAAACTTTTTTCGGCCGCGCTTCTTTGTGCCTGAGATGTGGAGCCGATCTTAACCACGCCATCAGTGCTACTCAGATCGGCATATCCCTGCGGCGAGCCAAATCCACAGGTAGCACATCCTTTGATGGTCAGAACCGTCTCGCTCTGGTTAAGGTTAGTGATCTTTGGCAGGTCGGCTGAGCTCAGATTCCTCTCTTCGAAGAGCACCGTTATCTGCACAACATCTCCTATCTTGGCGGGATTTGGATTGGCATAGGCCTTTTGCAAGGCAATGTTCAATTGAGGCGAATTGGCCTGCCAATCCTGCCAGGAGTAAATTCTAGCATCATAGTCCAGCAGAGTCAGAGCGAGCCAGATCATAGAAGCTTTGACGCCGGTGTTAGTGTAGACTGCAACGGGCCTATTCTTATCCAGAGATGAGAATCGGTCATCCAGATCTTCTTCATCCTTGATACTTTTATTATCGAGGACTCGATCATAAGGAATATTTACGCTTCCTGGTATCGACCCTGCATTATATTCTGTGGCCGTTCTGGCGTCTATGATTTGGGGCGTGCCGCTATGCACGAACTCATAAGTAGCCAGAAGGTCTGCCTTTATGGATGGGACATAGTCCTGAGGAGGCAAAGACGCAGGATGTGTTACCGTAGGCCGCAGGGCATTTACCCAGTCGTCGATGCCTCCGTCCAGCAGTTTGACCTTCTCATGGCCCAGATACTTCATTATCCAGTAAACATAAGTAGCAGCAGAAGGCCCGCCCCCGCAAGGCTGGCACTCTCCGTAAATGAGGACCGCATCATCCTGCGATATGCCTGCCTCTCCCAAGACCATCGCCATCTCAAAGACCGGCTTGAGAATACCCCCCGGATTAAGAAATTTGGTATAAGGTATGCTTATCGCTCCGGGAATATACTCCGTAGAGTTGGGGCTGATATCAAGAATTATCCCTGAATTATTGACGCTTTGCACAGGCACCAGCACAGAGGCAAAGCTATCGCTTCTCTTATCGGTTGGTCTCTCTACTCCTTTTACAGACGCAATATTCAAATCTTCTTTACCGGATGATGCCTGGCTTTTATCAGATTGCAAGGATGGGTCGTTCTGCCGGTTAAACCGGGGATTGACCAGACCACCTGTGCTGAAAACCACCTCTGAGCTTGCATTTTCTTTGCCCAGGAACACAGCCCACTCGTTATTGAGCACGTCCTGTTGGGTGGTGGAAGATCCGCCCTTGCACAGGGGGCATTCTCCATTAACACCGGGTACAGCACCTGCAAATATCGCCATCATTAGCAGGATACACATGGCAATTCTTGACATCTTCATGGCCTGTGCCTCGATACTATTCAGGCCGTCCAAGCCGTCGCATCAGTCGCATTCGTCTTGCCCAGAGCTACCTGATTATACAGATAATTCTCAAAAGAGTACAGCCGGGCATCATATCCCCGGAGAGTCAGGGCAAACCAGACCACAGAGCCCTTCAAACCGGTATTGGTGTAAACTACTACCGGTTGGTTCTTGTCGAGGAAAGCGAAGACTCGATCAAGCTTGTTTTCGTCTTTGATTTTGTTGTTGATGATAACGTTCTCGTAGGGAATGTTTATTGCACCGGGAATGGAGCCGGCGCCAAACTCCTGCATGGTTCTTGCATCCACGATCTGGGCTTTGCCACTCGACACATCGTCATAATCGGCAGATAGATTTGGATTAATCAGGGCGGCGAATGTCTTGGCAGGCAAGAATGCCGTCTCTGTAGCCGTCGGCTTTCCGGCCAATGCCCAATCCTTGACAGTTCCATCCAGTACCCTGACATTCTCCTTACCCATGGATTTCATGATCCAGTAGACAAAGGTCGCAGGCGCGGGTCCTCCACCACATGGCATGCATTCGCCATAGATGATCACGGGGTCGTCCTGAGAAATTCCGCTATCACCTATCATCTTTGCCAGTTCAGCTTCCGGTCGCACATATGTGCCGTTGATAAGGAATTTCGTATAGGGGATGGCAATCGATCCGGTAATGTGCTCTGTGGCGTCCTCGCTTATGTCCAGCAAGACCACGGAGCCGGTGACCTCGTCGATAGGTGCGAGCATGCCCTTAGTCTCTGCGCTGCGCACAATGGATGTGTTCTCCTCTGCGACTATGTGCGGTTTTGTCTTCTTTGCCAGGATTTGCGTGGTATTGTTCGCAGGAACATTTTCCGGCTGTGAATTGATCTCCTCGTTAGCATCGGTTTTTTCGAAGCCCGCAAGAGGCAGTTTCCAGATTCCCACCCGGTTCTTTTGAGCCGTGCTCAGGCCCGGCATGACCTCCGACTTTACAGCGCTGAGGTTGCCGATCTCATCAAGCTTTGCCGCTCCGGACCAGCCTGAATCGCCCTTGCAGGCATCGCAGTAGGCTTCGCCCCCATATGCTGAATTCACCAGCATCAATAACGCCAATAGCGTCAATATGCCCACCCCCACTAAACAGGGCCCCAAACATGATCTAAATTTTGTCATCGTCTCCCCTTTTTAATACGTTTAATTAATTATAAAATATAAGTTAAGAGGAGGTACCGCCATGTCGTGTGATAACAGTAACCTCTCCCAGAATCTCTTGCAGCTCGTATCCACGCGCATCTTTTGCGCTCAGGACAATATCGTACCTTCCCGGTTCCAGCAGAGCCGTAGAGAAGTTCGCCTGATAGTAATCTCCTGACAAAACCAGTCTGCTGTAGCCTTGTGCCCCAAATCCATCTTGATACGCGCGAGCGGTTACCTGTAATATCTCGTACCTGGACTTCAGCTTTGCCCTGATGAGGACAAAGTCACCCACTCTTGCTTTGGAAGGAGTCATCTCTTTAGCGAGGAGGGAAATCTGCTTGACCTGTTCGCCCATAATGGGATACTGGTCTTTTCCGACTTCGCTTATCTTGTAAGGCACATCACCAAAGCCGTCCTTGCCAGGGTTTTTTTGCCCGGGCCCCTGCATCTCATCCTGGCCATGGTAATCGCTCCAGAGGTTTCCGCCCCCGGGATATTGTGCATTCCAGCGGTTTGTCCCTCGATCGTCAGCTTGAATGACATTGTCAGCTATATGGTTGCCATAGATTTCATTTCGGCTTGAATCCAGGAATATTCCCGTCTGGCTGTCCGATATGTTGTTATAAATGATGAAATTGCCATCCGAGCGGCTCTGTATCTGTAATCCATAGCGCCCGTTGCCTCTTATCAAGTTTCCGCTAATGGTGTTTTGGCCTGACTCTTCCATAAGTGTCAGTCCGGCCACCACGTTATCCTCCATGGTGTTGTTGATGATGAGATTGGCCGTGCAGTTGATGCGCAGATCCAGGCCGGTGTTGGTATTTCTGGACAGGTCGTTGTCTTCGATCAGGTTTCTGGTGCAATCAGTGAACATGTAAAGGCCGTACATATTTCCTTGCAGCACGTTTCCTTTAATGGTGTTATTGCAGCAGGAGGGAAAGAGATTGATGCCGTAAGCGCCGTTTGCGTAGGCCACATTGTTAGTGATGATGTTGTCGTTGGAGTTGGAGAGATATATTCCATACCAGCCTTCTCCCACAATGCCGTTGAAGCTGGCATTGTTTCCTGTGATGGTATTCCCGTCGGAAAAGATTAGAGCAATGCCGGGCTGAGCACAGTAGATTACTGTGTTGTTGGAAATATTGCAGCCAGACACGCTGTTAAGCTTGATTCCATAAAAGCCGTCTCTAACCGTAAAGCCGCTGATGCTCACATTGTCCGCATCTATGTTTACGCAGGCGTCCCTATTTCCGGCCCGGATAACTGCACCGTTGCCCACCAGGTTCATGCTCTTTTGTATGGCTATTTTGTCGTAGATCCCAGCGGCTACCTGCAGGGTATCGCCGGGAGAGGCAGCATCTATCGCAGCTTGCAGATTCGAGCTTACAGGTATCGTGGCACCGTTAGCGAAGGAAGAGATCAGCAAGGCGGCTGACAAGATGCAAAAGGCTATATTTCTCAAGCAACCCACCGGCGTAAGAATGGTCGTGTGGTTAATAAAGCTTACGTGGCGGATGGCTTTGCACGTAAAGTAGGGCTAAATCAGCCCTTTACGTGCAGCCTTCAGACTTTTCGTGCAAGAACTCTGGTTGTATCCCATTCTCGTACATCTCGTGGATTACCACGGTTAGATTGTACGCAATAATTTTAGCAAGTAATTCATTCACCTGGGCAACAGGATTCTTGGATTTCAAGGTCTCGCCAAACTTACGCTTGATCGCAGCATTGGTTGCTTCGATGTTGCTTCTCTTATGGTAGTGCTCCATGAAATCATCGCGGTTGAGTTGGAAGTAATGGTACATTTTACCCCATAGAGTCGAACCTCTAGCTTTACCAGTAGCGTTCTTCTTGAAGGGGATATATGCCTTGCCGCCTTCGTTTGCTACGGTTTGAAGGTTTGCCCTTGATGAGTATGCCAGATCTGCCGAGATTTCATTGATGGCAAATCCTTGCGCCGTCTTTCTTACAAGTGGCCCGAATTGAGGTGAATCGTTGCTATATGCATCGGTAATGGCAACCGCCGCTACCACATTGGTTTTGACACCAGCGCAAAGGTGAGCCTTTACCCATTGATGCTCTTTCTTTTGGCCGTGCTTTGCGCCGTTATAGGCATTGAATTGAGTCGTCCTAAAGCCTGTAGAATCGACTGCAAAATCAACCTCAATTCCCGCGACAGGCAACGCAGAGAGAGTTACCAGATTTTGCAGAATTTCTGTTGTTTCTGGTTTGTTAAAGAAAGCAGATGGTGCATTGAAGTATGGTGCATGACTGATTTGACCCTTTTCGGTCGCATTCTGGAAGAGGCCATGTGCGCGGCGGCTGGAAAGCTGAGAATACACCTTTTGGATGGCACAGAAAAGCGTTTCATGGATAGATAGGCGCGGTCTGCCTGTAGTCTGCTCTGGTTCTGGTATGGCCTTAACCAAGTCCTTCAACAGCTCATCAAATAGCTTGATCTCTGCCTTTTGAGCCTCGTTGTAGGCGTTCCATGCCTGGGTATAGGTTAGGTGTACCTTTTCGGTAACGGTTCCGGTTGGTGTGTCCTTTTCGACTTGCAGATAGTATCGCGTGGCCTGAATATGTTTGCATTTTCCGCCGCGATAGACGAAATCAGGGCAAGTGCAAGTCATCCCGTTTGGCGTTGCTTTGACTTCATAGACGCCGTTTCCTGATTGAGATTTTACCTTGAATGAGTGGTCGTTGACCTTCTTTATTTGGTTTCCCTTGGATGCGATTGCTTTACCTCGGACTTCGCGTGAGTCTGTCATAGCTACTAATAAGCACTATTAGTATTTATAAGTTACTAAAAGTAACTATACATAACTTATTTATCCTTTAGATGTATGAATAGATACTATGACCGAATACAAGCAGTCTAAACGTGTGGCAGTGACGTTGCCTGAAGATGCCAGATTGTTTTTGGAACGCGAAGCAGAAGAAACCGGCGTTCCCATAAGTAACCTGGTAAGCTATATTGCCGTAAATTACGTTAGAGAAGAAAAGAAGAAGAGAGGCAAGTCCAGCGAATCCGATTAAAAGTAAAGATTAGATGTTACGTTCCATTTTTCATCGGGTTCGTGTTTAGCCACTCTTCTTTGCTCAGTAAATGGTTTAATTACCTTCTCAATTTTTTTAAGATTTTCTTCGGATTCGATGAATCGATTTTTCACTGATATTGCTTTTTGAGCCATCATTTTTTTCCTCCTTTCGCCGGGATTGCAATACTCCACCCTTGTTCTTTAGTCTCCATACATTTTGAAGCTTTCGATGAAACAAAACCATCCGATCTTATATATAATTCATATACAGATTTCCATACGGTACTGGTGGCAGTCACCTTTTCAATATTCAAACCATAGGCTTCTGCATCATCTCTATATATCGGGCGACCATGTACTTTTGTCTTCTCGGGCGTCAAAAAAACTTTTATTTTTTCGCGAATGTCCTTTTCTGATACCCCTTTCAACATACCGGTTCCAAGACTCTTTATCGCGATATCTTCTGAAAGAGATTGGGCCATTCGATACTCTTCAATTATCCTCTGATCATATCTATTTAATTGCTGCAAGTATGGTTCCAAATGCCCCCCGGTCTTTTCCGCTCCCTTAAACAGCTCTTCGTAGCTTCTAATGATGTTACAAACAGAGCATCCCTCGCCCGACTCCAATCTGATTTGGGGGTCGATCGGCCCCAATTCGGAGGTTGGTCCCATAATAATCTTGCTGGCCCCAAAGCAAATCATTGTAGCCGCGGACTTTGCTTTACCAGGCACTATCGCCCAATACTCTCCTGTTTTACTATAACTCCTACACGCCCTGATTATTCGTTCAGCAGCCAGTCCTGAGCCGCCGGGGGAATTTATGATTAATGCCAATCCGTTTGATAAATCCATCTTTTGAAGTATACCTTCTAGCATATCTGCATCAGAATCGGCAACCATCACAGGGTGTATAAAACTTGTAAAAAAGGATAAGACGGGCCTCTTCAACTCTCGTTCTAAGTTGGCAAAATACTTTTTGCGAGTTTCCTGCCCTTGGTTTTGTTCCGCCAGTACTTGTCTCATCACAGGATCGTTGCCATTCGACATGATTCGAGTGATACAAGATAACTATTTTAACCTTGTGCATTATGAAAATTGAAAACAAATACTAAATTGTATTTTTTTAAAGTTTAATAAAATTGTTGACCCACGAATATGATCAAAGTACTGCATATATCTGTCACTTTTCGTGCAAGCGCGAGACTTTTCGTGCAGACGGCCCTTTACGTGCAAAGCCGTGGCGGATATTACCAGGATATCTTCAATGCCCAGCTTCTTTAGCAAAAGGATGTGGTAGGCCCGTTCATCGCAATAAGTCTTGACGCTGGCCGCACGGATCTCCTGCCTCCTGGCCAGCTCATTGATGTGAATTTCTACAGAGGGATGAGTTAGGAAGAACTCCATCACTTTGAACCCAACGCATTTGTCCAAGAGCTTCATTTAATGTATTGAACGATCGTTTTTCTTAGTGTACTATCGTTCAATACATTGATGCCAACAAATCATCGACAAGAAAAAAAAGGTTCTACAGACCTACTCTATCTCTCCCTCTTCCACCGGTTCGCGCGGCGCCAGCAAGAGCTCATTGAAGAGCAGGATCTCGATCACCTGGGCCACATAGCGCCTTTGCTGATACCTCTGAATATCCTGGGTCATCAACAGCTCCGCCTCCACCTGCACCCGGATCAGGCAGAGCCTCAAGTCCCTTTGATCCTCTTCCTGGATGCAAAGGTTGAAGATATCCTTGAGCAGCCATGGCAGCCTCATGGGGTTTCTCAGAGCCCTGGCCACGAGCAGGATGTAGTTCTTGATCTGATTGGGCTCCTTAATCTCATCCACTCCGGAAAGCAGCATAAGGTCATGGGCGGAGAAATTCTCGCCGTTTACGGTTATAGTGTTATTCAAAGAAAATCACCTTGCATTATTCTCTCGCAGAGCATGAGGTCCCCCGCCACATTCACATTCACCGCCAGCTCAATTCTCTCCAGTATCAGGTGAAAGTCCTCTTGCTCTTTTTCTATAACGCCACCATCCAGCACATTTATACCTGCTGGGACGATAAGCCGGTCCTGGTAGTTAAAGAGGGAATCGGGCCTTCGGCCCAGACGGCTGTGCAGATCCAGAGGGGTATGAGTAGAGAGCGCCGGCTCGGGCCTTTCCTCATAAACCTCGATGATATCATCAATCAGATCAGGAGTGACCAGAGGTAGGTCGGCCATGATGATCATTATGGGGTCTTTAACCTCAGCTTTCTTCACGGCCTCAATCATATCCGCTACATAGCCATATCCTGTAGTCTCCACTACGTAGAGCCCCCTACGTGTGGCCCACTCTTGGGTTTGGGGTACATTCTCAGTAGTTGCTACAAAGATCCTATCAACACTGCTGTCTTCCAATGCCAGTGCCACATAGTCGATGAGCGGCCTGCCAAAGAGAGTCACTAGCGGCTTTTCCCCCATCTTCAGCCGCGAGCCACGGCCTCCGGCCATTACCAGTGCATCCAGGGAAGAACACCTCCAAAAATCAGAGCCACCGCCAGGGCTACAGTTCTTGCCACCTCATTGGTCGCGCCTATCCCGTCCCCCGTGGCTCCACCAAAGTTCCTCTTTGCCACAAGAATCATGTAAAAAGCGGCCGCTTGAGCTGCGACCAGAACGGCCAGGCCCAGCGGACCCAAAGCAAACACGCACAAAACCGCAGATATGGCCAGACCCAAAAGAAACTGGCGCAACCCCGTCCGCTCAATCATGATCTGGCCAAAACCCTTCTGCAAGGATGTGGAAAAGGCTGCAAAGCAGATCATTGCTTCTTTGGCTGAGATTTCCGCGACCATCAGAGCGAGGGGCAGAAGTGTGCGGGGTAGGTCGGACACAATCGCGAAGACGGCTAGCAGGATTATGGTCATAAAAACCGCCCCACCTGTTCCCAGGGAGACATCCTTCATGGCAGCGATTTTTTTCTCGCGAGTGCCATGGGCAATCACCCCATCTCCGAAGTCGGCCAGCCCGTCGATATGATTTATGCCGCAGAGCTTGTAGATGGCAACTATCACCACGATGGCCACCAGATTGGCAGACAGCGCCTGCCCCGCCATGTAGGCCACGCCGCCCAAAATGGCGCCCAGGGCCAGGCCCACCAGAGGAAATACGTAGACATGCTTCATCAGGGCCTCGATGCCTTCCATGGAAATGCCTACTGGTATGGTAGACAGCCAGCCGAATCCCGACTTGAGTGCAAAGAGCAATTCTCTCAATGTATGCTCCCTTCTGACTGAGCCGCCCGGGTATACATATTGGCGGACACGCCCCCGATGAGCCCGGCCACCACATCATCCATGAAGGGTCCCAGGCGGGAGAGAATTCCCGGCTTGGCCTTGTCGTAGCGAACATAATCAAACAGCCCTTTGTAGCCGCCCACATACTTGGCGATGGCAAGACCCAGGACTTCATCCGCGATAAGGCAGGTCAGATCGTTCTCGTAGTCGGCTGGTTGCAGGTTGGGAAGATTGCACATCTCTCCCTCTGCCTCCAGCAGGACTCCTGCGTAAATAAGAAGCGCCAAATTGGGATCGGATAAAGCGATATCCATCTCCCGTCGAAACACAGCCTCTGCTTTCTCGCGTGTCTCCACTCCTGGATGGGGAAAGTAAAGCTGCATTGCTGCAGAGACAATCTCGTCTTCCGGTATTCTCATGCTTTCCAGCACATCTCTGATATCTCTCATGGCCATGATAAGACCTGTTTAGCCGGGGTAGGATAAAAAAATATCTGGTTAAATCGCGAAGTTATTTAAGGTCTGATCACCCGATAGTATACTGGGAAATTCTATGAAGACGATGGTCAAAATTTTCGTGGATCACGAGCATCTGGTTCGAGTCATAAATACCTTAACGGAGCTGGGCATCACCGGATTTTACCTCGTGGAGTATCAAGGAATGGCGCCGCAAACATGGAAGACCTTCCGGTTGAGTGAGAACCTTGATATGGCCTTGAAAGCGATCCGGGACCACTCTGAGCCGGGAGTCATGGTTAACACTGTCGTAGGCTCGGATAAGTGCGAAAAGATCATAAAGGGGCTCGAGGAAGCTTTAAAAGGGATAAGGTACACGATCATTGGGCACAAAGTTACATCTATTAAGGTGAAAGGGGACTGAAATATTCATGGAAAACCTCAAGGATGACGTCGAGCTTGCTCTGGAAAGAATCCGGCAAGGCCTTCGCGTAGACGGTGGGGATGTTCAGCTCGTCGATATAGTGGATGGAGTTGTCAAGGTAAAACTGCAAGGGCACTGCGCAGGCTGTCCCTTCTCACAGATGACGCTTAAGAATTTCATCGAGAAAGAGATCATGAAGAGCGTAAAGGGCGTGAAAGGCGTGATATCCGCCTGATGATTGCGCTTTAATTTTTTATCGCGCAAATCGATCAAGCATTTAACTTATGCAATATTCGTTCGTGCAATTACTAAGGAGTATGATTTATGTTTCCAACTAAGAAAGTACAGAGTCTGGTAGGCAGTAAGATTCAGGTGGAGATGAAGGGCTCACCCCGCTATGTCCTGGAAGGAGTTCTCAACAGCGTCGATGAATACTTGAACCTTCATCTTCAGGAGACTGTGGAGCTGATCGGCGGCGAGAAGACTCGCTCTTTAGGATCGGTTATCCTGCGTGGCAACAACATTATTCTCATAAGTCCAATTGAATGAAGATGACTAGAGAGGTCGGAAATGTCTGCTGAGGAGGCACTGGAGTATATAAAGTCGCGTCCCGATGGAGCCTTGCAGAGTGATCTATGGAAGGTTTTGAAGATCGATTCTCGAAAATGCTCCCGTATCGTGGCCAAGCTCCTCAAAGATAATCTCATCACCAGAGAAGTGGAGTCGGCAGAAGGCATCAGAACCTATCGGCTTAATTGCGCGACAAAGCCCCGTGGCAGGCGTTTCGATCCGCTGCTGGCTCTTGATGCTTTCGAGCCCTGTGCAGGCTGCATCGAGGAGTGCATTCCTGAACATTGCGCAAAGCTCAGTGAGTGGATATTCTCTATCGTAATGGGTGTTGAGAGTGAAGTGGCTATGGAGAAGATCCGCCCGTAGAGAAATAGTATGAGCGCAGGCTCTTTGTTATTTTATCATCACAATTCAAAGGCACATCTTGCGGTACATCATAGCATGCAGCAAGGGAATTTTCAGGGCCTGGGCGAGAGCCGCAAGCTCCTGGGAGCTAGGCATTTGCATGCGAACAGGCGGCACGCTCTTTGCCTCTTTCGCATAAACTGCTCCGCCCATCATGCGAGCGCAGGTGAAGCTTCCCGCATCACCTTCTACCATGATCTCGCCACGGCGCATCTCCACGCCTGTGAAGTCGCCGCATCTGCCCCTGACCACAATTCTGCCACCTCGCATGAGCACGCCCGTGTTTTGGCCGGCATTGCCCCTAACCTCAATTAGGCCTGCGCGCATGAGTATGCCTGTACTCATTCCCGCATCGCCTTGCAGGCGGACGGTTTTATCTGTGGGATTTCTGGCCCCCAGAGTATCCCTTAAAATGCCGTCGCAGATGGTCAGGCCATTTTTATCGGTAATGTTCGGCTCTTGGACGATCAGGCTTTTTTCCAATGTATCAGTGGCTGAGACGAACTTTCTGTAGCCGGTTAGATCGCTTTGCACCTGCACAACATTTCCCATAGGTGTTTTGATCTCCCCTGAGACATAGATAGCTCCTCGAAGCATGGAGATTCCCATGTGACTGCCCACATTGCCGTCTACGATTATCTTGCCTGTTCCATCAATGGGCCCGCCTTTTCCCCCCAGCCGCAGCAGGTCCACGCCCAGACTAGAGCCCAGGCGGCTGCCCGCGTCCCCCAGGATCTCGACAGTCTCACCCTGGCGCAGGGCCTGCACCATCTTGCGAAAGCTGATGCCGCCTACGGTCTGATCCATGTCGAGTCTTGTGCCCTGGTGCTGCCAGAAAAAATCGAAGGTAAAGTCGCAAAGACATCTCTCGCCTGAAGCCTGAATTCGCAGCATTGCTGATCACTTGACCGGCTGCTCCGGGACCTCTCCGGCTATGCGCTTGGAGACATTGACCCCGATTACGGTTATGAGGATGGCAACTATCGCCGATACGGCCAGGTACTGGACCGATTCCACCATACCGATGCCGAACTTCAGATCGGTATTGCTGGCCAGGATAAATCCGGTTGCAGACCAGATGATAAGACCTGTTGCCAGCAAGAAAAAGAGATAAGAGATGGTGCGAGCATCTCTGATGCCTTCCAGGTACATGTCCATGATCTTGCCCAGATCCACACACAGGGCAGCGACAACATACCACCAGATGCTCTCATGAAGGTAGATCATCACCAGAATGAAGAATCCGGGAGATATGGGTTCATGGTAATACTGCCAGGAATAGGCAAATCCTCTCACGGTGGCGATGATTACCAGCATGGCCGCCAGGATGTAAGTTATGAATGCGATCTTGCCTGCATAAAGGGATTTTCTCAGAGTCTGTTTTGCTTCCTCCATGGAATCGTCCAGCCCCAGGCCCCTAAATAAGAGATAAAGTCCCACGGCACCGGTAATGGCCACCACAGCGCCATTGGGGTAGCCAAGAAGGCTAAAGATGGCAAACATAAGCAGAGCCAGAGCTGGTGGAATGAAGACAGTATGGCTGATCTTGGGATCGTTAAAAACCTGTTTTAGGAGATAGTAAGTGCTCTCCAGGTTGGGACTTTGTTTAATCAGCACCCTGCGCACTCCGTTTACCTTGACGCGAGAATGGATAATTGGCAGGATGGCCTCATCCTCTGCTCCATCCGAGACAACGATTACTCCGTCTGGATGCAGGCGCTCCAGTAACATTTCCAACTGCGCGGCAAGCTTGCTGTCGGAGATAAGGCCCACCTTCAGGTCGCCGGCCAGGGAGGCGATTTCCACGGTTTTGCCGGCGAGGACAAGCTCATCCAGGACCTTTATGCCGCCGAAGATGGTATTGACATCCGAATCCTCTGGATCGGCCATGCCAAGTTTAAGGGCAGCATCGATATTGGCCTGTCTGCCCACAACCGGACTTATGACCCCGCCTTTGCGGCCCAAATCATTGTCACGGTCAATACAGAGCACCAGGACATCCATAACCTATTATTTGAAAAGATTGTACTTAAAGGATTCTGTGGAGATAAGATATTTATCTCATCAAAGACGAGTACATACTATGCAAATGCCCTTTAGAAGACACATGCTCCTTTTAGTAGTTCTGATGACGCTCTTAATCTCCTTTGCAAATGGTTTTTCATTTGACATGCCCACTACACAAAAATATGTTAATATATATAATAGCCAGATCGATAATCTTCCTACTGTCATCAAGAGTATGCTTGGCAGCGAAAGGATTGACATGATCATAACCAGAGAAAATGGAAGCGTATTTCGCGTGGGTATGGATATGGTGAGTGCAAGGATCGAGAGAACCGTTGAGGGAGGCATTCGCGATCCCACTATCATAGTAACCACCACACAAAGCGCCCTTAGCGAGGTCGGAAAGTCTAAGGATCGAATAGCTGCTTTTAAGAAACAGGCGGATTCCGGCCAGATTCGCTTCGAGGGGAAAAGCTGGTTGGCAAATGCCAAGATAAAAGCTGTTCTCTCCAGCACCAGCTTTCTTCAGTTCGGCTATGGTCTCTTCTTCGGATAGCAAGGCAGCTCAAATCTTCTCTCTATCATCTTTATCCAGAAAGTTATTAAAAGTCCCATCTCTTTAGCATTCTATTGCTATGTATGATCTGATCATCGCGGGTGCGGGTCCGGCCGGATCAACCGTCGCCCGAACAGCAGCTTTGCTGGGATTGGACACCTTGATCCTGGAAAAGGAGACTTTTCCCAGATACAAGCCATGCGGGGGTGCTCTCTCCTGCAAAGCTGCCTCGCTGCTGGATTTTCCCCTTCCTGGCGATGTTTGTGAAAGGACCATAACAGGTGCTCGTGTCCATTTTCACGATAGAGTATTAGAGAGGCACAAGGGCTACAATCTCACCACCCTAATTAATAGAAGCCTATTCGATCATCTTCTTTTGCAAAAGGCGATAGAGTCCGGAGCCGGCATGAAAACGCAAAAGGTCATGGACTTTCAGGAAAAGAGCGAACATGTGTCTGTGAAAACGAATGCTGGGATTTATCAATGCAAGTTTCTGGTGATTGCTTCCGGATGCCAGGACGGGCTGAAAAACAGGATACGAGGGAGAGATAGGAAAGAGAGCATGGGACTATGCCTGGTTGCAGAGATTGAGGAAGACGACAGGAAGATCGAAGAGCGGCTGGCGGGCACACTGGACATTCATTTTGGGGTGGCACAGGGCGGCTACGGATGGGTCTTTCCTCATGAGGGATACTATTCGGTGGGCATCGGCGGCCTGTCATCTCGCCTGCGTCATCCTCGCCAGGCCATGCTGCAGTTCCTGAAGAAAAACGGCTTTTCTGAACGGCAAAGGCTTCACGGTCACCTTATACCGCAAGGCGGCAACATGAGAAGGACTGCTTTGGGAAGGGTGCTCCTGGTCGGAGATGCAGCCGGGTTTGTGGATGCGTTCACGGGTGAGGGCATCTGCTATGCTCTTTCCTCCGGTAAGATCGCCGGCCAGGTGATAGGGGAAGTGTCCGCCCTCGAAGTGGCCCAGACCTACCATGATAGATGCAAAAAGGATTTCGGCGAGGAGCTGAGATATGCCCTATTCTTCTCAAAAATGATGCATCGCTATCCGGAAATATTCCTGCGTATCCTGGCCTGCCAAGAGGAGGTTTTGGACAGGTATATCGAGATTGCCGCGGCAAAAATGTCTTACAAGGATTTTATGCGCTGGCTGCTGCCCCGCCTTCCAATGAGCTTGCTTCGAACTATGTGATCCGGGGAAAAAATTCTTCAGGTGAAGACCTCGCCCGTCCTCACCTTGCCCGACTTCTCAACAGGGCAAACGAAGATCCTGCCGTCCCCAAACTTGCCGGTGCGCCCGGCGTCGCAGATGGTCTTCATGATTGAATCGACCTCGTTGTCCGCTGCATACAGCTCCAGCTTGAGCTTGGGAAGCAGGTCCACATCCATGGTCCCTCCCCGATATTGTAGCTTGATGCCCTTCTGCTCGCCCCGGCCCAGCACCTCGATTACAGTCATGGCGACAACTCCCTTTTCTTCCAGGGCTTTCTTAATCTGCTCCAGCCTCTCCGGCCTCACTATGGCCTCTATTTTTTTCATTCTTATCACCTTCAAGCATAGGCCTTCTCGCCGTGCTGGGAGATATCAAGGCCAACGTATTCCTCTTCTTCTGTGACCCGGAGGCCCATGACGCGGTCAACTACCTTAGCCAGGATCAGCGTCATCACGAAGGCATAGATCACAGATGCACCGGCAGCCATTATCTGTACTGCGAATTGATGAAAGTTGCCGTAGATCAGGCCGGTATAGCTGTTGACCGAGGCGCTGGCGAATATGCCCGTGGCAATAGCGCCCCACAGGCCGCCCATGCCGTGCACCGCCCATGCATCACAGCTCTCATCCAGGCCGTGACCGACGCGAAAGAGCAGAGCCATGTAGCAGATCACGCCGGCGCAGGCACCAATGATCAGGGCACCA
Source organism: uncultured Methanotrichaceae archaeon (assembly GCA_964506745.1). Classification (GTDB taxonomy): domain Archaea; phylum Halobacteriota; class Methanosarcinia; order Methanotrichales; family Methanotrichaceae; genus Methanothrix. The sequence goes on along the minus strand of CAZDLZ010000006.1, from coordinate 13,868 downwards.
GTCACGTCAACGTAGCCTGCTGCCGGGGTTATGGCCACCAGACCTGCTATGCCGCCGCTCACCATTCCAAGAGCACTGGGCTTCCCTTTCAGCCAGCTAGCAATAAGCCAGGTGAGCGCTCCGGCAGCCGCGGAGGTGTTGGTGACTACCAGGGCAGAGGCAGCGAGACCGTTGGCAGCGAGGGCGGAGCCGGCGTTGAAGCCGAACCAACCAAACCATAGCAGGCCCGCTCCGATCATGGCCATGGGAATGTTATGTGGCTCCATGACATAAGATCCGTAGCCGACCCTTTTGCCTATGACCAGGGCAAGAGCCAGCGCGGAGAAGCCGGAGCTGATGTGCACGACTGTTCCCCCCGCAAAGTCGAGGGCTCCCATCTGGGCCATCCAACCGCCCGCCCAGACCCAGTGGGCCAGCGGATCATAGACCAGAGTAGTCCAGAGAAGTGCCAGCACAATGAAGGAGCTGAGCTTGACTCTTTCCGCCACGGCTGAGGTGAGGATAGCGAGAGTCACCGCAGCGAATACCAGCTGGAAGGCCACATAGATCAGATGCGGAATGTTGCCGGCCAGGGGCGCCTCGCCCAGACCCACGCCGCTCAAAGCAAAGTAGTCCAGGCCGCCTATGATTCCAGATATGTCCGAGCCAAAGGACAGGCTGTAGCCGAACAGAACCCACTGTACGCTGGCCAGAGCAAAAGCCAGGAAGGACAGGCCTATCATCGATACGACCGTCTTGCTCCTGACCAGACCACCGTAGAACAGACCTACGCCCGGCGTCATGAGCATGACCATGGCTGTTGAAACCAGAACCCATGCAGTATCTCCACTGTTAATTTCCAACTACATCACCCTCAAACAATTGCACAAATTTTTATATCAACTTGGTGGCCTTGTGCGAAGTAATTAGTTAAGCACACCGCTTGAATGGCCTTATTTGATGCATTTAAAAGAGTATTTAATAAAACTTCTGAATTGCTATGATAAAATCATACTCCTTCATAGTGGAACAATTTCAGATGTTCTTCATGGAAATATCATATTTTTATATATTTTTATGACACGGATCAGATTTGCCTCACTTGTTTCTTTCGTTCGTGCAAAGGCCCCAGCTAAGAAACTCCTCAGCGCCAGCGTGAAGAGCGATCTCACCCTGCTCTAGAAGGCAGGCCTGATCACCCATACCGGCTACATCTCTCAGGTCATGGGTGACGATGATGCAGGGAACAGCGCAGGCGTGAATTGTCTCACGTAGCTCCTTTCTCATAGCCGCTTGCTTCCTGACATCCAGAGCGCAGAGCGGCTCGTCCAGCAAAAGGAGGCGAGGCTCTATGATAAGAGCTCTTGCCAGCGCAGCCCTCTGCTTCTGACCGCCCGAGACATCGGCTGCCTTTGCCTTTCTGATCTCCCAAAGCCCGGCGTTCTCCAAATGCTCTTTCACCAGAATTTTGATCTCGCCGGAATCCATCCTCCTGGTGCGCAGTCCAAAGGCCACATTGTCGTAGACGCTCATGTGAGGAAAGAGGGCGTAGCTCTGAAAGACGTATCCTATGCCTCTGGTCTCGGGGGGAACATTTGTCCCGTTTTCCGAATCATAAAGCGCTCTGCCGTCCAGCACAATTCGTCCACTATCGGGATTATCAAGCCCCGCCACCAGGTTAAGCAGAGTGGTCTTTCCGCAGCCGTTATCTCCAACCAGCATAAGTGTCTCGCCTCTGGCAACGACCAGCTGGACCCGCAAATCGAAATCTCGCAGCCTCTTCTTGAGATCAATCTCTAGCATCTCTTATACACCCGCCTGGTCATTGTTTTCACCAGAAAGATGACCACAAAGGATATGGCGACCAGTATTATGGACAGACAGAGTGAGACATCCAGATCTCCTTGCATGGCGGTGTAGATGGCCAGAGGCATGGTCTGCGTGCGGCCCTGGAAGTTTCCGGCAAACATGATGGTAGCTCCAAATTCGCCCAGAGAGCGAGCAAAGGCCATGATGGCGCCGGAGATAAGGCCGTTCATGGCGATGGGCAGGATCACATGAAAGAAGGTGTAAACCCGGGATGCACCCAGGGTTCGAGCGGCATTCTCAAAGGCCAGGTCCACATCTTCGAAGCTCGTCCTGGCCTGGCGTATGTAAAAAGGAGAGGATACGAAGACCTGAGCCATGATCACAGCCAGGGTAGTGAAGGCGATGCTTATTCCAAAGGCGTTAAGGTAATGCCCCACGATGCCCATCCTTCCAAAAGCCACCAGCAGGGCAATACCGGCCACCGCGGGCGGCATGATAACGGGCAGGTCGATTAGGGAATCGGCCATCTCTTTGCCGAAATAGTGGAACCTTGCGCTGACGTAGGCAATGGGCGTTCCCATAACGACCACCACGATTGTGGTCAGGGTCGATGTCGTAAGAGAGAGCCGGAGGGCATCGAGCACCATAGGATCATGCAGTGATCTTAGAGTCGTATCCAGTGGGCTCTTCAGAAAGAGCGCGACCACCGGCAAAGCTATGAAGGCCATGGCCAGAATCAGCAAGGTCGCCAGGCCGGATTTCAAGGAGATCTCCTTCAGGCGGTCGGAAATGCCAATGGATTCTGGTTCTCGGTTTGCCAGCTCGCTTAGATGACCTATTTTCGCTTGATTGGAAGCCATGCTTCTCTTGACGAATTTGTTCAACCACAATACTGATATGCACGAAGCCATATGCAGCAGGCCCTGGCAGGCAGATGCCAGGGCCTTTTTCTCCGGTTTTCTAGAAAGACCTTCCGGGTCAGGCTGCAGCTTTAGCGGCCAATGCATCACCGTCGGACGTTACCGGTGAGCTATGTGAAGCAGAGAATCCATATTTATCCAGGATGGCTTTTCCCTGATCAGATGTCACAAAATTTATGAAATCCCGGCTTTGTGCAGGATACCGGGATTCCTTCACAATTCCAAGGGGGTATTTTGCGATGACATTGTACTCATCCGGGATGTCAACCTGATCTACTTTAGATGCCAGATCCTTTGTGACATCGGAGATATAGGCAAATCCCACATCCGCTTCCCCTAAAGCGACTTTGGTCACCACATAGTTGACTGTGGTCTCCTGAGAGATGATGTTGGCCATGACCCTTGTCTTGTAATCCGGTCCGTAAGCGGAATCATTTCCCAGCCGGTTTATGATCTGCAGGGCATAGTCACCTACCGGCACATCCTTCGTGCCCATGACGATCTTGAGGCCGGGTTTGGCCAGGTCGGCGAGACTGCTTATCTTAGCCGGATTGTCTTTAGGAACTATCAACGACAGCCTGTTCTCGGTAAAGACTATGATGCTGCTATTGTTCATGAGCTGAATTTGTTTCAGAGCATTCATTTGCTTCGTGTTGGCAGAAGCAAAAACATCTGCGTAAGCTCCATTCTCAATTTGGGTGCGCAGGTTTTGAGAGCCGTCAAAGTTGAAAGCCACGACGATATTGGTCTGATTGGTATACAACCGGCCGATCTCACCAAAGGCGCCCGTCAGTGAAGCCGCAGTAAAGACGGTCAGCTCTTTTGGATCCTCTGCAAATCCTGCCGACGAGGCCAAAACCAGGGCAGCAATCAATGCTACAAATACATCTCTCATATCTCTCTTGATCATTGGTGTTCTCTCCCGGATTATTGCTAAATCATTTGCTGGCCATATCAGGCCACGTAATCATAAGCGCTTACTTTTGTTCAATATGTAACCATTTATGTAAAACTTATTAACCCTTGCGCCTGGCCAAGTTAAATTTCATTCTTCTTGGATCCGGATGGCGAAGACTGCCCAGTCGAGCTGCTTGATGGCGCCCCACAGGTCAAAAGACATCTTCATCAAACCATATTTGCGGTAGAGCTGCTGGCTGATCTGGATCTCCGTGTCGCCATTCGCCCGAATAGCAGTGCCTTCAAAGGTCACCCCCTTTGGCTTTCCCACGGCATCCGAGGGCGTAACCCGGACATGAGGGTTATTGCGCATGCGTTTGACCTTGCCGCTATTGGCATAGGACCGAACGAAGAGGGTATCCTCCTCTACCACGAACCATACCGGCGTTGGGATAACCTGTCCGTTCTTCTTTACGGTTTCAAGTCTAATGTACTCCTTATTCTGAAACTGCTCCAGCTTGCACTCTTCATTCATGCTGATCCACTCTCTCTGCTTTCCAGCAGGATGTTAGCCATGCCTTCCACCAAATGCATCGAGCCCTCATATCCCAGGAGCAACTGGTGAGAGGCTCCATAGCGATCATGATTGGGCAGTCCCACCCGCAATAGCGGTATCTTCTCTTTTCTGGCAATCCCTTTACCCGTGAAGGGGCCCACCATCAGCTCGATATCCCGGCTCAATGCTTCCGTCGCGATCTGTGAGAAATCTGCCCCCATGATAACCTTAGACCCGGGTGCAAGCTGGGCGGCATTTTCTGCAAATGCCGGATTGGCAGCTCCCGTGGCAACTATCTGCGGCTTCATGCCCAGCTCCGTCATGATGCGGGTTATGCCCAAAACCACCTCTGTGTCTCCGTAGACGGCGGTCTTAACATCAGCCAGAAGTTTATGTGCATCGACCATTGAGTCCAGCAATCGGCCCCTCTCCTGTTCATAGCTCTCGGGCAGGGAAAGATCGGTCAGCTCCTCCAGATTAGCAGCCAGACGATCGGTGAATTCTAAACTTATGGGCAGAGGCAGAGCAATATGGGGAACTTCGAACTCTTTTTCCAAATAGTCTCCAGCACCCGGCTCTTGCACCCATCCGCCTATGGTCAGTGTCGCTTTGGAGTTGGCAGCATCCCGGACGTCATCAAGAGGCGTTCCACCCCGTGGTATGAGGGGCAGGTCCTCTCCGAGGGCCGCATCAAAGGTCTCGGAAATGTCCGGCATCAGGATATATTCCTGGCCCCAGTCGTCCAGGAGCCGCTGCAGAAAGCGAACATCCGCAGGCGAAATTATTGCGCCCACAAGTATGTTGATCCGTTCCTTGGGCTTCGACTTCCTGGCCATGGTCTGGACCAGGCTTTTCAGAGCGACTCGATATCCTACTTCATGTGATGCAGCGTAGCTGGGTGTCGAGACGGAGATGATGGTCACATCCCTGGCCAGAGGCTCCTCTGCCTGGAATTCACGGACTATTTGGGGCACATCATCTCCGATGGTCTCAGCCATGCAGGTGGTGGCGATGCCTATTGCCTTTGGGCTGTAACCTTTGATCAAATTCTTCAGTCCCTGCTTGAGGTTGGCAGCACCTCCGTAGACCGCGCCCTTCTCGCTCAGAGCCGAGGAGGCGATGTCCACCGGCTCGCGGAAGTGATGGGCCAGGTAGAGGCGCATGTATGTACTGCATCCCTGAGAGCCGTGGAAGAGAGGCATACAGCCCTCAATTCCCCGGAAGACAAGTACGCTGCCCATGGGCATACACATGGAGCAGGGGTTAACTGTGGCAAGGCTCCTGGACGTAATTTTCACCCCCGTTAGTGATGCTGAGCTGCGATGCACTGCCGATCCTGCAAGTCCTTTTAATGGGAAGCTGCCAAACCGGACTGTTGATGGTGGTGCTGACCTCCCTGGCGAAATTGACCATTCCTTCGTAGCCTTCGAAGTTCGTAGTTCTATCGTGATTGAAGTCACAAAAAGCGATTCCCATTTTGTAGGCCAGGAAACGCTCTTTTACGCCCGCTACCAATAGGTCCGCTTTCTGCTTATTGAGAAGCTCCTTCAGCTCCAGGGGATTGGCATCATCGATGATTACTGTTCCTTCTTTTACAATATACGCGATCTTTTGATAGTCGTCTCGATTTCCGGTTTGCGTTCCTATTACTACGACTTCCATTCCCAGTTCCTGGAAAGCCCGCACCAAAGAGACGGCCTTGGCTGCGCCGCCCATGTAAATGGCAGCTTTCTTTCCGGCAACTTTCGCCCGATAAGCCTCTATCTGAGGCGCTACCCGTGCCGTTTCACGACGAATTATCTCTTCAGCTTTCTGGCAAAGCCCCGCCGGGGCGAAAAACTCTGCAGCTGTGCGAAGAGCATTTGACATATCCCGCAGGCCAAAGAAGCTTATTCGTCTATAGGGAATCGCGTATTTCTCTTCCATATTCTTGGCAAGATAGGTCATGGAGCCGCTGCACTGCACCAGATTAAGCTGAGCTGTATGAGCCCTCTCTATCTCGGCCACGCGAGCGTCGCCCGTGAGAGTTGCTACGACCTCGATTCCCATCTCCTGAAAGAAGGGCTTGACGAACCAAAGATCGTCCGCCACATTATATTCGCCGAGCAGGTTGATGGAAGGTTGACTGGGCGAGTAATCCCGCGTTCCGATCAGCTCGCTTAGAGCGTTGCAGGCAGCTTTGTAACCCTCGTTCTTGTTTCCCCGAAATCCCTCCGACTTTACAGGGAGGACGGGAATGCCAAGCTCCTTGCTCGCTTTTTTGCACACAGACGACAAATCATCTCCTATGATGCCCACGATGCAGGTGGAATAGACAAAGATGGCCGGCGGATGATACCTTTCCGCCAGCTCCCGCAAGCTTGCCGCCAGCTTCTTCTCCCCGCCAAAGACGATATCCAGCTCCTTCATATCCGTAGAGAAGCTGTTGCGGTAGAGATCTGGGCCAGAGGAGGTACTGCCCCTGATGTCCCAGGTGTAGCTGGCACAGCCAATTGGCCCATGCACGAGATGCAGAGCGTCGGTGATGGGATTTAGCACCACTCTGGCTCCGGAGTAGACGCAAGCTCTCTGGCTTACGGCTCCTGCCAGGCTTTCACTATTGCAGGCCAGGGGGAGGCCGTCGCCTTTCTGCTGGATGTGTCCCTCCCTGCCTTCGAAGATCTTGACAATCATCTTCAGAGCACCATCTCAAAGTGCGTATCATCCGCGTCCCTGTCCCGTCTTTCCAGGAAGGTGTTGCCGATCATCTCCACCAGTCTTGCCGCTCCCGCGTAACCGATGATTGGGAAGTAGTGCAAATTAGCGCGATCGGTGATGGGGAAGCCTACCCGTACCAGTGGTATGTCCTCGGCCCGGGCGATCAGCTTGCCGAAGCTGTTGCCGATGAGCATATCCAGGGAATGGTTCTTGATCTTCTGGTGCAGGAGGAAGGTGTCTCCGATAATGGCTTCACAGCTCGGGGCTACGCTATGCACTACTTCTGTGAAATTTTTATCCGGTGAGCCGGTTAAAGCAAATACCGGGTTCATGCCCATCTCCATAGCTATGCTGAGCAGCCCTACTACGGTATCTGGATCACCGAAGACGGCCAGGCTCTTTGCATGAAAGTGTGGATGAGCATCGGTCATCATATCCACCAGTCGGCCTCGTTCGTCCTCGATCTCTGCGGGAATGGTAACGCCCATGAGGCTGGAGACGTTCATCACAAAGGCATCGGTATTGCGAATGCCAATGGGCATGGGACCTATGACCGCAGGTATGCCGAACTTGCCTTTCAAGACCACAGCGCCCGCGGCTCCTGCCGTTCTGCCCAGGGCAATTGTGGCGCGGGAGTTGCCGGCATCGATCAGATCCGGGATACTGGTTCCGCCAGGCGGGTAGAGGCCCCCGGACTTCGGCGAGAGGGGCGCATCGAAGACATCTGTCGTATCAGGAAATATGATATGAGAGACGCCCATGATCGTCAGCATTCTCTTGATCTCGCGGATATCTCCCGGATCCACAAAGCCCGGAATGACATTCAATTTGCCGTTGGGCTTGCTCTTTTGAGCGAAACTCTGCACAATGGCCTTCACGGCGTTGTCATAACCGGTGATGTGCGAGCCGACGTAGCTGGGCGTACTGGCTATAACCACACGCACATTTGGATCGAAGAACTCCTCTTCTTTGATCTCCCCCATGAAACTGTTTACATCATCGCCAATGGTTTCAGAGGAGCAGGTGGTATTGATGGCCAGCACATCGGGGTGGTAGATGTTGATGACGTTGTCCACGGCCTCCTTGAGGTTGTTTCTGCCGCCGAAGACCACGGAGTCCTCTGTGAAGGAAGATGTTGCCGCCAGCGTGGGCTCACGGTAGTGGCGGGCCAGCATCATGCGAAGATATGATGAGCAGCCCTGCGAGCCGTGAGTTATAGGCATGCAGTTATGGATGCCTTTGTAAGCCAGGATGGCTCCAATGGGCTGACAGATCTTGGCCGGGTTTATGACCAGAGTTTCCCTTGAAACCATCTCTTTGGGAGTATAATCAAGCATTTGTCTCCTGCCTCCAGGGTGGATTAATGAACTTCCAGGTAGGGCTGTTCACGGACATGTCGATGTCCTTGGCGAACTGTACAAAGCCGGCAAAGCCTGTGTAAGGCCCGCTATAGTCGTAGGAGTGCATCTGCCGGGAGGGAATGTGCATCTTCTGAAAGACGTACTTGTCTTTGATTCCGGAACAGAAGAGATCTATCCCCAGATCCTTCACCAGCCTCTCGCACTCATGATGAGAGTAGTCATCGATCATCACCTGGCCCTCTTTCATATGTGGCAGCAGGCCCTCATAGTCCATGAGTCTTGGAATGCTCTCCTTCTTCTTTTGGATCGCCGCGTCGTCGTAGGGCGAGACCACATTGGGATCGCGCTCGTAGTGGATATCGGCCAGGACCTTGGACTGTCCGGTATGAACAATGCTGGAGAGAATCCGTCTTCCTTCGTAATCGTCCCGGTGGGCGAACTCATAGCCAGCCGCAACCACGTCCATGCCCAGGGTCTCGAACATATTTCTGACATGATGAGCACGTGATCCTCCTACCAGGAGCATGACCCTCTTTCCCTGCAGCCTTTCCCTGTACATATCGATGATCGGCCGGACGCGGGCCATCTCCTCAGCGATCACGGCCTCAGTCCTCCGGGTCAGATCGGGGTTGTCGAAGAAAGCGGCCATATCCCGCAGGGTCTTTATTGTATCTTGCACGCCCAGGTAGTTGACCTTCAGCCAGGGGATACCGTACTTCTCCTCCATCATGCGGTTGGTGTAGTTAATGGAGCGGTGGCAGAGCAGGATGTTCAGCTTGGCCCGGTGGGCTTTGGCCATATCATGGAAGGAGCCGTCGCCGGTGAAGCAACTGACGATGCGGTAGCCTATGCGCTCCAAGAGCGCCTTGACCACCCAGTAGTCTCCACCGATGTTGTATTCTCCGAAGACGTTGACGTCGAAGGGTCCGGGGTCCTCCAGCTCCTCTGTGCCCACCAGATGCTCCATCAGGGCGTTGGAGGCGATGTGGTGGCCGGCCGATTGGCTTACACCGCGGTAACCCTCGCAGCGCACGGGGATGACCTTGATCTTCAGGTCAGCCTCGGCTTTGCGGCAGACGGACTCGATATCGTCACCGATGAGCCCGATGGGACAGGTACAGAAGACCGATATGCACTCGGGCTTGAAGATGGAGTAGGCTTCCCGGATGGCTGAAGCCAGCTTCTTCTCCGCTCCAAATACGATATCCGTCTCCTTGACATCTGTGGAGAGGCAGTAGCCTGCGAAGCAGTCTCCTCCTTCTTCCGCCTTCATGAGGTTGCGGCGGCTGCCCCAGGTGAAGTAAGCACAGCCGATGGGGCCGTGGGTGATATGCAGGATATCCTTGATGGGGCCGAAGACCACACCTTTGGAGCCTGCGTAGCAGCAGCCCCGGTTGGTGAGGATGCCGGGGACAGTGCGGCTGTTGGCCTCGATCTTCTGATCGATGGCGCAGGAGTCTTTGACGACCACGTGCTTGCTTCTCACCTCGCCCGTCTTTTTGGGAAGGCCTTGCAGCATTCCCTCCACAATCTGTTTGCTCCTGGCGACGGTTATCGGCTCTTTCGAGCCCTCGCCTTCTATCTCGACTACTAACTCCACTGTTTTCTCAACTTCACTCATGATAGGGCTCCCCTCCCTCTTTCACCCGTTCTTATGCGGATGGATTCGTCCACGGCACAGACGAAGATCCTACCATCGCCGAAGTTTCCGGTGCGGTTGATTATAGTGATAATTGCCACCACAGCAGGAACGAATTCATCTTCCACCATAATCGAGATCATTCTCTTGGGGATGTACCTCATGCTCTTTTGATCCGCCAAAACGAGTGGAGAAGGGTGGGGGATCTGCAGGCCGCGCTGCTTGCCCCTGCCGCTGGCCTTGTAGACGGTAATGGCGGGAATGCCGATGACGTCCAGAGCATCTTTGGTGCTCTCCATCCTGTTCATCTGGATAATGGCCATGACTTCTTTCATTTCTAGAGCCCTCTCTGGCCGGTTCGGATGGTGTAGGCCTCCTCGACAGTGGTGATGAAGATCTTTCCGTCGCCGATGTTTCCGGTTCTTGCGCCCTCCTCGATTATCTGGACGGCATTTTCCGCCTGGTCATCGTCCACAACCATCAGGAGCATGGTCTTGGGCAAATTGTCATAGACCACATTGCCCACCTTGATGCCCTTCTGCTTGCCCCTGCCAAAGACCTCGATGCGGGTGAGAGCTGTGAAGCCGCCGCTCTCCAGGTTGTCGGCAACCCTGTCCACGGCTTCAGGCCTGATGATGGCCCGTATCATTTTCATTCCATAACACCCCACTGCATCATGACCTGCTCCAGCTCTTCATACTCCATGGGCTTGGGGATCACGAACATCTGGTTCTCATCCACGGCTTTGGCCAGGGCCAGGTAAGCCCTGGCCTGATCGGAATCCGGTGCATACTCAATGACCGTCTTCTTGTGGATCTCAGACTGATGGACGACGTTGTCTCTGGGCACGAACTGAATCATTTGGCTGCCAATCTTCTCAGCAAAGGCCGATACCAGCTCCTTTTCTCGATCGACGTTACGCGAGTTGCAGATGATGCCGCCCAGTCGTGTTCCGCCTGACTCTGCAAACTTCTGTATGCCTTTGCAGATGTTGTTGGCTGCATAAAGGGCCATCATCTCGCCCGAGGCGACGATGTAGATCTCCTTCGCCTTTCCTTCCCGGATAGGCATGGCGAAGCCTCCGCAGACCACGTCGCCCAGGACATCATAGAAGACATAGTCCAGGTCGTCGGTATAGGCTCCCAGGTTCTCCAGCAGGCCGATGGAGGTTATGATGCCTCTGCCGGCGCAGCCAACGCCAGGCTCGGGACCGCCTGATTCAACGCATCTTATGCCGCCAAAGCCGACCTTCAGTACGTCTTCTAATTGCACCTCACCCTCTTTTCGCAGCGTATCCAGGACGGAGGGTTGCTTCTTGCCGTTCATCAGGAATTTCACAGAATCTGCTTTGGGATCGCAGCCGATCTGCATGATCTTCTTGCCCATAGTGGACAGAGCTGCCGTAAGATTCTGGGTAGTGGTCGACTTGCCAATGCCGCCTTTGCCGTAGATGGCTACTTGCCTCATGTTGCACCTTGGTTTTATTTAATGTTTCATATTTATTTCTGGGGAGCTGCCGTTTTTCACTGGCTCCGCCGCCATGCTGGGAAGCTGGGGGGAGGAGAACCCCAACTTCTTGGAATATGCCCTTGAAAGGAGTGCTTGCTCGTGTCTGCTGGTCCTTGGCCTCACCTCCAAGATAGCGGTGGGGGCGGGGATATATGGAATTATTTGAGAAGAAGGCGGAGGATATCGGAAAAGAGAATCATTATTGTGAAATGATATGATGAAAACTCAACAATGCCCGAGTCTATGATAATATTAGATATTCGAATGCCGCTTTAGGAGATCGTCTTTTTTTATTATCATTATCCATACCAATCCTCTCTTTGCCGGTCATAACTTCGGAAATTAGGAGTGATGCACTGAGACTTCTCGGAATAGAATCCGATTACTTTGAATATTGCCGGAAAAACCTCATCAAATCATGTGATGCCTGGCTGGAAAAAGGTGAAAATAAAATGCTATTGGCTCTGGCTGACATGGATTCTAGTATCCCACGATCTCTAAATTTTACGGCAGCGGATAAAGATCCATGAAAATATTCTTTGGTACATGCTAGCGTTTTTCATTGGACCAAGCACGCGGCCTAATAGCAAACCATCATCGTCTCTATGATAAAGCCCTCGGAAAATTTGCTCCTTCCCGAGAAAGACCCTGTGAGATCGGGCCAAACCAGCTTCTTCCGCCCTTGATCAAGCGCATGCCGAGAAAGCGAATCAACCCTGACCGCATCGTAGCAATCCTAGCCACACTGGCAACTTCTGCCAGCAAAGGCCGCCGCATCTTCGCCAGGTTGCTAGGCGCGGCTGGCCCACAGCCCGCAAGGATCGCAAAGCTGGTGGACCGACTCGAATCTCTTTTGGGCGTCCTTTGTGCCTTCGTGCCTTTGTGGTTAGCCGTAGCAGCTTGGTTATAATCATCAACTACTAATAATAATGGCAAAATGCCGCGGCTTCCAAAATCCAGCGCCTGGAAAGCTCCCCTCGCGTGAAGCTGGCACATCAGGCTCGACCAACCTCCCGGCCCACCTGGCACGAGCGCTTGCCCATCAGACTGGCCCACCTGGCGGACGACGACTTTCGCTGCGGATGGCCTTTGTCGAGAAACGACTCCACCGGCGCGGCTCGAGGGCTATGGCGAAAAAAAATCGTCATTAGTGCATCGGAACTTCGCGGCTTCGCGCCTTCGCGTGAACCCGTGCCGTCGAACCGGCAACTAGACGCCTGGATCGAAATGCAGAGGGTACGGGAGAACTTCGGTTTCATTTCAGAATAGCCTGGGCTTCACGCGGGTGCAGAACCTTGGTCTTGAACTCTTTTGGGATGCGATAAGCCCTTAGAATTCTGTCTGTGGTTATGAAGTAATCCACATCGTAAGCCAGAGCATAGCCCATATGCACCAGATCTGCCGGTTTGATTCTTGAATCTTTATAATCGCCATGGTTATACAGATTGTAACAGGTCGTGGCGACTGCTTCGTTGGGGTGAAGAAAAGATATTCTCAGGGCGCTCCAGATATCGATAAGCTCGTGAAGCTCTTCCCGGTTATGCTTTCCTTCCCGGCCCTTCCACTCACCTTCAACGCAAATAATAACTACTTCACCAAGAACTGAAATAGGGACGCAGAGCGAGATATCAGGATGGCCGCTCAAATGGAATAAGAATTTTTTGATGTCATAGGGATTGATATCCCGTTTGGTTAGACTTTCACTCTTTTGACTGATGGAAAAGAAGAAGATATCCGCGTCAATGGCCGCTCGCAGCATAGCTATTACTCTTTTCCAAATGCCTTCTTTATGCGAGCCATCATCTGGTCATGCTCTTCTTTGGAGACTTTCCAGAGGATCTTGCCGTGGATGTCAGTGGCTCCGCCATAGGGCATCTGATTATCATTTAGATCGTAGTACTGCTCTTGTATCTCTTCAGGAATGAGGGACTCCTCCTTTGGGTAGATGCATGTTAGCACATCTGGCAAAACAAAAATCTGAATGATCTGATCCATATTTAAATTGATCCATAGTTTGCTACTACTCCTGGCAGGTTTGTTGATCTATTGATCTCTTCTGCATCCATCTTTTCCAAACCCTTCCGGTCCAACGAGCAGCAGGCTCACATGCATGCCCTCGTGCCCATGCGAGAGCCCGCACGAGCACTCGCCCAGAAGATGATGGCGCAGCCTGCCCGGACAGCCCGGTCCCACGGGCGGCGGCCTCGCAAGGATCGGCCAGCCGGAGACTGCCAGCGCCCGCAATGCAGTCCATTCCGGCCCACGTGACCGAGCGCTTGCATTTTAACCTGGCCCGCCTGGCGAACGATGGCCGTCGCCCCGGATGGCCTTTGTCGAGGACCGGCTCCACCGGCGCGGCCCGAGGGCCATGGCGAAAAATTGGGTTCCTCGCTGTTTCGCGTGGGTAATAGAATAATCGAGTCCTCTGTGAGTCCTCCGTGCGCTCCGTGTCTCTGTGGTGGTAGTCCGTAAACCATTGGTTATAACCAGTGGCTAACGAC
>CAZDLZ010000005.1:47283-76549 GCA_964506745.1 uncultured Methanotrichaceae archaeon | reverse complement strand
ACACAGAGCGCACGGAGGACTCACAGAGGACTCGATTATTCCATTACCCATGCGAAACAGCGAGGAACCAATTATATCATCTTCTTGCATTGTCTTCAAACAATAAAATTATATAGATATAGTTTCCCTATCTATGGGTATGGGACAATGGGCAAGGGATTGGCTAGAGGGGGAGCGCACTAAAGGCGTGAAGCGCCTTGAGATAAAAGTCGGTTATTCGCTATTTCCTGTGGCTTAACTTAAGTCGCTATGTCTTTCAGGCGTTAATCTCATCTCTGTGCCTCTGTGGTCTTGTTCGATAGCATTAGGCTTAATTGTCAGCAACTTGCTAACTAAACCACAGAGGCGCAGAGACGAAGAAACACTTCGTACCAACATAGAATTTGCGAGGAACCGTTTTCTTCTACGCCCTCAGCCCTTTCGCAATCAGCGGCGCCACCGATACCGTGCTCACGCCCTTGTCCAGGGTGTCCGTGGCCAGCACCGCCTCCACTCCGGAGCGGTAGAGCTTAAGAATTGCCGATCCGGTAAGGACAGGATGCACGGCAGCCAGATAGACCCGGCTGGCGCCCTGCTGGCGCAAGAGCGCAATGGCTGTGGCCATGGTGCCGCCCGTGGCGATCATGTCATCGAATATGACCACATCCCTGCCTTTGACTGCCACCTCTTTGGGGGCCATGGAGACCTCAGTTCCCGAAAGGCGGGTCTTTTGCAGGTAGTCGGAGTCGCAGCCCAGGCAGTCAGCCGCCGTGCGGGCCATGGCCATCGCCCCCTTGTCGGGCGAGATGACCACAGTGTCCTTAAGCCCCATGCTGCCGATCCGCTCCGCCAGCAGGCTCGTCGCATCCAGATTCTCGATCGGACACTGAAAATGGGCCATAATGGATGGAGCATGAATATTTACCAGATGGACGCGACCGTTCTGCAAGAATGGATTTAAGGCAGTAGCCACGGCCCTCGCTGTCATGGGCTCTCCCGGCTTGAAGATCTTGTCCTGGCGGGCGTATCCGAAGTAAGGTATGACCAGAGACACATGCCGGCCCTGGCAGATGTCCAGGAGCTGCAAGAGATAGACCAGATCCTGGTCGGTTGGTGTAGACTGGATAATTACGATCTCATCATCAAGAGGCGTTACAATCTGAGAGTACGACTCGCCGTCGGGAAACGTCTTGTAATCGCAAAGAGCGAGCGTTTCATTTAAAGTTGTAGCCACCCGGCCAGCAAGAAGCTGGGAGGCAGGCCCTCCAATAATCATCAAAAATCACCTTTAGCTTCCAACTACCTTCATTCTGACTTTGACGGTGGGCGTGACAGTAGACCCAACGGCCCGCACGTCTCTGCCAATCTCAATATCCTTCAATAGCTCGAAGAAATTTCCGGCCAGCATCAAAGAGCGTATGGGCCTCGCCACTTCACCAGGGCCTATCAAGAAAGCATTTTTTGCCTCCACAGAGAAGTCGCCTGAGATGGGATTAGCGGTGTGAGCACCGATGAGGCCACCGACCAAAATGCCTTTCGTCTCCGCTAAAAGATCCTGGGGCTCGGAGGAGCTGACAATGAGATTTCGGCATCCAACGCAGGGAACATCAGAATACCCGGAGCGCACGGCATTGCCTGTGGATCGCACGCCCTCCTTTCCAGCCGTGTAGCTATCGTAGAGATACCCCTTTAAAATGCCCCCATCAATCAGGACCGTCCTTTGGGAAGGCACGCCTTCGCCATCAAAGGCCGATGAGTCCATGCCCCCGGAGAGAAGGCCGTCATCGACGATCATGAGGCGATCGTCAGAGACCTTCTCACCCACCCGTCCAAAAAGAGAGGAGCGGCCCTTTTGCACATTGTCGGCAGAGATGGCGGGAATCAAGGTATAATCGAGCAGCTCGGCCGCCGCCAGAGGCCTTAAGAGCACATCAAAGGTCCCGCTCTCGGCCTTAAAGCCGCCCAGTGAGGATAAAGCCTGCTCTGCTGCACTGCGCCCGACGTCCTCGAGTGAGGGCTGATAGCATCGGGAGATATAAAACTCGCTGCCTGTGGCCACATCCGCTGCCCTGGCAATGGTATCCATTGAGGCATGCATGTGAGTGGAGGTCTCCAAAAGCTCCATCCCCAGAGAGTTTATCACAAAACTGCTGCCGCAAACGCAGGCCACACTGCCGGATACAGGCTCCGATTCCTTGACAGTCCTGCAGCCTGAAAGCATGGTTTCTGCAATATCAAGACATTCCTCAGGACCTATTCGCTGCAAACGCGAATCGAAGATGCCATCCGGGCGCACCACCTCTTCCGGATAGGGAAGAGAACGCCAGGATTCGTCCGCGCCTCTGGCCCGAGAGGAGAGAACGGCGCTCTTGGCCACAAACGGCAATAGCGACATGTCGCTGGTACTGGAAAAACCCACGCCGCCTGCAATAACAGCCCGAAGCCCCAGGCCACGATGAAAGCTCTCGCTGGCCAGTTCCACGGCATCCCTGCGTAGATCAATGTCCACAGAGCGACCACTCATGCCGTAGACTTCCGCCTGCTTTGCCCCCTCTTTCATCGCTAAAGAGAGAAGCTTATGTCCGCAATCAAGGAGAACGTCAAAGCTATCCGATATATCTGAGATCTTCATCCCCGCCCGTCTCATAAGGAACCTGGGCTCGTTCCATCTCCTGCAGCTTGCCTATGATCTTCTCCATCTCCTTGGCCCTCTCCTCCAAAGCCTGCATGCCCACAACAATACCCAAAATGCCAGAGAGAACGCGCAAAACCTCGGAAGCGGCTTTAGGATCGACCAGATAGCCAGAGGTCACACCCATGAGACAGACAGCATCCATGCCCCGCAGAGCTCCCATGCCCAGGAGCAGCCCGGAAACACCGATTATGCCTCCGCCCGGCTCATTCTCCTGAAAGACGACCTCCCTTTGTTTCATCTCCTCCACAAGCTCGATGCTTGTTGCCGCTCCCATGACAGTAGGCTTGTCAACAAACTGGCCTGTACCATAACCCCCCAGAGCATAGATCCTCTTTACATGCAAGCTCTGGGCTATGTCCAGGAAGATGCTGCAAAGCTCATAGTGCCCCTCGTTGGTGGCACTCTGATAGTCGCCTATGAGGATGAGAAGATCCGGCTCATCGTTCTTGCCATGATAGGCATAGATCTCATTTCGGACCTGCTTTATGGTTCCATCTTCTTTTACCATCACCTGGGGCGGAAAATGAGGAGAATAGATCTCTATGACCTTCTCTGCCTTGAGCTCCTCCACCATGTGGTCAGCTACCAGCTTTCCCACATGGCCCACGCCCGGCAGACCCTCGATGAGAATAGGGTCTTTAAGGGTTACTTCTTTGATACGGGAAACCAGGGTCTCTTTCATTTTGCCTCCTGGCCGAGAGCTCTCCGGTACTTGCCGTAAGGGTCGTCGGGAGAGAATCTGGCGGGCTTGGTAATAGCAGCATGGCCCCCACAGGCGGTACAGATATCCTTCAGGGTGTAGCGACCGCAGGCCGTACACCTCAGGATTTTAGATCTCATGCCTCTCTAAGGAAAGTGCCTTCTCCGCCGTGCTGTTCTATATACTTCACCACAGCCTGAGCAGACTTCTTGAGAACAGACTCCGCATGCTTGTAGTCCGGCGCGGTTACATGAATGCGATAGCGTGGCGCTCCAATGTAAGTGACGAAGAGCGTAGCATCTTTGTCTTTTATGCGCTTGGCCTGCTTGAGGGCTTTGCGGATAACATCTACGCCATCAGGAGCCGGTGAGGTGATATCCACATAGCCGCTGATATCAACAGAAGGTATCTTGACGTTATCCTTCGATAAGCTCTCCAGTATCTTCAGGTCTTCCTCAGTCAGGCGTGCATCAGCCAGGGCATCCACGCCACTGATCGCGGCCTCCTCCATGGCCATATAGAGGCTGTCGTACGCTGCCACCAAGATATCAGCGACACGCTTTACGTCCTCGGGCCGATCCTTGTAAGCCATCTCCAGCCATTTCCAGGCCTTCTGATCTGCTTTCCACTCCTGAATCTTCTCCCGGCGCTGATGCTCATTTACGTCTTTTAAAGAGAGATCTATGTGGTGCCTGGACGTGTCTACATTCAATACCTTGCAGACGATCTTCTGCCCCTCTCGCACGTGGTCGCGAATGTACTTGATCCATCCGCTGGCCACCTCAGAGATATGAATCAGGCCCTGCTTACCGGAATATTCGTCCATGGAGACGAAGGCTCCGAAGTCCACCACCTGAGTCACAGTGCAGACGACTAGAGATCCGACCTCTGGCCAGCCCTCACGTTGCATTATAGATCACTCTAAGACTTCTACAACGGTGGTCTTGATCTCGGCCTTGCCGCCTGTGGGCTCGGCAAGCGTGCGCCCGCAGACCAGGCATTTGACAACCGTAGAGGCATGAGCGAATATGACCTGCTCGTTCTCGCAATCGTTGCACTTTACCTTGACGAACTTGGATGGCAAATTTATCCCTCCACCAGATCGAACTTGCCGGCCCTGAAACCCGGACGGTTGTGAGCCTTCTTGCATGTATTGCAGCGGTAGCGCAGGTTCAACCTCTTGACGGGCTTGTCGCCGCCCGGCACTTTGGAGAACTTGCCCTGATTTCCTATTCCATTGGCCCGCGACTTCTGCCTCGTGATATGAGTCATCGAGGAAGCACGGCCTTTTCTCACCCTCTCCACCGTTTGGGGGGTATGCTTTTTGCAGAACGGACAGTAAGCGTTAAGCTTTTTTGGCATCTTCACTTCTAATCATCTCGCAATCTTCACTTCAGAAGCTAATTTTTTGTTGCGCAGATTTCTGGCGTGAACGGCCGGGAGCACAGCCACATCATCCTTCCCGAGAAGGTAATTTCTCCCGTCAACTCCCACGAACAGAGGAACACTATCCAGCAACCGCACAATTTCGTATTCCCGGGCTATATCTTTCTTGCCCGTTAAAGGCCTTTCGGTGTGAGCCACATGAGCCAGGATGACCTCGCGACCAGAGGCAATGGCAGAGAGCATCTGCCGGTAGATCTCCTCCTCTTCCCCGGTCATGCCCGGCAGGGCCTCTTCCCGAGAAGCAGAGCGGGCACTGCGCAGCGCCCGGCGGACAATCTTTTTCACCCTCTGGTCGATGAGCTTATTGACGCTGTTCTTCTCGCTCTTGAGTGTATCTTGCAGAATCTGAGCCTCTACGCTAAAGGGGTCCCCTATCTGTGAGAGCTCATGCCCCAGGCCAGCCAGATAGACGCCTACCTGCTGATAAAAGTCCCTATCCAGATGCTGAAGCTCCGCTGATTTGCGCTCCTCTCGAAGCGCATTGGCCAGATCCAATTATTCCACCTTCACGCCCCTGCGCGGGCCTGTTGTCTGTTGGTCAAATAATATATAGATTAATGCTTTGCGCGAGCCTCCGCCACGCCCCGGGCCATGAGAAAAACGGCAACACAGGCAGGTAGCTCCGTGGACCCCTCCGCCAGATTATAACTGACGCCCCTCATCTGAGTTTTAAAGGGCTTCAAGATCTGAACCGGCAAGGGCTCGTCTCCAAAGACCACGGCATCTTGCAGTGGGTAAAAGTCATCCAGGTCGCACAGCGCGAGAGGCGTCACGCGCATTCCCGAGCCGCCGTGCAGGCTGCCGGGACATCGAATCAGCCGGCGCACATCAGCCGTCACCGGCTCGTCAGTCTCGCCACGCTCCTCATCTAAATTGAAGCCCACCTTCACGCCCTCGCTGTCCAAGAACTCCACGAGAAGGAGCTTCCAGATAGCTGCACTCCCCCTAAAGAGGTCCAGATTTCCCCGTGCAATCTCATCCAGGACATTTTCCCCTTGCAAGCTTTTGTAAAAGCTGGCGGCTTTTTTCGGTCCAATGCCCTTTCGTTTCGATAGAACCGCGATAGCCTCCACTTCGTTTAAGCGGCGCAGATCTTCGACAAAGGAGATGATGGATCGATTGATCCTGCCCCCCCATCCCGCCGCTCCCGCGAAAGGTGCACGCAGCCGAAAAGCCCGATCTTTTCCCCAGTCGCCTTCCATCGGAGCCATTTGGACGAACCGATCCATGGCCAGGCCCCGGCCCGCCAGATAGTCCACAATTTCGCGTCGCTCATCGCCGCCGAAACTGAAGATTCGCGGATCGCGAACGTGAATGTGATAGCCCCTGCCTCCGGAAAAGACCACACTCATTCTGCTCTCGCTAAAGCCAAAGTCGGATAATAGAAAGGTCAGGAGCTTTTGCGTCTCCTTCTTTACCAATTCCAGCATCTCGCTATAGCTTTTGGGCGCATTTCTCAGGTGGTCGGCATCCAGGTCGAAGATGAGGTCCGCACCCTGCCAGAGCTTCTCTTTCATGGTGGGCGCGCCGGGCCGCTGGTAGTAAGCAGCGGAGTGATAGACATGGCGCGGCACCATGGACCGCACATAATCGACAAGCTCGCCACGCGAAAAAAAGGACTTGTGTCTACGCATGCCGGAATCGTCGAAAAAGAGAAAGCCCCACTCTCGGGAGGCAATGCTGGGCGGGGCATCCAGGGAGGATTCAATGTAATAGCCCCGGAACTTGGAGACCAGGAAATTATAGGTTAGGGCGTTCAGCCTCCCACCTTCTATAGATCTCTGGCCGGCGATCAGCAACGCAGGAAACCTCGCGACGGAATAAATCCCTATCATCCAGGTCGATATCAGCCATTATCAGCGTCTCATCATAGCTGGCTTCAGCTAACACCTGCCCGCGCGCATCGATGATCAAAGAGCCACCGCCAGAGGCCCAGTTGCAGGCCAGATGAGGCATCTGATTTTCTATGGCCCGGGCCATGGCCAGCGTGCGCCACTGTCCGCGGCGCAGCGCGGGAAACTGGGCCACGGTGACCAGAAGATCCGCCCCTTGCAACGCGAGCGAGCGCGCCACCTCAGGAAAGCGCAGGTCGTAGCAGACCTCCAGGCCCACCCGGCCCCACGACGTGGCCACGGGTGATATATTGTCTCCACCATCGAAGTGCTCCCTCTCCCCGCCAAAGGGGTGGATCTTGGGGCGAAGCTGCAGGCCGGTCGAGTCGAGGCAAAAGCCCAGGTTCTGGCGGCCGCATCTTTGCGAGCCGATAAAAAGACAATTGTGCTCCTTTGCCAGGGACCGGAAGGGATCAAGCGAAGGATAGGGCGAGCGGTCCTGGGCAGACGAGGAGGATTGCATTGAGGGCTCGTAGCAAAAGCCGGTCAGAAACAGCTCAGGAAAGACCAGGATCTCTGCACCTTTGGCCAATGCCGCGCCGGCCATCTGCAACGCTCGGGAGAGGTTCTCTTCGATTTTACAGGGCTCAACCTTTTGCTGGAGGCAGGCGGCTTGCATACTAAAAAAATAGCAGGTTCGGATATATTAAGATGCACATAAGCCAACCTAATTGGAAAAGAATAATGCTTTATATTCCTGAAAGAACCATGTTCCCCATGCAATGTATCACAGACTGAAAAGTCGCATATTTGGCATCATGGAGCCAGGGGACCATAACAGCAAATTCTTTGACCCATTTATAATGGTACTGATATTATTAAATGTGGCTGCCGTGGTCCTGGAGACAGTGGACTCGCTTAATGCCAGTTACGGACAGCTCTTTCACGCCTTCGATCTTTTTTCCGTCGCCGTCTTCACAGTTGAATACCTCTTGCGCGCCTGGGTCTGCACTGAAAATCCCAAGTTCAAAACACCCATTTCAGGAAGGATGCATTATCTCATTACGCCCATGGCGATTATTGATCTGATAGCCATACTGCCCTTTTATCTGCCATACGTCGTTCCAGAATTGCGGTTCGTTCGAGCCATACGCCTCTTCCGTTTGTTCCGAATTCTAAAACTGGCCAGGTATTCTGATGCCCTCAAGACTTTTGCTGAAGTTCTGAACTTGAAGAAGGAAGAACTTGGTGTGACCTTCTTTGCCACATTGATTTTGCTGGTTATATCGTCCAGCATGGTCTACGAAGCTGAGAACGCTGTCCAGCCTGAGGCTTTTGCCAATATTCCCGATGCCATGTGGTGGGGCGTGGTCACCTTGACCACAGTGGGCTACGGAGATATCTATCCAGTGACGCCCATTGGAAAGATCATCGGCTCTTTTGTGGTAATATCTGGAATTGGCCTGTTTGCTCTTCCGGCAGGCATTCTGGCCTCGGGCTTCAACGAGGTGCTGCAGAGGAGAAAAGAGAAAAAGAGGAAGAAAATGATCTGTCCGCACTGCCACAGGTACATCGGGGATTATGTAATGATGAAGGACGCGGAAGACGATGCTTGACTGAGATCAGTTCAGCCAGAGGAGAGAGCATGAAAGCTTCTGAGGAAATTGTGAAGATCGAACTGGGAGAAGAGTTTAGGATCTGCCCCAAGTGCGGCTATGAGCTGGGATTTCACAGCTCTTTTCTGCGGGCGGAGGTGGGCTATCGGATCGTCCTCATCTGCCCGGAGTGCGGGGCGAGGTACGATGTGGGATGGAGGATGTGAAGACATTGATATACTTGTAATGCATTGTAATACAAGGTGATTGAGATATCCACATCCGTATCGATTCGGCTTCCAGATGACATGGCAGATAGCCTGAAGAGCCTCTCTGAAACCATAGATCGCTCCAAGGCGTATATCATAAAGAAAGCATTGCAAGCATATCTGGAGGATTATTCAGATTACCTGATTGCCCAGGAACGTTTGAACGATAAAAACGACAGAGTGGTATCTAGCGAGGAGATGAGGGAACTAATTGGCCTGCCTGATTAAGTACAAATCATCTGTGGCCCATGACCTGAAGAATCTGGACAATGCAGTCGCCAAGAGAGTAATCAAAGAGCTGGAAGAGGCATTATCCTGCAACCCGGACTGCGGAGAGGCGCTCACAGGGCAGTTCAAAGGGCTTTTCAAGCTGCGCATTGGAGACTACCGGGTCGTCTATTCTAAGAAACAGGGCGGAGTATTAGTATTGCGAATCAGGAATCGCAGCAAGGTGTATAGATAGCGAGATAGTAGCGGCACATTTACAGGATTCTCAGGTGAAATGTTATGGACAACAACTTTAAAAAGCTCGCAAAGAGCGTGAAGACCTTTGCGCCCCAGATGCAAGAGCCTCCCTACAGCGGCATTCCCTCCTTTTTCGGGGCGCCGTACCGGCAGGAGATCGCTGACATGGACATTGCTCTGGTGGGCGTGCCCTTCGACCTGGGCGTGACCAACCGCAGCGGCGCGCGCCTGGGCCCGCGGGATATCCGAAACCAGTCCCGGCTGGTGGGAGTCTACAACCACTACAGCCGCATGTCGCCCTTTGCCGATCATCGAGTCGCGGACGCTGGAGATGTGCCCTTTCAAACCACCTATAATCTGGAAGAGGCCCTCTCGGATATTGAATCATTCTACAGGAAATTGTCCTCCTCCGGGGTCCTTGCCATAACCGCGGGCGGGGATCACTCCATAACCTTTCCCATTCTCAAAGGCCTCTCCTCAAAGGAGAAGGTTGGCCTCATCCATTTCGACTCGCATTGCGACACCTCGCCGCCCTTTCACGGAAGCGGTCTGCAGCATGGCTGCCCCATGAGAAATGCCGTAGAGGCAGGGCTGGTGGACCCAGAGCGCACTGTGCAGATCGGCATTCGCGGCACGGCTGAGCTGCTCTGGCAGTTCTCTTACGATTGCGGCATGAGAGTAATTCACATCGAAGAGTTTTATGAGCTGGGCAGGAGGAAGGTAATCTCGGAGATCAAGAGCCGGGTGGGAGACGGCCCAGTCTACATATCCTTCGACATCGACTGCCTGGACCCGGCCTTCGCTCCCGGTACGGGAACCCCGGTGGTCGGCGGCATGAGCAGCTTCGAGGCCTTGCAGGTCTTGCGGGGCCTGTACGGGCTGAATGTCATCGGCGGGGATCTGGTGGAGGTTGCCCCACCTTACGATGCAGGCGGGATTACGGCACTGGCCGGAGCCACGCTGATGTTTGAAATCCTCTGCCTGGCAGCTTCGTCCAGGGCAACTGGCACTGCCAGGCAGAAATAAATCTATGTTTTGACTTGGCGGCTTCGCGTGAAACCGGACAGTGGTTGAATATCACATGAAGAAGGCTTTAACTAGGCCTAGTCACTGCCCATCGGTGCCAATGAACCTCACGCGAAGCCGCGAAGGCGCGAAGAACGCTCAGCCGTTCACATATGCACCTTATCTAGCCATCGCCTCTTTTTTCATCTCCACCGGCATCTTCTCGATAGCATAACGCAGCGCTGTGCGCGGCATCTTTGCCTTCCACCTCATCACATAGTCGAAGACCTCGGCCTGGTGCTTTTTGCTCGCCTCCTTGAGCAGCCAGCCGTAGCCCTTCTGCACCATATCGTCCTTGTCCATGAGGAGAATGTCGGAGATCTCAAAAGCCTCCTTCAAGAAGAGCCCCTTTCTGGCCGGTAGGATCAGGCTCACAGCCGAGGCGCGTCTCAGCCATCGGTTCTCAGCTTGGGCCCAGGCAGCCAGGTTACCGAGGAACTGGGGATACATCTCCACGAAGCTGCCCAGGGTGTGGTTGCAGAGGGTGTCGCACTTGGCCCAGTTGTCCACATACTGATCCACCCACCTCTCAAAAACGGCAAAGTCCTCCGGCTCATATGCACGGCGCAGAGAGTAGGACCATTCAAAGGCGATGAAAGCCTCCTCATTGTAGTTTGTTTGCAGGAGATCTTCGCATAAAGAGAAGATCTCGTTTTTGTCTCGATCTTTTATCTCCCGGAGATACTTGACTGCGATATTCTTGACGACAGCGCTCTTCACTCCGTGGAATTTCACTTCCTCCTTGAAGAAGCGCGCTGCGCTCTCCTGGGTCTTCTCGTCAATACTTTGCAGCAGCTCTTGGCGCACAGCCGCCAGGACATCTTTTTCCATATCTCACCGGTGGGCTTATCTCTATCAAAAAATCTTCGCTAAAGACATGGCGCAATTCCTCCTCACAGTCGCCGCGGCTAAACGCCTCATAGGCAGAGCTCTGGCGTCTCACCCAACCATTAAGGCAGCCCTTTCTTCCGCCACTCTGGTTATCATTGCCGGAACCACCAACGGCTACGCCTCTGAGGAGATCTTGAAAGAGCTGGGTCAAGCTGAAGAGTTTTCCAAAAAGAGATTTTTCCGCGGCATCGTCCTGCCGCCGGGAAGGACCACTGAGACGGGAAGGCTGCCAGATGAGAGCAATTTTCCCGCAGATGTGGTGATAGTAAAGGGAGTTTGGCAGAAGGGCAAGACCATCTTTGACGTTGCCGACAGCCTGAGAGAAGGCGATGTCATCCTGAAGGGAGCCAATGCCCTGGACCTGGGCAAAAAGCAGGCGGCGGTGCTCATCGGCCATCCTAGTGGAGGAACGACGATCACCGCCCTGCAGGCGGCAGTGGGACGCAGGGCGGCTCTCATCCTGCCAGTGGGCCTGGAAAAGCGCGTCTCTGGCGATCTGATGGAGCTGGCCGCCCGGATGAATGCGCCAGGAGAGGGCGGCTTTCGGCTGCTGCCCATTCCGGGAGAGGTCTTCACTGAGATCGATGCCATTCGGCTGCTCACTGGAGCGGAGGCGGAGCTTATCGCTGGCGGTGGCGTGGGCGGCGCAGAGGGAGCGGTCTGGTTGGCCCTGCGGGGAAGTCCAGAGCAGCTGGCAAAGGCAGAGGAGCTGATCGAGGAGGTTTCTGGAGAAATTTCACAGTCAGATGTAATTGCATAGAGAAGGAGGCTGGCCGTTACATGCCTCTTTTTTTCCTATTCTGGATTTCTTTGGCCATAATCCCGATCTTTTTCCACTTTTTCTTTTCGGCTCTCTGAAGATCAGGATTTTTCTTTCTCTCTATTGCCAGCAACTCTCGCTGAAGTTTTCTGTAGCTTTCAAATCTGACTTCCGGAAGCTTTCCTTCTGCAATTGCCTTTCTGATCATGCAACCTGGTTCAGTCTCATGCTGACAATCAGAAAATTTACATTTTGCTGCAAGTTCCTCAATATCCAGGAACGTAGTATGTAGCCCATCGCTGGCATCCCATAGTTGGAGCTCTCTCATGCCTGGATTATCAATTATGACTCCGCCCATCTCTAGCAATATCAGCTTCCGCACAGTCGTAATATGCCGGCCTCGACTATCGTCTTCCCTGATCTCACCGACCTTTTGCCTTTCAACCCCGTCTAGTGCATTAATTAGGGTGGACTTTCCGACACCGGATGAACCAAGCAGCACAACGGTCTTGCCATCCTGAAGATATGGTGACAGAGATCCCATTCCGACATTCCCTGTGGCGCTAATTGCATATACCGGCACGTCCGGCGCGATTGCCAACACATCATTTATCCTTGCATCAACATCGCTACAGATATCCGATTTATTTAATATAATGACAGAGTCAACGCCGCTCTGTCTTACAATGGCCAGGTACCTCTCCAGCCGTCTCATATTCAAGTCTCTGTTGAGCGATGTCATGATGAATGCGATATCGACATTCGTAACGATCACCTGCTCGCCAGTCGCTCTCCCTGCATCTTTCCTCGATATCTTGTTTTTTCTTGGCAATATGACGTTTATAGTGCAGGTGCCTGTATTATCCTCTGAAATTGCTACCCAGTCTCCGACTGCAGGATACTGGCCATCCTGGCGCAGCCTGCCGGAGACCCTGGCACTCACTTCGCCGTTCTTCGTATAGACTTTGCAGCCATTCTTTTTTACGCTTGAGATTCTTCCAGGCTCATGTCCTTCAACATACTCTCGGAAACTTTCTCCAAAAAATGAGTTCCAGCCAAGATTCCTCAACACTGAATCCAAGTCGTCATCTCCATTCAATCACCCTGCTTTCCTCTACACGGCTTCATCGAACTCGTTTCGGTATCTAGCAACGCCACAAGCACCGAACATGGCCTCATCATTCAAAATCAGGATCATGAAAGCCTCATCGAGAACTCCTTCCCACTGGCTGCGAATGCCGTGCACAGAGGCACGTTCAAAGCCGAAGCGGGGATAATATTCTGGATGCCCGAGCACGATAATGAAGGGATCTCCTCGACGCTTGAGTATCTCAATGCCTGCCTGGACCAGTTGGGATCCGATTCCCTGACGCTGAAGCTCGGGCAGGACAGCCAAGGGGCCCAGCCCCGTGCCCTCTATTACCTTATCACCGTCAATCTTGACCGGACTAAAAAGGATATGACCTACGACTTGATCATCTTGGACTGCCACTAAAGAAAGGATGTTTGCGCAGTTCTCACGCAGACGATCGATCACATTTGCCTCTGAGGCTTGGCCGAAGGCATGCATGAAAGTTTTTTCATTTAGCTTCCTGACTTCTCCAATGTCCTTAGGTTCCTCTTCTCGAATGAAAATCACGCTCTCACCCCTTTATGTTATCCATTAACCTGAATCGAGCTGAGCCACATAGAATACAAAACCATAGTTGTGAATTGAAACTCTCCGGGGCCTTCTATTGGATTGCCGCTGTGAATCTCCCAGAATAGCTCCCCCATCTCTAGTTCTTCCATCTCGGATCTTCTTCTAGGACTATCATCTTGCATTTAGCATTTCTCATCTCTAAAGAGCCAGTGGTACTTTTTTAAGATCTCGACAATGAAATTCTTACCTGCATCCACAAAACCGCTTCTTCTCCTTCAAGGCCCCGCCAAAACATAGGAAGCTCTCTGCCCCGCCCCAGTTCCTGCCTCTTCTTCTCCAATCCGCCCCGCTCCTCGTAATGCCTTTGCGTATCCTTCAGGATGTCATCGAAGCTCAGCCCAAAGAGAGCCTCGCCCATGAGCAGCCGCTCCTCGGTGTCACCCTTCAATAAGACGCACTCCACCTCTGCCGACATCAGAAATTTGCGGATCTCCCTGGCCAGCTCATATCCCTGCAAGGAGGGAACCACCAGATCGCAATCCGCAAAATGGCGCAGCAGTATCTCCAGAAGCTCGGTGAAGAGATGAAGATCAATGTCTGCGTATTTGAAGAGCTTATCCAGCACTATTTTTCTATTTTCCAGATCAACCTGCAAAGAGATCTCAAATGCCACATTATCCAGGCCGCACCTCGCCTTCTCCTCCCAACCCAGGCCATCGAAACCCTCCTGCAGGCGGTCGAAGAGGCGGTGCAGCTCCCGGCAGAAGCAGCTTTTTCTCGCCTCGGCTTCAGGGCCGGCAACGCCGGAATATCCAATAGAAGAGCGCACGGATGGCCATTTGCCTGTGCTTTCATCAGCTAAATCAAGCATAACATTTTCAGATCATCTTCTGCATCCAGACCACATCAAAATCCTGGCCCCATTTTCGCCCGATCTTCTGGAAACGTCCGCACTCCTGAAAGCCTCGCTTCTTGTGAAAGGCAATGCTTGCCGAGTTGAGAGAGGAGATGCCTGCCAGAATGGATGTGATGCCCTTCTCCTTGGCCTCATGCAGGAGGCGGTCTTGCATTGCTTTTCCCATTCCCTTTCCTACGTGCTGCGGAGCGATGAAACAGGCGATCTCCGCCGTCCGGGAAAAGACGGGCATGGTGCTATGCGGGCGGAGCAATGCAAAGCCCAGCACATCTCCCTCGTCGTCTTTGGCTACCAGGAAAGGGTAGCCCGCGGACATACTCAGGAAGGTATCAAAAAACTGGTGAGGAACCGGATCTTCCGGATAGGCGGCGAAGCTGTTCTCCACGTAGTAGTTGAAGATGTCAATTACCGCATCTCCATCCTCTTTCGAGACCGGGGCAATTGTATAGTCCATCTTATCCATCCTGCTCAATTCGTGGAGATAACAGAGGGGTAATTGTCCATATCGGTACCGCTTCCAATCATCCTTGGCTGATCGCAGATATTATCTTGATTGGTGTCATTGCAGCCCTCAGAGACCTCATCGTAATCGCTGTAATGGTTTCCTGCAGCGCGTGAACCGCTTATCATCGCCAAGAGGCTCTGCAATCCTGCGGCTGGGGCGCTCGCATTCCATCGATTATTGGTGCCGCTGTCGCTTAAAGCTATTTCATTATCCAGCAGGTCATTGGACAGGAAGGTGTTGTTTTCACAGCCTGATTGGATATAGATTCCATATTTATTCTTATGAATGATATTGCCTTGAACAATATTATTGCTGGATTGAACCTTTACCCCGGCATTGCCGCAACCGCAACCACCCGAACCGGTTATGTTGAAACCCTTGATCATCGTATCGTTGGCAGTTATGCTGATGACGCTTCCCGACCCACCAGCATCCACAACAGGAAGGCCGGTGCCCGCGTCGATGCCCTGCAAGGTAAGAGTCTTATATACGAAAACGTTCTCGCGATAAAGTCCACTCTGTACCTGAATGATATCCCCCTGGCTGGAATTGTCAATTGCCTGCTGAATATGCGAATAATCCGCATCCTTAGGGCCCACGGTTATCTTGGAGGCAGCTACATACCCCAGGACCAGAATAGGGATTAGTATTAATATTAAGCATGCCCTCATAATTTTCCGTAATAGCTTCTATCTATTAGAAGGTTTTCTATGTACCATACAATACATCAGGGCTGTTTCGGTTGCTCATTCTGGAAGAAATTTTGAGATAAGGGGCAAATGATATGGCAGAACAAAAAAGAGCGACTGAAGAGTTCGCACAAGCCCTTGGCCAAGAAGTGGACTTTGCATTCAGGAATCTGGCCTCCTTGATACAGAGAGATGAAGCACTCAGCGCAAAGGACAAGGCCCTGATAGCCTTGGCCTGCTCCGTGGCAGTCAGATGTGATCGTTGCATCCAGAGGCACAAAGAAACGTCCAACAACGCAGGAGCCAGCCGGGAAGAGATGCTGGAGGCAGCGGCGGTCGCCGGGCTTGTGCGCATGGGCTCGGGGTTCAACGCAGATGCAGCCCTGCTGGATGAAGATTAGGAATGACGATTTTTCAGAAGATAGGAAGTAGATCAGCGATGATAGAGGACATAAAATGCCAGAATTGCGGCAAAAAGATAGAAGTGGATGATGTCTTCACCACTGATGGCAAGGCGCTCTGCGAAGACTGCTATATCGATATCGCCCACCGAATTAGGGCCTGTGATCCCTGGGGGGAAAGGTCAAAAAAGATATTCCGAACGAGCCACGGCCTGGAAGGGACGGATGGCCTCACAGATCTGCAAAAGGAGATCTACGGGTATATCCAGAAGAAGGGCAAGGCCACCAGGGCGGAGATGATGGAGAACTTCAAACTGCCGGCAGCAGAGCTGGAGAACCAGTTCGCCATACTTCGCCACTGTCAGCTCCTCAAAGGAAAAAAGGAAGGAGACGCAGTTTACCTTGTCCTCTGGTGATTGCTTTGCGCGCGCCTCCCTGCACGGCATTGCCAGCCAGTAGGATCCCGAGTTTTCGACGAGGCATTTATGATTCCGGTTTTGCAGCCGCAGGCAATAGAAGGCGTATCGAGCGTGGCCAGGTACCGGGATGAGTTTGACGAAGCCACTCAAGAGATGGAAAAGCATCTTTGCCTGAATAAAATTGTATTTTATGAGATAATGGACCAAAGCCACGACAAGTAATCCTACTATTTCGCCAGCATTTTTTGCAAACTCCTCGTAGCGATCGACGAGAGGGTTGTGGTGTGAAGATATTGTCCGATCAGTTTATTACAGAGATAAGATATACCTATAGAAAAATTATGATAGAGTTCGGAGCGAAACGCGAATAAACCTTGGATGAAATACTGATGTAATAAGTTGATTGCCGAGATGATGAGTTATGTTGCGTTATGGTAGAGGGGAATGGCATTGAGCAGCAGAATTGTGCAGCAGACCCTGGAAGGGCTGGCCGTTTCTGCCATGCCCAGAGTTAGGACTACGGACGGCCATCTGCTGGACTGGGATAGAGAAGCCATAGCCAAGCAGCTACTCAAGGAGACGAAGCTATCTGAACAATTTTACAAAGAGCCGGGCATAACTGCTGAAGAGGCTCAGGATATCGCCAAAGAGGTGGAACGCCGGGTACGATGGATGAACGTCCAGTACCTGAGCGGCCCCCTGGTGCGCGAGATCATGAATGTAATCCTCTTAGAGAGGCACCACACGGAGTGGCGCAACATCTGCACCCGCGTAGGAACTCCGGTCTATGATGCCCACCTCATCGACATCGGTACTGGGTTTGAGTCCAAGGAGAATGCCAATCTCCAGGAGAATGCCGAGACCAGCCACAAGAAGAAGGCAGACAAGATCAGCAAGGAGCAGTACCTGCTGCTGCTGCCCCCCCATCTAGCCGACCGCCACCTAGCCGGAGACCTGCACATACACGACCTGGAGTACTTCGGGACCAGGCCGTTCTGCCAAGATTGGGATCTGCGCTATTTCTTATACTACGGCCTGATGCCCGATGGTCTGGGCACCAAAGCGAGCGTCGCGGGCCCTGCCAAGAAGCCGGAGGTGGCCATGCTGCACGCGGTAAAAGCCCTGGGCAGCGCCCAGACCAACTTCGCGGGAGGGCAGGGCTTCTACAACTTCCTCACCTTCATCGCCCCCTACTTTGAGAGCAAGAACTACGATGAGATCGTGCAGCTCATGCAGATGTTCGTCTACGAGATGACGCAGATGA
Source organism: uncultured Methanotrichaceae archaeon (assembly GCA_964506745.1). GTDB lineage: Archaea > Halobacteriota > Methanosarcinia > Methanotrichales > Methanotrichaceae > Methanothrix. Next base: position 59,016 of record CAZDLZ010000005.1, on the reverse strand, counting down.
TGGTCGCTCGCGGCGGCCAGCTTGTCTTCTCCTCGGTGCAGCTCACGCCGGGAGTCCCAAAACTGTGGCGGGACAAGCCTGCCGTCTATGCGGGAAAGGTCTGGAACGGCTCGTCGCCCGAGGCTCCGCTGAAGACCTACGGCCAGTTCGAGCGCGAGGTTCGTTTAGCCTTCAAAGCCCTCATGGAGGTCATGCTGGCCGGCGACTACTGGGGCAAGCCCTTCAACTTCCCCAAGCCCGAGATCAGCATCGAGCCGGACTTCATGAAGGAGGACGAGGCCTTCAACGCCGCCCATCCGGACCTGCCCACCTACCAGCAGCTCTACCTCCTGACCTTCAAGCTGGCCGCCGAGTACGGCACGCCGTACTTCGACAACCAGCTTCCCCCTTACCGCGGTGCAGGAGAGGGGATATCATGCTATCAGTGTTGCGCCTACCAATTCGCGGCCACTTTTGAAAGCGACAGCCAGTTTGAGGACAAGCTCTACTTCAAAGACGGCAAGCACTTCTCCATGGGCTCCTGGCAGGTAGTATCTCTTAACTGTCCTCGCGCCGCTTACCTGGCCAGAGGAGACGATGAGCTGCTCTTCGAGTACCTGAGAGAGCTGATGGACACCTCTGTGGAGATCTTCAAAGTTAAGCGCGAATGGATGAACCAGATCATCAAGAACCACCGCATGCCCTTTGCCACCCAGCAGCCGCGCGACCCGAGTACGGGCGAGAAGGGCTCTATCGCCGTGGGCCTGGAGGGACTGGTTTATACCATCGGCGTGGTGGGCGTCAACGAGATGGTACAATTCCACACAGGAAAGCAGATGCATGAGTCCAGGGAGGCCTGGAAGCTTGCCGTACGGGCCATGACTGAGATGGAGATCTACGCCAAAAAGCTCTCAGAGCAGCACGGCATGACCATCGCCCTGGCGCGCACACCCGCCGAGACCACTGCCCAGCGCTTCGCGGTATCCGACCTGATACACGAGGAGTTCCGGGACTGCGCAGAGAAAGTTGTCAAAGGCGACCTTCATGCAGTGAAGAAGAATATGCACAAGACGCGCGATCTGCCCGTCTATTACACCAACGGCACTCACCTGCCGCCCGGCGCCGACGTGACCATATTCGAAAGGGCAAAGCTCGAGCATGTCTTCTTCCCCATAGTCGATGGAGGCAATATATTCCATATCTTTATGGGCGAGGCGACCCCCGACCCCCAGGGCCTGATGGACTTTGGAATGCGCCTGGCCAAAGAGACCCAGATCGGCTACTTCACATTCAGCAGAGATATGACAGTATGCCTGGGCTGCTCCAGGGTATCAGGAGGGCTGGAAGATAAGTGCCCAAGCTGCGGATCGGAAGATGTCGATCACATTAGCCGAATTACCGGATACCTCCAGGCAGTGAGCGGATGGAACAGCGCCAAACGCCAGGAGCTGAAAGACCGAAAAAGGTACAACGAACTGGCATAGGCGGACATAGTCTAACGAAAGGTATATATCAGATATACTTACAGGTGATTTTGCCGAATGAGGCAAATTGGAGGAGTCATTAATGCCTGCAGTTATTAACAGAGAAGAATGCGTAAGCTGTGGAACTTGCGTCGAGGAGTGCCCGGAAGAAGCCATCACCTTGGACGACGAGGAAATAGCAGTTGTAAATAAGGAAAAGTGCACTGAGTGCGGAACATGTGTTGAGGCTTGCCCATCCGAAGCCATCACCATGGAAAAATAACTGCACATTCAGTACATTTTTTTGGGCATTTTTCAATTCGGCTTGCAGCATCATCATTCAGTTGACATCTCATGCAGCGGTTCTTTTTCTTTTATGGCCTCGTAGAACTGCTCCCAGTCCAGTGTCGTAGCCACACAACCTGATGTTGAGAGCTGCACTCCCCGCGCCGGTATGCCGTGGCGGTGGCAAAGATCCAGACCCTCTTTTATCTCCATAGGGCAACCGACACCGACAATAGCTCGCGGCCGATATTTCTTAATCATCCTCTTTATGAAGCTTGAGCCGGGCACTATGAAGAACCGACAGCCTAGGCTTTCAGCATATTTCTTAGCCTCGCCAACGCCACAGCGCCCGCAGTTCACGCACTTTATGCCCTCCGGCGTGAGCTTGGCAGGACACTCAGTGCTGCGAACGCATTGGGGCATGAAAATGAACCGCTCTTCGCACGGAATCTTCAAAAACTCCTTGTTGTTAATGTAATTGCGAAGCCGCACACCCACATCGTCTACTATGGAATCATCAGCGCGGAAAATCCAGAAGATAGTCCTGATTACGTTCTCGAGGAGAATGATTCCCAAAAGCATATAACGGGCCGCGAAGAAATTGCCTGTCTTAAAGGAATAAAGAACGAGCAGAGCTACAATTATCGATAGAATCAAAATCAAAACGACTAAAAATACTACCGCTTGGCCTATCAGAGAAAATAGCTGGTTTATATATTCGGGAAACATAACAGGGTCTTGGAAAAACCCCGGCCTATAAATCTATTACCTACAGAGCGGCGCAAGTTTTTTATCCCACCTGACAGTGAGCATTATACCTTCGCCTTTATGAAATTTAATGAGGACTATCAAGATGGCTAAAATGCACAGCAGAAAAAAGGGTTCCTCCCGATCCAGACCTCCCGCGGTTGCCAGAGTACCCGCATGGTCTGATGTATCCAAAGAGGAGCTGGAAAAGACAATCATGAAGCTGCACGAGAGCGGAATGCCACCCAGCCGCATTGGGCTCACCCTGAGAGATCAATACGGAGTGCCCAGCACTAAATTGTTCTTGGGCAAGAATATTACCGGCTTCCTGAAAGAGAACAAAGTCCTGCCGGATATACCAGAGGACCTCACCAATCTGATGAGGAAAGCTCTGCATGTCCGCAAGCACATCAAAACCAACAAGAAGGACGTCCATAACAAGAGATCCCTGCATCTTACCGAGAACAAAGTCCGCAGATTGGTAAAATACTATCACGACTCCGGCCGATTGGCACCGGATTGGACTTACTCGCCTGAGACGGCTGAGATTCTCATCTTATGAAGCGGCTGGACAAAGCCGCAGAGGCTATTGCCAGGTCGATAATGCAATGCAACAGCATGCGCGTGATCTCGCATAACGACGCGGACGGGATCACATCCGCAGGGCTGATTTGCAATGCCCTTCTGCGCGCAGGGATACCTTTTCAGGCATCTTTGCTAAATCGGCTGGATGAGGCCGCGCTTGCCGGGCTGGAAGGACCGGTTGTATTCTGCGATATGGGCAGCGGCAAGCCGGAGCTTATCTCTCGCGTCAAAGATGACTGCTTTGTCCTGGACCACCATCGGCCCGTGGGCAAACTGGATTGCATGCACCTCAACCCCCATCTCTTCGGCATAGATGGGGCCTTTGAGCTGTCGGCCGCGGGCACCGTATATTCTGTGGTGCGCCACATGGGCGAGAACTCAGATCTATCCGGCCTGGCATTGGTGGGTGCTATGGGCGACAGGCAGGGCATGATCGGCGCGAATAAAGCCATTCTGGATGAGGCCATCGCCAGTGGAGCCGTGGAGTTGAAAGCCGGCCTGAAGATGTCTGAAGACGGCCCTGTCGAGAAAGTTTTCCAAAGCTGCATAGAGCCGCTCCTGGACTTTACCGGCGACATGGAAAAAACCCGCCAATTTTTAGATGATTTGTTGATAAAAGGCAATGTAGAGAGCCTGACAAGAGATGACCTGGCAAAATTATGCACGGCCATAACTCTAAAATTGCTTATGCAAGGAAGCTTTGCCGCCGATTCAATCATAGGAGAGGCCATACGCCTCAAGCACGAGGTGGTGGAAAACTCCCTGGAGATGGTAGAGCTGCTCAACGCCTGCGGCAATAGAGATGTTCCGGGCCTGGGCTTGACGCTGTGCCTGCGCGATGCTGGCGCACTCGATCAGGCCAGAAAACTGGCTCAGGAATATAAAAGCCATATACGAAGAGAGATTGGCATGCTGCGAGAGCAAAATCAGGTTCAGGGCAACATCCGTTACCTTAAGATGGTGAATATGGAAGCGGGAGCTATTGTATCGGGACTGGGAATTCGATATTTATATGCCGACATGCCACTCATCACCCTGAATCATAAAGACGATATGGTCAAGATATCAGCACGCGGGACCAAGCCGCTCATATCCAGGGGCCTTGACTTATCCATTGCACTGAGAGAGGCCGCTGGGGCCGTGGGCGGTGTGGGTGGGGGGCACACCATCGCCAGTGGCGCTTCTATCCCACCGGGCACAGAAGATAGGTTTCTGGCCGTTCTGGACCAAATTGTGGGGGAGCAACTGCATAAAGCTGGAAAGGACGCGCCAGCGGCAGAGGAGACAGCATGACATGGGCCTGTCTGACTTTTTGGGGAAAGCAAGCAGAGACAGTAGCGAGGGCGGTACAACCCGATAACCTGCCCAATATGAGCCAACAGATAGATGCCGACCGCTTCTGCCTGCAATTCTCCACCGAGAAGATAGGCACTCTGCTCTCCACGGTTGACGATCTGCTGATGAACATTAAAATAGCGGAAGAGACACAATCTTGCGCGGAGGAGAGATGAAATTCCATTTGGAGGCAAGCTTCCGGCTGAGCGCGGACGCGGGAAAGGCCGAGGCGGCCGTTTCAGACTTCTTTAAGAGCGCCGGACCCTTATTGCAGAAAGGCGCGCCTGTTGGCCAGGGCGCCAAGATAACAGCGTGGAAGCTGGCCGATAGCAAGATAGATCTGGTCATTGACAGTGATCGGTTTGTGCGAGCCCATGATGCGCTGCTCAGGCTGCGCAGGCCGCTGTCCGAGCTTTTGGGAAAAGAATTTCGTATCGGAGTGCGTGGCCTGGATGTCAGCAAATTCGAGATCGAGGTCGAGTCGCAGCGGGCGATCAAGCATAAGATACCCTATGTCCGAGATATAAAATTCGAGGATGGCCGGCTGCATCTATCCCTGGACGTGGGGCCGAACGGAACTTTGGGCCAGTCGGAGATGGAAAACCGCATACCGGATAGGATAATCAGCCTTCTGGAAGAGAAACTGCAAAGCGGCTATGGAGGCAAGACCGAGCACTGGGAGCTGCTCTGGGAGAGCGATGCGCGCCAGCCCAAGTTCACACGCGATCCTACCGAAGAGATGCAGAAAGCGGGCTGGATCAAGCACGGTTCGAGCCGCGGCCAGTGGATCTACGGGCCGGAGGCGACGCACGTATTTCGCACCTTCGAGAAAATCGTGCTAGAAGAGATCATAAGGCCGCTAAGCTATCGCGAGATGATCTTTCCTAAACTGGATACATGGGATGTCTGGAAGAAGAGCGGCCACGCCCAGGGCGTTTACCCGGAGATCTACTTTGTCTGCCCGCCCAAGACTCGCGATCCAGCCTTCTGGGAAGAGGTCATGGACTACTATAAGGTCACCCATGAGGTGCCTCTCGAGCTTGTCAAAGAGAAGATCGACCTGCCCATCGGAGGCATGTGCTATGCCCAGTGCCCTACATTTTGGGGATTCTTGCAGGGCATGACCTTGCCTCGCGAAGAGATGCCCATCACCGTCTTCGACCGATCCGGCACCTCTCACCGCTATGAGTCCGGCGGAATCCACGGCATCGAGCGCGTGGATGAGTTTCACAGGATCGAGATCGTGTGGCTGGGGACCAAGGACCAGGTCCTGGCAGAAGCAGAGAAGCTGAAGGCCTGCTACAAGCACATCTTCGAGGATATCCTGGAGCTGCACTGGAGGACGGCCTGGGTCACGCCATGGTTCATGGCCCAGGAAGGAAAGACGGGCCTCTCCGAGATGTCGGGGGCCGGAACAGTAGACTATGAAGCAATACTGCCATACAACGGCAACTGGATTGAGTTTCAGAACTTGTCAGTCAATGGCGAGAAGTATCCCAAGGGCTTCACTGTAAAGTCTCAGTCCGGCGAAGCCCTTTGGTCGGGATGCAGCGGCGTGGGCCTGGAGCGCTGGGCCTCGGCATTCTTAAGCCAAAAGGGGCTGGATCCTGCCAATTGGCCAGAGGAATTCAGAAAACACATTGGAGAGATGCCAAAAGGGATCAGGTTTTTGTGAACCTGATCCTTTTTTAATTTTTTCTAATTTTAACAGATATTTATGACTTGTTGCTTTTTGTTGCCGGTTGACTAAATGCCCTCTTGACTGCTGGTAAGATAGTCTTCAACCGTTTTGCGCTGTTTTGCGGGCTTTGCTCTTGCGTATGCAGCATCTGCCTTATCGATATCATCAAGCTCGGTGTAAAGATCACCTATACTCTCCCAGGTATAGGTATTATCAGGATTCTGGTCCAATGCCAAGGCAAAGCTATCCATCGCATCATCATATTTGCCCAGCCTGGTAAGAGTTCTGCCTTTGCTCGTCAGTATATTTGCCGAGTCTGGCTTCAGATTTAATGCCATTTCGTAATATACCAGCGCCTGGTAATAATATCCAATGTTATTCATGACGTCCCCCTGACCAGCCCAGTCGAAGGCCGAGGTTGGGTCCGCCTCGATTGCGCGCCCAAAACAACCAAAAGCCACATCGTTCTGGCCCGCAGTGACCAGATCAGCACAATCGACTGACCCGCTGTCTAAGGGGAAATCTTCGGCCAAGCAAATGCTCACACCGGACAAGCATAAAAAACAAAATATAATCTCTATTGAGAGAGACTTGTTCTGTCTGATCATTCCTGTCACCTTCGTTATTGATACTTGCATAATAACTTCGTGCTTTGAGTATATCAATTCGATCACGATCTGAGCTGCAAATTTTCTAATCTATTTATCCCGATTGGATTTAAAAATTCTTAAATACTAATATTACCTAAGTAAGAATATGAGAAGTAGATATGCATCGGTAATTTTTGTTCTGACTTTGCTGCTAATGGTCAATTGTGCAACGGCCACCACATGTGCAATTTTTGTCATAGATGATCATAAGATGACTGTCAATAATGCCAAGATCTACATCGATGATTCAATGCAGCCGATAGGGACCACGGCTTACCATACCGGCTTGGGAAGGAATTGCTGGATTGGAGATCTTGATCTGAACGGCACACATACACTCAATGCCAAATGGGCTAAAGCGACTCCTAATAGAGTAGCATACGAAGGAACAAAAACCGTGGAATTTACGGGAGATGCCAGGATGCGCATAGACATTCCTACACATTAAAAGCAGCTAAGTAAGGGGCCTTTCGACGCAAAAAATGGCTAAGACCATATTTGCTTTTGCCATGGAAGTGGTCCCTAGCTAAATATAAGATCTAGAATATATGGATCTGATTTATCTTGGCCAGCTACAACCAAATTCCTCGAGAAATTCTTGAAGATCGCGCCCACTCCGCTCTGGCTCGCCTGGAGGCCTGCGACATTTGTCCCCGGCGCTGTGGCGTGGATCGCCTTGCCGATGAGCGCGGCTTCTGCCGCAGTGGGCGACTGGCCCGGGTGGCCGGCTTCGCCCCGCACTTCGGCGAGGAGGCACCCCTTGTCGGTCAGAGCGGCTCCGGAACCATATTCTTTTCCGGCTGCAACCTATCCTGCGTCTTCTGCCAGAACTACGATATCAGCCAGCAGGGAGAGGGCAGGTCGGTCTCGGCGGCGTCATTGGCGGGAATGATGCTCTCTTTGCAGGCCCAGGGCTGCCATAACATAAATTTCGTCACGCCCACGCACGTCGTCCCGCAGATTCTGGAAGCTCTGGTCTTGGCTAGAGAAGAAGGCCTGAGCATCCCTCTGGTCTACAATAGCAGCGGCTACGACTCAGTGGAAACGCTGCGTCTGCTTGAGGGCATATTCGACATCTACATGCCTGATGCCAAGTACGGCTCAGACGAGCCGGCCCTCAAGTATTCCAACGCGCAAAACTACACAAGGATCATGAAAGAGGCCATCCGGGAGATGCACCGTCAGGTAGGAGATCTAGCGATAGATGAGGACGCCGTCGCCCGTCATGGTCTGCTTGTGCGCCATCTGGTCCTGCCCGGGGACGCTGCCAGCACTGCAAAAATTATCCGCTTCCTGTCCGAGGAGATCTCTCCCCACACCTACCTGAACATCATGGACCAGTACCGGCCCGAGTACAACGCCTGCCGCTTTCCCGAGCTTTGCCGACCCCTCACCAGGCACGAGTACGCTCATGCCCAGGGCCTGGCGCAACGGGCAGGACTGGCGCGAGGATTGGCAATGCTTTAATGCCTGGCGGCTCCCAATAATAAGAAGATGATTCCCTTTGAGTACCTGGAGCATACCGCCGACATAAAGTTTCGAGCCTACGGAAAAACGCCGGAGGAGATGCTCTCTAATGCCGCCGCAGCTCTCTTTAAATCCATGGTGGACCCATCCACGATATCCGTTAAAGAGACCTGGAAGGTGAAGCTGGAAGCCTCTGACCTGGAGGATCTGGCTTACCAATGGCTCTCTGAGATGGTCTTTCTCTTCGAGACGGAGTCGGCAGTCTTCGCCACCTTTTCCGTTAAGCTGGATCAAGAGGGGGCAGGATCCTGGAAACTTCAGGCGGAGATTCAAGGCGAGAGGATAGACCTTCAGAGACATGCCTTTGTGAATGAGGTCAAAGCCATCACCCGGCACAAGTTTTGCATCAAGAAGAATGACGTGTGGTGCATTCAGGTTATTTTGGACGTGTGACTATGGTAGATATCAGCAAGATTGATGATAATACTTACGAAGTGCCCATCGGCTACCGACCCGGCATGCGCGTGCCTGGGCGAATTTTTGTCTCCGCGGCGCTCAGGGAGATGGTGGAGCCGGGAACAATCGATCAGGTGGCCAACGTTGCCAGCCTGCCCGGCATTGTCAAATACTCCATGGCCATGCCCGATGCCCATCTGGGATACGGCTTTCCCATCGGCGGCGTGGCTGCCTTTCAAGAAGAAGATGGCATCATCAGCCCGGGAGGAGTAGGCTTTGACATCAACTGCGGCGTGCGACTAATGCGCACTGATCTGCAGGCCGAGGCTGTGCAGCCGCGAATCAACACCCTCATCGATGCTCTCTTCGAGGCCATCCCATCCGGCCTGGGAGCCACAGGACGGCTGCATGCCAGCGAGCAGCAACTGAGCGAGGTCTTCGTGAGCGGCTCCAAATGGGCGGTGGAAGAGGGCTACGGCGTTGAAGCTGATCTCACCCACTGCGAGGAGAGCGGACACATGCCGGGAGCCGACCCGGCCCAGGTAAGCGTGAAAGCGCGCAAGCGCGGCCGGCCCCAGCTGGGGACCTTAGGCAGCGGCAACCACTTCCTGGAGATTCAGAGGGTGGAGGAGATATTTGATGAGGCCAAGGCAAAGCAGTTCGGCCTTTTCAAGGGCCAGATTACGGTTATGATCCACTGCGGCTCGCGGGGAGCCGGCCATCAGATCTGCACCGATCATCTGGAGGTTCTATCCAAGGCCGTGAAGAAGTACAGCATCGACATTCCCGACAAGCAACTGGCCTGCGCCCCCCTGGGCTCACCTGAGGCAGACAATTACTTCGGGGCCATGGTCTGTGCTGCTAATTACGCCTGGGCCAACCGGCATATCATCGCTCACTGGACGCGAGAGGTCTTCGAGAGATACTTCCCCGGCTCAAAGCTGGATCTGGTCTATGACGTGGCCCACAATGTGGCCAAGATCGAGGAGCACCAGGTGGACGGCCAAAGGCAACGCCTCTATGTGCACCGCAAAGGAGCCACGCGGGCCTTCGGTCCCAGCCGAAGCGAGGTGCCAGAGGCCTACGCTGGCATTGGCCAGCCGGTGCTCATACCGGGCAGCATGGGAACGTCTTCCTACGTGCTCTGCGGGAGCGACCGGGCACTGGACCTCACCTTCGGTTCCGCCTGCCACGGCGCGGGCAGAGTGATGAGCAGAAGCCAAGCCCTCAAGCTCTTCACCGGCCAGAACGTCAAGGCGGCCCTGAACAGAGACGGCATTGTGGTCAAGGCCACATCCCCCGGCATGCTGGCCGAGGAAGCCCCCCAGGTCTACAAGCCCTCCGGAGATGTGGTGGACGTGGTGCACAACCTGAGCATAGCCACCAAAGTAGCCAGGCTGGTGCCGCTGGGTGTGTCAAAGGGATAACAGCAAGAACCAAATAGCTTGCGGATCCACATTATGGGTGATATGAAGCTGAAGATAAAGATAGCCGGGCCGAAGGTCCATGAGGTAGGCTACAGATACTTCCTGATGAGCAATGCCATAGACATGGGTCTCAAGGGCTTTCATGCTCGCAATAGAACAGGTGAAAAGGTGCCGGAAGTAATAGCTCTGGTCGAAGGCGATGAAGAAACAATTGCGGATTTTAAGAAGCTGGTAGAGACCCAAAAACCCGAACATTCCCAGGTATCGAGCATTGCTTTTGAGGATTATGAGGGCGATATTATGAAGACTGAAAGTTATGCTCAAATTTGCTCAGCAATCCAGTTGAACAAGGCAATTCCGCTACTCCTGGATATGAGAAATGATCTCAAAGCAGTGCGGAAAACCTCTGATATGACGCTGGATGAGATCAAAGGCATGAGGGAAGACATCCAGCCAGGATACCCAATGACTCTCAGACAGGTGCAATCAGATATCAGAGCCATAAAAGAACGCTTAGGCATGCATTAACTGATGAAATTAAGGGTCGTCCTGGTAGAGCCCCTCTACGAGGGCAATGTGGGCTCCGTAGCGAGGGCCATGAAGAACTTCGGCTTTCACGAGCTGGCGCTGGTCAATGCCTGCCCGATCGAGGACTTCGCATCGGCCATGGCTTCGCATGCTCGGGACGTCCTCCAGATGGCCCGCTCCTATGCCTCCCTCCCGGAGGCCCTGGCGGGCGTCGATCTGGTGGTGGGCACCACGGGAAAGAGGCTGGATGAAGCACAGCACCACCTGCGTTTGCACCTTCGCGTGCCCTGCTTCACCCCCGCAAAGCTGGCAGGAAAGCTGGCAGGAAAAAAGGGAACCGTGGCCCTGCTCCTGGGAAGAGAGGACTGCGGCCTGAATTCCGAGGAGCTGGCTCTTTGCGACATGCTGGTCTCCATTCCGACGAGCAGCGAGTATCCGGTCATGAACCTCTCTCACTCTGCAGCCGTGCTCTTCTATGAGCTGTCCCAAACCGAAGATGCAGACGACTGCAAAGTGGAGATGGCGAGCGGTGAGAGTCTGGCTCTGCTGCAAGAAAAGACAAAATTGCTTCTCGCCGAGGTCTGCTATCCCTGGCACAAGGTAGATTTTACACTGCTCATGCTGCGGCGCATACTGGGCCGGGCGGAGCTGACACAAAGAGAGGCGCGCACACTGCTGGGTCTGATAAAGAGAATTCGCTGGAAGATAAGCAGAGATGATGGCGAAAATCCGGCAGCACTTGATGAAAATGACATGCGTGAGGAAAGCCCCACTTAGTCCAGCCTCTTCGCCCTCTTGAAGGCGTCCTCCACTGCATCGCGGATGATGTAGCCGCCCTTGTGCAGCACTGTGTCGCCCAGTTCTGTGTCTCGCTCCATCGATCCCGTGCAGGGATAGGCATGATGCGCCTCGGAGATCCTCTCCCGGATGTCGGGCTGATCCGGCTCCAGGCCCAGGAGTCGCTTGGCCACAAACCAGGTGGAGCCGCAGGGCGCGCTGCGCAGCACATTGGCTGCCAGGATGTAATCCTTTCCAGCCCGGCTCTTTTGCACAGTCACATCGATTAAGGGATCGCCGATGCCAGCTTCCGTGAGAAAAACATAGATGTTCGGCTTGGCCGGATCAGGAAC
>CAZDLZ010000005.1:0-47273 GCA_964506745.1 uncultured Methanotrichaceae archaeon | reverse complement strand
TCGGGGTGCAGAGCACAGAACGGCTTGGCAAAGGCCGCCTCCATCCCCAGCTCCGCTGCCTTCTCCTCCAGTTGATTTCTCTGCCCTAATGGAAGCTCGCGCGGCGACTCCGAGCCGCCCACAATGCCCTTCACGCCAGCCTCCTTGAGCTTGGGAAGCAGGCCGAAGAGAATGTCGGGATGGACATTGATGACCAAAGCGATGTCCGCAGCAGGGATATTCTGGGGCAGAAGGGGCTCCACATCGTCGATGAAGTCCCCCAGGGACGCGGGATCGGGCATCTCCACTAAAGATACGATGTTCTCGGCGTATCCCGGCCGAACATTGCGACACTGAGTGCAGGCATCGGCACAAGAGATGCAGAAACCCGAGTAGTTGATGAGGTTGCCCACCACCCTCTCGCCAAATTCGCCATTGTAGAATACTATCAGTTTCAAGCTTTCATCACCCCATCAATAAAAGCATCAGTTTATTTTCTTTTATTGCAGCTAGTTTAGCCGCAGCCATTATCTGGATATCAAGGTATTTAGCATTGAGCGTTTCTGCAAAGATACCATTTGCAGGCAAGACGCAAACAAACCGCGTTCTTATGGCTATTTTTAGAAAAAAATAAATAATGAAGCACTTTAAGCCGCCAATGCCGGGCCGGCAGCGGCCAGACGGCGCGCCGCATAGAGTAGGGCTGCAAAGCCCAGGCTCAGGGAGATCAATGAGACCAGCCCGCCCACAAAGGGCAGCAGTGAGAGCACATTGAGGATGACAAACCCGATTACAAAGTAGACCAGATCTCCCTGCTTGATCTTAGCGCGCTCGCCGATCCATTTGCCCAGGCTGAAGGAGACGAAGGTCCCACTGAGCATGAGGGCCGCCAGGACGAACAGAGTCGAGATCAACGCAATGGGCAGGCCCACCACCGTTGCCGCCACCAACAAGATTGCTATGAAAGAAGCGATGATCATAACAAATCCCAGGAAGGTCTTGAGAAGAGTTGAGCGGATCATCTCGCTATCCACCACTTGGAAGATGCCGGGCAGATACTTAACCAAAATCAATCCCAAAATAAGGTACCCGAGCAAGGCCAGAAGGCTGAATATGTTAAAGCCCATATCGTAATCCTCTCTCTTCTGAGAACGGTCTTCTACCTTGTGGAAGTTTACAGTTCCGGCCGAGCCGGTGTTATTGAATTGATTGGCGCTGACGGTAAGGGTTCCGTTGACCCTTCCCGCGTTAACCACCTGGCCTGCGCCTATGAGAGCATCTCTCTCAATTGTATTACCGGGAAGGATGTTCACCTGGCCGCCCAGGGCCACCAGATTGGTACCTATGTTGCCGCCCAGGTTGATATTTCCTCCCGCTGCCACTACCTTTCCCCCCACATCAGCGTTGACATAAACCTGGCCTCCGGCCGCGATAACGTCGCCCTTCACCGGCGCATTAATGTTTACCGTGCCACCGGCAACTATTGCCGAATCCACCGGAGCATTTATGCTCACCATGTTGCCCGCGGCAATGATATCATCGGCAATCGCCGTGTCTATAGATATTGTATCTTCAGAAAAAACCTGTAATGCCTGCCCTGGCAAACAGAGCAATGCAAGAGTTACCAAAACGAGAATTACTTTAGTACACTTCATCCCATTCACCGCAATTAAATTGTATCTTCACCAATAAATAACCCATGTATGCAGCTCTATAGCTTTTGCTTGATCGAGAGCTTACCAATAGTTACCGTTTTTTATTTATTGAATTAAGAAAAGCTTTATCAGCAATGCGACCGTTGAACTGCTTTAAGCAAAAAAGAGCTTGTAGAATAATTTTTAGGGGAGACAAGGTTTGAAAATCGCGGTGGACATTGACGGGGTTCTGGCTGACCAAGTCAGTGCAGTTCTATTGGAAATTGAGAAAGATTATGGAAAGAAGTATTCCAAGAGCGATATCAATCGTGCCCACTGGAGCTTTGGGGGAATAGAGATATGGACAGAGATATCCCGATTACTGGCCGACCCCGAATATGTTATGAGAGTGCCGCTTATCGAAGGCTCGCAAAAAGCCATAAAGCAGCTTTGCGGGCATGATGTTTTCGTTGTGACGGCCAGACGGCCCAATACAGAAGAGGCCACACGTCGATGGCTCTCCAGGCATTTTCCCTGCCTAACCCAGTACTATCATGCCAGGACCGGCACCAAGCATAATATACCATCCGACGTGCTGATCGATGACCTGGATATGAATATCGTAGAATTTGTCAGAAGCGATCCCAATCGACGGGGAATTCTTTTCCTGCATCCCTGGAGCTTGAATGACACGGATATTGAAGACTATCCAGATCAGGTATACTATTGCCCCCAATGGCAGAGTGTGGTGAAAGCCATTGATGAAATTACGGGCGATCTGAATTGAAAAAGCTGCCTGAACTGCTAGCCCCGGCCGGATCACCTACAGCTCTACAAGCGGCAATCACCGCCGGGGCCGATGCCGTCTACCTGAGCGGCAAAAGATTTGGGGCAAGAAAATTCGCTGCAAACTTTGACGAATCCGATTTAGCCAGGGCCATAGACTATGCACACCTTCGAAATGTAAAGGTCTATGTGACCGTGAACACTCTTATCAGAGAAAATGAGATCCATGATGTGGCCGGGTATCTTCTCCGCCTCTACGAGATGGGCGCAGATGCCGTGCTGCTTCAGGATTTGGGCGTGGCCCTGCTGGCCAGCCGGATGGTGCCGGAGCTGGAGAGGCATGCCTCCACTCAGATGACCATCCATAACAAAGAGGGCGCTCTCTGGGCTAAGCGCGCCGGATTTAAAAGAGCCGTTTTGGCCAGAGAGGTCGGGCTGGATGAGATTAACGAGATGACGCGAGAGATTAAGAAAGACACAGCCGCGCCGGGAACCGGCCTGGAGGTTTTCGTGCACGGTGCTCTATGCTACTCCTACTCAGGACAGTGCCTACTCTCCTCGGCCATCGGTGGACGCAGCGGCAACCGGGGCATGTGCGCCCAGCCCTGTAGAAAGCCCTATGTGCTGCTGAGAGGCGAAAAAGACAGATACGGCAGGCCCTCTGGCCTGGCAGCCCAGCCGCAAAAAGAGCGATTTCTCATCTCCACCCGCGACCTTTGCGTTTACAGGCACCTGGACAGGATTGTCCACTCGCCTGTGGAGTCCCTGAAGATTGAAGGGAGGATGAAGTCCCCGGAGTACGTGGCCATAGTAACCAGCATTTACAAGAGAGCTTTGCAGGCCATAGCCAGAGGAAAGTGGTCGCCTTCTTCTGAAGACGAAAGAGACCTGGCCTTATCCTTCAACCGCGACTTTACAGAAGGCCACCTTCTGGGGGCCAGGGATGTCATGGGCCGGGAGATGTCGGACAACCGGGGGGTTCTCATCGGCAGCGTGGCCTCCTTTGATGTGCAAAGAGGAGAAGCGACTGTGAGGCTCTCCGGAGACTTTTGTCCTGAGAAGGGCGACGGGCTGGTCTTTCTGGCTCCGGGCCAGGAGAATGGCCTGGTGGTGCAAAAAGTGGTGCAAAAGGATGGCCTGCTGCAACTAATGACGACAGAGAGGGTGCGCCCGGGCAGCAAAGTCTATCTGACGGGCAGCAGCGCTCTGGCCAAAAAGGCGCAGGAGATCATCGCCTCCGCCAAGATAGAAATTCCCCTGGATCTAACCCTCACCTGGCACGAGAGCACACCTTTGCTGGAGGCCCGGATGGATGACGGCCGCAGCGTGAAGGTAAAAGCCGCCTTTAAAATGGAAAAGGCTAAAAATCAGCCCACATCCCGCCAGCAGATTGTTTCACAGATGCTGCGAACGGGAGGGACTCCCTTTGTGGTCCGCAAGATTGCCATGAACTACGCAGGCGATCTTTTTGCCCCCTTGGGTGCCTTAAACCAACTGCGCCGCGATCTCCTGGAAAAGGTGCAGGAAGCCCTTTTAGAAAAGAGACGCCCCACAAAGGAAAAGGTAGAGAGAGCACGAGATGCACTAAAAGAGATGAATCTGTCTGCCTCTGCCGGAGCCGCCGCCCCTGTCTCCGCTCCAGGCCGCGTACCCTCACTGGCCGTCTATGCCGACAGCCTGGATACGGTGAGGGGAGCTGTCGAAGGGGGTTGTCAGCGGGTTTACTTTGAGCCAGTTTTAGGATGGAGGGAGAAAGACAGGGGAACAAGAACCAATAAGCTGATAGATGAAGCAAAGGCCATCTGCAAAAATGTGCCGCTCATCTGGAAATGGCCCAAAATCACCCACGCCGATTTCTTCGTTTTCGCCTATCCCCTGCTGGCCAAGACAATTGTCGACGGGGTCATGGTGGAGAACATAGGAGCCATAGAGGCTGTTATAAAGGCCAGGCCCGATGTCCATCTTTATGGAGCCAGCGGCCTCAACGTCTGCAATCACCTGACTGTGCAGGCACTCGCACCGCCCCTGGAGCTTCTCACCCTCTCACCGGAGCTCTCTGCCCGGCATCTGGCCGATACCGTAGCTGCACTGCGCCGTCATTCGGACGCACCAAAGATGGCGCATATGGTGCAGGGCAATCTGGAAGTGATGGTGGCAAAAGACTGCATGCCCCTTCCCGCTAAAGTTGAATATGACCCGAAAGAATTCTGGGGTCTGCAGGACATGAGACGCATCTTTCCCCTGCGCCTGGATGATGACAGAAGGACGCACATCTTCAACTCAGCCGAGACCTGCCTGCTCGACCAGATGCCCGAGATCTTTGCGATGGGCCTGGATGGGGTGGCAGTGGACGCTCGGGGCCGGACGCGAGAGTATGCTCGCATGGTGACAGCGATTTACAGAAGAGCCATAGATCTGACCGGGACAGGGGGCAAAAATCTCCTCGGAGATCTGGATAGCCTGAAGGAGTCCATCCGGCCCCTGGCCCTGGGAGGCATAACCCACGGCCACTTCCAGAAGGGGCTGAAGGATGAGATCACCTAGGGCATTTCCTTTCCGCAGATATAGCAGCAGTAGCCATAGCTTATCGGTCCCAGCTTTGTCGTATCGCAGGGAAACTCCGGGCACTGAAAGCAGAGAGCCACACCTTTTCGAAAAGCGCAGGTTGCGACCATGCACATCCTGTTCTCCCGGGGCAGGCAGCCTGCATCTCCATTGGGGCACCTGCCCGACGCCATGCGAGGGCAGACCTGACAGGCGACACCGCAAACGCCGATCTTCATCTGAGAGGACAGATCAGAGGACATAATCCACTACTATCCGGCTATCGCATACTTTACCCATAAATTTCGCCACCAATACGTGCTCAGGGTGTTCTTGATAGCTGAAAAGAGCTTCTTTGCTCTCGAATTCTGAAACGAGTACCAGATCATAGGCCACGCTCGCATCGAGGAAGTTGATGCCCACCTCGAAGAACTTGATCACATCGATTTGAGCTGTGAGAGCTTCCAGCTTAGCCTTCAGCGCCTTGATATTTGCTGCCCTGTCACTGCCCTCGGCCCATTCTTTGAATTTGAACATAACGATATGCTTGATCATTAGGAAAATCCTCCCTGCCACATGGCATATTTCTCTTTCGTGGGTCACGTGCTTAGTTAATAACGATAATGGTTTGCTCGGATAATGAATAAGGAGGGAGGCAAAAGTCGTCATGGTGTAGGAGGGAGAAAATAGGCCACCGACTTTCGCCAATATACTATACGTCAATTGCCGATATTTAAGGCTTTCTGTCGAGAAAGAAAAAGTGCCGGGAGCCTTAGCAAAGTGAACAGACAGAAAAGAACAAATCATGGTCTCAGGCAGGCCAGCGCCGAAAGCCACAGCGTCCCCAAGATGGAGCCAATCACCGCAGTGATGGCCTGACCCTGCCCGAAGCCCGACTTAAAGCCGAAAGGCGGCAGAGCACTGGAATTTGACACAGCGTCCGTTTTAAAGGAACCCTTTTCTCATGGGTCTCTTACCGCCCTCAGCCAATGGTTTGTGTCGCGCTCCCCGTCCCGGTCGTGTATTAGCGTGAGAGATCCTGGCAGATTGCTAGGCCGTTTATGGCATGCAACTTTTTGCCGCCCGGAATCATTTTGCCTCACAGGCTCCATCGCCCCAATGCATTGCCACGAAGGCATGCATCTCCTGAAACAGGGCCAGATGTACATTCTGGAAGCGACTGCATACTGCCCTCCCCGGTGGAGGCCCCAGTATCCCAATCGTCCCTGCCAACAGAGCATTATGGGAATTGCGTTTAAGCCCACGACACGCCCGCCAACCCTTGCAGGACGCGACAAACTATCTATATGATCATTATAGATATTTGTAGTTTGCGGTTGAGGACTGGAAAAAAATATCCGCTAAAAAAATGGTAGCCCCGCACTCATGTAGATCTGAGAGTGCGGATGCTATTGCAGGCTAATGCCGCTGCATTTTGGCTATTGATTAAGGTACATACTTCCAGAGTCTATTCGCCTTCGCGACGGCATATAACTGTCCACCACCAGCATAAATCTTGTTTAGAGGTGTATTGAGTCCAGTGGTATCAATCTGTGTCCACTCTTCAGGTTGTCCCTCCCATCGCCATATCTGTTTTCCGTCACCTGACAGGCCATAGAGACTTTCTTTAGAACCATATCCAGGTCCTTTGCCGATGATATCAATTGCCCACATCTTGCCAGGACCGCCAATGGCCTCCCATGTTTCGCCAGTCACATAGCGATAAATGTCTCCATGGACGGGATCAGTTGCATAGAGAGAATCTGACCCAGCATAAATCAAAGCTGCAGGACCGCCAATCTTGTTCCACGTCCAGTCGCCCACACCTTTGGGATACCTCCAGACGCTATTTCCATCGGTAGCGATTCTATACAGGAAGCCATACATATCATTCCAACAATCCTGGCATCCACCGGCCACAAACATCTTGCCGGCACCACCTATCTTCGTAAATCCTCTGCCTGAAAATTCATAGATCTCTCCCCTGGGAGGCTTTGTGGCATAGAGCTTGTTTCCACCTCCGAAAATTTTCAGAGCATCTCCACCGGGAATAATTTCCCAGTTATTAGGACCTATGTATCGATAGGTCTTCGTTCCATCCGAGGACAATTTATATAGGACCTCACCGGTTGACACAAAATATTTCGCGGATTCGCTGACCCTTGTCCAGCTATTCAGAGTACCTCCATATATATACAAGTCACCCGTTGTTTTTTCTGTGGCAAAGAGCCTTGTAGTACCGTCCATCAGATTCTGGTCAACTACAACTATGCCCACTTCCTTATCCCAGAGCTTATCCCATCTTGCTTGAGACCCGAAGGACAGGAAAATAAGTCCCACCAAAAAAATGGCAATTAGTCTCTTCATAAAGAACCACCAGATAGTAACTACACGGTTAACCATATTAAATATTGCCCACAAATGAATTGATAGTAGACAATAGTATTTTCCATTCGACCCGAGGCTGTAGGAATTCTCAAGAAATGGTTTTATATTGAAACATACAACATTTTATCACTCAGTGCATTAAGCCTGGTTTCAGAAAAAGGACTCAGATTCATGACATACCTTGAACGGTTTCATCAATATAAGCGGATCAATAAAAAATAAATAATGATAGCCGTTGATCTCTTATCTCAGCATCACCCGGCTGAGCGTCACCAGGAAGAGGGCCATGAGCAGCCATCCCAGCAGCGTCTCTATCACCGTCAGGACCTCATAACCTTCGATGATGCTGAAATTCTGAGGGGTCTTGCCTAAAAACTGCATGCTGCTGAAGTAGAAAGCATCATTAGGCGTTACACTCGCCTTTATTTGTGCATGCGTATCCGTGCCGTCCGGCTGCAGAGCATTTCCAGCCCAAAAGACTCCCGAAAAGAGGAGGATGATGGCCACGCTCAGCAGAATGGTGTAAGAGGGGCGCACCCCATAGCCGCAAGAGATCCAGGCCATACCATCGAAGAGCTTGGAGAAGGGCTTGTGTGAGCGCGCCTGCTTTTCCTTTCGATACTGGTAATAGCAATCGTCCTGATCCTCGAACTGCTCCAGGTTCCTGAAGTTTCTGGTAAGAGTCAGGTACACCGAGCCGTTATAGGGAACGTGGCTTCTGATGGAGTTCCAGCGAACGACTATGCGGCTGAAATTGAAGTCCTTGAGGTGGATGCTTGACCCTTCCACGAAGACTGCATCGGAAAGATTCAATGTGTACACCTTGGCATTGGCCAGGTGAAAATATTTCTCGAACCTCGCCCGGCCAAAGTCGGCATCGTTGAACTTGGCCCGCGAAAAATTGGCATCGATGGCAAAGTGGGCCCTGGTGAAGTTGGCTTCACCCTGAAACTGTGCATCGGAAAAGCCGGCATCGTCCTGAAAGTGAGATCCGGAAAAGTTAGCTGCCTTGGTGAAAGTGGTGCCGTCAAAGTCCACCAGCCCAAAGAAGGCAGAGTGATCAAAGAAGACATCCCCTTTGATGACTGAATATTCGATTTTTATTATTGATTTTATGATCTTTTGCTTATTTTTATTAAAGGGCAGATCGAGCTGGTGCAGATCCAGGTCTCCGTAGATGATGACGTTCTCGTACTCGACGATCTTGCCCTTCTCGATCTTTTCAAGGATCTCCTCAGCCTTGATCATTAAGAGGTTATCGACCATAAACGAAGTGAGAAATCGATAAAAGCAGATATTCTTTGCGGTGCCACCAAATCGAGATCATCCCCGATCTCAAACCTCATCCGATCCCGTACCCAGGAGCATCTTCTCTATAAAGTCCCAATCATGCTCGTAGATATGCGCTGAGGCACTGGTGGTCGAGATTGACCCCGGCTTTGCACCTACCTCGCGGCTGACATATTGCAGCAGCCTGGCCAGGCCGTAGAGATTGGCGGGATAGGCTCCGGCGAAGTCGTGGCTGCGAAAGAAGATGGACAGGTGCAAACGGCCATCGCGCAGCTTGAAGTCGTCCACAATCATGCAAGGAACCTCATCTTTAGCCGTATCTACGGGCACAATCCAGGTTACAGCCGTGGCCCGGCGGGTATTGGCCGAGGCCTTGAGCCTCAAAATGACCTGCTCGATCTGATCCAGAGCTGGCATGCCAGGCAGATGCCAGGCACGCAGGCGCTCGCCGTAGGTGTACTCAAAGCCGGGATTATTGCCGGATAAAAGCTGCCGGGCATACTCCTCCAGACGCTCCTCGTTCCAGGAGTACTCAGCGGGAATCATCTCCCGGTAGGGGTCCTCCACCACCACCTGCAAAGATAAGAGCTCCCTTATTTTTGTGCCCCTCTCATCGGTGATCTCGGCGCCCTGCCGCCAGATGAGGCATAGGCCCCTGTGCCAGGCATCAGAGATCGTTCTTGCGCGAATGAATCGCCCCAGTCTTGCCATGAAAGCCACCGCTTATTGCTGCTCGCCCGTCAGCTCCACCAGTGCCTCGGGCGGAAAGGCCTTGATGATATCGATCTTTTTGACGCAGCGTGTCCCAATGCCGTATTTCCTGGCAATGGGCTTCAGCTCCCTCATGCAGTACTTGCTGGCGATCTCTTCAATGTCCATGAATACTGCTTCTTCTGCTAGGTACTTTAAGTTTTTTTCAGGTCGAATTCTGAAGAGATCTCAGCATTTTCCAGATCAGTCTCATGCCACCATGGCCGCTAATTGGTGCACCTCCAACCCCAGGCCACCGTAGCTGAATTTCAGGTCTAGGAGACCATTATGCACCAATAATAATATCAATGACAAAGTCCCACATAGTCCTTCCCACTACCATTACTGCCCCCCACCAGAGCGCACCGGAAAAGATTCTTTGCCCGGTAATTAAAGGAGAGGAACGCGCGCGGAGCGAAAGTAATCAGAGGAAAAGATATTTTTAGAGATCAGTATAAAGCAACCCATAATGGGCGACTTCGAGTGGGCGCTGGTGAGCGCCCTCAACTCATTCTTCGAGAGAGATGGCATCGCCGCCATAGCCTACCGGCTCAAACAATCGCGCTTCTCCGGCCAGTTTATGGACATACTGGTGGACTCCAAAATTCCCGAGTACTATCTGGCCATCGAATGCAAGAGCCTGGATGCTCGCAAAACGAAATCTCTCTACTTCAAGCAGCACTTCAGCCTGGCCGCCGGAGCGCACCAGATGACGCGCGAGACGGATTTCATCACCCGCTCAGGAAGGCAGGGCATCCTGGCGGTGGAGCTGCGCTACGGCGCGGGAAAAGCCAGGAGCGCGCACCTCGTTCCCTGGGGGCAGATCTTCCAGAGGTACAACGCCAAAGAGACGGGACTCTCCCTGCGGGACATCGAGATCAACCCGCCCCTGGAGAGAAAAGGGGGAGCCTACCGGATCTCCCGGCTGGACATCGTGCGCATCTCCGGATACTACGATCTGGCTTGCCAGGACGATGGCCTGGAAGAGGAACCGGCCACTGAGGAGTAAGTTGTCAAGGAATAACGATAGTTGAACTTAAACAATGTTTTTATGATTTTAACTCCATCAAAGTTTACTTGGATTAACCTTTTATCCCAGCCCGATTCTTCACAAAGCCATGAAGCTTCCGGGCACGGCGACGCAAGAGGAGAACATCTCCATCGCCATGGGAAAGCTGAGCATCCAGCCGGGCCAGGCCTTCCTGGACATCGGCTGCGGCTCGGGGGCCGTATCCCTGGCCGCCTCCCGCTACACTGACCTGATCTACGGCATAGACCGCAGAGAAGAGGCAGTGCAGATATGCAGGGCCAAAGTCAGCGGGCAATTTTTCCTGGGCGAGGCTGCCGCGGTTCTGCCCGGCCTTCCCGAGGTGGACAGATGCTTTATCGGCGGCACGCGCGGCATCGACGATTTCCTGCCTCTGCTCCTGGAAAAGGCTGCTCCCGGCTGCGTGATCGTGGCCGACCTGGCCCGGCTGGGCATAGCCGCCCGGCTGGCGCAGCAGATGAAAGAAGCAGGAATATTTCAGGAGCTTATCCAGATTCATATCGCAAGGGGCTACGATTTAGGGGGAGACATCGCCCTGAAACCCGTTAACCCCATCTTCATGGTGATTGGTAAATGTTGATCGGCATCAGCCTTGGACCGGGAGACCCCGGGCTTATGACAATTAAGGCAGCAGAAACGTTGAAGAGCTGCACAAAGGTCTTTGTGCCTGGAGAGATGGCCGCGCAGTTGGCCAGGGCCCACTGCCGGCCCGAGATCTTGCAGTTTCCCATGATTGAGGACAAAGAAGAGCTGGAGAGGATCTGGCGCAGAAATGCCGACACCGTGGCAACAGCTGCCGCAGCAGCGGGCTGCGCCGGCTTTGCCTGCATTGGGGACGTCAACACCTTCTCCACCTTCAGCCACCTGGAGATGATGATACGCCAGCATCATCCTGAAATTGAGATCCAGACCATTCCCGGAGTGGGCGTGGTGCCCACCCTGGCCTCGCGCTTTGCCGCACCTCTGGAAGGATCCTTTGAGGTCTCGGACGGCTCGCCTCTGGATACGGTCATCAGGATAAAGGCCACCCGACCGGGGAAGCTGGCAGAAGAACTTCGTGCCAGGGGATTTGACGACTTTATGCTGGGAACGATGCTCTGCACGCCCCAGGAGAAAATCATCAGAGGCGAGATGCCGGAGAGAAGCGATTACTTTTCCGTTCTCCTGGCCCGGAGGCGGAGATGAAACTCTACTTTGTGGGAGCTGGGCCCGGAGACCCGGATCTCATCACCGTCAAAGGGAAAAGGCTCCTCTCGGAAGCAGACCTGGTGGTTTATGCCGGGTCTCTGGTCAACCCCGCCCTTCTGCAAGGCCTGAAAGCGGAGACCATGGACAGCAACGGCGTCTCACTGGAAGCGACCTCTGCCAGGATCATCGCAGCTCTATCCGCTGGCAAGAAGGTGGTGCGACTGCATAGCGGCGATCCCGCGCTTTACGGGGCCATACTCGAGCAGATGAAGCCGCTGGAAGAGGCAGGGGTAGAGGTAGAGGTCGTACCCGGCGTCTCCTCCCTTTTCGCCTCGGCAGCCGCTCTGAAAACGCAGCTCACGCTGAAGGGAGTCTCAGAGTCATTGATTGTGACCCGGCCCGCCGGCACCACCCTGGAAAAAGACGAGCTGGCCTCTTTGAGCCGCCATAATACCACTATGGCCATCTTCCTGGGCATCGATAAGATCCGGGATATTGTCGATAGCCTGGACCGGCCAGGCGAGACTCCCGTGGCCGTGGTCTATCATGCCTCCTGGCCGGATGAAATTGTCTTGCAGGGAACGCTGGCCGATATCGCCGGAAAGGTAGAGGCCGCAGGAATAAGCAAGAGCGCCCTCATCCTGGTGGGCGGCGTGGTGACGAGAACCGGATTTCGGAGGTCTCACCTATACAGAGATCGGTAGCACAAAGATCGACAGCTCAGAAATCAGTAGCAATTCTGGTCTTTCCCAGAGACATTGAGAAAGCGAAGAGAATAGCCCGGGCTTTGCAGGAGAGCTATTCGCCCACCATCATCATTTATGAAAAAGACAGGATGGAGATGGTCTTAGAGAGATATGAGCTGGTGGTGGCGGTCATGGCTGTCGGAATCGTAGTAAGAACCCTTTGTCCACAACTTAAGGATAAGTGGACGGACCGGCCTGTGGTAGCCGTAAATTCCGCTCTCTCCTGCGCCGTGCCGGTTGTGGGAGGCCATCACGGAGCCAATGAGCTGGCCCGTTTCCTGGCATCTCACCTCGGCCTTTATGCGGCCGTTACCACCGCCACAGACACCTGCGGCCGGCCCTGCCTGGAGGAGATAGCAGACAGGCTTCGCGCCGCTATAGTCAACAAAGAGTCCTCCAAAGCCGTCAACCTGGCCTTCCTCAAAGAAGACGTTCCAATTTTAAGGCTCAAGGGGCCCAGGATTGTAGTAGTGGACAGAGATGTGGCTGTCTTGAAAGAAAAGGGCCTGGTTGTGGGCATAGGCGCCAGAAAAGGAGTCTGCGCCTCAGAGGTGCTGCAGGCCATTGATGAAGCACTTAATGAGACCGGCAGAAGACGAGATGAGATCGCCATCCTGGCCACCGCCTGGCTGAAGAAAGAGGAAGAGGGCATGCAACAGGCGGCCGGCATATTGGGAAAGGAGATGATCTGCCTCTCCCAGGAAACGCTCAATTCTCAAACCCCCAGCACCGCCTCCCGGGCCCGAGACCTGGGCCTTAACGGCGTGGCCGAGCCGGCTGTCCTGGCCCTGGCGACAAAACTCATCTTTCCCAAAAAAGCCTACGGGAGGGTAACAGTTGCCATCGGAGAGTAGACATAAGCTCTCGATCGTGGGCATCGGCCCAGGCTCGCCGAAGCTGCGCACCACTGCGGCCACGCAGGCCATACGCTTTGCCGACTATGTGGTCGGCTACAGGCCTTATCTGGATCTGATCAGCGATCTATTGCCGGGCAAGCAGGTCTTCTCCAGCAGCATGGGAAAAGAGGTGGACAGAGTCGCCGCAGCAGTCGATCTCCTGGAAAAGGGATCGGTAGCCCTGGTAAGCAGCGGGGACCCCAATGTCTACGGCATGGCCGGTCTAGGCCTGGAGCTGGCCGCGCGGCCCTGCGCCGTCGAGATCGTGCCCGGAGTCACATCATTTACTGCCGCATCCTGCCACGCCGGCCTGGCCTTTCGGGAGTGCGTGGCCGTAATCAGCCTCAGCGATCTGCTCACACCCTGGCCGCAGATTGAGGGGCGACTGCGCCAGGCCGCAGAGACAAAGATGCCTGTGGCCCTCTACAATCCCAGGAGCAAGAGGCGGGACTGGCAGCTTTTGCGCGCTTTGGACATCTGTGGGTCCAGAGATGTTCTGGTGGCAAAAGACGTCGGTCGCGAGGCAGAAGAGATCTTTTACACAAGCTCGCAAGAGCTGATAGAAATGGAAAGCCTGCGAGAGAAAATCAATATGACCACCCTGGTCATCATCCTTGGACGTGGCGCCTTTCGAGGAAATGCATGCCAGGAAGCCGCCGTAAACCTGGTGGGCATCGGCCCGGGCGACCTTGGCAATCTGACCCAGGAAGCGCAAAGCATCTTACAGGCCTCCCAGAAGATCTATGGAGCCCAGAGATACCTGCAATTGATTGGGGAACTCACCTGTGCCCAGAAGGTCACTCACAGCGGCCCCTGCCCGGAAAGGATGGCAGCCCGTCTAGAAGAGGCAATGCAGGTTGCCAGGACCGGCGGCATAGCATCCATCCTCACGGGCGGCGACCCGAGCATCTTCAGCTCCGGATGGAGAATCCTGGATCAGGCTGCAGGAAGCGTCCCGGTGCACATCTCTCCGGGAGTCAGCGCTTTTTCTTCTGTGGCGGCAAGAGCCGGCGCACCTCTGGTTAACGACTTCGCCCTTCTCTCTTCGGCCCGCGATCCGGCACAACTTGGTGCGCTGGCAAGAGCAGGCTATTCCGTGGTGATCTACAATGTAAAAGGGCAGGAGATTGCTCCTCTGCTCGAAGAGATCGACCCGATGCGGCCTGTCGTTCTGGCCCAGGATGTGGCCCGAGAAGGAGAAAATACTATGATTCTCACTGTAGAGGACCTCATGGCCGCAAAGCCGGCTGGTTTTCGCTTCACTTTGCTTGTCGCCTCCGCCAATTCCCACATAGAAGAGGGAAGGATAATCACCAAAAGAGGATATGAGAGCAAATACAGCTACTAGAGTAATTTGAGCTGATTTCCCATGATGGAAGATTACACGGATATTGGGGCTACAACCCCCGAAGCTCTGGAGATAAGCAGAAAGAGCCGGCGGTTCATCTCGGAGATGATCGGAGATGAGACACTCGATGACAGGATCAAGCAGAGATGCGTCATTGCCACCGGCGATCCCAGCGTGGCCGACATCTTGAGATTTAACGGCCGGCCCGGCGAGGCAGGCTTGCTGGCTCTGGAAAAAGGAGCGCCCATTTTCGTGGACATAAAGATGGTGCAAGCAGGAGTTTTAAAGCAGGGGCATAACAGTCCCATTGAGGCCTTCATCGGCCAGGGGGATGATCTGGCGGCAGCCCAGGGCATTACCCGCACCTCAGCCGGGGTCGTAGCCCTGCAAGAAAAGCTCTCTGGATCCATAATAGTAATAGGAAATGCGCCTTCCGCTCTGCTCACGCTCTGCGAACTCATGGAAACAGGAAAGGTCTTGCCGCGTCTGGTTATAGGCGCAGCCGTGGGCTTTGTCAATGCAGCAGAGAGCAAGGAGCGACTAAGAGAGAATGATGTGCCGTCCATATCCACGACAGGCACGCGCGGAGGAACTCCCATCGCCGTCGCAGCCATAAACGAGATCATAAATACCTATGCTCGATCCGTACACTGATACCACCAAAGGAGAGATCAAAGATCCAGTCACAGGCTTTGCCATTCCCGCCTCCTGGATAAAGCTCTGCCCCGATCCTCAGGCTCTGCAAAAGATCCAGAGCGGCAGATGGGTCATTCTCTCCAGCGGCCATCTTTCCAAACGCGGCCTGACCACTGGGACGACCGCCGCGGGGGCTTGCAAGGGAGCCGTACTCTCTTTGAAAGAACCGGTCCATAACCTGGAGGTTGCAACCCCTGCCGGCATCAGCGTCTCCCTGCCCGTGGTGGCCAAAAGCGGCTTTTGCATAGCCGTCAAAGACGGTGGCGACCATCAATTCGACGTCACCGCCGGCCTGGAGATTACGGCCCTGGCAAGACCTGCAGATAAGACAACGCTCGCCGCAGGAAAAGGAGTCGGCAGGATCCTGGCCAGAGGACTATGCGATGAGGTTGGCAGACCGGCCATCAGCCCATCGGCCAGAGAGCAAATCATGTCGGCTATCCAACAGGCACTGCAAGAGACGGGCCTGGCAGGGGCAGAGGTAGAACTGTCAATTCCCCGGGGCGAAGAGGTGGCCAATAAGACCCTCAATCCCCGTCTGGGCATTGTGGGAGGCATCTCCATCCTGGGATCGACCGGCTTTGTAGAACCCTGGAATGATCACTTCATCGGCGATCGAGCCCTGGAGCTCAAAGGAGTCAAGAAGGTGCTCGTTACCACAGGCAGAACAGGCCTTAAGTTTAGCCGCATTCTTTTTCCCGATCATAAAGCTGTGCTCATGGGAAGCCAGCTCGACCATCTGACATTTGAGAAAGACCAGGAGAGCATCCTCTGCGGATTGCCCGCTCTCATTCTCAAATGGGCCTGGCCCCAGATCCTGGATGAAACTGGATGCGGCACGGTAGCCGAGATGGTAGAGACACATCCGCAGCATCACAACATCGCCAGGGCTTTGCAGATGGCCAAGGAGAAGCTGCCTGAAACGCGCATCGTTCTGCTGCGCAAAAATGGAAGCATCCTCGCGGATGTGCCATAAAGCAGAATTAGGATTATGGAGATTGGCAAAATCATGATCATAGTAGGAGTAGGCGCCGGCCCGCAGATGCTGACAGCACAGGCCGCACAGGCCGTAGCCCAGGCCAGTCTCATCTACGGATCGAAGAGAGCCATCGATCTTGTTCGTGAGCACATAAATCCGGACTGCACAGTCAGAGTCATTGAAGACTACAAGAAGCTACAAGATCTCGATGAGGACACAGTGGTTTTGAGCACGGGCGACCCCATGCTCTCTGGCCTGGGATATCTCAAAGGCAGGGTGATCCCCGGCATCTCCAGTCTGCAGGTGGCCTGCGCCCGCCTAAAAATCAGTCAGACCAAAGTGGTTCCCATCACAGTGCATGGCCGAAGCCTCGACCCGGATGCCATAGCCTTTGAACTACGCCGGGGAAAATGCGTCTTTCTGCTGACGGACGACGGCACAAACCTGCCCAGTCTCTGCCTATATCTCGAAATGCAGGGTCTGCATCGAGAGGTGGCCGCTCTCACTGACCTGGGCTATCCGGAGGAGAGGATCGAAAAGGCCAATACAGCCTGCCCGCCCCAAGCTCCCGGCCTGTCCTGTGTTTTCATAGGCGAATTCTGAGGATTGCAGATTAAGGATTGCAGATCTTACAGGGAAGATAGCCCTGCTCCTTTGCATCTTCGACGCTCTCGAAGTATATCCGGTTCTCCGACTTTATCTTTAGAGCATAGCGACAGTCCAAACGATGGTACTTTTTCGAGGTGATGCTGCCCATCAAAGTGCCATTCACCTTGGGCAAGGTTGAAGACTTCTGCAAAGAGACTTCCCCCCTGGTAGATGCTCCCTGCTTGCCAGCCGTAACAACAGGATCATCCTTTCCCGCCACATCATTTGAGGATTCTCTATGCACAGTGCTCTCTTCTTTTGATTGCACCTCCTCATTCTCCTGCCCGAAGACTTCTTCATCCAGCTCCACCGGCCAAGGTATTAGCTCAAACCGCGGCTCTTGCCTGGACACAAGGCTGACCTTCCTGCTTTCTTCAGCCAAAACGCCCTGGGGACCCTTAGCCTCTAAAGAACAATCATATTCGCCAGCCGAAATTTTTACATTTTTACTGATCTCAAAGCTGTAATCCCGGTTCGGATCGATCTGCATCATCAGGTATTTGGTGCTAAATTGCTGCTTTTCTCCCTGACGCAAAGTGGCATTAAGCATGAGATAAGCAAGCGAGCTATTGCCGGGAAGCATAATGTTACCCCTAACACCAAAAAGATCGCTTCGTAGTTCTACATCAAAATCCATCTGCATTGCCGATTGATTTTGTGACACCGCAGATGACGCTACAGAGAACTCAGAAGGCGCCACAGAGAGCTCAGGGGTCCTCTCCAGACAGCCTGCCATGCAGAGCAATGCCAGGATAAGGGAAAATAAAATTAGAGGTATACCACACTTACTAAAAAAATTTATTACCAATTGATCAACCCCTTTATTTCCAGTGGAGAATGGGATATCCCGGCATTTGGACCGATATAGAACACTGATATGAGAGATCACCTGTGCAAAGACCGGAAAACCCGCAGCATTCCTTCCAGGCAGTCCAGTTGCTTTTTCAATCTATCCAGATCACTTTCATCTTTCAGAGCAGCAGTGAACTCTTGTAGCCTGTGCAAGAGAGAAGCACGAAGATTATCCATTGCGGCCGTCAATTCGTCATCATCTATTTCTGTTCTCTCCTGCAAATGTGCGCGATCAAAATTTGACTTTTCGTCCGGTTTTTCCCCAGGTGGTCCGGAAGGCTGCGCTGTTGCCTGCACTATTGGCTGCGCTGTTGCCGGTGAACCGGGTTCGCCTGCAAAAGAACAGACAGGACAGACAACCTCTCCCTGACAACGAAAAAGAGGTGCGCCGCAGTCATGATGTGTAGCCAGCATAGTGCAGCCCTTTTCCAGAAGCCTGGTTATCTTGCTGAGAACTTCATCCTCATCCATACCTCATCACCTACGTGCCACATACTTTTAAATACAACGACCATATCATCACTCCTTAACTGATTAAGGCGAATATCGTCATTAACCTTTTTCCCAAAGACATGGGTGGTGATTCTACGACAGCTGAAAATGTCCTTAAGCAATGCGTTGAGGTACTAGAACGTATTATGAGCGATGATGCCGTACCGAGGAACATCAGGCGCTCCGCAGAGAACGTCAAATCTATCCTCATGAACGAGAGTACGAGCGAAGCAATAAAGGCCGCATCCGCTATATCCATACTTGATGAGATAAGCAATGATCCCAATATTCCTCTTCACACCAGAACTTTGATTTGGAATGTTGCCAGCCAGCTTGAGACCATACCCGTAGCTTGAAGTTTTCGTTTCCATATAACGGTTATACGTAGTCTTTTAGCTCAAAAAAAGAGAGAGCATATACGACTCAAGTATCGACGTGTACGTTATGCTCTTCGGGTATTTTCCGTTGGATTTATCGAGGTTCAGACTAATATGCAGCCATAACAAGGAGATGCTTAGAATCAAGAGAGACCGTATGATTTCCACTGGAGACTTGATGTCCCTAATTGCCAACTTGGCCGTGCCAACCTGGCAAATGGACCTTGACTATTCTACATGTATCGATTTCGTTACTTAAGTTCTTTTTAACCGGTATTTTGCGATCTGAGTTTCAGCAAAGTGGACTTTTCTCGCGATATGTGGCTACTAATTTCCTCTCGCAATCTGAGCCTGATTAAAGAGTTATTGAGATCAGTGACTTTTATTGCGAAATAACTGTAGATGTTGTCCGCAATAATGATGATAAAAACCCTCTTTCTGATAGAATAAAGCTTAAATACAATTAAATATGAACTTACAACATGCTTTTTTATTTCATTATCAATCATGAGAAACTATGCTTTTTAATTCGTATTCCAGTGGAAATCATGGGGTGAGGGGCCTGAGTTCCATTGGAAATACGGGGGTGTTTACCATAACTCTTAATAGCCTCCAAGACCTAGGAAATTTGTTCGAGGGGAATTATCTTGATATCTATTTCAAAAGGGTTATTTGCTGATTTATTGGCGCAGGGAGGCATATTTCGATCCAGAGATGTCTTGCGTCCTACCTATACACCAAGCGAACTGCCTCATAGAAGCGAGCAGATAAGAGGTCTGGCATCTGTTTTAGTTCCCGCATTAAGAGGCGAAACCCCCTCAAATGTTCTTATCTATGGAAAAACCGGTACTGGTAAAACTGCAGTTGCCAAGTACGTAGGAAAAGAGCTCGAAGAAGCAAGTCTTGGAGATATGAAATGCACGGTGATCTACATAAATTGTGAGGTAGTAGATACCCAGTACAGAATTCTGGCTCATTTAGCGAGGCACTTTGATAAAGAAATACCAATGACCGGCTGGCCCACAGATCAGGTCTATGCAGAATTCAGAAATGCTGTGGATGCTGAAAAACAAGTTGTAGTGATAATGCTGGATGAAGTGGACAAACTGGTGAGAAAAGGAGACGACGTCCTCTACAATCTCTCTCGCATCAATTCAGATCTCCTCCGTTCCAAGGTCAGTATCATCGGCGTATCCAATGACCTCAAATTCACAGAGTTTCTCGATCCAAGAGTAAAAAGCTCCCTTGGCGAGGATGAGATCATTTTTCCGCCTTACAACGCCGAACAGATTAGAGACATTCTGGAACAGAGAGCCAGTCTCTCCTTTAATTCAGGCGTTCTTCAAGAAAGCGTCATACCGTTGTGCGCCGCTTTTGCAGCGCAAGAGCATGGAGACGCTCGTAAAGCTCTGGACCTCCTACGCATATCCGGAGAATTAGCCGAAAGAGCACGTTCTGCTATTGTAGCTGAAGATCATGTTCGTTCTGCCCGAGAGAAGATTGAGCAGGATAGAGTGGAAGAAGTCATCAAGACTCTGCCTACTCAGTCCAAGCTGGTGCTCTACAGCATTGTTCTTTTAGAGGAACAGGGTACAAGAAACATTACTACCAGTGCTGTTTACAACATGTACAAGCAGCTCTGCCCTCTGGTCGAGACCGATTTTTTGACCCATCGCAGGATAACTGATCTCATTGCAGAGTTGGATATGCTGGGCATATTGCATACGATTGTGATCAGCAAAGGTCGGTACGGTCGGACCAAAGAGATCACTCTCAGTGTTTACTCCGGCAAGCTCAAGGCTACACTGCAACAGGATTACCGATTGAAGGTTCTGGGCAGCGTCAATGTGCCTCAGCAAGCTCGACTGAGTCTTTGACTTTGATACTTTGAGGTTAGCTTTGGGCTTGAGTGAGGAAATGATCCTGAAGATATGCCTGATGCTGGTGATAATTCTATCATTAGTAGCAAATGGGGCTGTTTCGGATAGCGCCTCGCTCTTATCGAAATCATTTCAGCTTAAGGAGATTTCTGCCCAGGAGGTCATGGCAAACGCAAATAACAGCCTTTGCGTCTATGACCATGTAATCATAAAAGGCGATTTATTTTTAAATGGCGATCATGAGAATCCCATAAGAATAACGAATTCAGTATTCGAGGATAACGTTAGCTGTAAAGGAGTAACATTTTATGGTGATGTAAATTTTGAGAATACTACATTTCAAAAAAATGCGATTTTCAATGAAACAAAATTCTTGACTGCGGCAGGTTTTAATGCTACTCGTTTCCTGGGAGAAGCAACCTTTAATATGTCTCGCTTTCCGGATAGCGGAAATTTTGATTTTGCCACTTTTTACAGTGTCGCAGATTTTGAAAGTGTCTGGTTTGATAAATTCGCAACTTTTTATAATGCTATTTTTATGGGAGATGCTCAGTTTTCCTTCTCTGAGTTCAATGGCGCTTATGCCAACTTCGAATCAACTCGATTCATTGGAGATGTCTATTTTTATGGCAGCCAGTTTAATTCTTATTGCACCTTTGCCGATGCGCGACTGGAGAAGAATGCAGACTTTCATGCAACAAAGTACTCAAATGGCCTAGGTTTTTCCCGTACGTGGATTTTGGGGCAGGCCGATTTTGTTCGATCTCGTTTTATTGCGGATTCCATCTTTTCTCGTGCTCACTTTAACGACACGGCTAATTTCCTGGACACCGACTTCGATGGTCCCGTATTCTTCAATGATACCGTATTTTGCAGGGATGCAAATTTTGACAATTCACAATTCCAGGCGCCTGCAGATATCTCAAATGCAGTTTTTAACGGCGATCTGAAATTAAATAGCACAAAGATTGTCAGGATGGTGTTAGATGGCTCATCATTCGGCAAGGAATCCCGCTTGTATCTGGCCAGAGCAGATATTAACCGGCTGATAGTGAGCTGGAGTCAGATACGTGACATCCTCAGTTTTGACACTGCAGCTTATCTATCATTGATCAAGAATTATAAGGATCTGGGCCAGAGCAGCGATGCCAATGAATGCTATTATGAGTATCGGTATCTAAACCAGGCCAGCAAGCCGGTCGGCTTTTCCAGGTTTCTGGATACGGTGGCCTGGCTCACTTGCGGTTATGGGGTGCGCCCTCATTATGCGCTTTTCTGCGGAATGGTGATAATTCTTATTTTCTCCCTTATTTATTGGGCTGGCAGGGGCGTGGAAGGCTTTCATGACATTCACGGTCACCAGCTCATGGTAGCTTCTCTCTTCTACAGCACAATTGCTTTTACTGCAAATTCAAAAGGACTTCCACTGCGGGGACGGTATAAATACCTGGGAATTGCGGAGGGCATCGTAGGATGGCTGCTTATGGCTCTATTTCTGGTGACTTTGGGCAGGCTGATCATTGGATAGGTTCACAAAGAAAAAGGGTGCTGATGAGAAAAAAGCAAAAATTATCAAGATCTATCTGCTGCTTGGCTTGCGGTTCTTTGCATTTGCAAACGGATCCGACTCGTTCTGGGATAAAGATACGTTCTCAATTGTCCCATTAGTTAGTGTTACATTGGTAGTAGTTGCGTTATTGGCAGTTTCGTTAATCAGGGTAGCGTTAATCGAGTCGTTTGCCGCTGTTTCTACTTCTTCTGTCCCGTAGGCAAGACCAAAAACCTGGGCTGCGAATACGAACAGAAGTATTGATGCTACTGCAATGGATATCTTCATTTTTACATCCCTTCCTCGTTTTGGCTCCTGTCATGCGGCTTGAAATTTAAATTTTGCGTACATATTTCCGGCAAAACATGTATATCTCCAAAGAAAAACGACTATACAATTTTCCAATCCAATGAAGGTGGGAGACTATGAGGCAGCAATATCTTGCAGCGGCGGCATTACTATCTCTGTATGCTACTATTTTTTGTGCAATAGGGGCCGAGAATGACAGCAGCGTCTTTCTGGTGGGCGCGGAAATAAATGATAGCGGTTTTCGTCCCAATGTCGATGGATTCAGCTTTCAAAACTACGCCGAAGACCCTCAGACGGTCGACCTGACCCCGGCGGAGCTGCAGCGCATGTTCGGTGACAGTGTCTGCGCCAGCATCGCCGGTGGCAAGTGCACACTCACCTATCCTGCCGAGCGCTGGATGAATCAGGCCGTGTCCGCTATGAAATCCGGACACTGCGAAGGTATCGCTGTCCTCTCCAGCCTTATGTATTACAACCAGACAAGTCCCGGTCTTTTTGGCGGGAGCAGCGTCATTGATCTCTCGCTGCAAGAGGTCTTGCTGCAGCGCGAGATTGGCTACTGGTGGACCACTCAGGTCACAAGCCCAGGCGGATCTCGGAAGGTTATGCAGTCCCCTCGAGCTGTGCTGGATACTCTGGCCGCGGCTTTTAGCAATGGATCCGGGTTTCGCGAATGGTGGGTCATGGGCATCTATCTGCCCGATGGTAGCGGCGGCCACGCTATTACGCCTTATGCTGTTGAGGACCTGGGCAACGGCACGGCCCGCATTCTGGTATATGATAATAACTGGCCCAAGGACAGCAGATTCGTCGAAATTGATACGTTCAACAATTCCTGGCGCTACCTGGCATCGGCAAGTCCTGATGAGCAGGGCAGCCTCTATTCCGGAAACGCGAGCACCAGGAATCTAGAGATTGTCTCCCTCTCTTCGCGACTTGGGCTGCAGCAGTGCGATTTTTGTGTAGAGGATAGTGCTGCCGGGGATAGCGTGGGCAAGGAGGCAGGGCAGGGTGCGAAAAACATCCAGATCTGGCAGAGCGGCAAGGCTCGCGCCCTGGTCACAGATGAAAACGGCCAGAGAGTAGGCCTCCTGGAATCAGGCCGGTTTGTTAATGAAATTCCGGGCGCTGAGATTCGCAACCTTAAATTTGGGCCGGCTGGTATGGGCATAGCTCATCCTCCCGTAATTTTGCTTCCCCTGGCTCTGATAAACGACTCTCATCTGGCCATAAATATCAACAGCACCGCAAATGAGAGCCAAAATAATCGGGCAGATACGACTATCATTGCTCCCGGTTTTGCCCTGTCCGCTTCCGTTCCTGATTTGGGGCGTGGTCTGAATCAAAGCATGGACCTCTTCTCGGAGGGAGAAGCCTATAATGTCAGCATCAGCGCCAATCGCCAGTTGTCTCCTACCATCTCAATTGACACCAATTATCAGAGAATCACCCTTAGCGGCCTGAAGATCGATCCCTCTGGCAGGATCAATATCTCCATGGACCCGGCTTTCGGTGCCTTTAGCATGAGCACGATTGGCAATCTCAAGCCGGGAACATTGCAGCTTCTCATGACCTCCCTGGACCCGGCGAGCGGTGCCTCATCAACGTTTAAGAGCCTAGATCTGATGCTCCGGCCAGATGATGCTGTTTCCATGGATCTTGCCGGTTCATTCAGCGAGGCGGGATCGCCCTCCCTTGCTGTATCTCGCAAGAACGGTGGAAGGCAGGAGATGTCGCTGCAAACGGTTTCGAGGAATGTACCTGCGGATATTCCCATAGATCTGCCAAAGGATATGCCCAGGGTCGAAGATGCCAAAAATTTGACTCGCACCAAGCTTCCGGTATCAAGCCCGCTTTCCAGCGGCGACATGAGCGGCAGAGGAATGAGCATCCCAAGCTCGGCCAGCATGCAGGGAATGGGGACGCCTGCGTTTCCATAAATAGGCGTAGGAAAATACATTACCTTCCGAACAAATGATGCAGGCAGATGGCCAAGTCCAAAGTGGAAAGGGTCTTGAAACTACCAGCGGGATATTCATTAGAGCTGAACAGAGCACAGATTACGTTATCGGCTTAGTGCAAGAGCTTTCCAAACTTCCTAAAGAGACAGAGTGGGCGGAGTTCAAGCATAATTACGCTGAACCGCAAGATATCGGCGAATATATATCGGCACTGTCAAACTCGGCTGCACTGGTGGGCAAAGCCTCAGCATACCTTATCTGGGGCTTAAATGATAACGATCATGCAGTGGTTGGCACTCAGTTTTCGCCGAGGACCACAAAGGTCGGTAATGAGGAGCTAGAAAATTGGCTGCTTCGTGCGTTGGCTCCGAGAATCCATTTCAGTTTTTTCGAGATCCAGGTTGATGGGTTGCCTGTGGTGTTGCTGGAGATTGAGCGCGCTTACCGCCAACCCGTGCAATTCCAGGGAAATGAGTTCATCCGTGTTGGCTCATATAAGAAGAGACTAAAAGATTTTCCAGAGAAGGAGCGCGCAATCTGGCGCCTTTTTGATAGAGCACCGTTCGAAAGCGGCGTTGCTGCCGAGCGGATCAGTGATGAGGAAGTACTTGCTCTGTTGGACTATCCGGCATATTTTGACTTATTGAAACCATCAAGGAATATATCCTTGGGAAGGGCTATGCTTGCGGTTTTGAAGGGCTTATTGAATATATCAATGGCTTGCTGCCTTCCAATGAGTTGATTGGACAAGCTCTGCGTAAGAAAGTGCCGATGTTCCCTGAGTTGGCAGTGCGCGAACTTGTAGCTAACGCAATCATCCACCAGGATTTTTTTATCATAGGCGCAGGGCCGATGGTAGAAATCTTTGCTGACCGAATTGAGGTCACTAATCCCGGCGCACCGTTGGTGGATACGAATCGTTTTGTGGATACACCACCCCGGTCTCGCAATGAGGCATTGGCCTCACTCATGCGCCGCTTTGGAATTTGTGAAGAGCGTGGCAGTGGATGGGATAAGGTAGTGTTTCAAACGGAGTTATACCAGCTTCCGGCTCCATTGCCAGAGGCTACATGCGATCATACCAGGGTCGTGCTGTTTGCTCATCGTCCGCTGACAAAGATGGATAAAGCAGACCGCATTAGGGCAGTGTATTTGCACGCTTGCCTGCGTTACGTTAACAGAGAAAACACGACAAACACTTCTATCCGAGAGCGGTTCGGTATCGAACAAAAGAACAGTGCGGCCGCCTCGCGCTACATACGCGAAGCCGTGGAAGCAGGCTTCGTGTTACCTTACGACCCAGATGCGGCTCCAAAGTTGATGCGCTATATTCCTTTCTGGGCCGACCCAACGAGAGACACGATTACTTGATTGGTACTTGATGGAACTGGATTAATGAGCGTGTTGATGTTGTCAGAATCCTGGATAATCGATAAGCTCCAGCAGTTTCTTGAACTCGGTGGGTACTTGATGGGTACTTGATTGATGGATCATATGATGACGAATACCAGTGTGCATGTGATCTTTTGCAAGTTCATCCAGGAGCTTCGTGGGGACGCCAGGCGAGAAGCCATAGACATCTACGACCACATAGACCTTAAGGAGCTGAATGAAGCTTACCTGGCATACATTCCACAGTTGGGGATATGATACTAATTTTCAATCTCGTCTGCTATTTTTCTTTTTCTACTATCAGCACAATTATCGATTTAGGTCAAATCCGGCCCACAGAACCCCCTCTTCCCCGCCTTGCTTTGCTTGTGCCCTTCGTTTTAGCAGTGTCACATTATCAGCAAATCACTGAAAAGCATCGAAGGCGCATCCCTCCTGGCCAGGGAGAGACAGGCCGATGCTGCCAGATTGCAGAAGCAGGCCCGCGAGCTTGAGCAGGCGGCCCGGCTGGAAGATATCACGGTATGGGAGGACTGCATTGTCAAGCAGACCAAAAGGGCGAGAGGAAATAGGGACGCGGGCTGGCAGGCTGGCAGGAAGACGGCAGGCTGCACAAGGTCTACCTGGGGTCCTGCAAGAAGCTGAGCCGGGCCGGGGCCCTGTGAAAGGCCAGAAAGATGAAGGCCGAGGCTTTAGGGATACGCCTCTGACAATGATCATTATTCGCTACTATATGAAATACTTGCGGACTTACCCGATGAGCTTGCATCAAGACCGTGGCTGAGTGCATGGCCTGCCTCGTGAATCACCGCGGGCGGCTCGCGAGATCGAGAGATGTGGGCAGACCATAGCGGAAGCCGAGAAGGTGCTGCCCATTGCAGAGGCTCACCTTGAGACGGTGCAAAGGATCCAGAAGGAGGCCATCCTGCCCAAGAAGATGGATGTCATTCCAGCACCGAACGAGTTCAACTAGGCGATTAGCAGGGCAACGGCTTTGTAATCCTTTTTTTCCATGGCATTCTCTTCGGCCTCTTTGACAATTTGCTCCATTGCCTTGTGCCGGACATCCGGGTCTTTCTCGAAAATCAATGGGCGAGAAACTGTTTTTGATAATCCCGGGGCGATCGCCGCAGAACCATCGTTCAATATTTCGCTTTCTGCGGCCAGTTCTTCTATTGCAATGATGCTTGCCAGAGAACATGCCTTGCAGGCACCTGAACCTACTCCCGCGGAGACTCAGGCGGGCAGAGGTTGAGCCAGATGGCATGGCTTGGCGGATGCGAAATAGTAGTGTCACATTGTCCAAATAGAATGCTATTGATGTGACACTGGGAAAATAACACATTATAAGCAATCTGCTCAAAATGTCATAGGACTAATGCTGATACACATAACCGGTAACGGTGAGAAAAAAGGCCTCGTGGAATGAGGCCTTTACCATGTTGTAGGAATTGTGATACGATTTGATCCAATTGGATCAGATTTTGAGATTCGAATCCGGCTCAGTACTTGTAACTGGCTCAGTGCTAGTAGCCAAAGAAGACTTTAAAACCTTAACAAGGCTTCTGAGCATTGTCACAATTCCCCAGGAGAATATTGCGTTAGCTATAAACCATATATATGCAGGATTTGCTATCTCTATTATATTATCAAATCCAGGGTCGGTTAATTCAATCCATCCTATAGGGATAAGGGATAATATTATAAATATACTCCCATAAAACATGCTAAGGAAAGCCCAAATTCCAAGCAGAACTGCCTTGATCTTCAATGTGAGGTATGCTCCCAAGATAGCTATAAGGATATCTTCGTTATATTTTATTAATATAGTGAGTAATAACCATAAAGCTATTGGGATAATCAATGTGCTTAATCCGAAACCTATCCAGGAGAGTACAGAAATTATAACCGCACCCAATAAAAAAATAGCTGCTGCTGCAATTATACATATGATAATTATGGCTAATATTTTGAAGGCCTTGTTGCGCGGTTTTAATTCGAAAAAAATACCTATTAGCAACAAGATTATAAGCCCAATTAGGAGTCCAAAACCCCAAGATGAGCCTTCAATGCCAAAATACTCCGTCATATGGGCGAATAAGCACCTCATAGATATTACATTTTTGAGGCTATTTGTTTAGGCTACTGAAACAATTCGTATGAATAGACAACGGGCAGCAATAGAACTGCATATGATGGAGATTTTTCAGAGAGCTGTTTATCATAACATAGATATTTTTAAAATTATCATAAAAGCGGATTTCAATCTCCAGGCAAAACATGAAGTCAGTGAAGACCAGAACGAGGCTGTAAATGCAACCATGCTAATGCGTGAAAATTGGTTAGGCCTAACTACTAACTGTTTTTCTCTTCTCTCCCTATCGGGCCTATTTGTAGTATATTGCTCTTTTTATTCCTCTTCCTCAAGTAAGACATATCTGAAATTTGGCAAATTCACGCCAAATCTTGCGTTTGAAGCAACCCTATAAGAGAGATGCCAAAATTGCTTAGCAGTTAGGCCCAACTAATTCAGACTTTAATATAATAACATCTTGCCTCCTATCAAGATGATACGGGTTTCTTTCGATGAAATCGCAAATCAGAAGCAGGTTCGAAAATCGCTCTTTGGAAAGGTGCATCTTCTTCCTGGCATCCTTCGCAAGCATCTTCCCGCCGTTGGCCACAAGCAAAGCTCTGAGTACATCGGCCCGGTCCTTCTGCATGGGCTGTGGCTCCTTCCTGGCCGCTTCCCGGAGCTGGTTGATTAGCTTGAGCTGGATCTCCTGGTTCTCCGAGAGCGTGGTGTTCTCTTTCTCCAGAGATGCAACCCTATCCACGAGTCCCCCTACCTCGGCCTGCAAAGCTATCAGCTCCGCTAAGAGCTGATCCTCCGACATGGAAGAGCCTCAAAAAGAGAGAACGGCCCATATCCGGGCCTGTCTCCATCTCCTTACAATCTGCCTGCGCTGGCCAGCAGTACGCCGGGCCTTCTTGCACCCTATTGAGTGCATCGCAGAGCCTCGAAGGCTTTTATCGCGGCTTCTCCGCTTCTTCGCTCAGCTCCCAGCCTAGCCACGGGCCTTCCCAAAATTCGCCGACGCGATGAGCCTCTATCAAGTGACAGTTGCGGCATAATGGCCAGTTGGGTCATCATATCCGCGGACTGCTCCTCAAATGACAACTTTAAGTGACGAGGCTATCCAAAAGGAACG
Source organism: uncultured Methanotrichaceae archaeon (assembly GCA_964506745.1). GTDB lineage: Archaea > Halobacteriota > Methanosarcinia > Methanotrichales > Methanotrichaceae > Methanothrix. The sequence goes on along the minus strand of CAZDLZ010000005.1, from coordinate 18,329 downwards.
CGACAATAAGCCGGAGTTGATAATATAAAACTGTTCATATCAATCAACAAAAAATCTGCATCATTGAAAACTCTGCACTCGTCGCCCCAAGAAAATAATGCTAAAAAAACCAGTAATTTTATGCGCCGATCGGGAATCGAACCCGAGTTTAGGCGTTGGCAACGCCTAGTGATAACCGCTACACTATCGGCGCTATCGTGTTTCACGAAGCATCCCCTACAATCACCTTCTAGTCTAAAAACATTGCGGGCAAAAAGCCCAGCATCGCGCCATCCGCGCGGGCTACATACCCTTTATCTACCTTGAAGATGAGCTTCTTAATGGTGATATTCGCTTGCATGATGTGGTCATAGTAGGAGCAGGCCCGGCTGGGCTGGCCGCTGCCCTGTACTGCGCGAGAGGCGCAAAGAAGACGCTGGTTTTGGGCAATATCTACAGCTCGCAGCAGTCCATGGGCGGCCTTTACGAAAACTACCCCGGCTTTCCCGATGGCATTGCGGGCATAGAGCTCTCAGAGAGGATGCTGGCCCAGGCCCAGAAGTTCGGGGCGGAGTACCAGGTTGATCAGGTGGAGAAGATCGTGCCGCTGCGCGACTCCTTCCGCCTCAAGACGGAGAACTGGCAGTACGAGGCCAGAGCCGTCATCCTGGCCATGGGCGCCAGCCACCGCGCTATCGGTGTGCCTGGCGAGAAGGAGCTGACGGCACGGGGCGTGTCCTACTGTGTGCACTGCGATGGAGCGCTCTTCAGGGGTAAGGCCGTTGCAGTGGTGGGCTATGGCAACGGTGCTGCAAGAGCAGTTCTCTATTTAGCCAACATCGTCGATAGGGTCCATCTGCTCTCCTCGCGAGAGAAGCTGGTGGCCGAGCCGGTTTACCTGGATCGTATCAAGAATCTGTCCAATTACACTGCTTCCTTCGGAGCGGAGGTCACAGAGATTTTGGGAGACCAGTTCGTCTCCAGCGTGGAGTATAAGGTAGGCAACACTCCCCGCTCCCTGAAGGCGGACGGCGTCTTTGTGGAGATGGGAATGAAGCCCAACATCGATTTGGCCACAGCCCTGGGCCTGGAGATGACGCCCGGCGGCTACGTGAAGGTCAACCGGCTAAATCAGGAGACGAGCATGCCGGGAGTCTTCGCTGCCGGAGACCTGACAGGCGGAAGGCTGCAGGTGGCCACCGCGGTAGGCAGCGGTGCATCCGCGGGCATCAGCGCTCTGCAGTATCTGGGATAGGACAATGGCAAGAGCAAGAGTGGAAAGAGTGCTGGATCTGAGAAAGCCCGTTACCGTCTGGCGTTCGCAGGACCTCCAGGACGGCCAGCCAATCGAAGCCCTGACCATAATCCTGCGCACTGTGGGCTGTCGCTGGAACCGCTGCACCATGTGCGGCTTTGCCGGGGAAGGAGCACCCGCGTCCGCCGCGGATCTGATCGCTCAGTTCGAGTGCGCCATGGAGAGGTCCTCTTCCGAGGTCTCCGTGGTCAAGATCTATACTAGCGGCAGCTTTCTGGACAGCACCGAGATGCCGGCGCAGGCTCGCGATGAGATCTTAAAAAGGCTGGCGTCCCTGGGCATCAAGAAGCTGGTCATCGAGACCCGTCCTGAGTATGTAACGCCCCAGACGGTCGAGATATGCCTCGCTCATCTGCCTACCGAGTTTGCTATCGGTCTGGAGACGGCGAGCGACCTCATCCGGGAGAACGCTATCCGCAAGGGCTTCTCTTTCCAGGACTTTGCCGACGCTTCCGAAGTCGTGCACAGACAGGGCGGGCGAGTCAAAGCCTACCTGCTGCTAAAGCCGCCCCTGCTTTCCGAAGGCCTGGCTATGAGAGATGCCATAGCTTCGGCCCGGGCGGCCCGCAGCCACGCGGATATCCTATCTCTCAACCTCTGTAATGTGCAGCGTAATACTGTGGTGGAGCGCATGTGGGAGCGAGGCGAGTTTCGGCCCCCCTGGCTCTGGTCGGCTCTGGAAGTGCTAAAAAGCGTGCCTGGCCCCATTGTCTGCGATCCCGTGGGGGCAGGCACCAGGCGTGGCCCGCATAACTGCGGGGAGTGTGATGGCGCGGTAGCCGAAGCCATTCGGAAGCAGGCTCTTTCTCAAGACGTATCGCCGTTCCAGAGCCTGGACTGTCCGTGCAAGTCAACCTGGAGAGACTTGATGGAGCTGGAGGAGGACGCCTTTGGGGCTGCATTCATCTGATGAACTAAAATTGAATCTTATGTTTATGGAGATACTTCGCGAACCGTCCATCTGTTTATTGGTCAATTGATTATTGAGACTCCTGGACTACAGATGCTGGTTTTGGATATCAGAGATATATTTTCCCCTTCGCCATTTCATTTTTTAAATCTATATCTGAGTGATCTCTTAGATAATTAGAAATACAGACCGGTCATAGTCGTGAGTCAAGGAGAAGAAAGATGTTCGAAAAGGTCTTAGTTCCAACGGATTTTTCCAAGCATGCTCGCAAGGTCATCGAGTGCGTAGGTGAGATACCCGGCATAAAGGAAGTAGTTCTTCTAAGTGTGATATCGAGGAGTGCTATTACCAGAGTTTGGGACCCTGTGGCTGAGCTCAAAGAGGTTGAGAAGAGCCTGATGGAGGAGAAGAAAGTCATAGCCGATCCGGCAATTAATGTCAAAGTAAGGGCGGTCTCCGTTTTGGAAGGAGAGGTAGCAAGCGCGATTCAAAAGGTTGCCGAAGAAGAGAACGTGTCTCTAGTGGCCATGGGTGCTCGTGGAAAGAGCAGGATACAGAGTGTCCTTTTGGGAAGTGTCTCCAGGAATGTTCTGCGCTTTGGTGATACACATCTTCTGGTCATGCGTTATAAAATGCTTGAAAGCGGAGATATGCAGATGCATTGCTCCAGGGTCTTTGCAAAATTGCTCTTCCCAACGGACTTTTCCCAACCGGCTGAAGTGGCTCTGTCATTCCTCAAGAGCATTCAGGGTATTGGCGAACTGGTGCTGCTCAGCGTAGTCTCAACTGGTGAGACCGATGATGAGATCGAAGCCAATGTCGCAGAAGCAAAGAAGAAGATCGATGAGATCGCTCAAGAGCTTGCCAAGAGCGGCATGAAGGTTATTCCAAAGGTCGTCGTTGGCCATCCAGTGGAGGAGATCAGAAATGTGGCCATAGCGGAGGATGTATCTCTTATTGCCATGAGCTCGCAGGGTGCGGTGGCCATAAAGAAGGGCAGGATAGGAAGCACCGCCTATGACGTGGCCAACTCTGTGAACAAGCCCGTTCTCATCCTGAGAAGATCCAAGATAGCAATGTACTGAGTTTAATCGTTATTTTTTTAAATTTTTATACGGCATCTGAATTTTTTTGCTTGCAAACCTGACGCACCATGTTTTTGTGCGCTATTGTATAAAAAACATCTATAGTTGTCAACCCATTATCGCTATTTTTTTACAGATCGAATTCCTGGTGTTGTGAGGTACCATCGCCCCTTCTTTCCTTTCAGGAACTGCAAAGCCTCATGGTAGTCATCAAAGTGATAAGTTTCTTCGCTATCCAAATTCATAACAGATATCTTCTCTTCTACTACCAGCCCTTTCTTCTCCAGAAGGGCTTCTACCTCTTTTCGAAGCTTGCTCTTCTTTTTTGTGGGCATCTCTTCATTCATGGACATTTCCTTTTGCAGGATCTTCATCTCCTCAAAGCTTGGCCGGCTTGGCCCGGCTTATTGCCCACTTTATGTACTCGGCTGCAGGAAATTCGTGTACTGATGTGGCCATGATCAGACCATCTCCGAACTGAGCCTTAACCAGTATGGCTCTGCCTTTTTCATCCTTCAAGACGGTCTCGAAACCTTCGCCTGCAATAAGGTAGCCGTCACATTCCGGTGTGCTGGTGCACAGCAAGCAGGAGCACTCATCCCCGGAGGGAGCAACGCTCTGAGGGCCAAGCTCGCAGACATAGCTAAGTGGCAAGGGCAGCCAGTCGTAGTTGTGTTCGGATACCATCGGGCCGAAGACTGTCAGCACTCCTCCTCTCTTAACAAAGTCGGATATATTCGACTTCATCCTCTGTAGTGCCGGCAGAGTTTTGGAGTACTGAGGATTAGCAAAGCCCGTGGGAATCATGACCGCCTTGAACTTGGGCAGAAATGGGCTGCCCAGGACGGCGGGGGAGAGAAACTGAAAGCTTATGCCTAAATCATCGAAGAGCTTTTCAAATAGAAAGTTTCTCTCGCTGATGATAGCGATGTCCGACATATTATCATCATATGGTGTTGGGCCAAGAGAAAACCTTTATGGTTCATTTTTCTCCATTAAGTTTATTACTAAATAACATTGGTATATTGACCGCGATTATATATGGACCAAGAATTAATGAGGATCGGCGTTTCGCTGCCGGAGAAGCTGCTTTCCCGGTTTGATGAGATAATCCTGCACCGCGGCTACTCGTCGCGTTCGGAGGGCATCAGAGATGCCATCAGAAACTACATCGTCCATTATGAATGGATGAGTGATGTGCAGGGTGAGAGGGTGGGTGTCATAACTCTCGTGTATTCTCACGGTCAACGCGGGCTGGTAGATAATCTCACGGAAATTCAGCATGAGGCGGGAAGTATTATCCAATCCAGTCTGCATGTCCATTTGGATCACGAAAACTGCCTGGAGGTCATCGTCCTGCGGGGAGAGGGTCAGGATGTGAGAAAGGCTGCCGAAAAGATGATGTCTCTAAAGGGCGTAAAGCACGTCAAACTCACCACGACCTCCATGGGCAAAGAACTCTAACGGCTTTTCCATGCTTTCTGTGGAAATTTCACCTGGAGTCTTCATCTTAGAGGCGGAGGGTCAGAAGAGACTGGCGACCAGATCGGATGACGCAATGCCCGTTTATGGGGAACGCATCCTGGAAGGTTATCGGATCTGGGATCCATTTCGCTCCAAGCTCGCGGCTCTCCTGCTCAAGGGCCGCAGCAAGCGACCTGTACTGGCACGTGATGCATTGGTCCTCTATCTGGGGGCGGCCACGGGCACCACAGTCAGCCACGTTAGCGATATCGTTCGCGATGGACTGGTCTATGCCGTAGAGTTCTCGCCTCGCTCCATGCGCGATTTGATCCGGCTTTGCGAGAGGCGCAAAAACATTGTGCCCATCCTCGCCGATGCCGCCCGGCCTGAAGAGTATGCATTTCTTGTCGAGCCAGTAGACCTGGTCTACCAGGATGTAGCTCAACGCAATCAGGCCGATATCGCCTCCCGAAATTGCGCTCGCTACCTTAAGTTTGGCGGCGAGCTCATTCTTATGCTCAAAACCCGCTCGGTGGATGTAACGGCCAGCCCGCAGGCAGTTCTTCAGGCGGAGAAGGAAAATCTGAAAGGGCTGGAAACCATGCCAGCCATGGATCTTCTGCCCTTTCACCATGACCATTTTGCCTTGCAGGCAAAGAAGCCTTAGCTTACGAGCTTTTTGATTTCATCGAAGATGATGTTGGGCAGAAGCCTGACGTAGCCTACCAGCGGGATCTTGGCCTTTGCCACTCCAATAACCCATTCCTTCTTTACGGGTGTGAGGAAACTGATACCTTCGCCTACAAAGGTACCGTTTTCGGTCTTGTAAATGAGCAGGCCTGTCTTCTTATCCAGGTATACATCACTGCCTACATCCATAATCTCGCCCCGGTTGAGATCGACGTAGGATTTATTGGCTGTGCCGAAGATCTGCCCGGCCATCTGGTCGATCACCTCATTGTGATCTCCTTTAGTGATATAGCCGGAGAAGGGCGCGGCAGGTCCGCCTTCCCACATGGGCTCACCTGCCAGCACATAATGCAGGGCCCGGTGAATAATGGGCGTGGCTTTCTCCTTGCCAGGCGCAAATCCCAGAAGCATTTTGAACTGGTCCAGCAGATTCAAGCTAGCCTTGCCATAAGGCCTGTAGAGTATGACATCTCCCGGATTATTGAAGGCCATGTAGCCGGTTTTCTCAGCCTCGTCCCAGGGAATCACATCCGTGCGCGATGCACCCTGAACTACTACAATGTCTCCAATATTGAGGTTGGGCACCATGCTTCCTGATTCCACGGCAACCATGGGCGTCCAGAGGCCCAATGCCAGTTGCGATAGCAGGGATATGCCACCCACTACCACAACCACGAATATTATGTCCTTGACTAGGCCTGGAAGAGGCAAATTGTCAAACCACTCTGCAATCTTCATCAACCAGATTTATCAGTTGGTAGGCTCTTATACTCCTTTCGATGCAGCGGATATCATCGCGTGGCATATGCCAGGGCAAAGCAGCCGGTCAGGAGATCGTGCAGATGTTGGCCGAGCAGGGTTATCAATTGGAGCCGGAGGCCCTGGAGATAATCTGCCGTTATCCCGGCAGCAAAGAGGAGCTGCTGGCGCGCATCATCAGCAGCGCGGATAGATCCGTGGCGGTGATTGGGACGTCCATGGTATCGTGCCATCTTGATTTCGCTGCTACAAAAAGGACCTTTTTCGAAAAAGCTGCACCGTCCTCGTTGTCTTTGCCCTTGCTATCGCTTTCTTCTTCTCATTCCTCCTCTACTTCTTCCTCTGCTTCATGCTTGCAGAATTCGTCTGCCGAACTGAAATGCGACATAACCGGCCGGTCTACATGTGTGGGTGACTACAATGATTTCGTGCACTATTTTCGCGACAGATACTCGAAAATCAGGGAGATTCTCTCTCGGCGGCTCAACTCCCGGCCTATCGAATCGCTGGTCAAGAGCACAACCGGTCGAGAGGTGTCTCTCGTAGGCATGGTAATGGATGTCAAAACCACCGCCAAAGGTAATCGAGTAATCGAGCTGGAGGATCCCACCGGCATGATAATTGCCATCATTCAAAAGGATGCTGAGGTCTACGAGCAATCTGGTCTCATTATAACTGATGAGGTTATAGGTGTCACGGGCATTTCTGATGGCAATGGAAGGCTTTTTGTCAAGTCTTTGCTCTGGCCGGATATGCCTAATCAAACCGCTTCTCTGGAGGAGGGAAGCGGCTGTGCTCTGCTCCTCTCTGATCTGCATGTGGGAAGCAAATACTTCATGGCCGATGCCTGGCAGAGATTTTTGCAATGGCTGAGCGGCGAGGTGGACGATGCTTCCGGCCTGGCTTCTCAAGTTCAGTACATAGTGATTGCCGGAGATCTGGTGGACGGTGTCGGCATCTATCCCGGTCAACAAAACGATCTGGCCATCATGGACATATATGCCCAGTACGAAGTGGCGGCAGAGTGGCTCAACGGCATAAGAAAGGACATAAAAGTGATCATTGCTCCCGGCAATCACGATATTGTGCGTCAGGCAGAGCCTCAGCCCTCTCTTCCAGAGGACGTGCAGAGGTATTTCAGAAAAGACATGCTCTTTGTGGGCAATCCTGCCTGGGTGACCTTGAGCGGGGTATCGGTCCTGGTCTACCATGGTCGAAGCATAGATGATCTGGTCTTGCGCCTGCCCGGCATCTCTTACGCCGCGCCGGAAAAGGCCATGATCGAGATGCTGAGAAGGCGGCATCTAGCACCGATTTACGGCGGTCGTGTCTCCATTGCGCCCGAGCATGAAGACCATTATGTTATATCTCGCCCACCGGCCATACTTCATTGCGGACACGTGCATACTGTGGGGATTGCCAGGTACAAGGGAGTGGCAGTGATTAACAGCGGAACCTGGCAGTCTCAGACCGATTTTCAGAAGAAGATGAACATTCAGCCTGTGCCGGCTGTGGTGCCTATTGTCGATCTGGCAACTATGAAGGTTCGCAAGCTGATCTTCTCTGATTCATGATCGCACTTTAATAATATCTAAATCTAATCATATATTTATCTGCCTAAATTATCTCGGCTGATACACTTATCTTTTAATTCCATAATTTCAGTATACCTAAGATTTAAATAATGTATTCAGATTTATAGTAATACTGATAATTGGCTTAATCTATTTATTTGTGCCTGTCATCAATCATGATACTCAAAGAATGTTGGGTGGCTTATGTGCAGCAGTTCATACCTTGGTTAGTATGTCTTACCAAAAAATATAAATACTATAGATGCTAACATCCGTCTATATTAACGAATGTATGGGGTGAGATTATCAAAAAAATAAGCGTTGTATTGGTATTGGCTATAGCCATGTTATCTCTTCCTGCTATGGCGCAGGGTAATTATGGCTTGGCTGGAAGCGGTGGTGTGGATATTCTCGGAACTGGGATCTTTGAGACGGATGGATCCCTCATCAGGTTCCCTGAGGCTCAAGACACCAATATCGACACTCTGAATGTAGGCAATGATAAGGCATTGGCATTTGGGAATATTTGGCAGAAGACTCCCGTAGCCACTGCTACCAATAACTTGGAGATCAAGAAGAATCAGGATTCCGGTGCATGTGTACCTTGTACTCTGTTGCCAGATGACCCAGAAAGTACCGAGTTCAACTGCAAGGACTCCTGCATCAAGGTCAATGTAGATCAGATTAGTGTAGGCAATAGGGAGGCCATGGCTTTCGGATTTGCAGCAGCCACTAACAACGTTAAGATCGTAGCCAATCAGCAGTAATTCCCGACTACGATTCTGAGAGGACCGAAATGAAGATATTGAACAAACCCACTAGCTTTGTGTTAGTGGGAATTCTATTTATTTGCATCTTCTTGACTCCAGCTTTAGCTGAGCAGCAGTTAACCGGTCTGGAACCGTTCAATAAAATAAAAGAGCATCATCTTCAAAAGGGTTCCGGCTTGGGCATGCTCAAAGTTGGTACGGACACTATCCTTTTCCCCTGGTCCAGCCGAGAAACTCAGTCTGTGCGCCCCGCTCTTTCCTGTTCTATCTCGACTTCTCCCAAGAAGGAAGAGATCTTGATGGATAGCACCAATTCAAAGGCAAATGTGCAGGATCTGTCGGCGATAAATTCCCAAAAACAGAGAGATTTGCTTTACAAGGATTCTCAGAGTGGGGATCCTGACTATCAGGGGCTGGTGAATACACAGGACATAAGTGTGAGCGGCAAAGAAAATGATAAATCAGTAGTAGATGAAGTCACCGGTCTGGGAGGGCAGAAGGAAGGAATTGGCCTGTGGGGACTTAACAATAATGATTTGCAGCATGCTGGAAATTATCTAAGTATAGATGTTCATGATATATCCGTAAGCGCCATAAACACCATGCAAGGAGGGAGCGCCGTGGCCACTTCCAATATCATCATAGAGCCGGTGCAGATGATCGTCTGCCCACCTGAGGTTAATTCGAAGCTGATATAATGCAAAAATGCATTATCTCTTGGCTCTTTATTGAAGATATTTTGATTTCAAGTCCTTTGCTCCACTGCTCTTGTTTTGCTCATTAAATTTTCATAATCGTTCAATTTATTAGAATTTATGTTTAACTATTATTTGGCATACCTTTTGTCTTGCTGTATCTTATCATTGTGAGACGCTTCCTATTCTCATGTATGCATATTGTATGTAAAATTTCTTGTTCAGAATATCTCCATAAATCTATGTATTCTATCTAAAAAACACCAAAAAGTATATATATATTTGAAACTTAGTTAAGTACAACCTAAAAGGATTAATGGGGTGAGATTATTAAAAGAGTAGCAATGTTCTTTGTGCTGGCTATGGCATTGGCTGCATTTGCGGCACCTGCCTTGGCTCAGACGGCAATGATAGGAAGCGGCGGCGTAGATATCCTTGGACAGGGCATTTTTGAGACTGGGGGAAGTGCCTTCAAGTTCCCTGCTGCGGTTAATGCGAACTACGACTCTATTAAGGTCATGGGCACTGATAGTGCCAGAGCAATTGGTGCCGGAGTGGGCCCAGGGATCGGTATATTCGGCTTCAATCGCGGAACTGTAACCGCTGAAAACAATCTCAAGATCAAGAAGAACCAGGATACTGGCGACGCTCAGACATGCTCCGCTTGCAGTCCCAAGTACAACGTTGAGACGATCGAGGTTGGCAATAGACAGGCTTTGGCCATTGGTGCCGGAGTTGGGTGGAGCATCCTTGGAGCGGCCGTCAATACTGGTGGCGTCACCGCAAGGAACAACGTTGAGATTGTGACCAATCAGCAATAACTTCGTGGCAATCAGCCCGAGGGATGAAATATGGAAAAAATACCAGGACCCATCGGCCGTCTGCTGGTGGGGGCCATTTTTATTTGTCTTCTTATTTCGCTAAATATAGCTGCGGCTGATTTGCCGTCCAATTTGCCTGATCTACAAAGAGGCCTCAAGGAGTCGCAATCCGGCCCATTCAATCAGGATCATCGCGAATGGGGGATAATGCGGCCCCATCTCAGCGACCTCAGGCCTGATCTCATGCCTTCAAAAGAAAAAATTGCTCTGAATGAATCCAATCCAAGTGAGCAGGTATCGGATCTCACAGCTATGAATACTGCCAGAGAGAGGGATATCATTTACGACGGCAAGCAGTATCGAGATGCAGACACACAAAGTCTTGCCAATTCTCTGAATATTGCAGTCACTGGGCAGGAGGGGGCGAAGAAGATCTTTGGAAACGGAGATTGGGATGATAGTTATATCGATAGGATTGTTGATAGTGCTTTGGGGGCCAGCGTTGAAAATGAGGGGAAAAATGGCCAACCGGCAAAAATAAGTGCCGGGTCACAGCCGCTTGGCAACAATCTGGATATTGATGTTAGCGGAATATCCGTTCGCGCTATAAATACTGTGCAGGGAGGCAGCGCCGTGGCCACTTCCAATATAATTATAAAACCGGTGCAAATCATCATCTGTCCCTCTGAGGTCTCGGAGAAGCTCAAATAGGTCAATCACAAACTATAAGGGCATTTTGATTCATTCCTTCTGCCGATATGACCATCCAGAGACCGAGAGGCACCAGGGATTTCCTCCCTGAGGAGACAGAGAAAAGGGGCAGGGCCAAGAGGGCCATGCAAGAAGTTTTGGAGCGCTGGGGATACCAGGAGGTGGCCACTCCCACTTTTGAGCATCTCGAGCTTTTTACCATAAAATCTGGGGCATCCGTGGTGGAGGAGATCTACAGCTTTACGGATAAAGGAGGGCGCGCTCTTGCCCTGCGTCCGGAGTTGACAGCTCCTGTAATGCGAATGTACGTCTCCGATCTGCAAAATTCTCCCAAGCCGCAGAGGCTCTGGTATTTCGGCAACTGTTTTCGCTACGAGCGGCCGCAGAGGGGACGCTTTAGAGAGTTCTGGCAGATGGGCTGCGAGCTCATAGGCGGCGCCAGGCCTGATTCTGAGGCGGAGGCCATAGCTCTCGCGGACGGGATGCTGAGGAGTGTGGGCGTGGTTGGGGATATTCACGTCGGCTATCTGGGGCTGATCCGGTCCATTCTGGGAAAGATCGGGGCAGAGCACCGGTCCTCGGTCATGAGGATGATCGACAAGAAGGAGCGCGGAGCTCTTGCCGTCTTCCTGGAGGATATCGGGCAGAGCCATCTCGGCCTGCTGGAACTCATTGATCTGAAAGGGCAGCCCGCCCTGGATAAGGCTGCAGAGATCGTCAGGGAGCTGGGGGTGGGGCCCAAGGTGGCGTCCGGCGCTGCCACAGAGGGCGAGATTGTGGCTGCGGCGAATTCTCCAGCCGGTCGCGGCTCGGCACGTCAGGGCCGAGCGGTAGATGCAGAGCTGCGGCTGGTGGAATTCCAGGAGACCGTGGATCTTCTGGCAGCTTACGGAGTCGACTTCACCATCGACTTTGAGATAGTGCGCGGTTTGGAGTACTACTCCGGCACGGTCTTTGAGATCTATGCCGAGGGCCTAGGAGCGCAGCGGCAGATATGCGGCGGCGGAACTTATGAGCTGGCCAGCCTCTTCGGAGGCAAGGAGACCTCATCCACTGGCTTCGGCCTGGGCTTTGATCGCATCATGGAGATTGTGCAGATGGAAGGGTCGCGTGCATTGCCCGTTTTTTTAGCCTTTACGCCTGATGTCAAGGTGCAGGCAGCGAAGATTGCCGGCATGCTGCATAGAAGCGTTCCGCTGGTAATGGATGTCATGGGCCGCAGCTTGGGCGCTCAGCTTAAGGCTGCCGCGGGGGCCGGTGCACGGTTTGTCGTAATTGTGGGCAAGGATGAGCTGGATGCCGGAAAACTCACGTTTCGTGACATGGCCGGAGGAGGACAGGAGAGCCTGGCTCTGTCAGAGATTGAGGAACGGCTAAAAGAGCACTTTCAAGGATAACGATGGCTTGGGACCTTCTTCTCTTATGGAGGCCACACTTTTGCCATTTTTATGATTACGTTGCGGTAGCAGATACTATTATCAGAACCAAGAAGGCGAGGATCACTGTCGAGAGAATGATCAGGTCGGAGTATTTGCTTTTCAACAGTTCATCCACAAATGCAGTTGCATCTTTATGCTCGCTAACGTCAGACAAAGCCCCACCTTCATTATCTTTCGTGAAGCTTAATTAGCTTTACGACTTTAAATAATTTTTTGTAGATGATTTATATATTTCATGATGATTTCATCTCTTGGACTACCCAATCTAGCGTTTCCAGTAGCTTTGTAAGTGAAGAATCCTCTTTAAATTTAGACAGAAATATGTTAGGACGTCTGGTGATGGCTTTTTCAGGGATCTCTACACCAGGAATTTGGTTCAATCTATTCAGCAGTTCTTTGCGTTTCATCTCATCATTAAATGGAGACTTGTTCATCAGCCTCTGAAATTGAATTTCGATTTTGCCATACGTCCAAATAGCAATGGGATAATATTGTTCCCCATTAAGATCCAATACCGGGTAAAACGATCCGTCTTGCTTGCCTTTTCCCCACCAGAATCTGGGCAATTTGTCTCTTGCCCAATCCAGAATCTTCCTGGCGATCTCTGCCTCTTCAACGTTTCTCCTTGATTTTAATTCCTTGAAGAAGGATTCCTCATCCCATTGCTTTTTGGAGCCGGAATTGTTGTCCTTCTTGCCGGTCTGGCCATGCACTATTGGAACAAGCGTTTTCAATCCCTGGCCTGTAAACTGTTTGATCTCTACCGCCAGAACTTCGGCGGGTGTCATTTGTTCATTAAGGAATTCGACTATACGCTTCAGCTCTCTGGGTATCTCGTCAGCCACAAAAAGCATGCGTATTTTCCCTGCTTGCAGGTTAGTTTTTGTCTTTTGCCAAAAGGCAGCGGAATCTTCAGAAGGACCCAAAAAGTCTTCCAGTGCGTCATCCGAGTTGAGACCTCTTGCCTGACATGTCGCATCAAATTTAGCTCGTATTTCCTCTACCGGCCAGTAGACAACGGCGTTGGCGGCATATTCAAGCATCTGGCCGATTACTTCTCGCCTGATACGAGTATCGCTGCTTCTCTTAACCTCTACCAAGGTGGGAATGGCGTCCTGGTCCAAAAATAGGTGATCAACCGACCAGCGGTCGCTGCCGTTTTCTTCAGAAGGCAGTGTGGCCTCCCTTGAGATTAAAAGCCAGCGTCTGGGATGTGCGTCGTTGATCTGATTTCCTGCCAGAAGGTTCGGGTATTTGGCAAGAAGTTCCTGGAAATCGGCTTCTTGTCCGTAGTTTTCCTCAGACATCTCTACAAGTTGTCCGTCTGCCTGGATCAGAAAAACACCGCTTGCCAAGACTACCTCCGACTCAATTTGATTTTTAAATTAAAGAAATAGTAGTCTAGAGCAGCCCCATATTTTCGAGCTGCATTCGCACGATGCGCACGCCCTCCTCGCACTCCTCCGGTGATTTGCCGCCTGTTACCACCAGTTTTCCGGAGCTGAAGATGAGCACTACCACTTTGGGCACCTTGATCCTGTAGACCAGTCCGGGAAACTGCTCAGGCTCGTACTCGATGTTCTCCAGGCCCAGGCCCAGAGCAATGGCGTTTAGGTTCAGGTCCGTCTTCAGATCTGCAGAGGCCACAATGTTCTGAACGTGAATCTCTGGTTCCAAATCGATGTTCTCAAAGCCAATGGACTTGAGTGTCTTGGCCATATTGGTTATGACTGTGCGAACATCCTCCACGTTCTTGGCTCCAGTGCATACCACCTTGCCGGAAGTGAATATAAGAAAAGCAGCTCTCGGGGCTTTGACCCTGTAGACGAGTCCGGGAAACTTCTCCTTGTTATACTCGGCGCCCTCCAGCTCGGCCTCGATCTTGTGCAGGTCGAACGCTTCCGCCAGCTTGGTGGATGCCACCACGTTCTCAATATTAATTGTGGACTCCATACTCAAGTATCTCCAGATTAACCCTTATAAACTGGGGGTATATAAACATGAGTATTTAAGATTTATAAACTGCTTATAAATGGCTTATAAATGGCTTGCTAAGCCCTCTCTCCGCTAAAAAGATAAAAAAATAAGCAGGTGGTGTCAGAAGGGCAAACCTCATCAATTATTGCTCTTCCACTTGAGCATATCACCCTTCCACTTCACGACACCGCTCTTTTCCAGTACCCTGGCCAGTTCCTCGGCTACCTCTTCGCCATAAACGTTCAGAACGTCGCCCTCATCTTCAAGAGTTATGGTGCATTCTTCTGCGAACTGTGTAAAATCCATCTTGCGAGATGTGGGCGATGTGGCCAGCTTTTCGATCAGCAATCCCAGGGACTTAAGGCGTTGGGCTTCTGTGGGATATTCATCCCAAAACTTGTCATTAAGGTCGCTGGCAAGAGGGGTGGTAAACTCATCGACAAAGATATTGACAGATTTCTCCAGATAAAAATCAATGTCGCATTTCATCTGTTCCGGCCGATCTTCGTAGTCCTCCGGATCAACTGTTATCTCAATAACTGGATCTTCCAGCTTATTTTCCATGGGCTCGCCGATCTTTATGTCGTTAAGAGTGAGGATCATGTCGGCAAAAGTGCGGGCCCTTGCGATGTATAGAGCATTGTTCATCCACTCATCTGAGCCGAATTTCAGAGCCTCCTCTTCTTCAGGGGGGAGGCATCCTGGATTTTCAGAGATCGCCAGGATCTTATCTCTTTTTTCCATCATGAGCGGGTCCAGCTCTTTTAAGAAAAGTTCTCCGAAATTCTCGGGTGTGGCCTGGGGAAGGACGCTCTTTAGTGCCACAAGATAGCCTTCGAACCTGTCGCTATCTTCTATCAACTCTTTGATGGCGCTCAGCTTATCCTTGATTGAGTAAGTTATCTCATCTTCCATCACCAGGCAGGATCTAGTCTCCGCCTTGAGGCCGGCTTTATCCAGATAGCTCTTGATCTCTTTGGCCGCCTCTTCGTCGTATTCTCCCAGGTAGAACATAGTATCCAGGTGAATGATGAGATGGGATTAAAAAGCTTGGTACTCAATCGTCACCTAAGTCTCTGGCCGCCACCTGCATATGGCTGCCGCCCGCATCGCATCAGACTACTACCGCCTTATTTTCCGCTTGCGAGGAATGCACGCCCAGAAATTCTATCCTTTCTTCAACTTTGCCGTCCAGGGGTCCCAGGTCTACGATCATTATGCGGTCCTCATCGTGTTTTATGATATCAGTGAGTGCCGCGATGAGCTCCGCTTTTCCCTTGTCGCTGAGAATGCACCGAAAGACAGAGTAATGAATCGGATCTCCGAAGCCTTTCATGGTTTTGTGCACCTTATGCAGCCGCTTTGGGTCCATGATGTCGTAGCTGACTACGTAGCATTTCAGTTCGCCCATCCTTTCACCTCATTGACTTTTATCTGGTGCAGAAGGGTGGATAATCTTCGATCTCGCCGGAGATGGTCCGTGCCAGGAGGCGGGTCTGCACTTCCAGCACTCTTCGATAGCTGACTTTGTAGCCGAAGACGGGATGTGTGATCTCCGTCTCCATGCGGCGTTCGTAGCCGGACACCACGGCTTTCTTTCCGTTTGTGGTCAGGGTGACTCCGCCGCGAGTCTTGATGAAGTCTTTTTTTGAATTGGAAATCTCCTCATTGTTGAACAGATTTACGGCCACGGAATCGGCAATTAGGGGACGGAACTCCTCCATCATGTCCAGGGCCAGAGCAGGCTTGCCGTATCGGGGTCGGTGATAAAATCCCAGATAAGGATCAAAGCCCACGGCGAGGAGAGTGACAAACAGGTCTTTGACCAGGATGCCGTAGAGGTAGGAGAGTACTGCATTCACAGGATCTTTTGGGGGTCTTCTGTTTCGGTCCGTAAAAGAGAAGTCCTTGCCGCCTTCTTTGAACAGGTTGGCAAACCGGGAAAAATAGCATTCTGCTGCCGCTCCTTCAATGCCGAGAAGGCTCTGGTTGCTTGATGCCGCTTCTGCCTCTGCGGCCAGTTTTGCCATCAGGTCCAGGGAGTTTTTGCTGCGCTCTGGATCGTTTCGGCGCATGAGTGTCCGGCAGTTCTTGATCTTGCCTGCTACTGCCTTTCGTGCCAGATGTATCGATCTATTGGGGTCCATGGCACACTGGAACTGATGTATCCTCAGCTCAACATTTTTGTGGGTCGTTCCCAGGCAAATGCCCTGGAACCAGCCGCCATGAGTGAAATGGATAACAGGCACTCCCCTTTGCATCAGCTCGACCATAGCCGGGGTGGTTATCTCCACGCCGCCGTAAAGCGAGAGCTGAGAGATCTCTCTTAGTTTGGGCTCACTGACTTTTCCTTCTCTTGACCAGATTTCCAGGCGTTCTTCTTTCTTTCTGACTGTATTGCCACGACCGACCACATAAACAGGTATGGCATCGTCCCGAGAAGGAAGCAACCTTCTGATTTTGCCTGCTACAGCCTCTTTAGTTTCGTCTTTTGTTCCTGCTTCCCGGCAGGCTTTTTCATCATCAGCCTGCATCTCTTTGAGGAGGGTGATCTCATCAGGCAGACAGATGCCGGCCAATGAGCAGCGTACGCACTTGGGGCTGTGTTGCAGAGGAGGCGGCATCTCTCCCAGGTCTGCCGCGGTACGAAGTGCAGCGATGAGTTCCATGGTTCTGTTTATCAGGGCTTCATCGAAGGGAATGGGTACTCTCTTCTTTGATTTGACAAAGTAGGCGATTCCCTCATTGCAGGTAAAGCCGTTCTCCCTGAGCACCAGTCCCTGGGCACAGAGCTGCACTCTCTCCGGCTCGTAGGCACCTTCCGGTATATCCGGTGTTTCTCCTCGTTTGTAGTCCACCGGGGTGACATGGCCACCATCGCCTTCCAGGAGGTCGATTCTGCAGGTGATGCCCGCACCCGAAAGGAAGACAGATCGAGCATGAAATGTCTCGAACTCCTCACTGGCTTTGTCAGGGCCAGCATCCACGCGACGATGCTGGAATCTGCCGTCCACCGTATCGGCGCTGTCCAAAAATTCTCCCTGCACCCATTCGATATAGCAGAGGCGGGGGCAGTAGGCAAACTCGTTGAGCATACGGGCGGGAATCAGCTCGGGCACATCCCGGTTGGACTCTTCGGCTTTAGGGACCACTCACTCACCGTAGTAGTATTAGTAGTCCTTATTAATAAAGATATTTATTTTTTCTATGACATTAAACAATTAAGCGCGTAGCATGTCATATAAATCATTTGCATTTAAGCGCTTCAATGGGGCCACGACATTTCAGCCGTGAAAATTTTAATAATCCACTATGTTGACCTCGTTTATTCTGATGCGTTGCAGAAATTAATTATTCTGAATTTATGAAAATTAGATTTCAGTGCATCCCAAGTCGTTCCTTTATTGCTTGGATATCAGATTGTACTTGTCGGAAATGCATTCCATATCCTGGTTGGATGTCTTCCCTCATGCCTTTGATCTCTGCCAGTGTCTCATCAGTGGTCTTGCGCACTGCTTTGATCTCTACCAGTGTCTCATCAGTGGTCTTGCGCACTGCTTTGATCTCTACCAGTGTCTCATCAGTGGTCTTGCGCACTGCTTTGATCTCTACCAGCGTAGCGTCGGTATTATCTTTCACCGCTAAAAGAAGTGGTATGGCCTTATTCATTTGAGACGCCGTGTTTATCGATGCAAATTGCCATAACGGCGTGATATCGTCGGCGAAGTCCTCGGATTTTATATTATCCACTATGGCGAGCTCTGGCTGCTTCTTCATGACGGAATTATAAAACTTCGCGATTCTTTGTTCATCGCCTTCGATCAGGGCAATTACCATCTGTTGCCCGTTATCATCATCATCATCATCATTGTAGACTTCAAAGCCTCTGAGTGCCAGGCGCATAGCTAACTCCGTAAGATATGGCCTATAGCCTACCTCATGGACTTTGGGACCTGTAATCTTGACTTTAAGCTTCATGTCTATCTTTGATGTTTATACGCATGCTATTTGGTTGTTTCCTTATTTCAGCTTCAATGGGGCCACGACTTTTCAGCCGTGGAAATCTCTTGCATGGCAAAAAACCGTGGTTCCTCGCTGTTTCGCGTGGGTAATAGAATAATCGAGTCCTCTGTGAGTCCT
>CAZDLZ010000004.1:16481-92037 GCA_964506745.1 uncultured Methanotrichaceae archaeon | reverse complement strand
AGTAAGCTTGGATTGGGCTTATTCCCTATCACATGAGGAGTTAAGGTTATAAAATCTATCTTGCCTCTTTCTGATTCTTCATTTGGATCATCGTCCCCACAATTTCATCATGCTGTGAACAGTTGACCGCGAAATTCAACCGGTCAGGATAGATGGAGAAGAGAACCTGCGGGATATGGGAGTTGCAGTCATCCAATGCCATCTGCAGTTCGCGATACTCTCGATTGCTGACCAGCAGTTGATCGCGATACTTTTCCTCCTGTTCGATCGACTCCAATGGGTTCTTTTCGTCAATCGCGCTGTCAACAACAAGATCGCACTGCCACTCTAATACAAGGGCCCGGTTCTCCCAGTAATATGTGTCCGGCGGGATCAAATCCTGCAATATCTTTAGATCCTCCAGGGGCACAAGCCACTCCATCGCCAGAACTTCTTCCGGCAAATCCCCTTCGATGCTTATCAGCGAGGAGACAGGCCCCGATGTCAGATTCAGGTCGCCCATGTCAAACGATATCTTTACCGGCGAGCTTCTCATGGCTTTGAGGGCAAAAAAGAGCCGACCGGGATTGAGTATCTCAACCGCGTTCTCATAAATTATATCGTCTTCCATGTCCTAGCTTTTATTGCTACTGATATATTCGTTTGGCGCACCGGAGGATGAGACCGCAAAACTGCCCTGGCTCTGCAGGCTATTTTTCCCAAACTCTTCAGAAAAATTTATATTAAGGAAGTGAGATCAGTACTAAAAATACTAAATTGTAGAGAAATAGATTGGAGAGATAAAGATGAATAACCGAATATTTGCAGGAGCGCTAATCACCCTCGCCGTCCTCTTTCTAGGCGCGGCACTGGCGGCAGGCGCAGCAGAGAGCAGCATTGCTATTTCAAATGCCAATTTTGCGGCTACTAGCCCCGAGAAAGAAAACCTGAATGAAGAATGGGTGGAGATATCCAATCTGGGTACCGCAGATGTCAGCCTTGCCGGCTGGACACTGGAGGACGCACAGAATCACACCTACATATTCCCTGATTTCAGCTTGAAGGCCGGCAGCGCTGCCAAGATTCGCACGGGATCCGGAAGTGACACTTCCGAAGATCTCTTCTGGAACCGTAGCTCATCCATCTGGAACAATAATGGCGACGTGGCTACCTTGAAGGATGCATCAGGCAATATCATCTCTAGCTATCCAGAGGAGACCCAGGAAGCCTGAACATCTTTATCCTTTTTAATATTTTTATAATATATTTATGTTTTCAGATATTCCTCCGGCCCTGTCTCCTGGCATGCCCCATTATCTTTAAATTGACATCAGGTCTTGGCTCTCTCGCCTTTGCCGCAGAGCGCAAGTGAGAAATGCCATTCGCTCCACCAAATATGCGGTGTACTATGATGAATCTTGAAGAGATGTCGGATATATTGAAGTCCTCTCTGGGAATTCGCGACAATGTTGTGGGTGTAAGACTGTTTAAGAGCGAAGCGGAAATTCCCAATGATCTCGACTTCGTGGAGAAGCCCGTTCGATATTGCTCAATGATCCAGGGGGCCAGGCTGGAGGCAAAGAGCTTCCTGGCACGAGCCGACTGCCACGAGTGCAAGGGAGGCGCATCCGGTCTGGGCCTGATGCAGTGCCCCGAGAATATCTCCAACGGATCATTATATTTCAATAAGCTGCATAAGTGCGAGACTGCCGATGTAGGAATAAACATCGCCGCGAATATGCCGCGCATTCTTCCCGGCTACACGATTGCCACTTACGTGGCCCCTCTGGATAAGATGGCGATGAACCCGGATGTGGTGATATTCATAGGCAATGCCATGCAGGCCAGGCGAATTGTGCAGGCAGTCATGTTCAAAGAGGGAGGCAGGTCCACATTCACAACGGCGGGAATTCAGTCCCTCTGTGTGGATGCCACAGCCTCACCCTATCTGAAAGGAGAGGTGAATGTTTCCTTAGGCTGCGACGGGTCCGCGAGAAACTCCGGCCTGAAGGATGATGATGTAGTGGTGGGCATTCCTTTTGCGATGGCGGAAGGAATCTGCACCGTTCTCAAAACACATTACCAGGGCTGGGACAAGTTCATGAGAGGCTGAAAGCCAGGAATAGATCATGTTTGAAAAGATCTTGATCGCAACCGACGGCTCCAAGCATAGCGAGAGGGCCGCAGAAGCTGGAATAGAAATGGCCAAGCTCTACGGCTCAGCCGTCACAGCTCTTTTTGTCGTGGATATCGGCAAGGAGTATGGCCCCCTGGGAGACCTGATCTCGAAGGTTGCCGACGACCTGATTGCAGGCATAAGAAGCAACCTGCAAAATCAGGGAGATCAAGCCACAAAAAGAGTAGAAGAGATGGCAAAGATGGCCGGCATTGCCGCGACCAGAAAGATCACAGAGGGCTATCCGGCCGAGGACATCATAGCAATCGCCAAAGAAGGCGATATGAACCTCATCGTCATAGGCGGAATCGGAGCCACTGGCCTGGAAAGATTCCTCCTGGGCAGCGTGGCCGATAAAGTGGTCAGAAGCTCCAATATTCCCGTGCTGGTGGTGAGAAAGCAATAAGAGAAAACACCAGGCGATATCATCAGAGAGGCTCGCCTGGCAATCTCCACTTGAGAATCACTCCCTCGTCCAGCCGCTCTGCAGAACATAGGGTCAGCCTGGGAAAATGCTCTTTGAATCCCGGCCCATCCACCAGGGTGGGCGCATTTTCTCCGCCGATGAGCATAGCTCCCATGTAGACATAAAGCTCATCCACCAGACCAAGCTCCAGAAGCGACCAGTTGAGCGTAGCCCCTCCCTCCACCATGAGTCGCTTGACGCCCCTATCAAAAAGCCGGGAAAACAGCACCGTCAGATCGACCCGCTCTTTTCCGCATACCATTATCTCGCACTTTGAGGAGAGGCAATCCAGTCGTTCCTGCGGCGCATTGCCCGTGGCTGCCACGATGCATCCCGGTCCGAGAATCTTGGCGAAGGGGGGTGTTCTTGCCCGGCTATCGGCCACAACCCGTAGCGGCTCTTCCGGCTGCCCTCTCTTTCGTCTGGCCTCGCGAGAGCTTGCCGACTTCACCCCCAGGCTGGGATCGTCTGCCAGCACGGTTCCCACTCCGACCATGATCGCGTCACTCTCCGCCCGGAGAAGGTCGACTCTGGCCTTATCCGCCTGGCCGGAGATTCTCACCTGACGGCGCTCAAAGGTGCTGATCTTGCCGTCTGCGCTCATGGCGCTATTGATGAATACGAAGGGTCTGGTCAATGCATCTCACGTAGGCAAAGAGGAGCTAAATAGCTTGCCGGCCCATTCGCATGAGATGTCTCAAGCACGCGAGATTCTGCTGCAAGGAACCATAATCTATGGAGACGATTTCGCGCCAGAGGAAGGCTACATCAGCATCCAAGATGGCATCATCCGGGAGTTTGGCAGAGAGCATGTAGAAGCAGACTATGAGGGCATTGTCTGCCCGCGCTTCGTGAATGCACACGTCCATGTGGGCGACTCTGCCTTTAAAGACCCGCCATTTTTGCCGCTCTCCGAACTGGTAGGTCCGGGCGGATTGAAGGCAAGAATGCTGGCCCAAATGCCGCGCACAGCTCTCCTCGAGGGCATGAGAAGAAGCCTGCAACAGATGGCGGCATCGGGTACGTGTGCTTTTGCCGATTTTCGGGAAGGGGGAGCAGAGGGTGTAAACATGCTGGAAGAAGCCGTGCGCGGTCTGCCCCTTCAGGCCAGAATCCTGGGAAGGCCATACCCCAGCCAGATAAATATCCCGCAAAGCTGCTGGGGGCTGGGGATAAGCAGCACCCGAGACCACGATCCAGAACAACTCAGGGCGGCAGTAGCGGCTGCGAGAAGGGAAGGGCAGGCAGTAGGAGTGCACGCTGGCGAAGCCGGTAACGATGATATCGGCGATGCTCTTGCCCTTCATCCGGATTTCCTGGTGCATATGAACCAAGCAGATGAGACGAATCTGAGGGACGTAGCCCATTGCAATCTTCCGGTAGTGGTCTGTCCCAGATCCAACCTGTTTACGGGCGTGGGTCTGCCCAATGTGAAAAAAATGTTAGAATTTGGCATTACAATTGCCGTTGGAACGGATAACGTCATGATGAACTCGCCGGACATCTTTGAGGAGATGCATTTCATCAGTAAGGCCTTGCTGCATGACGATAGACAGGTATTTAAGATGTGCACGCTAAACGGTGCTAAAATAACAGGGCTTGATCAGAGGCTGGGGTCCATTCGAGAAGGAAAAGAGGGTAAAGTGATGGTAATAAATAAAAAATCCGATAATATGTGGGGGTCGATGGCCCCACTATCCAGCATTGTGAGAAGGGCCAGGCAGTCTGATATAATAGCTATCTCTTAGAGGTTAATCATGTTTAAGAAGATTCTTGTTGCAACCGATGGATCAGAGCATGGATTCAGAGCGGCCAAGGCGGCATTGGAGCTGGGAAAGATATCAGGTGGAAAGGTCACTGCAATCTATGTGGCCGACACCAACAGGACGAGCCATCTGCCGGATGATATGCTGCTATTCAGCATCCGGGAGCTTCTGCTCAAGGAAGGAAAAGAGGCCTTAAGCCGGGTGGAAACGCTGGCCAAGGAGATGGGCGTTGCCTTTGAGAGTGTTGTGGCTGAGGGAAATCCCGGCAGCGAGATCGTAAGCTATGCAGAGTCGGACGGCATGGATATTATCATCATGGGGGCGGTGGGACGCACCGGTCTTGATAAGTTCCTGCTGGGCAGTGTGGCCGAAAAGGTGGTAAGAAGCTCCAAGACACCAGTACTGACCATTCCGAGGGAGCAGACTTGAGCATTCTCGTCAGGGACGTCATGGTCCGAGATGTGGCTCATGTCGCCATCCCCGGCAGCAGGGACGATGTCTTGAAGACGCTGCAGGACCATAAGGTCTCCGGCGTTCCCGTAATAAAGAAGGGCGAGGTAGTGGGCATGATAACCAGGACAGACCTGCTCCGCAATCGCGAAGAGGACCAGACGGCTTTGCTCATGACCCGCGATCCTGTAGTGATAAGCCCGGATAAGAGCATAGTCGAGGCTTCACGGCTGCTGATCAAGCATGATATCCGCAGGCTTCCCGTGGTAGAGGGCAAAACGCTGGTGGGCATCATCACCATTGCCGATATCGTCCGGGTGGCTGCAGACATGGGAATAAAAGAGAGCATCGAGCCCTATTTAGAAAAGGAGACCGTGGTTTTGTGGAGCGAGATGCCGCTACCTGTAGCCGGATCGATTATGGAGTTTGCCGGTGTGCAGGCATGCCCCGTCATCGATACCAGCCTCAAGCTGGTAGGCATGATATCGGACCGCGATCTCATCAAGACCAGTGTCATCGAGGATACTGTCGAGAAGACGGATATGTCCACTGATGACGGAGAGGACACCTGGATGTGGGACCGAGTCATGCAGAGCATCAGCAAGTATTACACAGTCTCCCGTATCAAGCTGAAAAATATTCTCGTCTCCGAGGCCATGGTGCCGCCCATAACGGCTTATAAGAAAGATGAGGTGGGCAAATGTGCCGCGATAATGCACAAGAATAGAATCGACCAGATGCCAGTGGTCAAGCCCAGCGGAAAGCTGATGGGAATGCTCAAGGATAAGGACATCCTGATGGCGCTGGTGGATTACAGCAAGAAATAGCTGAATCTAGGTCCGTGAAAAATATGCAGGCTCATCCTTTGCGACAGAAGGATGAGCGACTTTGATTAATTCCCTTTTGGGGCTCTTCCTAGATTAAAATGGATGCTTTGGCTTGATGGGTTTTGGACCACCTTCTGTGATCTCTTCAATCAGCTCTCCGATGTCCAATCCTTTCTTGGTGCATCTTTCATCAAATCCCTGGCATACTGGCTTATTCTTATTTTCTGGTTTGTTGCAATATAACACTAAAGGATCCCAGCCATATTTTTTTGCATAGGCAGTTTGACTCATCCTTTCTCCTTTGGAATCTGCAAAGGTATTTCTGTTGGTACCACTCTCTTTAAATGCTCCGGTTGGCACCTCTGCGCCTATGCCCGTGTATTTTATGCAACCCAGCCAGTTCTTATCTAGTCTGGGCCTAAAATTCTTATGAACTTTCCCGCAGTTGCAGCATGCAAAGATCTTATTCTTTAGGCTATCTTCAGTGTAGCTGACCCAATTTTTTTGCCCGCATTCTAGGCAATTCCACCAGGCTTCATTCTCAGACATAACTCCTCCATGGATCACATTTTATTTAACATTTCATCTATCTGGTCAATTCGATCATTTGCTTTCGTGTCCTGACCGCCCTTTTCCAAATATGTATTGAATAGCTCTTTAGATTTAGATAGCATGGACGGATCATTCCCATACCTGGTAGTAGCAAGCACAAAGAGCAATTCTGCTTTTGAGAAATATGCATCAAGGTAGTTGTCATCCAAAGTAATTGTCCGGTTAAAGGCAGTTAACGCCTCATTGAATCTGCCAAGCAGCTTCAATGCTCCGCCCTTGTAATACCATGCGTCGGCATTCCCCGGATCGTTCTCAATTATAGCGCTCAGTGTGCTCAAAGCATCATTGGATTTATTGGCATAGATCTGAGCGAGCGATTTTTCCAGTTGTGCACCCTTTAGCTCCGGATTGATCTTGAGGGCTTCATCAAAAGCGTCAATCGAATCTGAGTACGAGCCAAGCTGGTAGAGCATCCTGCCTTTATAGCTCCAGGCGATTGCAGCAACAAGGGACGTGGGATCTTTCTTTAGCGCCTCATTATAATAGGCAATGGCCTTATCATATGTATTTGGATCATCGGCGTACTTATTGCCTTCTTTTATCAATAACGCTGCTTCTTGTTCAGCCGTCTTGACGTACCCAAGCTCAAGTCTTATTTCCGCGTCTCTTTCAGGATCACCCAGTGTTTTCACGGCATTAAGCTTCTTTGATTGATCAACCTCATAGCCCATTATCTCTACTTCTTCGTCTACTTTAGAGTTCAGCGTTAAATTGCCAGTTGCCTCAGTTTCAGCCAAATAATTTGTCTGCGCCCCATTCGTTTGGATTAACATCTCCGTAAGATTTCCATATTTTGACTTCATTGCATAGCTGGTAGAGAAACTCTCTGCATTTCGTTCTATCTTGGCTGTGGATTCGATCGATTTATTAGATTCTAATAAAATTGAGTGTTTGGAACCAGAGACACTCGTTCCGGATATATAATAATAATTTGTTGAGTTTTTGAAAAATCCTTCACTACTATATGATATATTTTTACATAAATATGCAGTATTTAAATATGTATAATCATCTTCAATATTAAATGATCTTGAATAGTCCTGCTCACCCCTCACATTGAGCCGATCTTGCCCGTCTCCTGCATTTGTCTGAGCTGAGAGGCCACCTTCACCAATGATCTTGATGTCCTCTCTCATCTCTAATGCACTGGCCATTGAAATCATTAGTAATATCGCTACAGCAAGATATAATTTCATTATTAACACCTCGTTAGTGATATAATGCAGAACGCTCAACTTCAACATATCTCCTTTTGCTATATATTTTTTGGGATAGGTTAGATATTAAATAATTATTAATAAATTATATCTTTTTGGGATTGTCCGCTCATGCAGTCCCAATAGTATGAAATACTACCTTCCAAAAGGCAAATAAACCTGGCTAGCCTTCCCCGTCGCATGTCCCGCTTTCTCGTGGTCCTGGGCACCACCACCCATTCCGGCAAGAGCACACTTGTCGCCGCCATCTGCCGCCTGCTCTCAGATCGAGGGCTTAGGGTCGCGCCCCAGGTCTGAGAACACGACCCCCTAACACCTGAGGGGCCAGGAACGGCTCAGAGATCGGCATATCTCAATAGGAGTTCAATCGAAGCTTATCACCGCCCCGAGGTCGTCTCTCGGAATCATCCACCCCGATTTCAGGCGTCTCGCCTTCAGCCTCTTCAGCGACGCAATCAGTCTTTCCTGCGCTCCTGCCACCGTCCCATCGTCCTGCAACACCCGGCCTTCCAGCAGCGCATCCACCAAGAATGCCGTCTTTGCTATGACCATATCTTCCAGCTCTTCCGGTGTCATCCAGATATCCTGAATGCGAGAGGGCTTTGGGAAGGGCGGCAGCACATCCCTTCTCTTCAGCTCCGGAAGGCC
Organism: uncultured Methanotrichaceae archaeon; assembly: GCA_964506745.1. Lineage (GTDB taxonomy): Archaea > Halobacteriota > Methanosarcinia > Methanotrichales > Methanotrichaceae > Methanothrix. Next base: position 83,896 of record CAZDLZ010000004.1, on the reverse strand, counting down.
TGAGGCCACGATGATGAGGTCTACATCGCTGTGCTCCTTTGCCTGGCCTCGAGCCACAGAGCCGAATAGTATCACGCTCTTGACATCATACTCTTTGCATTCTTTCAGCCAGGCAAGATAACTATCGATCATCTCTTCAAACATTGCTCTATCCTCTCCAGGACGCCGTCCAACTCCTCCGCGCCAAGCGTCGCGAAAAAGCCCAGAGCTGCTGCTAAAACAGTCTCCGATCGGCCCATTATCTCCCTTGCCTTCTCCTCATCATAAATCTCCGAAGGTTTGATAATTCGATCTCTGGTCTCCCATCCGTATCGGGGCATGCTTCGCTGTTTTTCGATAGATGCAGCATTATCTGCCATGGCCAGCAGAAATCCTATTTGATCTCTGGATAGACTCAAGTCTCGCGTTGTCTCTGGATTATTCAGTATCTCCCCTACAAGCACGTCCGATGGAAAATGCGTCTTTTCGTGAAAAATTCCAAAAAAATACAGAACCGATTTCAATAGCTTTTCTGCACATTGCTGAGCATGAAAAACGCTGCTTGGATATCTCTCGTCGCTAAAGTCTGCAATGGCATCCATCATATCATCTATTGCCATCTCTATCCAGTCCTTGGTCTTCTGGACGTTCTTCATAGTTCAAGTCCTCGCGGAAAATATCTCCAATGATTGAAGAGATTATTGATATGATAATATGCAAAAAAGCTAATATATCTTTCCGTTCATGCTGCAATCCGCTCAAACTGGCTCTACGGTTGGGATCAGAAAACTCCACCTTCCAAAAGGCAAATAAGCCTGGCCCCCCTCGCCCACTTCATGTCCCGCTTTCTCGTGGTCCTGGGCACCACCTCCCATTCCGGCAAGAGCACACTTGTCGCCGCCATCTGCCGCCTGCTCTCCGATCGCGGCCTGAAGGTCGCGCCCTTCAAGTCTCAGAACATGAGCCTCAACTCCTGGGTAACTCAAAACGGCTCAGAGATCGGCATAGCCCAGGCGGTGCAGGCCTGGGCATCCCGTGTCGAGCCGACGGAGTTCATGAACCCCATCCTTCTCAAGCCAAAAGGGGACCGCACCTCTCAGGTCATCGTCCTGGGCAGGAGCGTGGCCGACAAATCGGCAGAGGAGTACTATCGAGAGATCGATGGGCTCAAAGAGGTGGTAGACAGATCCCTGCAAGAGCTGGAGAAAGACTACGACTACATAGTAGTAGAAGGCGCAGGAGGGGCGGCAGAGATCAACCTCTTCGATCGCGATATCGCCAATATCTATGTGGCCCGATACCTGAATGCACCCATAATCCTGGTAGGAGATATCGAGCGGGGCGGCGTCTTCGCCAGCCTCTTCGGCACAGTAGAGCTCCTGCCCGAGGACATCAGGCCTCTTGTTAAGGGCCTCGTGATCAACAAATTCCGGGGCGATCCTGCCATCTTGGGCAGCGGCCTGTCGGCGCTCGAAGAGCTCACAGGGGTTCCCGTGCTGGGCGTCATGCCCTACCTCGACCTGGACATACCCTCCGAGGACTCTGTCTCTTTGGGCGACAAAAAGGCCCGCTCTGCTGCGGCAGACGCGATCGAGATTGCCGTGATCAGGCTGCCACGCATCAGCAACTTCACCGATTTCGAGCCATTGGAGCGGCAGGCGCATGTTCGCTACGTGAGCCTCTCTGAGCCATTGGGCCAACCGGATGCGATAATCATCCCCGGCACCAAGAACACCGTCTCCGACCTCTTAGAGATGCAAGAGAAGGGCATGGCCGACCAGATAAAATCCCGGGCTGAGACGCCCATCCTGGGCATCTGCGGCGGCTACCAGATGCTGGGCAAAGAGATCATCGACTGCGGCATTGAGGAGACCGTGGGGACTGTGCCGGGCCTGGGTCTGCTGGATGCGGTAACCCGCTTCGACCTTTATGAGAAGAGGACGGTGCAGGTGAAAAAGACGGTCACGGGCAGCGGCCCCATCCTGGACCCGATCCGCGGCCAAACCGTCACAGGCTACGAGATTCACATGGGTGTGACCAGCCCCAAGGGCCAGAAGGCCTTCGGAGATGACGGCGCTGTTTCAAAGAGCGGAATGGTGATAGGCACCTACCTGCATGGCCTCTTCGAGAACGAGAACTTTTGCAATGCTTTTCTCGAATTCCTGCGCAGCCGCAAAAATTCCGGCCAGGGATTAAGCTTGCCTCCCAAGACAGAAACAGAGAATAGAGCAAGAGAGAGAGCCGCAAAGGGAGATGGCTTTGCGAAGCTTGCCGCGGCTGTAGAGACCAACTTGGATATGGCGAAGATCTGGCAAATGCTTGACCTGGAGTAGCTTGTTGCACCGTAAAAACATGATGAAACTGGGGGTGCTCTTCTCAGGCGGCAAGGACTCGGTCTTTGCCTGCCGCCGGGCTATGGAAAAGAATCAGGTAGCTTGCTTGATAACTCTGGTCTCGGATAACCCGGACAGCTACATGTTCCACACGCCTAACATCCGCCACACCGACCTGCAAGCCAAGGCCATGAGCATACCCCTGCTCACCTGGCCCACGTGCGGCATCAAAGAGACGGAGCTGGCGGACCTGGCTGCGGCCATTGCAGCCGCTCGGGATAGATGCGCCGTCCAGGGAATAGTCACAGGAGCCATTGAGTCCGTCTACCAGGCGGCGCGTGTGCAGAGGATCTGTCGCGACCTGGGTCTCTGGTGCTACAACCCCCTCTGGCAGACAAATCAGATCGATTACCTCCGCAGGCTTTTGAAGGAAGACTTTTCCATCATTGTCTCAGGGGTCTATGCCTATCCCTTCGATGCCTCCTGGCTGGGAGCAGAGTTGACGGCTGAGCGTATCCAAATGCTCGAACGCCTCCAGCAAAAATACAGGATAAATCCTTCAGGCGAAGGAGGAGAGCTGGAGACCTTCGTTCTGGACGGCCCGATCTTCCGAAAGAGAATTGAGATCCAAAAGGCATCCCAGAGCTATGCCGACTACCGGGGGCAGTTCGTCATCGAGGAGCTGCAGCTGGTGGATAAACCGGTGAGGGGTGCGAGTCCGAAAAGGGAAGGAAGAGATCCGGGCAGCGTTGGACGAATTTCTAAGGAGATCATGGATCGGAAGGGATGCATCCTCCTGGTTGACCTTTGCTTTGAAAAAGACTCCCTATCCCAGTACGAATTTGTCCACCCCATTAGAGATACATTGCAGCAAGCAGGATTTTTTTGCAATATTTTGCATTATACCATGCTCAAGCCGCAGGAGCTTGCCAGCTACGATAAAATTATCCTCTGCGGAACTGGCCTGTTGGATAATGTTTATGCCAAGCATTTGCATCTCTTCTCCTGGATTAAGGATTTTAAAAAACCCATTTTGGGAATATGCGCCGGAATGCAAGTTATTGGCGCCGTCTATGGGGGATCGATAGTGCCAAATCAAGCTATCGGCCTGAAACAAATCGAGATCGTAAGGGATTCGCAGTTGCTTGGTGAGGCACGACATATCGAGGGTTATCACCTCCATGACTATGCAGTGACATTGCCGGAGGGGTTATCGATTCTGGCAGGAAAAACAGATGCCGTCGAGGCATTCGGGCACTGCAATCATCCCACTTACGGCATCATATTTCATCCAGAAGTGCGAAACCGGTGGATATTGGAGCGTTTTGCCAATCTTTAGAATTGCCGGAAACTCATTTCCTTCGAAACCGATTTATGTAATGAATTATCACAATTAGAGCGCTATGCAAGACTACTCCCTCAATCAATTCTTGGCCCTGGCCAAGACACCACCCCTGGACATCGAGATCTGCGATGTAACCCTCCGCGACGGTGAGCAGATGCCGGGAGTAGTCTTTCGCGCCGATGAAAAACTGGATATCGCTCTGCGGCTGGATGAGATAGGCGTCGAGGTTATTGAAGCTGGTTTTCCCGTCGTATCCGCGGCAGAGATGAATGCCGTAAAAGAGGTCTGCAATCTGGGGCTTGACGCCAAGATTTCAGCGCTCTGCCGGTCCGTCAAGAAGGATGTCGATGCTGCCATTGAATGCGGCGCCGATATGGTCAGCGTCTTCATCGCCACCTCTGATCTTCATCTCAAGTACAAACTACACATGAGCTGTCCCGAGGCGATTTCTTGCGCCCTCCAGACGGTGGAGTATGCCAAGGACCATGGCCTGATTGTTCGCTTCTCAGCCGAGGATGCCACGCGCACCGATTTTGAGATTTTAAAGAAGCTTTACAAAAAGGCAGAGGAGTATCACGCCGACTACATCAGCGTTGCCGATACCGTGGGGATTATGAATCCGCGCACGACCTATTACATGATAAGCGAGCTAAAAAAGGTTGTGAATATTCCCATATGCATGCACTGCCACGACGACCTGGGAATGGCTCTGGCCAATACCCTGGCCGGAGCGGAAGCAGGGGCAAAGCAACTGCACACTACGGTAAACGGCATTGGTGAACGGAGCGGCAACACACCGTTGGAAGAGCTGCTGGTAAATTTGAGTCTGCATTATGACCTGCACACTTACGATCTCACCAAGGTAAAAGACCTCTCCAAGCTGGTGGAAACCTACTCAGAGGTTCCCGTGGCCAGGAATAAGGCAGTGGTGGGAACGAACGCTTTTGCCCATGAGTCAGGAATTCATGTGGCGGCCGTTCTGGAAGAGCCCAGGACCTATGAGCTCTACTCGCCAGAAATGGTAGGCGCTGCCCGGCATATCATCATCGGCAAGCACACGGGAGCCAAGGCGCTCAAATATATCACCCAGAGAATGGGCTACTACTTAAAAGACAAGGAGCTGGGCGATCTGTCTGAACGGGTGAAGGTATGCAGCGAGTTCAAGCATCCTATAAACTGCGAAGAGCTCCGGAAGCTCATCCTGAATATGGAGAATATTGAAGTTATTTATCCGGGGCCTTGAGGTCGGATTTTTTTAGCCGATTCGGATGCTAAGCCATCTGAACCGGTTGCTGAGAATCATCAACAGGCTTTCATTTCTTGAAAGAACTCATGGAATGCATACAGGATATATTGAATGATCTCTTCAGTCAATCCAGGATAGACACCTATCCAGAATAGATTATTCATGATAAGATCCGTATTTGTCAAAGGCCCTATCTCTCTGAATTTGATGCCCTCATAAGCTGGCTGTTTTATGAGATTTCCACCAAATAGCATCCGGGTAGCAATCCCTCTCGACTCCAGATGCTTCACTATGTCGGACCTGTTGAAAGGAGCATCCTCCTTTACCAGAATGGAAAAACCAAACCAACTCGGATCCGAATTATTCGCCCTAACAGGAAGAATAAAATACTCTTGATACTTTTTCAATTCGTTAAATAGCCGCTCAAAGTTTTCTTTTCTTCTCTTTATTATGGTGGGCAGCTTCTTGAGCTGCACCACGCCGATGGCGGCCTGCATATCCGTAACCTTAAGATTGTAGCCGATGTGTGAGTAAATGTACTTGTGATCGTACCCGGACGGCAATGATCCCAGATTCCATTCGAACCGTTTTCCGCAAGTGCCGTCGCAGCCGGGATCACACCAGCAGTCTCGCCCCCAATCCCGGAACGAGGCAATTATCTTCTTCAGAGTGGGATCATCGGTCAGGACCGCGCCCCCTTCGCCCATAGTGATGTGATGCGCAGGGTAAAAGCTGCAGGTGGAGATATGGCCGAAGGAGCCGGTATATCTTCCCATATACGTGGAGCCGAGAGCATCGCAATTGTCCTCGACGAACCATAGGTCGTAGTCCTTCGCCAGTTCCAGAATCTTATCCAGATCTACCGGGTTTCCCAGAGTATGGGGAACGAAGATTGCGGACGTTTTTTCCGTGATCGCCTTTTCGATCTTATCCGCTTGGATGTTGCATGTCCCTAAATCGACATCGACAAAGACCGGGATTAGGTTGTTCTGGATTATTGGGTTTAATGTGGTGGGAAAGCCACAGGCCGTGGTGATCACCTCATCGCCGGGCATCAGCCTCTCTTCTCCGAGCTTGGGTGACGTGAGGGCAGAGATGGCCAGCAAATTTGCTGAAGAGCCGGAGTTCGTGAGCAGGCAGTATCTTACCCCGATGAACCTTGCCAGCTCCTCCTCGAACTGCTTGGCGTATCTGCCGGTGGTGAGCCAGAAGTCCAGGGACGCGTCCACCAGGCTGATCATCTCTCGTTCGTCATAAACTCTGCCTGCATAGTTTATTCGAGTCTCTCCAGGGATGAACTGCTTCCGGCTCTTGCGCAGATGATAGAGCTCAGAGACTCTTTCAAAGATCTCTTCGCGAATCTCCTTCTCGGTTCTCATATCTTTTCAGGCTCCGGCAAGGTTTCTATCAGCATATTTGATTCCAGTTCTTGTCTGGACAACAACGGGTCCTGATCCTCAACAGGTCTATTGACCGATAGCTTGGGATTTACTTTGAAATCCGCGTCAATTATTACTTCAAGAAATTCCGGCTTCATATTGTTGAACAACTTCTTCAGAGAATTAAAAATATCGTTGCTTTGCGTAATTTTCATCGAAGGAATTTTATAAGCTGAGACAACTTCCTGGAAGTCAGGGCAACTATAGCCGATGACCGTCGACTGACAACGCCCTTCAAAATACTGTTCCTGGAATTGCCTAACCATTCCATAGCATGAGTTATTAAAAAGGATTATCTTGATAGGCATATCATGATGATAGACCGTCTGAAGCTCTTGGATGTTGAGCTGAAATCCACCATCTCCCGCAATCGCAATAATTGTCTTTCCTGGCTGGGCAAATGAGGCGCCAATGGCCATGGGCAAAGCACATCCCATGGATGCCATTCCTCCTTGGGTAAGGAATCTTTGAGCGTCTTTTATCTCCAATGATTGCGCAGACCACATCTGATTCTGGCCCACATCAACGCAAATGATGGCGTCATGCGGCAGAAAATGAGAAAGAATATGCATAAAATTGTTTGGATCAATGAGATCTTCACAGGGGGCACGGTATGCCGGATATTGGCGTTTATAACTGTCGATCCTTTCCTTCCAGGAGACAATTTTTAATCCGCAGTTTCCGATTTCGAGATCATTTAGTCTCGCAAGAAAATCCCTCAGGTCCGAATTTATAGAACTAAAAGCCTTGACCTTATTATTAAGCTCAAATGGATCTATATCAACATGAACAATTTTGGCACATCTGGCGAAGGTCTCCGGCCTGGTTCCCGTTTGTCTTGTATCAAGTCTCGTTCCAAGAGCCAGAACAAGATCGGAATTCGCAATTGCTAAATTTGCATATCGATTCCCGTAAGTTCCTATCATGCCAACAAATAGAGGATCATCATGAGGAAATGCATCCAATCCCATCAAAGAGGTGACAACTGGTATTCCTGCGCTTCGAGCAAACTTCAAGAGCTCATCCTGGCCGTCAGCCAGTCTGACTCCGCCACCTGCGATGATGATAGGTCGCAATGAGGACTTAATTAGCTCAATTACTTGATCAATTATTCTATCATCGATTTTGCCTTTTGCTCCCGAGCCCTCCTCATCAAAAGATGCAAGAGATTCAACATCGATAAATGCGCGCTGGATATTCAAAGGTATGTCCAAGAGAACAGGACCTGGACGGCCATGTTTTGCCTCAGAGATGGCCTCTTGCAAGCAGTATTTCACCTTGCTTTCATCCATCAGAAGCTCCGCTTTCTTGGTGATGGGCTTTACTATCTTTACAATATCTGTTTCCTGAAATCCAATTTGCCTGGTTGGTTTGTCGAATTTAAATTCATAGGTATTGACTTGTCCTGTAATGAATAGGCATGGAATGGAATCAAAGTAACAGCTTCCAATGCCTGTGATAAAATTCGTGGCGCCTGGACCACTTGTTGCCATTGCAACGCCTATGTTCCCTCCAGCTCTCGAATATCCCTCTGCAGCAAATGCCGCAGCCGTTTCATGATGCATGGATATTGTAGTGATGTCCGTTCTGCAGTAAAGGGAGTCGAGCAAATGAGCCAACGATCCGCCGCAAACCTCAAAAATATGCGTTACCCCGTTTGAGACTAGAAAATCAATAACGTAGTCGGATAACTTCATAATGCATCCCTGGAATTGCCATATAAACTCATGTTCTTTCGGAACCATTTGATTGTTTTCGCCAGCCCGTTTTCAAGATCATATCTCGGCTTCCAACCCAAAATATCATTTGCCTTCGAGATATCCGCTTCCCATTTTTTCGGCTCATTAGGCCATACTTGAGGCATTCCTGTATCAAGCTCAATATTATAGCCCGAAAGCTCAATGATCTTATGTGCTACATCACCGATTGTGCATTGTTTGCCACTGCCTATATTAAATACTTCTCCGCTCAGTTGCGGAACATCAGATAGCCTTGCATATGCATCAAGCACGTCTTGGATATACACAAAGTCTCTCACAAAATTTGGCGAGGATATTTTTGGCTTCTTTCCCTTCAAACAAGATAAAATCATTGATGGTATCAATCTCGCCGATTCTTCATAGCTTCCATATGGCGAAAAGAGCCTGAGGGTAACAATGGGCAGATCCTCGTTCTTCGCAATTGCTTGGCAATATTGCGTTGCAGCAGATTTTGATACTCCATAGTCGTTAACCGGCTCCAAGAGGTCCTCCTCTTGCATGGTCTTCTCCTTGATGCCATACTCTGAAGACGACCCGGTATTTACAAATAGGTCAAAACCAAATTTCTTGCAAGCTTTGATTAGGTTTATTGTCCCTATGAGGTTCGTTTGCACAATTCTAATTGTATCTCTCTGATTTGGCCTTCCACCATAGGTTGCAGTATGATAGATTATTTCCGGTTTGATTCCGGATATAATGCATTTTAGTTTATCATAATCCTTCAAATCTACATAAAAATCTGAATTATATTTTGCAATATATGTTAATACATCATCGATGCGCCATTTATCCGAGATCTTTCTAGTTATTATATAGACTTCAGAGCCTTCTTTCAAAGCCATTCTAACCAGGTTGGCACCCACAAAGCCCGTAGCACCGGTAATTAGAACTCTTTTTCCCTTCAGCGATGTCATTTAGCACTCCGTAGTGGATACTTTGCTCGGGGGGTAATGCATGTGGACCTGGAGCTAAGAACCTAACCATCGATCGAATAAGATATCAAACCATTTCCTCTAAATTATCAAAGCCGATCTCTTCAGCAACTATGAAATTTGGTCTCTCCTTTACTTCATCATAAATTCTGGCCATGTATATACCGATTATCCCCATCAAGAAGAAGAGCATGCCAAATAAGAAGAGCATCAATATTATTGTCGTCGTAAATCCCGGGACAACCTGGCCATAAACTAAGAATAGGCCTAGCTCAATAAAAATCATGACAAATGCCGCGATTGAAATCATAAATCCCAGTATTGTTGCGATATGCAGTGGAAAATATGAGAATGAGAATATACCATTCATTGCCACATTAAAGGCCGCGCCAAATCCTGCTTTTGTTTCACCAGCAAATCTCGCGGGCCTCTCATATGGAATTCCGGTTTGCTTGAATCCAGTCCAGGCAATAATTCCCCTCAAGAATTTGTTTTTTTCATCCATCTTATTTACAGTTGCATAGACCTTCCTGTCTATCAAACGGAAGTCGCTCGCATTTTTAGGTATGATCTCATGAGTCAGATTATAAATTATCGCATAGGCTAATGAGGACAGGATCCTTCGGATATATGAAACCCCTTCTCTCTTTTGAATAATTCCATAGACGATTTCATATCCTTCTTCCCATTTCTCAATGAATTGTGAGATCATCTCAGGAGGATCTTGCAGGTCGGCATTCATTATTACAGCTGCATCCCCCTTCGCATATTTTAGGCCGGCAGTGATCCCACCATCACATCCAAAATTTTTCGATAACCTGACTACCTTAAACCGAGAATCTTCTTTATTTATTTTTTTTAATTTCTCAAGTGACGAATCCCATGAACCATTTTCTACAATTATTATCTCAAAGTCGTAATTGCTATTTTTCACCAAAACCTTTTTTAGTCGGTTCTTGAGTTCCTCCAAGACCTCTTCCTCGTTATAAGCAGGAATGACGACACTGATCAGCTTTTTCATGAATTCTCCCCAGACATTTTATCAGCGAATCCCCTTAGACATCTTTGCATGCAAAAAATGCCCTATACCATTCTACAGTTCGCTTTAGGCCCTCTTCAGAGGTGAAGGTTGGCTTCCAGTTCAACAAAGCGCGGGCTTTCCTGGCGGAAAGATATTGATCTCTGATCTCATTTGTGACCTGGTTCCTGATCTCCGGCTCAAGATCGCTTCCCATAGCTTGGATTATCTTTTCCACAATCTCCAGCACGGTCAGTGGGTGCTCTGTGCTGAAGTTGAATGCTTCGCCGAGAATCCTCTTGTCCTCCATCTTCTCTGCCAGAAGCATATACGACTTTGCTCCGTCCTCGATATAAAAATAATCACGCAAAAAGGTCCCATCGCTTCGTATAACCGGCCTCTTGTTATTGATCAGAGATCGGATGGTTCCAGGGACTATCCTGTTGAAGTTCAGATCTCCTCCGCCATAGAAATTTCCGCATCGGGTCACGCAAACTGGAAGATCATAGGTCTCGAAGTAGGATCTGCAGATGAGATCAGCACAGCTCTTGGATACATCATAGGGGTGTCTTCCTTCCAGGGGCGTATCTTCGTCATAGGGCAGCTTATCTTGATCGCCATAAGCCTTATCGCTTGATGCAACCACTACTCTCTTAACCAGTGGCGATCTCCGGCAAGCCTCCAAAAGGTTCCAGGTTCCTTCGATATTGGCCTTGAATGTGGATAAAGGATTTCGATTGGCTATGGTGACGATGGTCTGAGCCGCCAAATGAAAGACCGCATCTACTTCATATTCGTTTAGCGCTCTTTCCAGCAGGAAATAATCCTCCATATCCCCCCTTACTATGGTGATCTTATTTTCGAATCCAGACCAATTCAGATTTGATTGGGGTACCAGATCCCTTATGAGGCCGACTACATTGGCCCCACAATCAGAAAGGGATTTGGCCAGCCAGGATCCGAGGAGGCCCGTACATCCTGTAATGAAGACGTTGCGATCTTTCCAAAAATTATCAGAGGGCAATCACTTTCCTCCCGTTTTTCCTTTTCCAAAGCTCCAATATTTATGGCCTGTAAAGCTGATTATTGTTATTATTGGGAGGGCTATGAGCTGACTTATTCTGGGATCTGCATTTAATATATTTACAGATATGATCAATACAACCGCATTCACGAGAAAAACACCGGCATATATAGAGTTAAATTTTGCAAATTCATATAAGCCAGCACCAATTCCGATGCCTGTGGATTTGAAGATCCAGTATTTGTTCCAGACAAAGCTATGAGTAACCCCAATTAAATGAGAAATGATTAATGCCACAATATAATTAGTGTAGTTTAAAAACAATATAAATGAGCCATAACCGATTATCGTATTTAGCACGCCAACAAAGCCAAATTTAGATAGCTGAAATAATGTTGAATTTTCCTGCAGTACCTTTTGCCTGAGCCAAGCCTCAAAATAATTGACCAGATCCATCACTTGATCCATATTATAATCTATCCCCATGAATTCTGGTTAATACCTTCACTGCCAGACCTTCCAGGGCGGCTTGGATGTCCTCCATTGGGCATTCAGTTGCTCCAACTCCCTATAAGTATCTACGCATTGCCAGAAGCCTTCGTGAGGATGGACCATCAATTCACCATCTCTTGCCAGGTTCTCGATAGGATTTTTCTCTAAAATGCAGTTGTCATCTTCATCAAGGTACTTGAAAAATTCCTTGTTGAATATAAAATATCCGCCATTGATCAAGCCCACCGTTGTCTGAGGTTTTTCATTGAATTGTATAACACTATTGTCTTTGACGGAAACTTCTCCAAATCTCGATGAAGGGTGGACTCCCGTCATGGTCCCTATCTTGCCGTGCGACTTGTGATAATTGATTAGATCTTTTATATTGATATTGCCCACACCGTCACCATAGGTAAGCATGAATGTATCTTCAGTAATGTATTTTTCAACTTTCTTAACTCTTGCACCAGTCTGAGAATCCTCACCGGTATCGGCAAGAGTTACAACCCAATCCTTTTCCAGATGATTATTATGAAATTGAATGCTATTCTTGTTACCCAATGCAATTGTAAAATCGTTGTTCATCGCTTCATAATTCAAGAAATACTCCTTAATCATGTTTCCTTTGTAGCCCAAGCATATGATGAACTCATTGAATCCGTAATGCGCATATGTCTTCATTATGTGCCAAAGAACCGGTTTATTTCCCACATGCACCATCGGTTTTGGCCGGTATTCGGTCTCTTCACGCAAACGCGTACCTTTCCCACCACATAGTATTACTGTTTTCATTAATACGCCTCAAACGCCATTCAAATCAATTGGAATAGCACTAATGTTTCAAATCATTCCACTAACAGAATCATCTTGGCATTACTCTATTGTGCTCTCTTCTCTTCGCCAAAACCTCTTATCTCAATTTCAGATTACTGTGTTTTCTCTCCTGTAGTCGGCATTTCTCAAACCAAGATAAAAAGCTTGCTATGAGATAAAGTGGAATGCATAGATGAAAGTCCGAGGGTGAGGATAGTTAAATGTCTTAGTATCGATATTAATGAAGCGCAGATAGTGGGTAAGTATTTATCGATGGAAGAAGTGTAATAGTGGCGAAATGAATTTCGTGGTAGGAAGAAATGAGCTTTTTAAAACATATAGAATGCGAATCAAATAAGGTCCTTGGTTTCTTTGCTCATAATCCGTCTGCTATTTTTCTTCTTTGGGCCATTTGGCTGACTTCTGAATATATCTTTCTCGGTCCATTTTCCTATATCCGAATGCACGATGAAGGAGATTCAATCTTGCCGATGAGACTGGCCCAGGTTATTGATTTTGCAGCGAATGGATTCAGCTATTGGTTTCCTTATGCGGCATGCGGGACAGATCGACTGGCAGCAACATATAAGATCTTTCAGCTTGATAGCTTGCTCTTTTTTATATTTCCTGGCTGGCTGGCTTATGGTCTGATAATACTAATACAACGATTTATAGCTGGATATTTCACATTTCGCCTCTGTAAAGACTATTTGGGCCGGGATATCTTTCCATCAATTATAGCTGGTTTGGCATACGCGATTTCATTCTCCGCTTTGCTTTATGGAGTCGCTCATCATTCAATCATGATGGATCAGTTTGCAGGCATGATGGGCTTTCCTCTTATTCTCTGGTTGCTTGAATATATGATTGAACGATCTGAAAAATCTGTTTATCTTATGGCGACTGCATTGGGTTTTTTTGTACTTTTTTCGGCTAGCTTTGTCATAACATTGCCCTTTATTCTTCCCATGATCTTAGTATGGTTTATCTTCATTCGTCATGAACGATCTTTAAAATTTTTCATTATTTATATTATTTTCACCTTGATAATCCTGCTAGGAAACATTCCTTTGATTCAGGCCCTTTTGGCCAACGCACCGCTATCACACCGGGCTCAATGGCCGGTGTTTGGCACGTTGGGAGGTTTCGACTCAAGCCTGGATGCATCAATTATCTCCTCAGTCAGATTTATTTTAGGAAATAGTTTTTATTTTTTCATAGGTATATTAGGTTTATTATGGATTAGATTTGAAGATAAGCGATATGTCATAATAACAGGTCTAGCGATATTTTGCGGGGCAATCGTGAGCTTAATCAAGCCTTTATGGACATATTTTTTCGTCCCACATTTGGGCTTTCTCTCAGGTTATCAATTCGATAGATTCTATCTGCTGGCACCCTTCTTCACCGCCTTGATGGTCGGCTTTGGCCTTCACTTCTTTATGAGAGACAGAACCTTTTCTCGAGGATGTGATCACGAATCTAAAAAATTAATAAAAGTTAAAACCGTTAGCTGCATAATAGTCCTCTTGTTTTTGGTTATGCTTTCCGGAGAGATAAAAGTGGAACATGCAGCACAATGGATGGGTGGAGACAGCTATGCGATTAACTATGAAAATTCTGACCTTGATCATTTATCCAAAGTGGAAGAGAATCAGCCATATCGGGTAGCCACGGTGGCACATGACCTACATCCTGGTTTCGCTAATGCCTACGGATTCGAATCTGCAGATGGCTATGTCACATTATACACTTTCCGCTACCAAAATTTTTGGGGAAAAGTGATCGAGCCCTTGACTTCAAACGATTCTGAGATATTCAACTATTACCATAATTGGGGCAATAGGATTTACCTGTTCGCCCCTTCGAATGACCGCTTCGACCTGTTGCCAAATATTCCATTTTCCGATTATTATAATTTAGATCTCCTTTCTCTGGCAAATGTCAGATATATAATTTCAAGAAAGCTACTGGTGAGCGAAGATCTCATATTGCTGCCATCTCAAATGTCCGAACATGCCCACCCATTCGGCCAGGGAAAGGTAGCAGAGGGACTTGCCGATAATCTCCTGGGCAGAAAGCTCTTTATCTACCGCAATGACAACTGCCTGCCTCGTTTCTTTGTCGTCTCGGAGGTAAAGAGGTTCGAGAATTCGACTCAGCTTCTGAAATCACTGAGCCGTGCGGATTTGGGAGCATTGCGCAGCACGGCTTTTGTAGAAACTGAATCGTTCCCAATGAGCAAAATGGATGTCTTGGGCTTTGCTGATGGAAATATTATCATCGAAAAATATTCACCAGACAGGATCGACCTGAATGTGGGATTGAACGGCTCAGGGATTATGATCGTAACGAACAGCTACAGTCCTTACTGGCGATGCCTGGTAGATGGAGTCGAAAGGAGCATCTTTCCCGTTGACGCCACATTCTGCGGCATATATTTGCAGGGCGACGAGATGAATGTCACCCTGAAATACGATCCTCCTTACCGGTCGTTTTATTAATCAGTTCACCTAAGTCGGCTAGCTAACGGGGTCTTCGTCTCGATGAGCAGAATATCCCAAAAGTGGCGATCGAATGAGCCAACGTCAGCTTCTGGCAAAGAGGATTGGTCTTGTGGCCATCACCAATCTACTGGTAGAGCTAAACTCGCTCGTTATGCTGCCCCTGCTCACAAAGAATTTGCCTGTATCCGAATATGGCGTCTGGGTCCAGATCACAGTGACTATTGGCTTGGTGCCAGCCATTTCATTGCTTGGACTTCCCTACTCCATGGCAAGATTCCTGCCGTCCGCAGAGGGGAGAGAAGCTATTCGAGAGATATTTTATTCGATGGCAGCGGTAATCACTCTGGCAGGTCTGGTAGCATCAGTTGCCGTCTACCTCCTGGCGGAGCCGATAGCATCCGCTCTATTCGAGGGACGCCAGATAATTGTGCAGTATCTCTCCATACTGGTCTTGCTGGAATGCTTGATAAGCATACCATTCGGTTATTTCAGGGGCATTCAGCAGATCAAGAAGTATTCTGCATTCAATTTTTCTAAGGTATTCTTCAGCCTGCTCCTGGTAATCTATTTTGTCCTCTCTGGAAAGGGGATCGAGGGCGCTGTAGTGGGGCTGCTGCTTGCAGATGCTCTGATGCTCCTGGCGATGATCTCAGTTGTTGTTTTGGATCTAGGCGTATCATTTCCCAAATTCAAGAACATTAAAGAATACCTGGCCTTTGGCGTGCCCACCATCCCCGGAAACCTTTCCAGCTGGATTGTGAATTCCAGCAATCGTTATGTAATTGGCATATTGATGGGGACAACTTTTGTGGGTTACTTCTCTCCAGGATATACCTTGGGCAATATGATCAACCTTTTTATAGCTCCTCTCGCGTTTATATTGCCTGCCGCACTTTCCAAGCATTACGATGAGCATGAGATGAATGAAGTGAGGGCCATCTTGGGATTCTCGCTGAAATTTTTTCTAGCCCTGGGGATTCCCGCTGCCTTCGGGCTGTCTTTGCTATCCAGGCCTATATTGGAAGTGCTTTCCACTCCGGAAATTGCTGCTCAGGGTTATTTGATAACGCCATTCATGACATTGGGCGCTCTGCTTCTGGGAGCTTATGCCATAGTTGCGCAGATATTGGTCCTGGAAAAAAATACAGCACTCACCGGCAAAATCTGGACTATCGCTGCAATTCTAAATTTGGCCTTGGGATTTTTATTGATAACCTATATGGGAATAATAGGTGGTGCCATAGCTACATTGGCATCATTCGCCTTTGCATTCATCACCACTAATCATTATGCTAGTAGGTCAATAAAAATTCTTTTTAGCTTGAATTTTGTTGCCAAGAGCCTGGCCGCATCAATGGTCATGTCTTTTCTACTAATTATGCTAAGGCCAGAAGGTACATTGGATTTGGCCCTGTCCATAGCGTCCGGCGCTTTGGTCTATTTTGCGGTTCTGTTCTTTTTGAAGGGATTTGCAATTTCGGAGATTGAGTTTGTCAAAAAGCTGCTATTCAATAGGTGAAATGGCTTGATCTCCATATTGAACCAACGACCGAGAAGACTTTAAATCCTGGTCGCGTATAGAACGTTCTCAGTACATATGTGCTGCAATTATGTGCTGCAATCAATCCAAAGGGAATACAATGTTCGACGATCTAAATATCCTGGTCACTGGCGGAACAGGCTCTTTCGGCAAGAGGTTCACAGAGATAATGCTTCGCGATTACAGCCCCAAGAGGCTGGTAATCTTCAGCAGAGGCGAGCTAAAACAGCACGACATGCGCCAGATATTTCCTGATACGGGCGACTCACCGGTGCGTTACTTCATTGGCGACGTAAGGGATAAGGAGCGCCTTTACAGAGCTTTCAATAAGGTTGATGTAGTAATACACGCTGCCGCTCTTAAGCAAGTACCTGCCTGCGAATATAATCCCTTTGAAGCAGTCCAGACCAATATCATCGGTGCCAAGAATGTGATTGATGCCGCCATTGATCGCGGCGTAGAGAAGGTCATGGCCATAAGCACGGATAAAGCCGTCAACCCCATCAATCTCTATGGTGCGACCAAGCTTTGCGCAGAGAAGATGTTCGTGCAGGCTAATGCCTATTCGGGTGTGGGGGGAACGAAGTTCTCTGTATGCCGTTATGGAAATGTCGTTGGCAGCCGGGGCAGCGTCATGCCCCTGTTCAAGAAGCAGCGTGAGTGTGGAACGGTCACCGTAACTGATCCTCGTATGACCCGATTCTGGATTACCCTCAATCAAGGCGTCAAATTCGTAATGCATTGCACAGAAGAGATGCACGGCGGCGAGATATTCGTGCCCAAGATCCCCAGCTCCAAGATCATGGATCTGACGGAAGCGATAGCACCTGGATGTGCTGTAAATTACATCGGCATAAGAGGGGGCGAGAAGCTGCATGAGGTTCTTGTTTCTGAAGATGAGGCTCGCCAGGCTGTGGTGCTGGATGATAAGTATGTCATCATGCCCACTCATTCCTGGTGGAAGGTGGAGAACTGGGCTGGCACCAAGAGGATGGAAGAAGGCTCAAGCTACTCTAGCGACACCAACCAAGAGTGGCTATCCGTGGAGGAGTTGAGACGGCTTGGCGAGGGCAAGGAGTAGACAAAAGATAGCGATTGAGGGCGGAAGGCCGGTGCGCCAGACTCTTCTGCCCTATGGTCATCAGAGCATCGATGAAGATGACATCCAGGCAGTGGTTCAAGTTCTTCAATCCGATTGGATCACCACCGGACCCAAGGTCACCGAATTTGAGGAAGCCTTTGCAGGTCGTGCAGGCGCAAAGCATGCTGTAGCCTTTAGCTCCGGCACTGCCGCTCTGCATGGTGCAGCCTATGCCGCAGGCCTTAAGCCGGGCGACGAGGCCATCACCACGCCCATGACCTTTTGCGCTACAGCCAATTGCGTTCTCTACCAGGGAGCAACTCCCTTCTTTGCCGATGTAACCGCCGATACCTTGAACATCAATCCAGAAGAAGTAGCAAGCCGCATAACGGAAAAAACGAAGGCCATCATCCCTGTGGATTATGCCGGCCATCCGGCGGACCTCGACCCAATTCGGGAGCTTGCAGAAGAGAAGAACCTCATAGTAATCGAAGATGCCTGCCATGCTCTAGGTGCCAGGTATAAGGATAGACAGGTGGGCGGGATTTGTGATATGACCGTCTTCAGCTTTCATCCCGTCAAGCACATCACCACCGGGGAAGGCGGCATGGTTACTACCGACGATGAAGAAGTGGCGGCAAAGTTGCGGCTTTTTCGCAATCACGGGATAGAAGGCGATGCCCGGCAGCGCCAGGCAAGAGGGCAGTGGTATTATGAGATGGTGAACCTGGGCTACAATTATCGTCTTACAGATATCGGTTGCGCCCTGGGTCTGTCGCAGCTCTCAAGGCTTGATCAGAACCTGGCTCGCAGGCGTGAGATAGCGGCGCGCTACAATGCAGCACTAAAGAACCTCCCTGGGATTATATTGCCCGCTGTAAGAAAAGAGGCTCTTCCGGCCTGGCATTTGTATCCGATCCGGTTTAGCCTCTCATCTTTTCGTGCCGGACGGGCAGAGATCTTTGCCGCTCTGCGGGCGGAGAACATAGGCGTAAACGTCCACTATATCCCTGTTCATACCCATCCCTTTTACCGTCAACGCTTTGGCTATCGCGGCGGCGAGTATCCTGTCGCAGAGGCAGCTTATGAGAGCCTTATATCTCTGCCTATGTTTCATGGCATGACTGATCCGGATGTAGAAAATGTAATGGATGCGATGGAGAAGGTGTTTGGGCATTATGCAGTTTGAGCGGCCAAACCTCTCCCATACAAAGGCAGGCGAGAGAGATGAATGATCTAACCGAGCAGGCTTCAAAGTGGAGCGGAGCCTTTAGTCGTGAGTACATTGAACGAAATCCTCAGTCACTCGATGAGATGGAGGAGCTTTACGTCAGAAATTATGGATTACCCAGGACGGAGCTGAACAGGAGATTCCTGGATGACCTTGATCGTTCCATGAGGATTTTGGAGGTTGGCTCAAATGTAGGCAACCAGCTCCTCTGCCTGCAAGGAATGGGTTTTGAGCGCCTTTATGGCATCGAATTGCAGAGCTATGCCGTAGAGATCGCCAAATCTAAAAGTAAAAATATAAACCTCATTCAGGGGGAAGCATCCGATGTACCCTTCAAAGATGGTTTTTTTGATATGGTCTTCACTTCTGGTGTCCTCATTCACATTGCGCCTCAGAATTTGCCTGATGTTATGAGAGAGATCCATAGGTGCACCAAAAAGTACATCTTTGGCTTTGAGTGTTATTCCGATGAGACCCAAGAGATCCCTTACCGGGGCAATACAGATCTTCTCTGGAAGGCAGATTTTGCGGGAAAGTACCTTGATCTGTTTGATGATCTGACCATTGTGAAGGAAGAGCACATCAAATATTTTGGTAACGAAAATGTGGATGCCATGTTTCTCTTGAAAAAGAATCGCTGATATGAAAATTGTGGCCATAGTACAAGCCCGCATGGGCAGCTCTCGCCTGCCGGGAAAGGCTCTATTGGACATTCACGGCAGGACTATGCTGGCCAGAGTAGTCCGCAGAGCTGGGCGCTCCGCTCTGATTGATGAGCTGGTCGTGGCAACCACCGAGGAAAAAGCCGATGACGCAATAGTCTCTGAGTGTGACTCGCTGGGCATCTCTTCCTTCCGGGGATCGGAAGATGATGTTCTTGATCGCTATTATCAGGCGGCTATGGCTTTTTCTGCAGACTATATTGTGCGCATAACCTCGGACTGCCCGCTCATCGATCCCGAAATTATCGATCGCGTAGTGCAGGCCTTTTTGAATGAAAGCCCTAACTATGCCAGCAATACTTTGGAGAGTACCTATCCTCGCGGCCTGGATGTAGAGGTCTTCACCTTTGATGCCCTGAAAAAAGCATGGTGTGAAGCCTCAGCGGATTTCCAGCATGCGCACGTAACGCCGTACATATATCAGCATCCTGGCCAGTTCAGAATACTCTCGGTAAGCGGGGATGAGGATTGGAGCTGCTATCGCTGGACTGTTGATACCAGAGAGGACTTAGCACTGGTCCGAGCCATCTATGAGAAGATCGATAGAGACGACCTCTTCTCCTGGTGGGAGGTGCTGGAGCTTTTCAGAAACGATCCCAATCTAGCAGAGATAAACCGTCACATACGCCAAAAGTCTCTGGAGGAGTGTTGAGATAGTCCAGACATTGCTCATCCGGGCAGATGCCAGCCAGGAGATTGGAACTGGCCA
The DNA here is from genome assembly GCA_964506745.1 of uncultured Methanotrichaceae archaeon. GTDB lineage: Archaea > Halobacteriota > Methanosarcinia > Methanotrichales > Methanotrichaceae > Methanothrix. The sequence continues at coordinate 63,725 of CAZDLZ010000004.1, read as the reverse complement.
TGTCATGCGCTGTCTGGCACTGGCCCAGGCGTGGAAGGACGCAGGGGGATGCGCGATCTTTGCCATGGCCGGAGAGATGCCGGATATTGAGCGTCGGCTGAAGGGAGACGGTTTTGCAGTCAGTCGAATCTCTGCAAAGCCTGGTAGTGAAAAGGACGCGGCTCTAACCGCCGATCTGGCAATCTCACTGAACGTCTGCTTCGTGGTAGTGGACGGTTATCACTTTGGTGTTGAGTATCAGGATCGGCTTAAGAAAGAAGATTTGCATCTTCTATTCATAGACGATTACGGCCACGCAAAAAGCTACAGTGCGGATCTGGTCTTGAATCAAAATATATACGCACGAAAGGAGCTTTATAGAGAACGAGATCCCAGGACTGAGCTATTGCTTGGTTCTCTTTTTGTTTTGTTGCGCAATGAATTTAAGGAGTGGTGCGGCTGGCAGAGGAATAACCCGGAGATCGCTGCCAAGATACTGGTATCATTGGGCGGCAGCGATCCCGAAAACGTAACTCTAAAGATCCTGGAGGCACTGCAAGGACTAACCGCTCGCAAAGTGGAAATGAAAGTCGTGGCAGGCGGCGGCAATTCTCATATCTCTGCATTGGAGGCGGCATCGAAAGAGTCCCCATCTTCCATCCGGCTTGTGAGAAATGCCGCAAATATGCCGGAGCTAATGGCATGGGCGGATATGGCAATTATCTCAGGGGGCACCACTTCTTATGAGACGGCATTTATGGGCTTGCCCAGCTTGATTACGATAATCGCAGACAATCAAGTGCGAGTTGCAGAGAAGCTCGCCGAAAAAGGGGTGGCATTGAACCTTGGCTGGCATCATGAGCTAACTGATGCGTGCATAAAAAAAACGGTTTTAGAAATGATGCACAATCAGGTCGCCAGGGCTGCCATGTCTCGCATCGGCATGCAACTCGTGGACGGGCGCGGAACCACCCGGGTTATAGGGGCTATGTTGGAACGGATAATCTTGGTCCAGAAGGCAGTTGAGAGTGACTGCAGGCAGATTTACGAATGGGCTAACGATGCAGATACACGGGCCGCCTCATTCAATAAGGATCACATCGAGTGGGATACGCACTGCAATTGGCTCTCGGAAAGACTTCGGAATCCAGATTGCCTATTGCTGATTTGCAGGGATGACAAAGGCAATTCTCTCGGTCTGGTTCGCTTTGATCTTGCCGGAGATGAGACGATAATGAGCATAAACCTTGATCCTAATATGCGGGGACAAGGGCTGGCAGTCTTTATTATCATCCGGACTGTAGCTGAGCTGTTCCGAAGGTGCAACATTTCCAGGGTAAGCGCATTTATAAAGCCGCAAAACCTTCGATCAGCTAAAGCCTTCGCAAGGGCAGGATTTTCCATGAAAGGATCATGCAACATGAGAGGAAACGAGGCCCTACATTATCTGATGATCAATGCTGATCTAGTTAGTTAATACGCGGCAGGCGATGATGATGTCTTTCATAAATATAGTAGGCAGAAAGATAAGCAAAGTGCGACCGGTTTACATTATTGCAGAGCTATCGGCCAATCATAACCAAAGTTACGATGAGGCCGTAAAGCTAATTCGCGCTGCCAAGGAAGCCGGCGCGGACGCCGTCAAGCTGCAGACCTACACTCCCGACACCATAACTATCGACTGCAGAAGCGAGCTTTTCCTCATTGGCAAGGGCACTTTGTGGGAGGGCAAGTTCCTTTATGACCTCTATGGCGAGGCTTATACCCCCTGGGAGTGGCATGCCGGATTATTCGAAGAGGCGAGAAAGCTTAAGATGGATATATTTTCCACCGCCTTCGATCCGTCTGCCGTGGATTTCCTGGAAGAGCTGTCTGTTCCCGTGCATAAGACTGCCTCCTTTGAGATAGTGGATATCCCCCTCATCAAGAAGATGGCAGCTACCGGCAAGCCCCTGATCATATCCACTGGCATGGCCACTTTGGGAGAGATCGAGGAAGCGGTGCAGGCGGCGCGAGAGGCAGGCGCAAAACAGATTGCCCTTCTCAAATGCACCAGTGCCTATCCCGCCCCTGCTGAAGAGATGAACCTGAGAACTATTCCCCACCTGGCGGAGGCCTTTGATGTTCCTGTGGGCCTCTCAGACCACACCTTGGGGATAGAGGTACCCGTGGCCGCAGTCTGTATGGGCGCATGCATAATCGAGAAGCATTTCACCCTATCCCGATCCAAGCCCGGCCCGGACAGTGCCTTTTCCCTCGAGCCGCATGAGTTTAGCTCTATGGTCAGGGCCATACGCATGGCTGAGAAGGCCCTGGGAAAGGTGCGCTATGGAGTGAGCGAAAAAGAAGCGGAGAGCAGGGTCTTCAGAAGATCTCTCTTTGTAGTAAAGGAGGTGAAAAAAGGAGAGGCTTTCACTCCGGAGAATGTGAGGTCGATTCGTCCGGGCTACGGTCTGCACCCCAAGCATTTGAGGGATATATTGGGAAGACATGCAGCCTTTGATATTTCCAGAGGATCTCCTCTCAGATGGGATATGCTGACACCTCATGCAGAGTTGCCCCCTCTATCCATCACTTAGCATCGTCACTTTGCATCATCGTACGGCGAGGCATTGCTCAGAAGGCGTGTTATTATCTCCACCACCCTCTCGGTGGCTTTGCCATCAACTTTATACAGATATCTTTCGATATAGCCATCTCTATGGGCAGCTAGATCAGAATCGCTCCGGAGAAGCTGCTCTATTGCGAACAGAAGCCTGCCCGCTTCATAGACACCACGGGCCACTCCTTCCCGGACATATTCTACAGAATCCGGCTCGCCACTGAGGTTCAAAATTATGACCGGCTTTTTCAGGGCAACTGCTTCCATAGCAGTGGTAGATGCTTTGGTTATCAGCAAATCGCAGATAAAGAGCTGTTCATATGTGTCGGAATCCCTGGGAGCTATTATGGCATTTATATCAAAGTCGTCCATATGCGTTCTGATCGCCTGCGTATGGCTTTCATCCTCAGCAGGATGCTGCTTAATGACTAAAGTTACATTTTTTAACTGCTTCATGGCGCCAAAGACCTCTTGGAAATTGGCGGAATTCTCCTCATCGCTCAGTACATGGCACTGCGTGGACCAATATACAATCCTATGATTTGGATTTATGTTATATCTTTGAAAAAATTCTGGCTTTGAATAGCTCTCAGATGCATAAAAAAGCACATCGTATCTCGGAAGGCCTGTTGTCACCACTCTTTTCGCTGCCTGGACCTCCTCTTTGATCCTGGAGAAGCTCGTGCCTGATGTCAAGAAATAATCTGGCTTAATCTCGGGGTCATGAAAGATATATTTCCGGCATCTTTCTAAATACTCCGACATCCTTGCAGATTGCAGCACTATCGTTTTGGCATCGGTGCCCAAAGGCCTGGTATATATGCAGTCATCGTTTGCCACTATCACCTTTGGATGAAGCAATTCAATCATCTTATTCAGGCTGTAGCCCAGGAGGGCATTCCTGAGGAATATGCGGGGATGAAAGAAATAGGATGCGAGATAGCCGCAGTCATAGCATTCTTGATCGGCAAGAAGGCGACCTTTGTAGAAGCTCCATTCTGCGAATGATCTCAGCGATATATATGAGGCTTCCAAAAAACTTTTTATAGTTAAATACATATATTTGTTATAGCTGTAATCCAGGATAAGCAGATGAATTTTATATTCAGGATATCTTCTCGTGATCTCGTCAATAATGCTATAGAAGATGTAGTCTCCGACCACGTAGCGCGATCCAACCTTCACCTTTACCTGCCGATTCCGGGAGATGAAAAGAATATCTACTGGTTCGCATCTTTTCCGGCCAATAATTCGTTTGGCAAGAGTGGCAAGGCTGCCGGGATTGAAGCTGCCAGGCGGATTGATCACAGGCATGTATTTCGAGTTGGACTGTTGCTGGTTGATATAGTTGATATATTCATTAATAAATAGATATCTGATCGAAAAAGATCCTGTGCTTCCCCGAAGCACCTTTTTCATAATTGGGCTACTCAGGCATCTCTCCAATTCTTCTTTTTTAAAGCCTGTTCTCCTGACCATCAGTCATCTCCGCTCCACATCCGTTATTCCATTTCCTTATGCATCCAATTGCCGGGAGAGAACGTCCTCATAAATATTGGCAGTCTCTTGGACGATTTTATCCCAGGTGAATTGCTGTGCATATTTTTTAAGATACTTACTGTCCCATTCAATGCCCAACGCTTCAATCAGAGCCACTGCAAGGCCATTTACGTCTCTTGGCTCTACGAGGATGCCAAGCATCTTGTCGGTGATGATCCCTTCGCTGCCTCCGTTACAGGTCGCAACCACAGGCACACCGCAGGCCATTGCTTCGATCTGGACTATTCCGAAGCTTTCGCTCAAGCTGGGCAAAACGAAAATATCGGCACTATTCATCCAGAGCCTGATCTCCATCTCAGATTTATTGCCGCCAGCAAGAACTATGTTATCTGAAAGATCAAGCTCCTCTATCAGGCTTCGAAGGTCCTTCTCCAAAGAGCCCTTGCCGACAATGTAGAGAAGAACATCCCTCTTGAATGCAGCCACCATCTTCATGGCACGGACTAGAAACTCTTGCCCTTTATAGGCCTCCAAGGCGGCTACATTGAGAAGCACGGGCTTATCTTGAGGTATATTCAGCTGTCGCTTTGCCATGATTTTATCCATCGGCGCAAACTGCTTTGCAGAAAAGCCATTGGGAATATTGACCAGCTTCGAATTGTCTAGACTTATCTTATTAAACTCGGATAGATCTGCCCGGTTGACTCTGATTATCCTATCCGCATTTCTCCAGGCATAAAGAAACCTCTCATCTCCGGATTTGATCTCCCTTTGAAACCAGTCTCTATCCTCGTGGACCGTCAGGATCAATCCCTTCCCCGAGGACTCCTTGAGTTTTGCTCCCACATATCCTGGTGGAAAGGTGAAATGGGCATGGATCAGATCGAAATCTAATTTGTTTTTCTCTATCACCTTTTTCGCACTTCTTAATCCATCGTCTCCTCTTCGCTTTCTGGAAAATTCGATAGGTAGCGCCCAGGGCTTGGCGAAATACACTTCTACATTATCATACTTGTAGTCCTCTGCATATCCATCCCATCGCCCTTTGCTATCCATGAAGTCGAAATGCGATAAAAACTTTGGCACGAACGGGTAGAGAGCTATGACATATACTTTTTTCACATAATCTTTCAGGTATTCTATCTGATTCTTGACGAAGGATGAGCTTATCAGATCTTTGGCGTGCGGATACCTGTCAGATATCACCAGAAGGTTGCAGTCCCTGAGCTCTTGCGTAGCGCATCACCCCATCCTTTGAAGGCCATCTTTTGATGAATTTGCATCCATGAAAATTCTGAGCCATAGCTCGACGCTCATGATTCTCCAGAGCGCCTTCTCATGATTTTTCTTGCCACTTGTATGTTCCAAGAGCAACCTTTCAACCTCTTCGGGCTTCCAGTACTTCCTGGTCTTAAACTCCTCTGAATTGATCAGCCTTTCCATAAACAGAGAAAAGTCTGAAGCCTTCATCCAAGACTCGTCTGGAGTGGCAAAGCCGATCTTATCCCTTCGATTCAATATCCTATCGGAGACAAGTCCATTCATCGCTTTTCTCAGGATGTATTTGGTTACTCCCTTTCGAATCTTGTAGCAGGAGGGAAGCAACATGGCCAGTTCCACCAGCCGGTAATCGAGAAAAGGCACTCTGGACTCTATCGACCAGCGCATAGAGTTCTTGTCCTCGTACCGAAGAAGCTGCGGTATGCTAAATAGAGTAAGATCGCTATATAATGCCTGATTCAAATCAAAGCCTCTATCTTTCAGGGGGTTGGCGATCACAATTTTATCAAATCCTTTCAGGTATTTAAAGCGAGAAAGCCACAGGTTCCGAAGGATGCCCTGATCAAGCCCTAGTGTGCTGAGTATGGTCATGGCCGGAATGACTAGCAGATCTTCAAGCTTATTTTCTATCCTCTTTGCGGTCTCTTTAGACTCTGCCAGCCAGATGTGGAACAGGGACTCAAAGAAGTAATATCTAAAATATGTAATATAACCCGCAAAGATCTCATCGCTGCCCTGACCATCCAGCAGCACCTTCATGCCATTTTTCTTGGCCAGCTCCATTACCTTATATTGCCCGTAGATGCTCAGGGATGCAAATGGCTCCTCTTGCGTCCATATCAAATCGTAGAGATCCCTGAGAAGATCCTCTGTGCTCGGGCTTACCTTGTGCGCCTCGACTTTTGTGGCGGCTACTACCTCCTCTATATAGGTGGATTCGTCTTGTTTTTTTCCGGGAAAAACCAGGGAGAAGGCCTTGATCTCGCCCATCTCGTTCATTTTTCTCATGGCATAGACGATGGAAGAGGAGTCGATGCCGCCACTCAGGCAGGAGCCCACAGGCACATCGGAGATGAGGCGGCAACGCACGCTGTCCTCAAAGAGCACTCTTATCTTCTTTGCCGCCTCCTCTTCGGTTATCTCTTCTGTGATCTCTCCTGCAACCGCTAGCCTGCTGGCCAGGTCATACCATCTGAATCTATTCATCGTGCCTCTGGAGAGGTCGTAGATCATGTTCTCTCCTGGCATGAGCCTTTTGACGCTCATGAAGAATGTATAGGGGGAATGATCCACAACACCCGAAACCAAAAAATCATAGACTGCTTTGTCTCTCGGCACCCGTTTGACGGAGTGCTGCAGGATACCCTTGATCTCTGAGGAGAAGATGAGGCCTTTTTCATCTTGGCAGAAATAGAGGGGCTTTACGCCAAACCGATCGCGTGATAAGAATATAGTTCCATTATTTTTATCATAAATAGCAAAGGCCCACATGCCATTGAACCTTTCCACACAAGAAGATCCCCATTCTTCATAAGCATGAATAATGACTTCAGTGTCCGTATTCGATGAGAATTTGTGATCCTTTTTTTCCAAATTCGCCCTTATCTCCTGGAAGTTATATATCTCGCCATTAAAGACAATCCAGACGCTGCTGTCCTCATTGGACATGGGCTGTCTTCCGGCAGGCGAGAGGTCTATGATTGATAGCCTCCGATGGCCAAGAGTTGCATTTTCATCAGCATAAGTTCCCTGATCATCCGGCCCGCGATGGCTAAGGGACTGGTTCATTCTCTCAATTAGCATATCATCTTTCCAGGTGAAGCCATTGATCGCGCACATCTAAGACTTCCCCCGCCTATCAGGTGCTCGAATTAGCGTCCCTCGATCTATGTACAGATCATCTCCGATCACTGGCATTTCGTCTCTCCTGGCTCAATATGGCGGAACCTCTTCAGACCTAAGTGCAGCACATATACATTATGCTTCCCAATGATATGCTGTGTAGTCCTGAAATTATTTCGCACCCCGCCAAATTTTATGCAGTTTGAATTATTCATACACTCATCACAAACCAAAAAATTTCTTACCAATCAGATAATACGCTTCCTGTGGCATATTCCTTAGAAATGCCTTTTCCGGGGTTTCAAACCTTTCGAAGCTACGATTTCATCGCGGCTGCCATCGACGGAGTCGTGGCATCTCCAAGCTTCCAGGGGGTCTATTGTTATACCACTCGATAAACTCTTCGGATTCGGGGGCACAATGTGCGATTTAAAGAGGTCGCTTGAGAGGAACAACGCCACCGATAGCATTAAATTGCACCGCAGCTGGAAACGCCTTATGCAGTCATGGATTATCGGAGGGCTTCGAATGAGCAGATGCTTGAGATTCGGGAGGAAGAAGGCCCCGTGAGACTACTAATCTTTGCCAAGCACTATCTTCCGTACTACAGCGCTCTGAGCGTCAGGCTATTCAACATTGCAAAAAGGCTTTGTCAGAAAAACTCTGACATATCTATAAGAATAGTCGTCTTGGAGCTCGAAGACGCAAAGTTTTGCCAGAGGGATGGATCTTCAGAGAGAATTGAAGTCAGAAGGTACAGCAGAGGCCCTGTTCCCGGCAGCCTTTTGGTGCCTCACAGCCTCAATCCGGTTCTTTTGGGTTGGTGGGCACTCATTGCAGCGAAAGAGATGAAGGAGTTCAAGCCGGATATCGTCATGGCCACCACCCCTCCATTTGTTCCCGTTACGGCCTTCTATCTGGCATACAGAATCTTAGGAAAGGGCCTTCCATATATCATTGACTATAGAGACGACCTCACCAGCTACATAGATAATGTGGCGGACAAAGGGATGTTCTACTTGAAGTATCCTCTCAAGGCCTCCAATCGCCTCATGTCCTCGTTGCTCTTCAGGGCAGTCAAAGATGCCTTTTTGGTCAGCGCAGTCAATGATACACTGCTAAAAGAGATTCAAAAGATCAATCCCAATGCAATTCTCATGCCAAATGGCATCGATGTGGAGGAGATCGCCAATGTAGCTGAGGGCTTCAACAGGGATGCCGTGCTGACGAAGAACGGCATAAAGGATCGGGATTCCAAGGTGATCGCTTACGTCGGTGACCTCAATTGGCCTTATTATATGCCTGAGATCATCCTGGAGCCCATAAGGCGACTGAAGGAGCGGGGCTTCAAGATAAGCTATGTGGTGGTCGGCGACGGGTCTCGTATGGAAGTCCTGGAGAGGATGTCCAAGGAGAATGGTCTGGAAGACTCTGTTTACCTTCTTGGGAGGATGAAGCATAGAGACGCCATAGAAATGCTCATGGCCTCGGATGCGGCTTTCTACACGCTTCAAAAGGGGGATGTTCAGTCCAATCACGCCATCTCTACCAAGATTTATGAATATATTGGATGCAAGTTGCCTATCCTTGCTGTATCCGACAGAGGATCTGCGATCTCAGAGCTGCTTAAGGCCAAAGGCGTGGGTATCCCTCTGGGATGGGATGAGCTTGAAAAGATGGAATTCTCCTTAAGAGAACTACTGGAATCCCATGCTTACAGAGAAAACCTAGAGGCAAACTACCTTTACTTCCTAGATAGGTTCGATAGGAACAATGGAATCAATCTGCTCTACGAAAAGCTGATGGATGAAGTTGAGCGGATAAGGACTTGATGTCCTGAAAGAGGGATTCGAAAGCTTTGAGGAAGAAAGTCCCTTCCTCTTGCCGCTCTTCACTTCCCTCTTGCTGCTATTTCAAGCACCTCTCCGTAAAGCGATGCCATCTTCCTCCAGTCGAACCTCTCTGCCAGAGCCCTATATCTGCCGATATTATTCTTCATATGGAGGATCTCCTTTGCCTGCCTGATAAAACTCTCTGTGTCATCATAATAGTCTATTTCATCCCCAAGCAGCCCCTCCAGCGCAATCATGCGGCTGGAAAGAACCGGACGGCCGCAGGCCAGGTAGTTGAAGACCTTTCCGCCCACCGTGAGTTCGTTCTTCTTCATCATCTTGAGTGGATTGAGACCAATGTCCATGGCTGATATATATTCGGATAGGTCGGAGTACTTTACCGCACCCATGAATATCACCCTGTCCGCCACCCCCTGCACCTCAGCCATCTCTTTTATCCTATCCCCATAATCGGTAAAAAGCCCCGGCCCCACTACGAGCAAAGTGGCATCCATGCGCGGCAAGGCAGATACCACAGTCTCCAGATCCACCCAGTGCTCGAGCGATCCTACATAACCCAGAACCACACCATTCAGGCCGAGGGAATTCTTGGCCACCTGCATGGAAAGCGGCCGGAGAACCTGCGTATCCACACCGTTGGGAATCACAGTTATGTCTTTTACGCCCAGCTCACGCAAGAATCCGGAAAGCTCTCTGGTAACAGTTATGACACAACGAGCATGGCGGAGATTGTATCTGGTGATGAGGCCCACCACCTGTTTGACGACCTCACCCAGGGCTGATCCGGGATAGTAAATCGAAGCAGATTCCTCCAGATGATCCAGATAGTCGAATACGACTGGCGAGTGCGCGAAGTTTGCGGCAAAGGATGGCAAAATATTGGTGGAGAGGATGACGTCTATGTCCAGCTTCTTCACAATGCTTCGGATCTTCCATAAGTGATATGGAAAGTTCAAGAGGTAATAGAGAGATGGGTCATCGACCTTAATCCAGCTCGCTTCCACCAGATGGCATTTAGTCTCCCTTGCCGTCAGTTTGGAGAACCTCTTAAGGCCGAAATGCAGCACATACACATCGTGCTCCTCTGCCAAAGAATCAAAGATGAAATTGAGACGATTGGGGACTGGATGCCTGATCCAATCCGTAGTTGGTATTACCAGTATCTTCATTATTATCGTTCTTCTCGATTGCTGTTTTAATAACTGCTCCTATAAAAAGCTGGGCATTTTCATTAGGATCAATTAATACTTTTTGCGAATTGCTGACCGAAAAGATCTAAAGCAAGCCGCTCTCCATGTATCTGTTCGAGATACCCAGGCTGTGATAGATTTGAAAGGAGTCATATTGGCGGCAGGAGAAGGCCGCAGATGCAGGCCACTTACTCAGACCAGATCCAAGGTCATGCTTCCAGTGGGAAACCGCCCTTTCATGGAGCATGTTATTTCGGCCCTGGCTGCAAACGGCATTCGAGACCTCTACATAGTAGTTGGCTATCAGAAAGAAAGGGTCATGGACTATTTCGAGGATGGTCTTGATTTTGGCGTAAAGATCACTTATATCGAGCAAAATGAGCTATTAGGGACGGCACACGCTCTGCGCAAAGCTGAGGCCTACGTGAATGAGGAATTTCTCGTGGTCAACGGAGACAACCTCATTGATGCAAGATCGGTCAAAGAACTGATCTCGACTAAAGGAGAAAACGTGATCTTGGCTGCTCTTCGCCGGCATTCAGGCGACTATGGGGTCTTAATGGTGGAACAGGAGAGGGTAAAAGCAATAATTGAGAAGCCAGGAAGGCCATGTTCAGGAATTCTCAATACGGGAGCCTACAAATTCAGTCCATCCATCTTTGAGGATCTCCGCCGTACTCCTATATCGGAGAGAGGATCTTACGAGCTGACAGAGACCATATCTCTGATGATCGCAGATGGAAAAGAGATCGTACCCCATATAGGCAAAGGCATATGGTCAGACGCCATATTTGCCTGGGATCTTCTCAATGCCAATAGCCTGGCTCTGGGCATGAAAGATACAATAATTTCCGGCGAAGTAGAAGAGGGCGCAATAATCAAAGGCCCGGTGGATGTGGGTGAGGGCAGCATTATCCGCTCGGGATCTTATGTGGTAGGCCCGGCCTGTATCGGCGAGGACTGCGATATCGGTCCGGGTGCCACAATCCTGCCTTCCACCTCCATAGGTGATTCAACGAGGATTGGCCCACATTCCGAGGTAAGAAACTGCATAATCATGAATGACGTTCGGATAGGCTCAGGGACTATTATTTCCGACTCCGTTATTGGTGCAAGCTGCACATTAGGAGACCTGCTGGTCATCGAGACGGGCACATGTGTGGTAGAGGTGGAAGAGGCTTTTTTGAGGGCCGATTTCGGAGCGATATTTGCCGATGATGTGACCACTGGAAGCAGAGTTTTAGCCAGCCCGGGAACGGTTTTGGGCACGGCGGCACGCATCGGCTCGGGGGCATCAATTCGCGGCAGTATTGAGAGAGATAGCAGGGTGATCGGCTGATGTGCGGAATCGTGGCTTATGTCGGCGACCAGTTGGCAGGTCCGATTCTATTTGACACTCTGAAAAGGCTAGAATATCGAGGTTATGATTCTGCAGGTGTGGCCATCAAATCAGAGGGAGCGATTGAGGTTCTGAAGTCTGCCGGGCGGATAGCAGATCTGGAAAAGGTATACCGATCCAGGGGATGTCCGGGCGAGGGAATGGGCATAGGCCATACTCGCTGGGCAACGCACGGGCGGCCGAGCGATCGGAATGCTCATCCCCACATCTCCGGAGAGATTGCCATAGTGCATAACGGCATTATTGAAAACTACCTGGATCTAAAAGAACTTTTAACGGAGAAAGGTTATGGTTTTACATCCGAGACAGATAGTGAGGTTCTGGCACACCTCATTCACTTTTATTTTAAAAGAGATCTATATGAAGCCGTTTGCAGGGCTCTGGTGCATGTAGAAGGCTCCTATGCCGTGGCTGTGCTCGCGGCCAGTTCTCCCTATTTGGTCTGCGCCAAAAGGGACAGCCCTCTGGTGCTGGGCATAGGCAAAGCTGCAATCTATGTGGCATCCGATGTTCCTGCAATTATTTCCTATACCAAAGAAGTGGTCCGCATGAAGGACGGCGAAGTCGCCCGTGTCTTTGCGGACAGGGTTGAGATAATGGATAGAGACGGTCAGCCCCGCCAGGCACAGGTCGAGCACATCACCTGGGATGCCGATGCCGCTGAGAAGGGGGGCTATAATCATTTCATGCTCAAAGAGATTCACGAGCAGCCACGGGCCATCCGCGAGACCATTGCGGGGCGCATCTCGGAGATAGACGGGGATGTGCGGCTCAAACTGGGCCTGAGTGATGAGGAGATCAAAGACCTGGAAAGGGTAACCATCATCGCTTGCGGCACATCTTACCATGCCGGAATGCTGGCCAAGAACCTATTTGCCCGCGCTGCTAACCTGCCGGTAGACGTGGAGGTGGCATCTGAGTTCTTAAATCTTCAGATACGACCAAAGACACTCCTTGTGGGCATCACTCAGTCCGGAGAGACTGCAGATACTCTTATGGCTCTGAAGAATGCCAAGACCTGCGGCGGAAGGAGCCTGGCCATAACCAATGTCGTAGGCTCGACTGTGACAGAGCTTGTGGACGGCACGATCTACACCCGCTGCGGTCCGGAGATCGGCGTGGCTGCCACCAAGACCTTCACATCTCAACTTGTGGCAGTCATTTTACTGGCCATACGTTTGGGCAGAGCAAGGGGCCGTCTGACGCCCGATCGGGCCAGAAAGATGCTCATAGATCTGACCAAACTGCCCGGCCTGGTGCAAAGGGTTTTAGAGAAAAGAGAAGAGATCAGAAAGATCGCCGAGCAATATGCGGGCGCAAGCTGCTATTTTTTCATCGGCAGGGATTATCTCTATCCTATCTCCCTGGAAGGCGCTTTGAAGATGAAGGAGATCGCCTACATCCCATCAGAGGGCTACGCGGGAGGCGAACTAAAACACGGGCCGCTGGCATTGATTACGGAAAAGACGCCCGTTGTTGCTCTGGCCACCTGCGGAAAAAAGATTCAATCCAACATCAAAGAGGTCAGTGCCCGTGGCGCTGAAGTGATTGCTCTCGCCACAGAAGGCGATCCGGATATCGCTAAGGTGGCCAACCATGTTATTGAGCTGCCGCAAACGCAGCCCATCTACTCTGCAGTGCTCTGCACCGTTGCCGTGCAGCTTCTCTCCTATTATACGGCAAACAAGCTCGGCCTGCCCATAGACAAGCCACGTAACCTTGCCAAGTGCGTGACGGTGGAGTGACGTCTCGGTTTTTTGCCGAGCCGCTCACAATTTATGCGAACGGTCTGCCAGCTTTTCAACTAAATCCACTATCATGATGCTTGCATCTCCCTTTCCGAATACATCCTGGCGCTTGTGGCTGGGCACAAAGCATCTGGCTAATGAAACAATCTTCTCCTGGTTCGGGCCCACAAGAACATTCCACCCATCCTCTACTGTTTCCACCCATTCCGTTTCATCTCTCAGAGTTATGCAGGCAGTGCCCAGCAGATATGCTTCCTTCTGCACGCCGCCCGAGTCGGTGATTATCTTTTTGGCGTTCTTCTCCAAGAGGAGCATGTCCAGATAACCTACCGGCTTGATCACCCTGATCTTCCTGACCAGATCATCCCACAGGCCAGACTCTCTCAGATATTTCTCGGTTCGGGGATGGCAGGGAAATACCACATTTTCCAGATCTTTGAGCGCCTCTGTGATCTCTCTCAGCTTGTCCGGGTCATCCGTATTCGACGCCCTGTGCACAGTGGCGAGGTAATAGTCTTTAGGCTTGAGGGCCAGGTCTTCCAGGATATGTGATTTTTTCTCGGCAATATTTTCGCAATCCTTTTGCGCATCCACCATCACATCTCCCGTCAGATATACGCCGTCAATTATGCCCTCTCGTCTTAAGTTGTACACGGCAGTCGTGGTCGGACAGAGCAGCAAATCGGAGCAATGATCCACAAGCACCCGGTTGATCTCCTCAGGCATGCTTTTGTCGAAAGATCTGAGACCTGCCTCTACATGAGCCGTCTTGATATGCAGTTTTGCTGCCGCCAGGCTTCCTGCCAGAGTGGAATTGGTGTCACCGAATACTATTACCACATCAGGCGTTTCCGCGAGAAGGGCCTCCTCAACCTTCCTCAGCATCTCTCCCGTCTGGAAGCCATGGCTGCCCGAACCTATGCCCATGTGGTAATCGGGGACAGGTATGCCCATGTCATCGAAAAATATCTTGTCCATCTCATAGTTATAATGCTGACCGGTGTGAATTATTACTTCATCAAGCCCCCGTCTTCTTAGCTCCTTGGATAACGGAGCCAATTTGACGAAGTTAGGCCGGGCGCCAACTATCGATGCGATCTTCATGAAGCTTCTCCTCAATTTATTCCTGCGACATCAAATTTCAGCTCAAAAGGGTCGAAGATCAAATCGGACTCTTCGGGTTTTATATATCTAAGGCCTTTACTCATCACTTCATCTCGGTTGAGAAGAGGATCGGCGACATAGACATTCAGCCCTTTGTCGGCCAGCAACTTCACCAGGCCCAGGTTGCGGCTGTGATAAAACTCTTTTACACCCGCCCGAAAGGTGATTCCTTTGATACAGATCTTAATGCTGAAAAGTGGCTTATTGATCTTCATGCACTCCAGCAATATTCTTTCCGCCCAGTAGCAGATCATCTCGTCGTTTATCTCTCGCGAGACACGCAGCAAACGGCAATTGCTGAATTGTTCTCTTTTTTCCATCTCTTTTATGAGAAACCAGGGGTAAACGGGAATACAGTGGCCGCCTACGCCCGTGGAGGGCAGATGGATGTGGCAGAACTGGTGGTTGGCCTTCTCTCTGGCCTCGAAAAAGTCGATACCCAAATCCTGGCAAATCTTGAAGAGTTCATTGGCTAAAGCGATATTTACATCGCGGTAGCAGCCCTCCATGACCTTGATCATCTCAGCCGCTTTTGCAGAGGTGACCAGATGAAGGTTGCTGATGAATTTTTTGTAGATCTGGTAGGCAACTATGCCGCTCTCTTCGTCCCTGCCGCCGATCACTTTGGGAAATTCCCTGAGTCGCGAGAGGCTATAGCCGGTCATTATCCTCTCTGGAGAATAGGCCAGGAAAAAGTCGCTTCGCAATAGACCGCTCGACTCACATAGCCTGCTCTGCACCAGGCCCTCGGTTGTGCCAGGCGGAAAGGTCGTCTCTAAAACGACCAGGTCCCCCTTCTTCAGGATCTTGCCCAGAGAATGAAGTGCCTTCTCCATAATAGAGAAGTCGGGATTATTGCCGCCGTCCACAAAGACGGGCACAATCACTATGAAAGTTTGGCAACCTCTTGCATCCTCGAATCGAGGCGTTGCGACGAGCCGCTTGCCGCCGTGCAGCTTGATAAGCTCTGCTAAGCCACACTCCTCTGGTATGGGATTTTCCCCCCGATTTATCATCAGGCAGCGCTCAACATTAATATCCACGCCCATGACCATAATGCCGCTGTCCGCCACAATCGCTGCTAACGGCAGCCCGGCATTGCCAAGGCCGATAACTGCAATCTTTGCACATTCTTCAGACATAGATCTCCACGCTCTTCCCGCATGCCGGGCATTTATAAATTGACATATTGCCGCATTGCACAGCATCCTCTATCAGCCGCTGGCCGCAATAGCAGACATAACCCATCTGATGAGCAGGATTGCCCAGCACAAGAGCAAAAGGCGGCACGTCCTTCGCCACCACGCTTCCCGCGCCGATCATGGCATACTCGCCCACGGTTATGCCGCAGACGAGCGTAGCGTTAGCCCCAATGCTCGCGCCCCGGCAGACGCGCGTTGCGCAAACGTGGCTTTCATTCCAGATAAATGCCCGCGGATACAAATCATTGGTGAAGGTGGCAGAAGGGCCTACGAAGACATCGTCCTCGATGATCACACCCTTATAAACCGAGACGAAGTTCTGGATCTTCACATTGCTGCCGATCTCGGCATCAATGTCGATGTAAACGCTCTTTCCTATGTTGCAGTTATGGCCGATCTTAGAGCCCTGGCGCACATGGGCGAAGTGCCAGATCTTTGTGCCCTCACCAATCGCCAGGCTCTCGACTATGGCCGTGGGATGGACATAGTAGCTGCTACATTCTCCTTGCATTTCTGCCATTCTTCCCATCCTATGGCTTTTTGATCTGTAATCCCTGCTTGATTTGCTCGCAAATTTGCAGGTTCCTGAGGGCTTCTTCCGGCGTGACCGGAAAACTCTTCTTGTTCTTGACGCAGTCTAAAAATGCCTTCAGCTCTACCTTTAAGGGCTCGACCTTGTTTACCAGGACCTTTTCGATGATGTTCTCCTGCATA
This sequence comes from uncultured Methanotrichaceae archaeon, assembly GCA_964506745.1. Taxonomy (GTDB): domain Archaea; phylum Halobacteriota; class Methanosarcinia; order Methanotrichales; family Methanotrichaceae; genus Methanothrix. Next base: position 47,251 of record CAZDLZ010000004.1, on the reverse strand, counting down.
TATCGCTCATTTTCCACGCCATACTTGCCGGGCTTTCGATAGATATAAACCTCCTGCGTCATGAAGTCGCCTTCCGCCGTAAAGTCCTCGGACTCGACATAAAAAGTACGAAACTTCTTGGAGGATAAGCGGCTGGCAGAGATGGAAACCACACAACCGGGGAAAGCGGCCAGAGCCTCGCAGACGTTTGCGCTTCCGGCACTGAATATCTTATAGTCGCATTCGCCCTTGAAAAGCACATTGAAGGCAATGTCTATGTCGTGGATCATGAGGTCCTCTACCACAGAAGCATCGGTGATGCGGCTTGAGGTGGGATTATGTCTCTTGATGGATACATAATCAGGCCGCGAAGCGATCTTGGTCATTTCTGCCACTATGGGGTTGAACCTTTCTATGTGGCCCACACCCACCACCAGCTCTTTGCCCTCAATGATTTTTGCAAGCTGTAATCCTTCCTCAACTGTCAATGTGATGGGTTTTTCGATAAGGCAGTTAATCCCGGCGTCGATTACTTTCTTGGCCGTCTCGAAGTGGTACCTGGTCGGCACGCAGATGCTAACTGCATCCACCTGGTGCAGCAACTCCGGCAATGATCCGCATATTGTGGCCAACTCCCCAGAACGCTGTGCGTTTTCAGTGGCAGGATCATAAACATAAACGGTGCCTACACCCTTCATCTCCGAGTAGACACGCACATGATTTCGGCCCATGGCCCCTACGCCGATGACACCAATATCCATTGCTCAGGCCTCGAAGGAATTTATGGTCTCACAGATGTACGCCAGGTCCTCCCCGGTGAGAGAAGGATGCACGGGCAGGCTCAGCACCTTGCGGGAGACGTCTTCGGATACAGGACAGCTCTCGTTAGTATAGCCCAGCCCCCTGTAGAGGGGCTGCTCATAAACCGCTTTGGGATAGTGAACGGCGCTACCGATTCCCTTGGCCTGAAGGTACTCCATCAGACGATCTCTGGAAGAGGCAAAACTGTCCTCCACCCGCACCACATACTGATGATAAACGTGCCTGACGTCTTTCGCCTGATAAGGGGTGCTGATGCCCTTGACCTTGATGTTGTCGTTTAAAAACGCGGCATTGTGAATCCTCCTGGCAGTGAACTCCTCCAGCCGCCTAAGCTGTACCAGGCCAAGGGCCCCCTGCAGATTCATCATCCTGTAGTTGTAGCCCAATATGGCGTGATTGTACTTGCCCGTATCCCCGTGGCTCCTCAGCAGGCGCAGACGGTCGGCCAGAGCATCATCGTTGGTGGTGATCATGCCGCCTTCACCTGTGGTCATGTTCTTGGTGGGATAGAAGGAGAAGCAGCCAGTGCCAAATGAGCCCACCTTCTTGCCCTTATATTCCGCACCATGGGCCTGAGCGCAGTCCTCGATCAGAGGAATGCCTTCATCCCGGCAAATTCTCGACACAGCCGACAGGTCGAAGGGCTGGCCGTAGAGGTGAACGCCGATCACAGCCCTGGTGCGAGGAGTTATTCTCTTTTGCAGATCTTCGGGATCGATATTGAATGTCCTCGCGTCCACATCTGCGAAGACAGGGGAGAGGCCCTGATAAAGGGCACAGTTTGCAGTAGCAATGAAGGTGAAGGCCGGCGTTATGACCTCGTCTCCAACCTTCAGCCCCAGGGCCTTGATGGCCAGATCCAGGGCGACGGTGCCGTTGTTTACGGCTATGGCATTTTTCACGCCCAGGTAGCCGGCGAATTCATCTTCAAATCGCTTGACGCTCTCACCCTGAGCGAGCATGCCGCTTTTCAGCACATCTACTATAGCATTTATCTCTTCGTCGCCGATTATGGGCTTGGCTATGGGAATAAAATCTCTCATCCTGGTTCTCCTCAAAGCTCCCGCTTTTTTCAATATTTCCATTTCTATGCTCTGCCTTGAAAAAGTCTGTTATAATCAATCTCGATTAGAAAATACCAGGCCTTTGTGAATAGCTGCAGGCAGCCCCCGAAATCCCGACTCAATGACAGTGCCGGGATAGATAGAGGTATTGATCCCGGTCATGACATTGTCCCCCATGATCACACCCAATTTACGCCTGCCGCTATCCACTCGCTCCCCTTTGATGAATGATTTTATGTGGCCCCTATCGTGGCGCAGGTTGGAGCAAATGGTTCCTGCCCCGAAATTGCAGTTCTCTCCGATGACGCTGTCTCCAACATAAGAGAGGTGGCCGATCTTGCTGCCGCTCATGATGGCGCTGTTCTTAACCTCTACTGCGTTTCCTATGCGGACTTTATCGCCAATGCAGGTCGTGGGCCGGATGTAGCAGTTGGGTCCGATGTCACAGTCTTCTCCTATCAAGACCGGTCCCACGATGTAGGCTCCAGAGCGAACGATTGTTCCTCGACCGATGGACACATTACCCGACACAGCCGCGCCCGGCTCAACCTCGCCTAAAACACAGGGCTCGATATCCGGGAGCAGAACCTCATTGGCGGCCAGAATATCCCAGGGCCTGCCGATCTCCAGCCAGCTCTTGAGTGGGACCACCCTGATCTCTTCCTGGTGAGCGAGACGGTTCAGGCCGTCCGTCAGCTCGTACTCACCCCGCTCGGATAGCGGCACAGATCGCATCGCCTCGAAGATGCTTTTCTCTAAAAGATAGATTCCGGCATTGGCCAGGTTGGAGGGAGGGTTGGCGCTCTTCTCGACTACAGATTTGAAGATGCTTCCCTCCAGCAGAAAGACGCCGTACCTCCTAGGGTCTTCAACCTTGATGGCCGAGACGGCGGTACTGCCGCGCACCATCTCTCGCAGGGATGCTTCGTCCGGCAGCACATCTCCATTAATTACCAGGAAGCGATCCTCCGCTTGGCTCTCGGCTGACATCAGGGCATGCCCGGTGCCCATCTGCTCGGCCTGTCGGACGTATTCTATCTTCACACCAAGAAGGCTGCCGTCCCCGAAGTATGAGCGTACGCTCTCTGCCCCATATCCTACCACCAGCACGAAACGATCCACGCCTGCACCGTGAACCCGCGAGATTATTTGCTCCAGCAAAGGCTTGCCGGCCACGGGCAGCATCACCTTGGGCATCTTCGCGGTGAGAGGGCGCATGCGGCTTCCCTCACCCGCTGCGAGAATGATCGCTTGCATGGATTTATGGAAATGACGAGGTGGATTAAAAATGCTTTGTGCGTCACATGCATTCGGCTCTGTCCCCCGCTAATATTTGAAGCTCGTTTTTAGAGAGAGACTGCGCATGCGTGACGGCAATGCATGAGATAGAACGGTGGACTGCACCCCGAATAAGCCGAAAAGAATATGGAGTATATTCGCCCTAACTACGTGCATGTTGGATGAGTTCATCCGTTATTCCGCGTTGCAGCGTGATCAAGCTCCCCTAGCCACTCTCTTGATTTACCTGAAGCGAAAAGGCGGGTACGTACAGCTCAATCAGATCTGGCGGGAGAATGGACCCACCGGAGGCGGACCATTCTGGAACCAGACCACTCTCATGAACAAGCTCGACAAGTTGGAGCGACTGGGAATCGTCACCATGGAGCGGCGGATACTGCCCTCGCCTCGCGATGAGGCCAAAAAAAAGACAAACACATTCTACCGGATCAGTCCCGAAACGCCCATCTATCCTTACATCTTCGGCATGCTCAAGATATACAGGGAGGAGCCGGACAGGTACTCTTCTGAGCTGGTAGAAAAGCCGCTGGACCATTTATGTGATCTGGCCGGCCGGTGTGCATCCGGTGACCCTCTGGTGGGCCGAGAGCTGGATGTGGCCATGGAGCTGATCGGGGAAGTCTTCTCCGTGGGAGGCGATGAGGTAAAGAGGATGATCAAGGAGAGGATGGCCAGAAAGGGCATGATCAGGGAGTTTCGAAAAGATGTGCCGGAAAATGGGCCAGAAGAAATAAAAATAACGCCGAAGAGGGCAGCAACGGGTGCAAAGAAATCCTCGAATACCTCACAAAAGAGGGGAAACACGAAAACCATGCTCGATGCAAAGGATGTAAAGTAGGGAGCGCCCGGCCTTCAGCTCCAACCTCTCTTCTTTCGATAAAGCCTGAGCATCTCTTCCACCGTCTCAGGGGTTACCAATCCCGCGGAAGAGACGGTCTCGTAGAACCTTCGGGGAATGCGAGCACGGGTGAAGTCGAATCCCTCCTGTGCCTTAAATTTGTACTTCTCCTCAAAGATTCTCTTGCCCAGCTCCTGCAAGTCTTCCTTCGTCTTCCAGATGCCCACCGCCCCCAAAGAATCGATGATGTTCTCCTCCGTGTAAACTCCGCGAGCAAACAAACAGCCCACCAGGGAGTTAAATATGCCGCGGGAATCGTCCTCTTTGATGATCTCATCGACCATAGTCTCTGCGTCCATGGACTTCTTGATCGCCTTCTGGTCGATCGCATATCCTCCGTTGTCCAGATGAGAGTGGCGCACGCCCACCAGTTGGCCCACGATGGAGGCGGGACCGGTATGGTAACCGGAGACCTCGTTTCCTCCGAGTGCCATGGCATACTCCACGCCGCCGTACTTTTTCGCAGCATAGTCTACGCCCCGAGCAAGGGCGGCGTAGAACTCATTGGGGGCCCGGGCTATGTTCTCCAAAGCTCTTGTGTAGCCTTCCACGCCGTTCCACTGCAGCGGCACCTCCATTGTATCCTTGCTGGTGATGAGCCCCTTTTCCAGAGCCTCGGTGGCCCAGGAGAGGACCACCCCCGCCGACATGACATCCAGGCCCAATCTCTCGCAAACGTCGATCAGTTGCAAGACGCCCTCGGCTGAGCCGACGCCGAGGTTAGATCCTAGAGAATAGATGGGCTCGTAATCGTAGGAGACCTTTTTTACCTCGAATTCATGATGTTTGGAAAAGGCCGTCTTCAGAGAAGCGATATGCACACAGCCGATAGGGCAGCCGGCGCATGAGAGCCTGCGAAAGAGATGATTGTCTGCGAAGGCTTCCCCGCTGATCTTTTCGCCTTCCGGAAAGCTGGATAGAATAAAATTTTTGGTAGGCAGACCCTTGAGCCAATTCAAGGTACTGATGTTTACGGAAGTTCCGATATCATGGTACTTCTCCATGACATCCGTTTGCACCGCTGTTTTGTAGAGCCGATTGTAGATCTCTTTGTAACGCTCGATATCCGGAACATCGATCGTCTCCGTTCCCGAGATCACCATGGCCTTGAGTTTCTTGGAGCCGAAGATCGCGCCAAGACCCAGCCGCCCGAAGTGGCGGTAGGTGTCCACTACCACACCCGCATATCTCACCCTGGCCTCGCCCGCCGGGCCGATGCGAATGATGGACCTGCGACCTACGCCGCTCTCGCGATCGCGCAGGATCACGCCCGTGGTCTGAGCATCTATGCCCCAGATGGATGTGGCGTCTTTGATCTTAACCTCTGAATCGTTAATGGAGATGTAAGAAGGCTGCTCTGCCTGGCCGCGGATGACCACGGCCTCATGCCCGGCAAACCTCAAGGCTAAAGAGAGCCTACCTCCTGCGTATGATTCGCCAAATTCACCGGTAAGGGGCGATTTGAAGGTGGCTACCGTCTTGGTGGCAACGGGAAAGATGCCGTTCAACGGTCCGATGGACAGGATTATGGGCGCCTGGGGCGAGAGCGGATCGGTGCCTGGGGGGCACTCCTCCCGGAGGAGCCGAATTCCCACGCCCGTTCCGCCCATCCAATTCTCAAAGAGTTCCTGCTTCTCTTCAACCCATGATTCTTCTTTTGAAAGATCGATGTAGAGAACTTTTCGTAGCATTTCATCCTCCCGAGATGGGGACCTCCTCCAGTTTGAGCACGTCATGCGGACAGAAGTCCACGCAGGCACCGCAGTGAATGCATTTAATGGGCTTTTTATCCTTATTCAGGGTTACTGCGCCCACCAGGCAGGCCTTCTCGCAGCTGCCGCAACCGATGCAGCGATCCTTGTGAAAGACTACACTGCCGTTTGGCCTCTTTTCCATGGCGCCCGTGGGGCATGCTTTGGCACAGGGAGGGTCCTGACAGGCCCGGCAGACGACCACGCGAAAATCGCCCTCAATGCCGCCCTGCGTTTGGATCTTGATGGCGCTGTTTTGCAGGGATACCGTACCGGTACGAATCCGGCTGCAAGCGAACATGCATCCCAGGCAGCCTATGCAGCGCTCGGGATGGGCCACCTTGAGGCGGCGGCGCGTTTTTGGCTTTGCAGCAATTATCTCTCCGTTTTCTTTTGCAGCCTGGCTCTCTGGCATATTAATCAGCTCCACAGAAAAAACGCATCATTTTGCTTTTAATTGAAAAATGTGCGCGAGTTTCATCATCTCTATTGGAATTAGTGACTTCAAAGCCTTCTCCACATCGTCATGAGTCCTTCCACCAGCAATGATTATTCCATCTATTAAGCCGAACCAGCCCTCCTTTACGCCAATTTCTTTCAGCTTCTTTCTATAGGCTCTTGCATAAACTCGGCCCATCTCTTCGCTGAAAACGGCCATTAGCTCAGGACTCTTATTTTTCAGCTCTTCTATCTCTTCCCAATGAATATCCCTGCTGTCTTGTGATCTTAAAAATCCCCTCAGCTTATCAGAATCAGTCGAACTGCTCTTCTCGGAAGAGAATGGAAGCGAGGTAATTATTCCATAGCTCGTTTTCGCCTGGCGAAAGGAGTCGTTGATGCTCCGCCTCATCCCTGAGCCAAAGAATAAATTATAGCTGCTAAATGTGCCGTCGAAAATTATTTTATCTTTAAAGGGCAGAAGGGTGGCTTCCACTATTCTAGGCAGATTGAGGCCCAGCATCTCTTCCCAGGGAACTGCCAGTTCCTGCACGCCATATGCTTTCGCCGGATGGCCTTCATTTAGGAATACTGCGTAATTTTTCAAATAGCGGACGACGTAGAATCTGCCTCTTATGAAATGCCTCCAGGAAGAAATAATTTCCAGCTCTTCTGAGGCAAAATTTGCAGGATTATCTCTGACAAATGAATCGATCTGATCTGGAGCCGCGTAAAGTTTGTCTTTGAGCTGCAAAATATCCTCGGGGCTTAGTTTAAAAAAATCGTCAGGTTGATGCAAGCTTTTCAAGACTTTATGTTTATCATTCACATAACATAATAGTGTATGATATAGTTTAGTAAAATGCTTTCCATCACTGTATGGTAGGACCATTGTACTGTCATCTCTCGAGATATTTAAGTTAAATGATTTAGAAGGCGGCTACTCCGCCTTCACAAACCTGTCCGCCAGCAATTTCATGACATGGGGCAGTGTGGTATACTCCATGTCCTCCATGGGGAGGCGCGCCGGCTCGAAGGGCCCATGCGCCCTCATGTAATCAGTGATCTCCAGACACCTCTTGCGGGTCAGGTCGAAGGCCACGTCTTTGAAGAGATCCACCGGGCCTACAAACTGGCCATGAGCCATCTGGAAGCCTGCGGCAATGACTCTGGGCGGGCCGTCAAACCGGGTGGGGTGTGCCGTCTCAAAGGAGCAGGGCATGAGTGGACCGTTGTGGCTGCCGCGCATCCATCCGCTGACCAGGTGTCCCAGGGCAAAGGGCTCCAGCACCTCGCCTAAGGCTGGAAGCCCGGACTGGCAGCGCACCAGAGCCACAGGATCATCTTTGCCAACGTATGTTCCGGCGGTCTGGTAGAGTTTTTCCGTGCTCACTACCGCCACAGCTTCCTGCTCTGAGATCTTGCTGCCCGGCTTGCAAAAGACTCTCTTGATCACATAGCGGCTCTTGGCACCGATGAGAGCCAGAAGGTCGTACATCTCGGCCGGGCAGTCCATGAAGACCTTTTTATGCTCCTGAATGTCCCAGACCTCGAAGGTGAAGCCGTGATGGCAGGCGGGATCTATCACCAGGCCGGCGGTATTGAAGGGATCGGCGAAGATCTTGAAGATGGGCAGATTGAAGGCACCAGGCTCGGTCTTGTCCATCATGAAGGCCACCACCGGTTCGCTGGTGCGTTCATTGATCTCCATCTCGGCCACGCCCGGGCCCATGCCGCGAATGTTGCCGGAGAAAGCGTCCGCCAAAAGATCCTGCCCGGCTCCGTAGAGCTTGAGCTTCTTGGCAACCTCTGTGGCCTCCTCGAAGGTCTCCCAGGCCAGAGCATGCACCTCGCCGTTGTCGCAGCCGTTCTTATGGCTCATGAGAAGCTCGAGGTCGTCGCCGCAGGCAAGCACCCTAAAGTCGATCAGTGCGTCAGCTTTCTTGGCTTGAGAGAGCTTTAACTGTGCGGTCTCAATCAATGCAGGATGGACAGAAGAGTGGCCAGGATAGCCGCCCACATCGGCCTTAATTAAGCTGATAGTGACCTTTGTCATCTTGGCGTCCCTCTGCGATTGCTTCAGCCTTTCAGCGCCGCGGGCATTTCCTGCCGCACATCAACAGGCTTGATGAATTGATCCAGGACAGCCCGGGTGCCGTTGACTTTGAGCTTATCAAATAAAAAGGCGAATTGCCCCTCAAGCTCGGCGCAGATTTCGCCCCGGACATCAGAAGGCAGGTGCCACAGCTCCATTTTGAACGGGCCGAAGCCTTTTTTGCGGGTTTTGTAGATGAACTGCTCCTGCGTGTCCTTTTCTTTCCATTCGTCTGACATGTCGGCTAACAGAAGATCATAAATTTTTGCCCGCAGCTTCGCCGGGAAAGCTTTGCTGTCATAGATCATGTTCTGGAAACCGGTAGCCAGATGAATCTCGGCCGTTCCTGTGGCAGGAAATCGGTCAAACGCCTCATCGGGCAGCGTTGAAGCGCCGTGCTGGACGGCACCGGACAGGCCGTATTGCTCGCGGGAGGTTTCCGATAGTCTCGCCAGCACGTCAAAATCAATTTTGACCTTCGCAACCGTACCGTCAGCCAGCGGCACACCGCCATGCGTAGTCCCGGTCTGCACGCTGATCTTGCTGATTCCTTTGAAAGACACGCCCCGCTTTTTAAGTTCTTCCAGATAACCGTCCATGAAAACCTGCAATTCATCGACAGTGCTGTTTTTGCCACCAACCTCGCCTATTTCACCACCAACTGACACAGTGATGCCTTCCGGCTCAAGATCGCGAATCAGAGTGGTTAACTGCGCCGCTAGCGTAAAGTTTGTTCTCTGCTGATCTTTGACTGTGGGCTGCGACAGATCAACAAGTGTAGAAGTATCGATATCTATATTGTAAAAACCGGCAACAATCGCCTCCATAATTAGATCCTTAACCGCAGAAGTCTCCTTTTTTGCGTCCGCCGCGAACTTTTTGGCGTTTATCTGAAAATGGTCGCCCTGCAAAAATACCGGGCCGCGCCAGCCTGATTTAACAGCCGCCGCCGTAACGGCGCAGGTGTATTCCAATGGCCTTTGCTTTGTATAGCCTATTTCCGAACGGGCGATTTCAAAGAGAACAGGCCCTACGTTCCCTTTGATCGCGGCGCGGAAAACGGCCTGCGCCACATCGTAGGTAATGCCACGGATATTGATTGCAGGAACGGTAAATCCGCAAAGTTCCTTGCGGCCCATGGCTTCGTAAAGGGATTGGATCGACGCAGAAATGATTCCTAAGCTTGCAGCTCCCCGGCGAATCAGAAAAACCGCTGCTTCCTTAGTTGCAGGGTCAGGACTGAAAACGGCCGTATAGATCAAATCATCAATCAACTTTTCCCGAAACTGGGATTCATTCAAGACACGAACATCTCTGCCGTCATAGGCTAGTATGAACTCGCAACCATTCTTTAGTTGATCCTTATTCTCGTAAATCATTGCTGCTCCTCGGAAATGTTTTTATTGCGAGAGGAATTGCCCGGCCATTGTCACTTCCGCAGACGAGCCTATGTAGATGGGCGAGCGTTGATTGACGGACGTCACTTTAAGGGAAAGAATATCCTCTTTTCCGTCCGTAGCCCTGCCGCCGGCTTGCTCCACGATGAATGCCATGGGCTGAAGTTCAAACAGCAACCGCAGCTTCCCCTGGGGCGATCTCTTCAGTGCAGGATAGGTGAATACCCCCCCCCGCTTGATGATCACCTGATTGATGTCAGGAACAAAACCACCGCTATAGCGCAGCTTGTAGCCGTCTGCCTCCAGCTTTTCGATATACTTGCTATGGTTGTCCGTCCAGTCTTTTCGCAGACCGCCAGGTGAAAAGATCGCACCATTCTCATTGAGCCGGATATTTTCCTCGGACAGGACATACTCTCCTTCGCGATCCAATACGAACTCATGCACGCCCTTTCCGGCCGAGTAAATCATAGTGATAAGCGGGCCGTACGTAATATAAAGAGCAGCAACCATTGAATTCCTCCCGCAATCAAATATTGAATCTTTGTGGATGCCTATGATCGTTCCGATGGCCAGATTGGTATCCACCAGGGAAGAACCGTCCAACGGATCGGCGGTAACAATATATTTTTCCCGCCCTTCACCGATTGTGACGATATCTTTGAGTTCCTCTGAGGCATACTCGCGAACAAATCCGGAGTTCTTAAGCATATTTTTCAATATATCATCAGAAATGCGGTCCAGCGCCAACTGATCCTCGCCGTAAACATTCTTGAAGCCGGCCAGCTTGCGGTTGGATTCGTGGATCTTTGCGGAAATATATTTGCCAACCACGGCAATCTGCCAGATGAGCCGCCGCAATTCCACCTCGATGCCACTCATCCACATATGGCGCCTCAGATCTATGATGTATCGAGTCTGATCATTTATGCCTTCACTCATAGATTCTCCTGATATTTTTAGCAGTATGTCGGGTTTTCTTCAATAATAAAGATGTTGGCCCCAACCGAAAAAATGTGCATCAATCCTCTTACGATTTTGTTCTTCTTTCCCATACACCAGTGATGGGGTATATAATGTCAATAGTTTTAGGACTGCACAGTATTAAGTCTCTTCGGCAGAAGTTCTTATATCTGCCAGAGACTCATCTATTTCCGGAATTGGCCATTGAAGACTCGATGTCATTTTGAGAAGGAATTGTCCTGATGGCGCAAGGGTCTATCTGGCCGAGAATGGACATCAGGAGCTGTAATATGGAACTTATTGCAAAGTATCATGTGGAAACAGACCTTCCCATCCAAAAAGCGGCAGAAGCAATCGCCGCCGAGCAGTCCACCGGCACCTGGACCGCGGTGCGGGGCCAGGACAACCCCCTCGCGGCCAGGGTTATCCTGGCTGAGGGCGACAACGTCGAGATAGGCTTTCCCGAGGAACTCTTTGAGCCGGGAAATATTCCCCAGTACCTTTCCGTGGTGGCGGGAAATCTCTTCGGCCTGGGTGATCTAAAAAAGGTACGCCTGCAGGATATCATCTTCCCGGAGAGCGTGCTCTCTGCACACAAGGGTCCACGCTTTGGTATTGAAGACGCGCGAAAAATATTGGGTGTTTATGGCCGTCCATTGGTTGGCACCATCGTCAAGCCCAAGGTGGGTCTGGACCCGGCCGGCACCGCAGCCGTGGCAGCAGCGGCTGTTCGCGGCGGGCTCGACCTGGTCAAAGACGACGAGACACTGACCGATCAGAGCTTCTGCCCGCTCATCCCAAGGCTGGAGGCAGTCATGAGCGCCCTGGACAAAGTGGAGACAGAGACGGGCAAGAAGGCCTTCTATGCGGTGAATGTCACTACCGCGGGCGAGGAGATCTTGGAGCGGGCACAAGCCGCTGTCGATCACGGCGCCAACATGGTTATGATCGATGTCCTGACCAGCGGCTTTTCTGCACTGGAGGCACTATCAAAGAACATGCAGGTCCCCATACATGTGCACAGAACCATGCACGCAGCCTTCACCAGAGACAAAGGGCACGGCATTTCCATGCCAGTCATCTCCAAGCTGGTGCGCATGACGGGAGGCACCAACCTGCATACAGGAAGCTACATGGGCAAGATGGCGCGCGAAACCCTGGAAAACGACCTATCCCGTGATGCTCTGCGAGGAGATTGGCACGGCTACAAGAGAGTCTTCCCGGTGGCCTCGGGCGGGGTATATCCAGCCAAAGTTCATGGAAATTTAGACGGCTACGGCATTGATTGCATCATCCAGGCAGGGGGAGGGGTACACGGTCATCCCGACGGAACTACTGCCGGTGCAAGGGCTATGGTGCAGGCGGCGGATGCCTGGCTAAAACATATTCCCCTAAAAGAATACGCAAAAGACCACAAAGAGCTGGAAACAGCCTTGAGATTTTGGGGTTCCTAAGAAGAAAGATCATACTTGGCCCCCTCCTCAAATCAAAACCGAAGAGTTTATATTGGTAGATGAGGATGGATCTGAACGTTTATCACGAGCCAAAAGTGATGTAGCGCTGTTTGAAAAACGAAAGAGGTGTAGTGAGGGAAGAAGTAGAGGGATCAGATGGCTAGAGACGATATCTTATCGAAAATTAAATCGGCAGAGGCTGAAGCCAAGGCAGCAGTCCAGCGGGCCTTGGATGAGAAGGAAAAAAGGATAGCCGCTGCCACTACTGAAGCTGCAAACCTTGTCAAATCCGCCGAGTCGGATGCACAGGACTACCATGACAAGAGCGTTGCCAAAGCTGATAGCGATGTGAAAGCCAAGAAAGCATCGATCGTTAGCAGCGGTGAGAAGAACGTAAGCTCAATGAGCGGCAGCGCCAGCGCAAAGCTGGACAAAGCAGTTGAATATCTGATAAAGGAGTTTATGGGGTTGTTGCATGCTTAGACCTGTGAAGATGAGTCGTGTTGTCGTCGCCGGGTCAAAGAACGTAATATCTCCAGTCGTAGAAAAGCTGCATGAGTTGCGCTTGCTCCACATTGTTAACTATAATGGCAGCCAACCTCAGTTTGAGATGGGCAAGCCCATCGGCAAAGCCAAAGAATACTCCGAGGATCTCATTAAGCTTAGATCTGTCACCAGGTACCTTAATTTAAATAAGAAGTTTCCTGATAAAACGTATCCAGAGAGCCAGATTCTATCGGAGATGGATAATCTTCTTAATAACGTCGGTGCTGATGTTACTGCTACATTCGAGCGTATCGTTGCCATCGACGCAGAAGTAAAGTCCAACCAGGATCAGATTAAGGCTCTGACTCCTTTGGCTGTTTTGCCGCTGCCTTTAGAAGCTTACTATGGTTATGATTCTCTGGCGACCTTCGTCGGCAAAGCAACAACACCTGTTGATGCCGACGTGGCAAGGGTATCTCCGGTAAATGAGATCTATACCGGAAGCGCCAAGAATGCAACTTTTGTAGCGGTATTTGTGCCTGCAGAAAAGGCCGGCGAAGTATCTTCAGTCCTTTCTGAGCATGGGTTTTCTGAGACATCTGTGCCCAGGCTGGAGGGCAACGTAGATTCGGCTATTGCTACTCTTGAAGGCGGCATCAAATCCTTGGAAGGCGAAAAAGCGCCACTCCAAAAGAAGCTGGTCGACATGAAGAAGCAGTACGAAGATCTGATGCTGGCAACGGACGAGTATCTGTCCATGCAGACCCGGAAGACAGAGGTACCACTCAGGTTTGCTGAGACGGCCAACGCCTTCGTTATAGATGGGTATGTTCCAGCAGATCAGTTCAGCAGGCTCAAGAGCGAGCTGGAGAGCGCTGCCGGCGGCAGGCTTGAAGTTTCGTTGATTGCAGATAAAGAGACAGACGAACTTGTCGAGAAGGGCGAAGACATACCGACCCAGATGGATAATCCCAGCCTGGTCAAGCCTTACGAATTGATAACAAGGATGTTCGCCATTCCCGAGTATAAGGAGTTCGATCCGTCATTGCTGATATTCGTATTCTTCCCTATCATGTTCGGCATGATTCTGGGTGATATCGGCTACGGCGTCATGGCGCTTCTGACCATGGTGCTTCTGAAGAGGAAGTTCAAAACACCCGGCTGGCAGCAGTTGATCAACGTCGTTTTGATTTCCAGCGTGTGGGCTATCATATTCGGCATATTCTTCGGCGAGATCTTTGGCCCCTTAGGTCTATGGCCCAAGATCATGGGACATTTGCCGCACCATGAACTCGAGGCTGTAAAGGCTGCAGGCCTCTATTTCGGTGAAGGTGTTTTTGGCTCGCTGGGAAGAATCGGATTTTGGCCAGGAATTGATATTTTCCCCCTGGACCGGCTGGCAAGTAACGCCGTTTTATTGTTGATCGGTACTAGTGTCATCATAGGCGTTATTCACTGCAGCGTTGGTTCTATCTTGGGCATCAAGACGGAGCTAGCCTACGGCGAGAAGAAGCATGCCTATTTCGAGAGACTTCCTGTGATGCTCGTCCAAATATTCTTTGGATTGCTTGTGCTTGGACTCGTCATAGGTCAGATGATGTTGGTAATTGCAAGTGCTGTCGTAATTTTAGTCGCCATAGTGATGCTGGTAATGGGACCGGAAGGGCCTATGAGCATTGCCCACATGCCATTCTATGTGAGCAACCTGATATCCTATCTTAGGTTATTAGCCATCGGCCTTGCTTCGGTGGGCCTGGCGTATGCTGCTAACCAGCTGGCCTTCTATGTCATAATGCCCATGCTGAGCGGCGGAGCGACCAACAGCGCTGAGTTCACGATACCCGCAATAATCGTTGGTGTCATGATACTAGTCGTAGTGCACTTCATCAACTTCCTGCTGGGAATTTTGTCTCCCTTCATGCATCCACTCAGGTTGCATTATGTGGAGATGTTCACGAAGTTCTACAGCGCACATGGTGGTGGAGTGGAGTACAGTCCCTTCGGACATGTCCGGAGGTTCCTGAAAGCATGAATTCGATAGAACGAATTGAAAAATTGGATAACGTTTATATAAAGGAGGATTGAGGAAAATGGCAGTTGTAGCAGATGCAGGAACGTTGTATGGATTGTTGGCTGTCGGCGCAGGCTTGGCTACCGGATTAGCAGGCATTGGTGCTGGTATGGGTGAGCAGGGTATCGGCGCTGCAGTGGTTGGCGTTGTGGCTGAGGAGCCTGGATTCTTGGGCAAGGGTCTGTTCCTTATGCTTCTGCCCGAGACACTGATCATCTTCGGTCTCGCAGTATCGCTGATTTTGATGTTCGCCTGGACACCCTTCTCTGGCATCGTTACACCCTAAGCTAGCCAATTACAAGGAGTGTAAGAGGCAATGGCACTAGATGCAGTGGTTGAGTCAGTCCTGGCAACAAGCAAGGAAAAGGTCGCTCAGATAACCGGTGAAGCCGACCAAGAGGTTGCAAGGACACTCAACGAAGCTAGGGAACGTGCCGCAGAGATAAAGTCCAAGAAGGAAACTGAGGTTGGACACACGGTTGAGGCTATCGAGCGCAGGGAGATCTCCAGCGCCAATCTCGAGGTCAAGAGAGCGGAGTTGAATGTTCACAAGGATCTCCTTGAGCAGGCTAGGACGAAGCTGCTTGAGAAGCTGCAAAGCCTTCCTAAGAAGGATAATGAAGCCATGCTCAAGAAGCTGCTCGAGCCTCACGATCTCAAGGAAATGAAGGTCTTCTCCAACAAGAGAGATGAGACCTTCATATCCTCTCTCGCCTCAAAATACGGTGGGAACTTGGACATCATAGGCGGCGCTGTGGTTGAGAGCAGTGATGGAGCTCTACGTTACGATTTAACCTACGAAACTCTTGCGCGTGAGGTATTTAATAACCGCATGAAAGAGGTTTCCAGGATCTTATTCGGGTGAGGACGATGCCTGTACTACGTTTGCCGAAGTTCGGATCACCGGTGAAGTACGCTTACATCACGGGCAGAGTCCGGGCGATGAAGACCAAGCTCGTCCCGGCAGAGATGTATGCCAGGATGATGAACATGGATATGTCTGAGATCGCCCGCTACCTGGAAGAAACCCAGTATAAGGATGAGATCGACGCGCTATCCAAGGACTACTCCGGTGTGGAACTCATTGAACACGCCACCTTTGCCAATCTGGCAAAGACCTTCAGGAAACTCGAAGAAGTCTCAATAGATGAGCCTTCATTCCTGATTCTGGAGTACCTCCGGCGATGGGATGTCTGGAACATCAAGACCCTCCTGCGCGGCAAGTTCTACGGGGCCACCGACACCGAGATCATAAAACATCTCGTTCCTGCCGGTGAGTTATCTGCAGAATACCTTGATGAGCTGGCCAAAAAGGAGTCCATAAACGACATCATATCGGCCTTTGATGGAACAGACTATTCCAACGCACTGGCACAATACGACGGCAAGAATTTGGCATCGTTGGAGAACGCCCTAGACAAGCTCTATTACTTCAGAATGGAGCGGGCCGTGGGCGGCACTCTATCTGTGGGCGGAGGCCTGCTGCTCAAGTACGTTCGAAGAGAGGTCGATATAAGAAATTTGATCACCCTCTTCAGGATGAACAAGGCAGGCGTCGATGCAGCCGTGATATTAGAGAACCTCATCCCCGGAGGCAAGTTGCATGGAGAGCTGAGTCGCATGGCCGGTCAGCCTTTCGGCGAGTTCCTGCGCGGGCTTGAAGGATATCCCTTCTGGTCCTCCATTTCGGACATAGCATCTGTAGATCTGGATGCAGTCAGCAGGGTCGAAGCCAGGTTGAGAGCATATCTCATCCGGTATGCATGGGCTCTTTCAAACTATCATCCGTTATCTATCTTGCCTGTACTCGGATATATGGTAAGCAAAGAGACTGAAGTCTCCAACATCAGGAAGATTGTGAGAGGAAAAGAAGCCGGACTTCCTGCTGAACTCATAGAGGAGCAAGTGGTGGTGGCCTAAGATGGAGATTGCTTTTGTAGGAGGCAGCGAGAGCGTCCTCGGGTTCAATCTGGCAGGGATAAAGAAATCTTATGCGGCCAACACCGAAGAGGAACTGGTCTCAAAGATTGGCACAGTCATGGCTGATTCCAATGTGGGAATTCTGGTGTTGAGACAATCGGATTATAATATGCTGCCCAAGAGGCTTCAAGAGCAGCTTTCCGAGTCTATTAAGCCTACCATTGTTGCCATCGGAACCGAGCAGAGCACAGAGATGAGAGAGAAGATTAAAAGGGCAATAGGTGTTGATTTATGGAAGTAGGGAAAGTAAAGCGAGTCGCCGGACCACTAGTTCAGGCCGTGGGCCTGAAGGCTTCCATGTACGACCTGGTCTTGGTCGGCGAGGAAGGCCTGATGAGCGAAGTCATCGGCATTTCCGGCAATAAACATATCATTCAGGTATACGAGGATACGGGCGGCGTGCGGCCCGGCGAGCCCGTTAAGGAGACGGGGGCTCCACTCGTGGCACAACTGGGTCCTGGCATTCTGACCCAGATTTACGACGGTATC
Source organism: uncultured Methanotrichaceae archaeon (assembly GCA_964506745.1). GTDB lineage: Archaea > Halobacteriota > Methanosarcinia > Methanotrichales > Methanotrichaceae > Methanothrix. Next base: position 30,065 of record CAZDLZ010000004.1, on the reverse strand, counting down.
CAAAGGCCGCTGCCAAAGCTTGCAGAGATGTCGGGAGACTTCATCAGCCGAGGCCTATTCGTTGACGGCATCGATCATAAGAAAAAGTGGGAGTTCAAGCCCACAGCCAAGAAGGGCGATGTTCTAAAGCCCGGGCAAGCCTTTGGTGAAGTCCAGGAGCAGTTGCTCATCAAGCATAAGATCATGGTCCCACCCAAGATGAAGGGCGGCGCCATCAAGGAGATCTATGGTGGAAACTTCACCGTCGATGAGACAATCGCCGTCTTAGAAGACGGGACAAAGCTCACCATGATGCATAAGTGGCCGGTAAGACAGGCCCGACCTGTGACCGCAAAGCTGGCACCCACCATCCCCCTCAGAACAGGACAGAGGGTAGTGGACGGGTTCTTCTCCCTGGCCAAGGGCGGAACTGCCGCCATCCCCGGCGGATTTGGTACCGGAAAGACGGTTATGCAGCAGACCCTGTCCAAGTGGGCAGATGTTGACATTGTGATTTACGTGGGATGCGGCGAGCGCGGCAATGAGATGGCCGATCTGCTGCATGAGTTCCCCGAGCTGCAGGACCCCAGAACAGGCAGACCCCTCATGGAGAGGTCCATCGTTTACGCCAATACCTCCAACATGCCTGTGGCTGCTCGTGAGGCATCCATTTACACCGGAATGACCACGGCAGAGTACTACAGAGACATGGGCTACGACTGCTTGATGACTGCTGACTCCACTTCCAGGTGGGCAGAGGCCATGAGAGAGATGGGCTCGCGTCTGGAAGAGATGCCTGGTGAGGAAGGCTATCCCGCATACCTCGGTGCCAGACTTGCCGACTTCTACGAGCGTGCCGGACGTGCTGAGGTTCTCAACGGCGGCCAGGGTTCAGTCAGCATCGTTGGTGCTGTGTCCCCAGCCGGTGGAGACTTCACCGAGCCCGTCACTCAGAACACTTTGAGAATGGTCAAGGTATTCTGGGCACTGGACTCCAAGCTGACACAGCGCAGGCATTTCCCGTCCATCAACTGGCTTGATTCCTACTCCCTGTACGACCAGATCCTGGAGCCCTGGTTCGTGGAGAATGTCAGCCCGAACTGGAACAAGAACAAGAGACGCGCCATGGCCATTCTGCAGGAGAATGCCGAGCTGGAAGAAATCGTGATGCTCGTCGGTTCCGATGCCCTGCCCGAAGATCAGCAGGTCACACTGGAAGTGGCAAGGATGATCATCAACTTCTGGCTGGCCCAGAGCGCATTCCACCCGGTGGATACCTTTGCCCCCTACAAGAAGCAGTTTGACCTCCTGGAGGCTATCTTGAAGTACAGAGATTATGCCTTCGATGCAGTCCAGAAGGGCATACCTGTGGCGGCGATTACATCCGTTCCATCCAAGGATGCTCTGGCCAAGGTGAGGCTGGAAGCCGAGTATGAGCCCATCCTGGCAAAGGTTATGGCTCAGATGGACGCCGAGTTCAAGGCGCTGAAGTGAGGAGGGTTCAAAATGACCAAGGAATACAAGACTATTACTGAGATCTCCGGACCACTCATCTTCGTGGAGAAGACTGAGCCTGTGGGCTACATGGAACTCGTCGAGATCAGAACTGGCGGAGAACTCAAGAGAGGACAGGTGCTGGATTCCTCTGATGAGATCGTGGTTATTCAGGTATTCGAAGGAACCGGCGGTCTGTCCAAGGATAGCGCAGTCAGTTTCACCGGAGACGTCATCAAGATGCCATTATCACCCGGCATCGTGGGACGCGTTCTATCCGGGTCCGGAAAGCCCAGAGACGGCGGGCCCGAAATTGTTCCAGAGGTATTGAGAGATATCGCAGGAGCTGCCATCAATCCGGCTTCCCGTGAGAAGCCGCGCGCTTTCATCCAGACCGGCATATCCACAATTGACGGGACTAACACACTGGTGCGCGGCCAGAAGCTGCCCATCTTCTCTGGAGCAGGTCTGCCCCACAACGACCTTGCTTTGCAGATCGCAAGGCAGGCCAAGGCGCTCGGTGAAGCCGAGTCGTTCGCAGTTATCTTCTGCGCCATGGGCATCACCAACGAAGAAGCTCAGCACTTCCTGGCTGACTTCGAGAGAACAGGCGCACTGGAAAGAGCAGTGGTTTTCCTCAACCTGGCCGACGACCCGGCTGTAGAGAGGATTCTGACACCCAGGCTGGGCCTGACCACCGCTGAGTATCTAGCCTTCGATCTGAACATGCACGTGCTTATCATCTACACGGACATGACCAACTACTGCGAGTCACTCAGACAGATGGGCGCAGCTCGTGAAGAAGTGCCTGGACGACGCGGCTATCCCGGATACATGTATACAGACCTGGCCATTCAGTACGAGAGGGCAGGAATCATCAAGGGCAGAAAGGGCTCTATCACTCAGTTCCCCATCCTGACCATGCCCGGCGATGACATCACCCATCCCATCCCGGATCTGTCCGGGTACATCACCGAGGGCCAGATCCTCATCTCCCGAGAGCTGCACAGAAAGGGCATCTATCCACCCGTCGACATTCGCCCCTCCCTTTCCCGGCTGATGAACTCCGGTATCGGTAAGGGTCACACTCGCGAAGATCACAGGGCGGTATCGGATCAGCTCTATGCTTATTATGCAGAGGGCAACGATCTGCGCGGTCTCGCGGCCATCGTCGGCAAAGAGGCTCTCTCGGAACGTGATAAGCTGGTCCTGGAGTTCGCCGATAAGTTCGAGAAGAGATTCGTCAATCAGGGCAGAGACGAGGATAGGTCTATCTTCGATACCCTCCAGATCGGATGGGATCTCCTGGCAGACCTGCCGGAAGCAATGCTCACCAGGATTGACGATAAATACATCAAGCAATACCACCCCAAGTACGCGGCAAGCGCAGCGAAGAAGTGAGATCATGCCTGTAATTCGAGGAACTAAACCGACCAGAGCAGTGCTGATCGCTCTCAAAAAAAGGATGAAGATCGCGAAAACTGGTCATTCGCTCCTCAAAATGAAGCGTGACGGCCTCATGATTGAGTTCTTCGAGGTGCTAGCCAAGGCCAAGACAGTCAGGAAAGAGCTGGTTGAGGCTCTGATCATAGCCGAGCAGAGACTCCAAATGGCTATGGCCATCGAGGGAACAGTTACCATCGGAAGCGTGGCCTATTCCCTGCAAAAAGAGCCTATCATCCAGCTTGAATCCAGAAACATCATGGGTGTAGTGGTTCCCAAGATCGCGGCAGAGGCCGTGCAAAAGAAGATGTTCGAGCGAGGCTACGGCATCATTGGGACCAGTGCAGCCATTGATGAGGCAGCTGATGCCTATGAGAAGTTGCTGGATAAGATCATCTTAGCTGCAGAGGTAGAGACCGCCATGATAAGGCTCGTCGAGGATATCGACAGCACCAAGAGGCGTGTTAATGCTCTGGAGTTCAAGGTGGTTCCTGACCTCAAGGACACCATCAAGTTCATTGGCATGGCCTTGGAGGAGATGGAAAGGGACAACCTGGTCAAGATGAAGATGCTCAAGGGCAAGTCCGAGAGGAAAGCCGCAGCAGAAGAAGCTAAGAAGGAAGCAGAGAAATTAGCAGCGTCTACTGCTAAAGCATCTGCTTGATCAGAACAAAATGTCCAACTGGTTTGAGCGAAAAGCAGAGGACTGGTTTGGAACGGCTGAGAAGAAGATGCGTCTTCTTCAGTGGTTGGTGTACATCACCAACCTCTATATTATTTTTGGGATTTTTGTTCTTATCTGGATCCTATACGGGAAATACATTATAAGAGCATGGCAATATTATACACAATAGATTATATATGCAGCCCTGATGCAGCCACAGTCTCTTTTCTCTGCGCTATGCGATATCCCGTGACCACCATTCTCTTCCCGGCCAGGATTCCATCCATCTGCATATCTCCTGTATCCACTAATAGCTGCTGCAGCTCAGCCAGCTTATGGGGCGTGGATACGATTATCAAATTCGCCTCACCTACGCGCCGCAGGACAGAAGCGCTTATCTGCTGGCTGCCCCGGCCCAGTATGAAGCCCTGGGCGCCAATAGGGCTGACAATGATTTTGACGCTCTTTTCCCGATCAAGAAAAGCCAAAAGATCCTCTTCGGAGGCGTCCTTAAGGAGAAGCTTTCCCCCCATAACAACATCGACGCCAAGAAGCGTCTTTTCCAGTCCCTGATGCTCGGCAATCCGGGCAGTGGTAGTTCCCGCACCCAGGATGTAGGCTGAGCCGTCCCTCATGAATTCGGAGGCAAAGAATGCGATCTGATCCTTGAACTCCTCTTCGTTTGAGGAGCTGTAGATCCTCTTTCGCTCCTGCACCAGCACAGGCTGGTAGGGTGTCCTTGCTATGGCATAAAGCCTGGTCTGCAGCTCTCCGGCCCGGTAGAGTTCCTCATCCACATCCACGATCTCCGTCTCTCTTGCCAGTAGCTCGCCCCGCAAGAATCCCAGAGCCAGCTCTGCTGCCGCCTGGGGACTGACGGCAAAGACACCGGATTGCATCTTCACCCCTGCCGGTATGCCCAGGATGGGCTGCATGCAGGCGACGCTGGCAACATCGCGGGCCGTTCCGTCACCACCGCAAAATATAATCAAATCGACGCCTTTTTCCAGGAAGGCCTGGCAAGCAAGCCGCGTATCCTGGGAGCTGGACAAAACTCCCGCTTCGTAGGCCACAGTGCATGGCAGGCCGCATTGCAGCAGTTCATCTTCACCCATCTCGCCGCTGGCGGCAAAAAAGAGGAGTTTTTCCTTCTCTGGGTAGAAAAGATGCAGACAGGCCTTGGCTCTCTCTGCTGCCAGAGGCTTCGCGCCTCTGGCTCGGGCAACAGCCGCCAGGCCGTCCGTGCCTTTAAGGCCTACTGCACCACCCATGCCAGCTATGGGATTGATGAGAAATCCTATCTTTCCGACTCTTGCAGCCATCAAACCTTTGGTAACTTGGCCAGAGACTGCTTGACCAGATCTGCCGGATATTCGTAATCCACCAACTTGCCATCGTTGTAAGCATCGTAGGCCGCCAGATCGAAGTGACCGTGTCCGGACAGAGAGATGAAGATGGTCTTGGCCTCGCCCGTCTTCTTGCACCTTCGCGCTTCATCAATGGCGGGCTTGATAGCGTGCGCTGCCTCCGGTGCAGGGATTATGCCTTCGCACCGGGCGAACAGAGTGGCAGCTTCGAAGACCTCAGTCTGCTGCAGAGCCGTCGCCTCGATCAGACCGTCATGCACCAGATTGCAGAGCAGGGGGGCATCGCCATGGTAGCGCAGGCCTCCGGCATGGATGCCGGGCGGAATGAAGTCATGCCCCAGTGTGTACATCTTGATCACCGGTGCCATGCCGGCTGTGTCACCGAAGTCATAGGCGTAAAGCCCCTTGGTAAGTGTGGGGCAGGCTGTAGGTTCGCAGGCCACCATGCGCAGATCCTTCTTGTCTTTCATCTTATCAGGTATGAAGGGGAAGATCATACCCGGGAAATTGCTTCCACCACCGCAGCATCCGTACATGACATCCGGATAGTCGTCTGCCAGATCAAACTGCTTCTTGAGCTCCAGGCCCTCCACGGACTGGTGTATCAGGACGTGGTTAAGCACCGAGCCCAGGGCATAATTGGTATCACTGTGGCTGGCCGCGTCCTCCACCGCCTCGGAGATGGCGATGCCTAACGATCCGGGCGTATTTGGCATCTCGGCCAGGATCTTTCTGCCGAAATTTGTTTTATCGGAGGGGCTGGCAAAGCAATCTGCGCCCCAGACGCGCATGGCGCTCTTACGGTAGGGCTTGCTGTCGAAGCTTGATCGGACCATGTAAACGGTGCACTTCAGGCCAAAGAGGCAGGTGGCCAAAGAGAGAGCCGAGCCCCACTGCCCGGCGCCCGTCTCCGTAGCCAGGCGCTCTATGCCCTCCATCATGTTGTAGTAGGCCTGAGGTACTGCCGTATTGGGCTTGTGACTGCCAGCCGGGCTTACGCCCTCATATTTGTAGTAGATCTTGGCAGGGGTCTGCAAAGCCTTCTCGAGAGCAGCGGCCCGGTAAAGAGGCGTGGGCCTCCAGAGCCGGTAAATGTCGCGTACCTCTTCCGGTATGTCTATCCAGCGATCTGTGCTCATCTCCTGTTGGATGAGAGCTTTGGGAAAGATCATCTCCATGTCAGCGGCTGAGAGAGGCTTTAGCGTCCCGGGATGCAGAGGCGGGTCCAGGGGCGTGGGCATGTCTGCGGCTACGTTGTACCACTTCTTGGGGATCTCTTCCTCGTCGAGCAAATACTTGATCTTCATCTGGGACACTCCATCTTTAAACTACAATGTAATCTTGTGTACATTGTGGTATTATCGGATTTATTTAAAGGCTTTGAAAGGATCTCATGAATTTTCGTTTGATATTATTCTAGCTGCAAGGTAAGGATTTATTTATCATGGATGAGATGGACCTTGCCATGAGTGGCCAAACTCTGTCTGAGAAGATATTTTCCAAAGCGGCAGCAAAAGAGGTACATGCTGGCGAATTCGTCATGGCGGACATAGATGGCGCCATGATTCACGACATCACCGGCCCGCTGGCGGTCAAGGGATTTTATGAGATAGCGGGCAGGGATGCCCGTGTATGGGACCCTGCAAAAGTCGTCCTGCTCTTCGATCATCAGGTTCCAGCGGACAGCCTGAAGGCGGCGGAGAATCACATCATGCTGCGCAAGTTCGCGCAGGAGCAAGGCATCTTAAACTATGACATATTCTGCGGCGTATGCCATCAGGTCATGCCGGAGAAGGGACATGTGCTACCAGGGCGAATCATCCTGGGCACAGACTCGCATACCTGCACCTATGGAGCTTTGGGGGCCTTCGCCACAGGCGTCGGATCTACGGACATGGCATCTGTTTTTGCTACGGGCAAGCTCTGGTTCATGGTGCCCAAAACCTTGCAGATCATGATGGAAGGAAAGCTGCCAGACCGTATCACCTCCAAGGACGCAGTACTGAGGATCATCGGCGACATAGGAGCGGACGGAGCCAACTATCTGGCCTGTGAATTCCTGGGCGAGGCCGCGGCGAGGATGAGCATCCCGGAGAGGATGACGGTATCCAACATGGCCATTGAGATGGGGGCCAAGGCCGGCATCTTCGAGACGGACGAGACCGCCATAAAGTACCTGGAGAACCGGGTGAAGGACAAGGCTGCCGTTCGAGAAGGAATTGTGCGAACCGATGAGGATGCGACCTTTGCCAGGAGGAGCTGGAATGTCAGCGATCTGGAGCCGCAAATTGCCATGCCCCACAACGTGGATAATGTATTGCCGGTAAGCGAGGTACCGGAGACAAAGCTTGATCAGGTGTTCCTGGGATCGTGCACTAACGGCCGATTCGAAGATCTCCTGCAGGCCTCGCAGATGATGAAGGGCGAGCCTGTAGCCAAGGGCGTGCGAATGATCGTGGTGCCGGCCAGCCGGGAGGAGTACATGAAATGTTTGCATGCAGGCCTCATAGAGAAGTTCATGCAGGCAGGCGCCATGTTTGAGTCGGCCTGCTGCGGACCATGCATGGGTGGAAGCTTCGGCCTGCTGGGCGCGGGCGAGCGATGCCTTTCCACATCAAACCGAAACTTCGTAGGCCGACAGGGCAGCCCCCAGGCGTTTGTCTATCTCTGCTCACCTGCCACGGCAGGAGCGAGCGCCATCACCGGGTACATCACTGACCCCAGAGAGGTTTAGTTAAGATAGTAATTTCGCTTTGTGTCTTTGTGCCTTTATGGTTAAGTTTCGTTGTGTTCACCACAAATACACAAAGTCACAAAGACGAAGATTTCTGGGATAAATTGGATGAAGATTGCACTCAAGCTCGCCTACCTGGGCGACAACTACTACGGCTTTCAGAAGCAGCCGGACAGGATCACAATCGATTTCGTGGTTAGGAAAGCGCTGGCCCAAATTGGCGTCATTCACGGCGACTTCTGCTACGCAGGCAGAACGGACCGGGGAGTCTCGGCGCTGGGCCAGGTGATCGATTTTTGGATCGATGAGGACAAGGCCAAGTTAGCTCGCCCGCGCTGCGTGAACGGCCGGCTGCCCCGTGACATCTGGACCTGGGCCTGGGCCCAAGCCCCGGTGGGTTTTTCAGCCCGCTGGAATGCCCAGTGGCGAGAGTATCGCTATCTCTTATGGCATCCGGGCCTGGATATGGAGAAGATGCACGCTGCGGCGGAGATGCTCTTGGGCGAGCATGATTTCCGGAACTTCTCTTCAGCCAAGGTGGATACGGTGAAGACAGTGCAAAAATTGGAGATCTCCGAGCAGAGCGGGCTCTTCATCTTCGACATTCGGGCCAACGGCTTTCTCTGGAATATGGTGCGAAAGATCATAGGCGCTCTGGAGAAGGTGGGAGCGGGCCAGAAGGACATGATCTGGTTCTCAGATCTCCTCCGCCCGGAGCTGAATCACGGCGCTCCGACGGCTCTTGCGGAGGGGCTGATCCTCATGGATGTGGGCTACGAGGGGCTGGAATGGCAGGTGGACAAGTACTCCCAGGCGCGGGCGGCCAACGTACTGGCGGCAACAGTGCAGAGCAGGATGGCGAAAGCGATGGTGGCCAGGGAGATGAAAATGGCGATGACCGAGAAGAGGTACTAATATTTCGCAATTCTATTCAATTATAATCTGCTTGAATAGATACGGATTAACTTGTGGGATAACAGGGCCGACCAATTTACAGAAAATCCGGCACACTACCCTTTTGAGCCGTTCTCATTACGAGTCTCTCGGGCTCTTATCCACCTATATTAGAATAAATACGCCACATGGCATAAATGCTTTACTAGTAATTTAGTGCGGGGGACGGGAGTCGAACCCGCGAACACCTTCGTGACAGGGTCCTAAGCCCTGCGCCTTTAACCACTTGGCAACCCCCGCTTGTGTTCTTTACCTTTTGCCCATCAGCCAGGCCATGACCGCCTTGCTGGTGTGCATCCTGTTCTCCGCCTCATCGAATACGGCAGACTGCGGCCCGTCCATCACCTCGTCTGTGATCTCCTGCCCCCTGTGGGCAGGCAGACAGTGCAGGGCCACTGCCCCTGGGGCAGCCAGACTCATGAGAGCGGCATTCACCTGGTACTTGCTGAATACCCGCAGGCGCTCCGCCTCTTCGCCCTCATCTCCCATGGAGACCCAGGTGTCGGTGACCAGAACGTCCGCGCCTCTGGCTGCATCATCCGGCTCTTCCACTATCACTGGCCGACCTTCTAGCCTCTTCGCCTGTTCTAATATTTGGGCCTTTGGCTGGTAGCCTGGCGGCGAAGCCACAGTGATCTCCATTCCCAAAATGGCCGCAGCCAGGATGAGGGAGTTGCAGACATTGTTTCCGTCACCGATCCAGGCGAGGCGCAGCCCTTCCAGCTTTCCAAAACGCTGGCGCATAGTCTGCAAGTCGGCCAGAATTTGCAGCGGATGCTCCCAATCTGAGAGAGCATTGACCACCGGCACGCGAGAGTGCTGAGCGAGCTGGACCACAGTATTATGAGAATAGACGCGAGCGGTGATGCCCTGCACATAGCGCGAGAGCACGCGCGCCGTATCGGCGATGGTCTCACCCCGCCCCAACTGCAGCTCGCCTGCTGACAGATAGAGCGGGTGGGCGCCCAGCTCCGCCGCCGCCACCTCGAGGGAGACGCGCGTGCGCGTGGACGGCTTCTCAAAGATCATGGCCAGGCTCTTGCCATGCAAGGGTTCGCCATGCCAGCCACGCCTGGACCGGAAGGTCTCGGCGCTCTCCAGCAGCCGCAAGATGTCCTCTTTGGAGAGGTCGGAGATAGAGATTAGATTCTTGTTCATGTTCACCCCTCAGCTTTGCAGCCTCGCCTGGATCTCGGATATCCGGGTTATGTCCAGAGTCTCCACGGCGGTGGAGAGCGTGGCCTTGATGCTCTTGAAACCGGGAATGCCGCCCTCGCTCGCTGCATCGGAGACGAGCTGATTGGACCAGGGGCTGTTGTACATGAAAGCCAGGCCCGGATGGGGATCGTCTTCCGAGGTTTTCACGGCCACAACTACGCGGCCCACATCATTATTCACCAGCAGCTTCTGCCCGTCTTTGGCACCCAGGCGGGTCATGTCCTGCTTGTCCAGAAAGATCTGGGCGCTCAGGTTTTTGTATTCATCGGAAAACCGGCTCTTCCTTCCCGCCTCGTCCTGGAAGATGTCGCGCACAGTAACTATGGTGACGGCTAAAACCTCTGCCATTTAAATCGCCTCCATTATGCGATTTAAGATCTGCTCATCCGAGAGAGCCTCGGACTTGATTATGGGGTCGAACTTGATCTTCACTCCATCCATGCGCACCGCCGTACCCCCTGCTTCCAGTCCGGAGAGCGCCGAAGGAATAACAACCCGGGCGGCATCTGTGGTCAGAGACCTTCGTGGATCTATGGCAATCAGGGGCAGTTTTGCCAGGGCGTGAGCCGTGCCGAAGGGCAGCGCCGACAGTGGGTCGGAGCCAATGACCATAGCCGCATCGCATGTCCTGGCTGCCGCTATCACGCAGTTCTCAGGCCCATGCACAGGCGCACCGCCCTTAAAGGAGACGCTATTGATAAAGCCGGTCTTTTCCAGCATTAGCTCGTTAAAGCCGCGCATGTTGTAGTGCCCTACCATGGGGATGACCTTGAAGGGGGTAATCTCATTTAATTTGGCTACTAGCCGCTCGAAGAGATCCATCTTATCTTGCAGGGAATAGATCATTCCAAGTCCTGGAAAGATCACTCCCCACTTCGTCTTCTTAAGAAGGCTTCCCAGCGCAATCATCTTCTTCACGCCTTTAGGGTCCCTGCCCTTGGGAATCTTTCCTTCCAGAACGGCCAGGATTGACTCCAAGAATTCGCTGTCACCGCCTGGCTCCAACCGGAAGTAGTATTCGCTGCATAGCCTCGCCGTTGCGGACTTTCTCACGTCCATGACAATGCAGGTCCGCTCTTCTTCGTAACTCTTCTGCCGTTTCTCTCCCCGCGGATAATAGGAGAAGCGCGAAAGATGACGGGGGTGGCTGCTGGAAGGATCCGATCCCCAGAATATCGTGGTATCCGCATAGTTTCTTACGTCATCTAATGTGCAGGTAGGAATCTTTCCCGACAAAATGCGCTCCATCAAAATTCCCTGACAGAAAGAGGAGGTGTCATCGATAGTCGCGCCCAATTTTTCCGCCAGTTTAATGCCTGCCGCCTGTGCCTCTAATGTGGAGTTGGACCAGCCGTACAAAAGCGGGCTCTTGGCGCTCTTTAGAATTTCCACAGCCTTTGCGATTGCCCTATCCATCGTCACCTCTTCTCCATCGATCATGGGCACTGTCCTCTCGGTGAAGGCCGCCTGGAAGTGGCCATGCCCCTTGCGGCAGAGATTCTTCACATGAGAGAATGCGCCATTCTCTAAGGCCGCCTCAATATCCTCGCAGAGAAGCGAGCATCCCGTGCATATTGCCATTTGCTTATCACCTTCCTTTCTTCACCTAAACGAACTCTATCGCCTTGCTCGGACAGGTCGCCGTGCAGGCATTGCAGAGGGTCTTGCTCGGCCCAAAACGCTTGCATTCTTCGAGGTTGTTGACCACCACCACTCCGTCTTCCACCCGCAAGATGACCTTTTCGCTCTCCGGGCCCAGACCCACTGCGCAGCGTGTGGGCTCTGCAGCCACATTGACTGGGCAGGCGACAACGCAGTTGCCGCAGCCATAACACTTCTCCGGATGTATGATCAAGCCGGTCTCCGAGGCATTCTCAAGGGGTGCCATCACCTCTCGCAGCTTTTTAAGCTTGGCCTCGTACTTCTTCTCTAAAATTAAGGGAGTGCACTCATCGATCTTCTTTTCCCTGCCCAAGAGGCCCACGGCAAAAGCCATGCAGGTGGGAAGCCCGCACTTCTTGCAGTTGGTCTTGGGCAAAAGCATATAAATTTCCATGGCGCCGACCATAACCAGAACCTCTACTTGAGATTGAATTGCCTCGATTATATTTAGGTTCTGCGCAAACCTTTTCATAGTTATTGAACCAAAAGGCTCTTCTAATGCCTTTCAGCAATACCATAGCCCTTCTCGGGCTTCTATCTATAATTCCCCTGATAATAATATACCTTATCCGTCCCCGTCCCAAAGAGATCCGCTTCTCTGCCACGCAGTTCCTGCGAGAGGGCGAGGCGGAGCGCTCCGCCGTGCTCAGTCGCCTGGTCAATGACCCCCTCTTCTGGGTGCAGCTTTTGGTGCTTCTCTTCTTATCAGTCGCGGCCGCCGGCCCATTCACCGTGGAGACCGGTCCTACCAGCAGCCATCTGGTAGTGGTCCTGGACGGCTCGGCCAGCATGCAGGCCGGCTTTTCCCGGGCTCTGAGCATCATAGATCCCTATCTGGACAAATACCAGAGTACCAGCATCGTGCTGGCGGAGAGCATGCCCCTGACCGTTCTTCAGGAAGGCAGCCCAGCCGAGGCCAGAGACGCATTGCTTCGCCTTAAGCCCAAAGCCGTCTGTGCAGACCCCTCCAGCGCCATGACGCAGGCCAGCGGCTTGCTGGGAAGTGTTGGCGGAAATATGCTGGTGGTCTCGGATTTCATAAGCTGGATAGGTGACGATCCCGATGCCACCCGCAAGATTTTGCAGGCAGACGGGCGGGTGAACATTGTCTTTGCCGATACCTATCAGGGGGGCGATAACCTGGCCCTGGTGGAGAGCTCTGATGTGCCTGGACCGGGATATGTCAACCACACTGCTCTGGTGCATAACTATGGCCCGGCAAGAGCCGTCCCCATCACCATTCGCGGCCCAGGTGGATCCACCAGCCGCACTGTGCAGATGGCTTCTGGGGGAGACGACTATCTCTCTTTTACGGCTTACCCTGGTGTCAATGAGATCTCTCTGGACCTGGTGGATGCCATTGCCTGGGACAATCATGCCTACATTTATGTTCCCGACCTGGCCCAAAAGAAGGTCCTTTACCTGGGCGAAGAGGGCCCGGCGCTGGCAGCTCTCCGCTCCTTGCCCAATGTTGAGGTGAAAACCTCAGGCGAATTCAATAGCTTCGACCTGATAGTTGTGGCCAGGAATGCCTCTTTGGACGGCAAGCTAAATCGCTACATCGACGGGGGAAGAGTGATATTCATAGCTTCTGACCAGGAGAGCCCCGAGTACCTGCCCGTGCGGGTCAACGGCGAGCAGAAAGGCCCGGCCAGCCTCTGGGTTAGAAGCGCCGGATTTGCCAAAGGCGTGCACTTCGATGAGATCGAACTTTTTCGTTTTCCCCAGGCCATATCCAGAAAAGGCTCCACCACATTAGTCGAAGCCAATGGCCAACCAATCCTCTCCTACTGGCGTCTGGGAAAGGGCATGGTGATTTACAGTGGTCTGGAGATGCATTCCGATTTCTATCTGCGTCCGGAATATCCCATCTTCTGGTATCAGATGGTAAGCTGGATCACAGGTGTACCGGACATAATAGAGGCCAACCGGAAGACGGGCGAGATGCTTCATCTGGGTGAAAACGTCCTGGTAGAAACGCCCTCGACAAGCCTTGTCACCAGCAATCTGCTGCTGGACGAGGTGGGTGTTTATCGCTTCCAGGGAAAGGCAGTGGCTGCCAATATGTA
>CAZDLZ010000004.1:0-16471 GCA_964506745.1 uncultured Methanotrichaceae archaeon | reverse complement strand
GATCCCAAAGAGTCCTCCCTGCAAAGGAAAAATGGCGTTGATGCGGGTGCGTTTGTAGCCGGCAGCCGGGAGACCACCGTAGAAAAGGATCTCTCAGGCTGGATCATAGCGCTCGCGGTTCTCGCCATGCTTCTGGAGCTGGCCTTTATGCTGAGGAGGAGAGAGACATGATCCAGGATCTTTATTTTGCCACACCGCAGTTGCTCTGGGCCATACCACTAATCTTGCTCTTGGGCGCCGCCATCATTCGCAGCAGAGCTAAGAACAGGCTCTTTGCCGCATCAAGGCTTCTCACCTTTTGCCTGATCATAGCTGCTGCAGCCAATCCTTATTTCGTCGAGGTGCATACAGTCCAATCGCAAAAGCCCAGCATCACCATCCTGGATGACCGGACAGGATCTATGGGCATATTTGATCCCGATGTAGCGGCGCGGGTGAAAAGCTTCGTAGACGCGCCGCTACGCACCTTCTCCGGAGATGTCACGCCTCTTGGCGACCGAATCGTGCAGTATGCCCTGCCGGGCAGCACCCTTCTCCTGATCTCGGACGGCTACAGCAATAGCGGTCGCTCCCTGGCCGATGCCCTGGCACTGGCGCAGGCCTCCAATACCACGACCTTTGCCATTTCTCTTTCACCCCAAAGAGATGATGCAGGCGTGGAGATATCCGGGACGAACACCGCCGTTTTGGCCGGCGACTATCCCTTCCGGGTATTGGTGCGATCATCAAAAGGCTATCAGGGACCTATTTCCGTCTTTGCCGACGACAAATTGATCTACAGCGACACTATCGTGGCCAACACCAGTACATCCATCAAGATCTCCCATTCTTTCCTGGAGACGGGAAACCATATTCTGCGGGCGACTATCGCCCCGGACGGACAGCCCATAAACGATAACTACCAAAAGGCGATCTTCGTCGTTCCCAAGCCGCAGGTTCTGCTCATCTCCAGCAGCAACTCACCCCTGGCTACCAATCTCGATGATATTTACAAGCTGACACTCGTTTCCGAGATTCCAGACCAGCTAACTGGCTACAAGGCAATAGTGCTCGATGATATCAGATACAATTCCCTTCTGAGTTCACTGCAAGGTTATGTGCGCGAAGGCGGCGGGCTGGTCGTGGTGGGGGGCGAAGATGCCTATGACCTGGGCAATTACCGCAACACCAGCCTGGAGGATATTTTGCCCGTACGCTCTATGCCCAGCATCTTCGAGGGCGGCAAAACGCTCATCTTCGTGCTGGATATCTCTTTCTCCCTGCTCTCCACGCGCACCGGGGATGGCACGCCTCTGCTCGACTACGAGAAGGCTCTGGTGGTGGAGTTGCTCAAATCCCCCCATTTCCAGGACTATAAGGTGGGCCTGATAGTATTCGGCACCAAAGCATACGATGTGCAGGATCCCATCCCCCTCTCCCGGGCAGAGAGCGTTCTTAGGGAGAGGATAATGGGCCTCTCGCCTACGGGCACGGAGAACAGCCATCTGGATATCGGTCTGCAGTTGGCCTGGGATATGCTCAATGCCAGCGGCGGCCAGGGTGAATTGGTTGTTCTATCAGACGGAAACCTATACAACTATCCTGAAATAGTGGCGCACTCCGTCGACCTGCTCAAGCAGATGAATGTTACCACCCGTTTCATCCAGGTGCAGGCGATCCCAGGAGAGACGGGGTCACTCTATGATACCGAAGGCCGCATGGTCTCGTTTCATGGTCTGGCGGACCGGACGGGATCCGACTATTCTGCCTTCGTCTATCCGGACTCTTTGACAACTACTATGCAAGAGCCATCAAAGGACATATCCCCACCGGAAAGCAGCCTCTCCGGATATGCAGTAAATGTGGTCAATAAGAATCACTACATCACCGCCGATCTCAACTTGAATGCTACAGTTACCGGCTTTAATGATGTCACGCCTCGTTTTGGCGCCCAGCGTCTGGTGGCTCTGCCCGATGGCAAGCCCGTCTTGACTGTGTGGCGCTATGGTCTGGGAAGAGTGGCAGCGCTGACTGTCGATGATGGCAGCACCTGGGCAGGAGAGCTTTATGCCAGTCCAAACTCGCAGATGATTTCGTCCACTGTCAATTGGGCGGTAGGCGATCCGCGCCCCCAGTATGATCGCGTCGAAGCTGATGATGGATGGCAGGGTACACCATTATCCGTCACCATCAGCAGCAATGCGCGCCCCAGCCTTCCCGATGCCGATGTGGAAAAGGTGGGCGACAATAGATATGTAGCTACATTTTTGCCCAATAGTTCAGGCATCTACTACATAGGCAACTATGGTCTGGCAGTCAACTATCCCCTTGAGTATCGAGATATCGGCTTAAATCCAGAGCTTTCCCGGCTGATCATGACCAATGGCGGAAAGGTCTTCAGCGAAGATGAAGCCCGTCGCAGCCTGGTGGTCGAAGCTGGCCGTGTCAGCCAGAGAACCGTGCAGGAGAGGCTCTCACGAAGAGACATTCTGCTGCTTATTGCCATGCTGATATTCCTGGCAGAAATACTGTACAGAAAAATGAATGAGATGCGTAGAAGAGGTCGATTTCGTGCATGAAGCCACACCATCAGATTTTAATAGCATAATCAGCTTTATCGTTGGTATATTGCGGAGGTAACTGCCACCAAATGAGTTCTCAAATGTGTACCGTCTGTGGCCTTCCTACGGAGCTCTGTATCTGCGAGGAGGTTGCCAAGGAGCAGCAGAGGATAGCAGTGAAAGTACAGAAGCGTAGGTATGGAAAAGAGGTGACGGTCATTCAAGGCATTGATCCTCACGAGATTGATCTTCAAGAGCTTTGTACACATCTCAAATCCAAGCTGGCCTGTGGCGGCACTGTGAAAGAAAGCCTGATCGAGTTGCAGGGCAATCATATTCAAAGGATTAAAGAGATCTTGGTGAAGAAGGGATTTGGCGCAGATCAAATAAGTACCTAAATCCCCTGAAAAAATCTCAAGATCTGCAAGCAGATCATGGTGCTTGCTCATTTTTCTTTTAGTATATTTCTTCCAAATCCTCGATGTGAGCGAATGCATCGTCGAGCTGTTTCCTGGCTCTGCATCTCTTCTCCTTCTCGTCCTGCATGCCTCGCGCCGCCTGGGCATAGATGGATTCCAGCTCTGGGGCACTGGCTAGTGTGAAGACCGAGAGCACCTTGGGATTCCCCTTCCTGACCACAATTCCCTTGAATACGTGGCCTGCGCTGGCTGTGAGCCTCTCGACCTCTTTGGTGATCTCATCCACATCCAGATGCTCTCGAGATCCCTGAATGATGATCATGGCTCGGGCGGCGTCGTCTGCAACATTGGCAGGATAAAGTAAATTAACAGGCTTGAGGCTGTTCTCAATGGCATCTCTGATGGATAGATTCTTGCTATCGGCCTGATAAAATCCCATAGTGCCGATGCATAGTCCCCCTTTCATCACCGTCTTGAAGTCGCCTAGATCAGTTACAGAGAGCATCTCGGAATCCAGAGACTCGACCAAAAATAATAGACGTTTGGCGATCATGTCGTTGATCTTGTCGTAAGCAGAGGCAATATCCCCGCTAAACCTCTTCATGTATTGATTGTCGGCCAGGATGATGCCCTCTGCGTCAACTTCCATCAGTTCCCTCATACAGAAAGCAGCATTTTGCAGGTAGATCGATCCCTCTTCCCGGGCAGGCAGGACGGCGATAGTGACGACGGTAATATCCCGGTACTGCCTCTTCAATTCATTTATGAGCAGAGGTGTGAAAGATGAACCGGTTCCGCCAGAAGTTGATGTGATCACAAAGGCGATGTCAAAGTCACCTCTCTTCTCGATCTCGCCCATGATCACGTCGCGATTATCCATGAAGGCCTGCTTGCCCACATTTCGGTTGGCACCTACACCGTGCAGATTGGGAACATGCAGTCTATCTTTGGCCGTGGTGAAGCGCAGCTCCTTGAGATCATTTATGGCCGTATTTATGGCTAAAGTCTCCACTCGACTGGGAAACTTGGGGCGCAGATAATACTTGGCCAGCTTGGCGGCCCCGCCGCCTCCAAATGCTTCCTTATTTATTGCGTCCAGTATTCGATTGCCGCATTGGCCTACGCCGAGTATGAGTACGTTGAGCATGACATCAAATCTCGCTGTATATGTCTCTTCCTCAATATTTATACTCTCTGTATCGCCTAAACATCCAGGCAATGATGATTGCAATTGGTATAATAAGTAGTAGATATTGATATTTATACTCTCGTTCCAGGACAACTACCTCAGTAGTGCCCTCACGGATAACGGATCCGTCTCCACCGTCATAGTTGACTATGAGCCGGATGGTATAGTTGCCTGGCTTTTGGCCCAGGAACCTGGCAGAGTAATTCCCACCATCGCCAGGCATTATCTCAAAGAAGCTCTTCTCAAGGCCCGTGACCTGCAGGCCCTCGGATGGCATGACGGTTCCATCCGCGTCTATTCTGGTGGCGGAAGCGGTTCCCGAATTGGAGATGCTGATGTTCAGCATGCCTTCTCCATCCAACGCTATAGGGCCTGGGCGGGAGAGTTTAACGACCAGATCCGCCTTGCTCTTGGGGTTTATCTGAATGTTGAAAGGCTCGGAGCTATTTGATTTAGCATTCTTCTTGGCATCGGTGTAGCTTACCACGATTGCAGGAACCCGAATAGAGCCTTCTTTTACCACGTTCATCATATAAATTGCTGAATCGGACTGCCCTGGGTCCAAAGTCTCTTTGATCTTGGGCGGATAGCCGGCGACATAAGAAAATTCCGGAAGGGGCGGCATATCTTCTGCCTTTATGCCAAATGCCCCTCCCGTGCCTGTGTTCTTGACTGTGATGGTGACCTTGACCTCGTCGCCTACACTCATTTGATTCCTGTCGAAGCTCTTTTGCACAAATAGTTCGGGCTTGTCTAATGCCGCAGCAGGCCTTTCTGAGGCTCGCTTCCTGGGCGTCCCCAGGCCCTTTTGATACTCTATCCTTACTTTAGCAGACTGCTCGTCGAAAATATCGGCTACGGTAATGGTGATGCCCCCATTTTCAGCCCCACCATCAAAATTATTGGCGCTGTCCAGCAAGAGGGCTCTTTGCTCATCTAAGGACCCGCCCACCTTGGAGGCTCTTATCACCACCAGTCCATCTCTTATCGACTGTATCTCAATTAGCTCAATTTGATAGTCGCCCAGATCGATGCGATCTCCAATATAAAGTGTAAAATCTTTGAATGTCACTTCATCATCGTTATCAGAGACTTCTTTTGCATGGGCTGCCTGGATCAATAGAAAAAAGAATAGCAGATAGATCAGAGCGCGCATCTTGGGAACACCTTTTTCTATGCAATATATTCTTTTTCAATTTGAATTTTGCTCTATCCCTGCTTCGATCTCCAGACTTAAATCGATCCATCTCGCGTCTCTGGTAAGGGCCCCCAGTGATATCACATCCACTCCGCTGGCGGCATATTCCCGGATATTATCAAGCGTTATGCCTCCTGACGCCTCCAAAAGCATGCGATCCCTCAGGCCCTTTTCCAAAAGCAGCTCGACTCCTCGCGAAATTTCAACAGGCGCCATATTATCGAACATGATGATATCTGCGCCGCCCTGTGCGGCCTGGATCATGTCGTCAAGGCTTTCTACCTCCACCTCGATCTTCTTGGTGAAACTGGCGCGCTCTCTGGCGGCGCGCAGGCATTCCTCCAGGCCCAGAATTTTTATATGGTTATCCTTGATGAGCACGGCATCGGACAGATTAAACCTGTGTGTATCGCCGCCACCTAAAAAGACCGCCTTCTTCTCGAATGCGCGAAATCCGGGTGTGGTCTTGCGAGTCGCAGCAATGCGCACCCGCCCGCCAGCAGTTAGAACGCACTCCCGAGTTAATGTGGAGATGCCGCTCATGCGCGCCATGAAGTTCAGGGCCACTCTCTCTGATTGCAGGATGGCTCGGGTACTTCCGCGCACGGATATAACCTGGGCTGTGGCAGGCACGAACTCGCCGTCATCGTAAAGAGGCGTGGCCGTCAGACGGAAATATGCAAAAATTTCCTGTGCCTCTGCCAGGCCGGAGATGATGCAATCTTCTCTGGCGATGATGACTGCGTTCGCATTTACATCGGGAACGAGAGGGCTGGAGTCATCCCACTCACCCAGATCCTCGCGGATAAACCTCTCCAGCTCTGACGTTAGCATACCGCAAAGGTTTTGATGTCCAATCGATTTATAGCCTCCGATGCCTATCAAGATCGGACTTGTTGGGTGCGGCGCTATTGGGGCCGAGATTGCAAAAGCTGTAGACTCCGGTGCGCTAGACGCGAATTTAGTTGCGGTATGCGATCATAATCCAGAGACTGCAGTGGCACTGATCGATAGCTTGCGGCATAAGCCGGTCAGGGTCAAATTGGAGGAGCTGGTGAGCCTTTCCGATGTGGTAGTGGAGGCAGCCAGCCAGAAGGCCGTCCCGGCCATTGCCAGGGCCGCGCTTGGGAAGGGAAAAAAGCTGATGATCATGAGCGTGGGGGCTCTAGCGGACGGGGAGTTCTTCGCGCAGGTGAAGGCCCTGGCCAGAGAGCACGGCTCACGAGTCTATCTTCCCTCAGGAGCGATATCGGGCCTGGACGGCATTAAGTCCGCGCGCACCGGCACCATTCGCAGCGTGACTCTCACCACCACCAAGAATCCCGGCGGGCTGAAGGGCGCGCCCTACATTCTGGAAAATAAGATCGACCTGGATGCGCTCAAAGGGCCGACGCAAATCTTTGAGGGAAGCGCGCTACAGGCGGTAAAGGCTTTTCCAGCCAACGTCAATGTGGCAGCCACACTTTACCTGGCGTCCGGGGAGGGCGAGGTACGTGTGAAAGTGGTCGCTGACCCCGGCATCCATGTAAACCGGCACGAGATCGTGGTGGAGGGCGACTTTGGACGGATCACGACACTGGTAGAGAATGTTCCTTCGCCTCGAAATCCCAAGACCAGCTATCTGGCAGCGCTCTCAGCCATAGCCACTCTGAGGTCAATTGTGGAGCCGGTGAAGATCGGGACTTAATCATTTTTTTCGGCATTTCGGCCTAGCTGTTCTAGTAGAAGGAAGCAAATGAAATCAATTCGCTAGAATATCTATCATCTCCGTCGAGTTCTGTTAGCACGAGTGCAGGACGCCTTTTTGCTTCGGTTAAATCTGAGAATGGAAAGGGCACGACGACCACATCTCCTTTTACAAATTTTTCCAAGCTTCATCCTCCTCTGGGCTTAGCCAATCCTTAGCGAGCACGGATTCGCTTAATATCGCCGCCCCCATTCTTTCCTTTGATTCTTTTCCCTTCAAAAAATGAATAAAATCGAGGACCTCTTCGAGATAAGTCTCAGGGAAAACCTCAATCTCCTTATAAATTAATTCCTTTATCTCCATATCAATAATACATTCAACGAAGAACGGTAAAATACTTTTTGTACCCCGATGATAGGAATGTTTTTGACCAACTCATATTACTATCTTCAAGTAGACAGAGGACCGACGGCCACGGCGATCTTGCCGCCACCTTCGGCCCGGAGGACATCTTCGATTACATCTACGCCGTCTTCCACTCGCCCACCTACCGCCAGCGCTACGCACAGTTCCTGAAGATTGACTTCCCTCGCGTGCCTATGACATCTAACCTGGAACTCTTCCGCAGGCTCTGCCACCAGGGCGAGGAGCTGGTGGCGCTGCATCTGCTGGAGTCTCCTCAGCTAACCCAGCTTCTCACCCGCTATCCCGTGGCGGGCGACAATATCGTGGAGAAGGGCTTCCCCAAGTTCGTGGTCTATGAGGAAGGCCAGCCCGGCTATGTCTACATCAACAAGACGCAGTACTTCGAGGGCGTCCCCAAGGGGGTCTGGGAGTTTCACGTGGGCGGCTACAGGGTATGCGAGAAGTGGCTCAAGGACCGCAGAGGCAGGCAGCTCTCCTTTGACGATCTCATGCACTATCAGAAGGTGGTTGTGGCCCTGGCAGAGACGACGCGGCTGATGGAGGAGATCGATAAAGCCATACCCGGCTGGCCGATAGAGTGAAAGGCTCATCGGGATTCGCGTCTTCGCGTGAAACGGAATCTCGCGTTAAGCCGCGAAGGGCGCGACAACGCTCCAGGATATCAAAGAATCCTTTGAAAAGATATAAAGGCCGTAGCTTCCAAAAAACAGAAAAAAAGTGGTTCCTCGCTGTTTCGCGTGGGTAATGGAATAATCGAGTCCTCTGTGAGTCCTCCGTGCGCTCTGTGTCTCTGTGGTGGTAGTTCGTAAACCATTGGTTATAACCAGTGGCTAACGACGTCTTCACCACAGAGGCACAGAGTTCACAGAGAACGCACAGAGCGACTAACTAACAACTGGAAAAACATAGTAACCAGAGGTTAGCAACTGGATGTAGCGAAGAGCCAAAAAAGTTACTGCGTGCTGATGGCTTGTACAGGGCAGGACTTGGCGCATCTCCCGCATCCCGTGCATTTTTCCTTATCTACTACTGCGATACCCTGGTCGTTTAAGGATACGGCTCCCGCAGGGCACTCATCAACGCAAGCTCCACAGCCTATGCATTTGTTCTCGTCCACTGAGGCAGGCATCAATTTGGCGATCGCATACGCCGAGCCTACCAGAAGACAGACAACAGCCAGTGCAACAAGCAATCTTGTATGTTTCATCTTAGTGAACACCATCCTATTTGGATCTTCATTTGAATTTAAGATCGTTTCATGTCGATCCTTATTTCAAGCTACCCATGCACGGAACGATATTTAAGACCAGGGGCGAACGAACGCCCTCACCCGGATGAGTCGGCCAGAAGAAAATAGACTTAGCCGTTCATAATTTGGATTAGACCATTTTAAAGGTTTTAATTCGTAGGATTGCGAAGGACGAAGATTTCGATACTCTACAATACTCCAAAGCAATTGAAATAGGTCCCAAAAAAAGTGTTTCGAACTTATTGCCACCGTCACCGTTGACGATATATGTCTTTGTTAACATTATATGTCCAATCAATTTGCCGTTTTCTTCAGCAACCAGAGCTAGTTTTGGAATATAATTGTCACTGCTGCGCAACTGATCGACAAAATCCTGTTCTTTGCCGTTTGTGACTACTCCCCTGCCTAGAAGACAGGGTCTTCTACGGATTGAATACCGACGGATTGTAGTCCCAATCTGAGTATGTTGATTGCCGCGTTCCAGTCTCTATCCATCGACAACCCGCATTGTGGGCAGTTGTGGACGCGATCTGAAAGCGTTTTTTCAACTAGGATACCACACCTTGAACACATCTGCGATTAGACCATGCTTATTGACCAATTGGTTACTGATCCGATGAGCGAACTCATAATCGTTTATTAGCTATCCGCTCATGGACCCGCATAACCACCTTAAGAGCCTTCTTCCGCTCCGGTGTGCCTTTAGTGGCTTTAGAGAGCTTTCTTTGAACCCTGGCAAGCTCGGCTTCTTCTGTTCTGAAGAATCGCGGATTAGCTATCTTCTCGCCATTGGATAGGGTAGCGAAGCTTTCCAAACCAACATCTACACCAATCAGAGAGCCGTCTTTCCAGGATAGTTTGGGTAGATCTTCAACTTCAACTGATTGTTAAGCTTGAATCCAAGTTGCGGATACGTGAAAGAGTCATACCAACATTTGCCCTTGAATCGTGGATATCCTAGCTCCTCGCCCGACTTAACTCGCCTAAAGAAGGCCATGAAAGCCAGATCAACCCTTTCCTGCACGTTCTGGAGAGTCTGAGAGAATACCTCGCATAGTTCCGGTTTATCGACTTTCCATGCTGGTAGAAGGGCATTTGTAGCATACTTTGAACTTGATTTATCTGCAAAGCTCTAAGGTCTGGTTCATCTTAGAGCGTTGGGACTTTGTTGGATAGATCCTATTATTGACGTAATAACAGCGGGGCACGATTCATCCCCCGCCTAAAGACGGGGGCATTCTCTACCCCCGCGCCCCATCGTTGTAACTTTTGCGGTTTGAAAAGCAACTTTGACCAAGTCATATATCTGAGAAAAATCTTCAGATGTTTCTCTTCGGATAACCATATTTATTCTCCTCAAGATGCCTAACTCTTAACCGTCCCGCAGGGGCTCTTTGTAAAGCTCTTCTCGAAGACCTCCCTCCCCGGCGCCACCTCGGCGAAGATCTGCGCCTGGAAGTGCTGGACCTCGGTGTCCTCCTCCTGCCAGGCATCGGGCGGTAGCCCCGCCTTAACGCAGGTCTGGGTGAGAAACTCCTGCGAATCAAAGCCCCACTCAGGGGCCACCTGAGGCAGAAGCAGTCCGGAGAAAGGCCCTCTGGAGACAATCAGGCCGTCCCTGCCGATCACCACCATTTCGGGCAGCTTCTTTTTGGGCTCTGTGAATACTTCGGGCCTGGTGAGTATGGTCACTTCCACCTCGATTCTCTCCAGCTCTCCCGGGCGCACGCAGGGAAAGCGCGGGTCGCGAGAGCAGGCATTGATGGCCGAGTCCACGATGGCTTTGCCCAGTGGCATAATGGGCTGAGGATAGCCGATGCAGCCACGCAGGTCGCCGTCCTCGTGCAGGGTTACAAAGACACCTCGCTTCTCCTCGAATACGGGGGGAAGGTCATGGGGCTGTATGATCTTCTTCTTCTCCGTGTAGCCGGTCAGAGCTTGTCTGGCCAGACGAACGGCCAGTCGGCCCTCTTCCAGTGTCAGCATAAACATTACTGTAGGTCTGGAAACTATTAAAGAGTTATGCGGCAAGGAAAAAATAAAATGGGATGATTTGGGCCAATGTCAGCTTTTTTGCTTTTTTTTAGTTCCAGTTAAGCTTATTCCAGAACTCGTACTCATGCTCCCAGTTCTCCTTATTCATCTTCACCAGGCTTTTGAAGTACTCCCTGGTACCCTCTTGCATCTTCCTCTGCTCGATGTAGTCGCGTTTGCTCCTGATATCCTCAGCTAGAGATTGACCGAGCAGGAAGGCCTTCTTCTCCGCTTCCTCCTGAGCCGCAGGCCCCTGGTTCATGGCTGCACCAGCGCTTCCCGTGACAAAAGCTCCGAGGTTGAGCATCAGGCCGTCCAGGTAGGTTGTGACCTGATCGTAGTTACTGCCGCCGCTAGCCACGCTAACGCAGTACTTGCCACTGAGAAGCTGGCAGTGAATGGCGTCCGCCATGCGGTCGATGAGCGTCTTCATCTGGGCGGTGACTGTGTCGAAGTAGTTGGGCGAGCCCCAGACCAGGCCGTCAGCAGCCAGGATTTTGTCGTAAAGACCCTGGAAGTCGTCTTTGTGCACGCATTTGCCTTCCTTGAAGCAGACGGTGCAGGCGTTGCAGTACTTGATCTCCAGATCACAGACGTCCACCATTTCCACATCAGCACCAGAGGCCTTTGCCCCATCCAGGACGGCCTGAACCAGTCGCAGGGTTGTGCTCTTGGAGCCCCGCGGGCTGGCGCAAATTCCTAAGACCTTCATATCTTTTCCTCCATTAACTTATCATGATAGTAATTGAAATTATTATTCAAGTTACCACTGCGTTCTTGAAAACCCGCCAGGCCACCAGGAACATAACCACGGCAAAGAGCGTCAGCGCCAAAAAGGAGAGCATGATGTCGGAGCTGTTGTAAACGTAATGAATGCCGATGGCGTAAAAGTCCTTTCCTACGGCAAAGTAGCGCACCCCGTTCACCAGATGGGTAAGCGGATTGAACTGGGCGAGCATTCTCATAAATCCTGGGAAGGCATCAATGGGGTAGAGGGCATTGCTGGCGAAGAACAGAGGCAGGGTGAGAAGGGTGATGACGGCCTGCAGCCCCTCTGGAGTGTCCATGCTCATGGATATGGCAGAGGAGAGAAAGAGAAATCCCAAGGAAAAGATGCCCACGAAGAGCAGCACACCCAAGACCGCTCCCGCCGTCTCCAGCAAGGAGTAACCGGGAAAGAAGCGCACCCCAATGAGAAGGCCAAAGATCATGATGACCATCACCTGGATGAAGGACTTGGTGACGCCGGAGAGGCCGACTCCCAGGATGATGTGATTGCGGGGCATGGGGCTGGCCAACAGCTATCTCATCAGCCCCCAGTTCTTGTCGAAGAGCAGGGTGATGCCGCCAAAGAGGCTGGTAAATAGGGTGGTCAGAGCAATCACTCCCGCCCCCATGAAGGTAAGGTAGGAGACAGCAATTGCGCCCTCGGGCACGGTCATGCCAGAGCTTAGCCGCGAGAAGTTGCTGGACATGGCCGCCCCGTAAAGCGCCATCCACAGAGCCGGCTGGATGAGAGAGACGACAAGAGCAATTCTAAAGCGCACGAAGCGGAGCATATCGCGCCAGTAGATGGTTAGAAATTCCCAGCTCATTTTCACCGGCCTCCTTTGGACTGGGGCAAGCGGTGCAGCTTCCCAGCCCCAGCCTCTCTGATGTCCCTTCCCGTGTAGTGCACGAAGACGTCATCCAAGGTGGGCTTCTTCAGGTTGACGCTGACGATATCGATGCCCCTTTCCCGCAATCGGTTCATGATGATGGGAAGGCAGCGTGTACCGTCCGCATTTATGGTGACGGCCAATCCTGCGGCTGCGGCCTTGACGTTCCTAACGGCCTTCATGCCCCGCAGCATCTCTTCTGCCCTGGCGTTGTCGCTGGTGTCCAGGTAGATCATATCATTTCCCAGGGCATCTTTGAGCTTGGTCGGATCGCCGGAGGCGATGATCTTGCCATGGTCCAGGATATCGATCCAGTTGCTGACCAGGTCTGCCTCATCCATGTAGTGAGTGGTCAGGAAGATGGTCGTCCCGGAATCGTTGACCTTTTTGATGTAGTCCCACAGACGGCGCCTGGTCTGCGTGTCCAGGCCGATGGTGGGCTCATCCAGGAAAAGCACCTTGGGCCTGGTCATCAGCCCCCGGCCAATCTCCAGCCTGCGCTTCATGCCGCCGGAGAGAAAGCGGGTGCGTACATTCCTCTTCTCCTCCAGCTCCACCAGCTTTATGATCTCCTCAATTCTCTCTTTTCGCTGCGATTTGGGCATGGAATAGATGCGGCCGTGCAGCTCCAGGGTCTCCCAGACTGTGAGGTCGCGGTCCAGTGTCTCATCCTGAAAGACGATGCCGATGGAGCGGCGCACCTCTTGCGGTTCTTTGGCCAGGTCGTATCCGACAATGGTGACGCTGCCCTTTTGCACGGGCAGAAGCGTGGTCAGAATATTGATGACAGTGCTCTTTCCTGCCCCGTTGGGCCCCAGGAAGGAGAAGATCTCGCCTTCCCGCACGAAGAAGCAGACGCCGTCTACGGCTTTGAAGTCGCCGTATTTGTATTCGAGATCTTTGACCTCGATGATTCTCTCGCTCATTTGCAGGGCAGTCGTCTACCTTTGAGAATTTATAGATGCCAGTCAAGGCTTTGCGCCGGTTCTCGCACGCGAAGGCGCGAAGCTGCGAAGTTCCGATTTGATAATTATATCCGAGCAACTACGGGCCACCACAGAGCGCACAGAGGACGCACAGAGACTTTTCAACGGCGGTTTCGGGGCAGTCTCTCTGGCTGGCCGATCCTTGCTGGGCCGCGGTCCGGACGCGCCCGGCAGCCCGGCGGGCCTCCCCGCTGTCGGGCCTCTGGTCCAGGGCCCTTGATAGGAGCGAGAGGCCAACCTTGCAGAGTTCAATGGCCTCACACTGGTCATCGATTAAGGAAGATGCGGGATCGAGGTCTGCAATCATGGCTTCTTCGCGCCTTCGCGTCTTCGCGTCTTCGCGTCTTCGCGTGAGGCCGTCACACCAAGAACTTCGTGCGATGATAGCGCAGGTTGTCACGCGAAGGCGCAAAGCTTCAATGACGCATGAGCCCGAAAGTCTTAACCAATTTGCCTGCCAAGTTAGTACAGTTGAAAAAAGACAATGCCATAAAATGGAGTGATCGAATTGACCAGGACTGAAGATTTCTTGATGGAGGCTTTTGCCGGAGAGTCGCAGGCGAACAGGAAGTATACCGCTTTTGCCGCCCAGGCCGATAAAGAGGGCTTTGCTCAGGCGGCGAAGCTTTTCCGGGCAGCTGCCGAGGCGGAAGCGGTGCACGCTGCCAATCACCTGCGCGCCTTAAAAGCCATCAAGAGCAGCAAGGAGAACCTGCGCGAGTCCATCGCTGGGGAGACGCACGAGTTCAAGGAGATGTACCCGGAGATGATTGCGGCAGCCAAGGCTGAGGGTGCCAAGGACGCCGAGAGGAGCTTCAATTATGCCAACGCTGTGGAGGAGTACCACGCCAAACTCTACCACGATATGCTGGAGGGCCTGGAGACCAAGAAGGAGAGCTATCCCTACTTCGTCTGCCCGGTCTGCGGCATGACTGTGGAGCGCGAAGCGCCAGGGAAGTGCCCCGTCTGCGGCGTGAAGGGAGCCATGTTCAAGAAGGTCGAGTAGATCTGCACCCACCTCTTTTTCTCCGTCCTAAGAGCCGTTCGTTTGCAGTCAGGTACGACCCGCTTCGCTCTCTTCCGGACCATACCTGGATCTGGCCAGCCATCTGGCCAGCATCTCGGCCAACTCCTCCGATTGGACCGGCTTGGCAAGGAAATCGTTCATTCCCGACTGGAAGCATCTCTCCCGGTTGGCCCGCATGGCAGAAGCTGTCATAGCGATGATGGGAATGCTCGGAATTTTCGCTGCGGCCTCCCTTTGCCGGATGGCGCGGGTGGCCTCGAAACCGTCCATCTCGGGCATCAGGCAGTCCATAAGCACCAGGTCGTAGGAAGCTGTCTGCAGAGCATGGATCGCCTCGCGG
The DNA here is from genome assembly GCA_964506745.1 of uncultured Methanotrichaceae archaeon. GTDB lineage: Archaea > Halobacteriota > Methanosarcinia > Methanotrichales > Methanotrichaceae > Methanothrix. The sequence goes on along the minus strand of CAZDLZ010000004.1, from coordinate 1,718 downwards.
CCATTGACAGTATTGTCCTCCACCAACAAGATGCGCACGTTGTCGGGAAGTGGTGCCCCATCGCCCGCATCCAACGCTTTTTGCACCTTGTTGTCCATGGCCTCTTCTTCTGCTTGCCTGTCAGGAACCCTCTCGAATCTGGCTGTAAACCAGAATGTCGATCCGACTCCTTCCTCGCTCTGTGCTCCTATCTTGCCGTCCATCATCTTGGCCAGTTGAAGTGATTTTCTAAAAAAAAAAAAATAGCAAAAATTATTTACCTCCATCCCTCCATCAGTCCGGCTATGAGATGCCATATACTTTTGGCGCTGGCCCTGCTCCTCTGCAGCTTTGCAGCTCTCGGCCAGACGAATAACTCCTCTTTTGATGAACCGATGACTTCGGCCCTGCAAGCTCTGGTGGTAGAATCCTCTGCCAATCTGGAGTCCTACTGCTTTTCCATGGAGATGGAGCAGAAGATAGATATGATCAACTTCGCCTCGGGCGATACCCAGAAGCTCTACACGCGCTCTTTCGGCTATGGCATGGCCAACATGAGCGATCGCGCTCTAAAGCTGTCCATGGCTACCCTCACTTATGCGAAGGGCGATGAGGACAACACCAGTGCCATTGCTCTGGAGGAGTACCTTATCAACGACACCATCTACATGAAGATGGATGGTAACTGGACGGCCCTGAAGCTGCCATCTGTGGCTAATGCCTGGTCCCAGCAGAACACAATGGCCCAGCAGGTGGAAATGTTTAACCAGTCCCGTCTCTCCCTGATTGGATCGGAGATGGTAGAGGGCCAGGACTGTTACAAGGTTCGGGCAGTGATAAATATGAGCACCATGGCCGATCAGCTTTCCGGAGAGGCGACATCTCTTGTGCCTATCGAGAGCATGAACTACAGCGAACTCTTCCACAATATGAGCCTGGATGTCTATTATTGGATCAGCAAAGATACTCATCATCTCAAGAAGACGGATGTACTGGAGATATTCACCATGGCTCCGCAGTCTTTGGGCCTACCTTCCAATGAATCTGGGGACGATGAGATGCGAGTAATTTCTGAGGTATCCATGATCTTCGAGGGCTTCAATGAAGCCGTAAATATCAAGCTTCCTGCTGAGGCCAGCAAGGCTCAGCCCTTACCACTGGGTCTAATCATCTCAGCAGAGGCAGTTGCCGTAGTCTCGATCGGCAATGAGACGATGGGAAACGATACATTGGTGACCACTCCCGTCAATGAATTGGCGGACATCTAGGCAGATGCCAAAGACTGTAGTCCCAGTCTTGCGATATTCAGAGCAGCATTAAGATCTCGATCTATCGATAATCCACAATAGGGACAATCGTGGACTCTGATAGACAGATCTTTTTTGGCTCTTCGCTGTTTCCGATGAAAAACCAAATGGCAAGAGCAACAATCGCTACTAAATAGCCCTTTTTAGCCTTGATCTTTAGGAAGAATTTCTTTAGTTTGCCTCCTTTTTTATGCGTTATAGCATGTGCGACCGGGACCAATATCCATCTCAGATGCTTTGAACCTTGCTTAGTAATACTTCCTGTAATCAGTTTATCCGCAGATTGATACACAGATGGAACAATGCCTGCCCACATTGCCAGTTGCTCAGGTTTCTTGAAATCCATATAATTTCCTATCTCAGCTAAGATAGTATAGTGGAATGAACCCCTCCGAGTGGACAATGAGTTAAGCAACATCAACTCATGGAGGG
>CAZDLZ010000003.1:111874-116337 GCA_964506745.1 uncultured Methanotrichaceae archaeon | reverse complement strand
TTGGGTTCAAATTGGGGATTTCATTTCTGGCGCTGATTACTCTAAGTCTCATTTTAGCACTCCAGACCCTAAACGGCATTCCTAATATTAATAGACACTTGCGTGTAATATCATCATTAAAATTCTGGATTTAGCAGCCCGCTTGAGCGAGGAGATTATGCTCTATTCAACAATCTGAGCAAGGGAGATTGGGCCAAGAAAGCGAAGCATAGCGATGAGCATGGTCGGGGACTTTCGAGCTGGCGTTCACCGTCCGACGGGAGGGTCTGGAGGCGGCCCGGCGAGCCTGCGCCCTGACGGTGATCGGAGAAGTGGTAAAGAGCCCATGATCCTCAGGCAGGGGTCATGCCCAAAGCATGAAAAACCCATAGAGTCATAGGCAAGGCAGATCTGTGCACTGAGACTAGATCTCGACACAAAGGCACAGAGCACACGGAGGATTCACAGATCTTTCCCAAAATACGGCTCCCGTCTCGCGTTCGCCTCTTGCAGCAGCCCCATAATCTTCTCACAGTTGCAGGTGCCGATCTCCACTAGATTGTCGCTTCGCAGCAGGCAGGGTTTGATCTTCCCGTCCGAGGTCACCCTCAGGCGCGTGCAGTTGGCGCAAAACTCGGTGTTGTCCATGGGCCGCACCACCTCCACCTCCGCCCCATCCAGGAAGTACTTCTTGCGCCGGTGCATTTCCCGGACACGAACGCTGTCCGCCTGCAAAGCGAGCCCGCGCTCGATACCATCTATGTCTCCCGAAATCCCCAGGTGCTGCAGATCCAGTAGCTCGATGAGCTGCAGTATCAGGCCCTTCTTCCGGCAAAAATCGATCAAATCGGAAATCTCGGCCTCGTTCTCCTTCAAGACCACGACATTCAGCTTGATGGGCGCGAGGCCAGCGGCTTTCGCCGCATCAATTCCCACCTGGACCTTCTCCAGGTCGCCTTCTCTGCCGCCGGTAATGGCCCTGTAGACCTCGGGCCGCAGCGAGTCCAGGCTCACATTGACCCGGTCCAGCCCGGCCTGCGCCAGGGGCCGGGCCTGCTCTGCTAAAAAGATGCCGTTCGTAGTTAGGGAGATGTCCAGGTCCTGGGGCATTTGCGCTATCAGTGCGGCCAGGTCGTGGCGCAGCAGGGGCTCTCCGCCCGTGAACTTCAGGGAGCGCACGCCCAGGGCCGCAGCCGCATGGGCCACGCTTACCACCATCTCATCCGAGATCTCACCATTGGGCTTTGCCTCGCCCTCGTGGTGGCAGTAGACGCATTTAAGATTGCAGCGAGGGGTAAGAGCGATCCGAAGACCAGTAACAACGCGGCCAAATGAGTCCACCATCATGCCAGTCATTCAAAAACCGCTAGTGTCGCTGCTAGTATTAATTAGTACTCAATCTCGCCCAGGCTGCGCTTGAGATAGGAGAGCAGCGTCATGCCCACGATCATGCAGATGGCAAGACCGGATAGCAGCTCTTCCCAGGATTGCCGGTGCGCCGTCAGGCCATAGATGATGCCGCCCGATAGCAGCGTGAGCATCAGGGTTACTATAAGCGAGACCAGCATGGACCACATGATGGAACCCACCTCGTAGCGCTCGAAAAATGACGCGGAAAGGACGAAAGATATTGCTGCCAATGTTAGTATTATGGATAAAGGCAAGGACGAACCATAGCGGAAAAGCTGAATGAGCCCCAGGGCAAGAGCAATCATCACCAGCGATAGCAGGCCGGAAGCGAGGAACGCCTTTAGAATGTAGTTGTCAAACCTTAGCTCCACAAGAGTCCACCAATAGCTTTATTGTACTGTATTGAATATAAAGATTGTGTATAGTTACCCTCAACCTAAAAGGTCAATTGGTCCCGGCTGCGCCTTTGGCTGACCAGCTTCCGGTCAGGCGTCCCTCCAGAGCCATCTTGCCCAGGCATGCCACCACATCTGGTGCCAGAGGCGCGGGCCGTGCTTTGGCCAGGGGGGTTCCCGGCAGAGGCATGAAGCGATGCGCCCGCACCTTGCCTCCCCTGGCCGCAATCCACCGAACCAGGTCGAGGGTCAGGCGCTGATCCTCTTCCTGCTCCATGGGCAAGCCGAAGATCAGGTCCACCTGCGGCACAAGTCCATAATCCATAGCCAGTTCGCAGGCCTCTCGGATCTCAGCGGGCCCGTGGCCCCGTCCAATGCTGCGTAAAACTGCCGGGCTGCCGGACTGACCGCCCAGGCTCAGGCTCTTGTTAGCGCAGTACTTGACGATAAGCTCCAGGGCAGCCGCTGAGACGAACTCCGGCCGGACCTCGGAGGGAAATGTGCCGAAGTAAATGGGCTTTTTTTGCTCGGCCAGGACTTTGAGCAGGGCCTCGACCTTTTCCAGGCGGGGGGCGCGCCCGTCTGAGCCGTAGGCCAGAGAGTTAGGAGAGGTGAAGCGGATATCCCTGTGGCGCAGAGCGTATTTGGCGATGACCGGAATCGACCGGTGGCGCATGCAGGTGCCGAAGAGGCGCGGCGTCTGGCAGTAAGTGCAGCCCCAGGGACAGCCGCGAGAGATCTCCAGAGGCGCCAGTATCTTGCTAAAGGGCGGATAGGCGTCCAAATCCACGGGGGGCCTCTTCTCCGTAAATATCGCCCGCCCCCGGAGTTTGTAGGCGATGCCCTTCACGCTCGCGGGATCGCTTCCCTCTTTTATGGCCTGCAGCAATTCGGGCAGCGTCTCTTCTCCCTCGCCGATCACCACGTAGTCGAAGTGCTCCAGCACCTCTTCAGGCAGAGCTGAAGGGTGAGGGCCGCCAGCGATGTAGACTGCGTCCACCGTAGCGCTGCATACTTCGCTGTAGACCGCCTCAGCCTGGGCGCTGGCAAAGCTGTAGAGCATGATGCCCTCTTTTGGCTCCTGGGTGATGCCTGCTTCTACCAGCGGCATCAGGGCGGCAATGCTGTAGGAGTTCTTGTTGTTGTAGCGAAACCATTGCTTGAGCGGTTTCAAATATGCATCATCCCGCGAACGTGGGCTGTTTATGGGAATAAAAGCATTGGAAAAGGGATTGGAGCTTATCCCTGTTCCTTGGTTCTACTTTCAAACTCCTGCTGCACATCGCATCCCAACCGCCCTATGGCATCAGAGCGGCATTGCCGGCAATGCTTCATCTGCTTGATGATCTTGCCCAGCTCCTCCTGGATCTTTCTCTTCTCCTCGGGCGAGGGGGGCTTGATATGGGCAAACTTGTACTGGGGAATAAGGGGCATGACATTATGGATATAGACACCCATGGCCTTGATCTTGCGGGCGATGTCAAAGACATGCTTGTCGTTGATGCCGGGAATCAGGACGGTATTTACCTTTACGATCTTCTTGAGTTTCAGGGCCTCTTCTATGCCTTTGAGCTGGTGGTCGCGCAGAATGGTTGCCGCCTCCAGACCCTCGTATCTCTTGCCCTGGTAGGTCACATAATCGTAGATCTGCTGGCCAATCTCCGGGTCTATGGCATTCAATGTAACCGTGATGTTGGAAACCCCCAACCGGTCCAAATCCTCGATCCTGTCAGGCAGAAGCAGACCATTGGTGCTGAGGCAGAGAATCATGCCCGGATACTTTTCGCCCACCAGGCGCATGGTCTCAAATGTCTCCTCGTTGGCCAGAGGCTCGCCAGGACCGGCAACGGCTACCACTTTGATGTAGTGATACTTCGCCAGTACCTCGTCCACGCGCTCCAGCGCTTCCTTTGGTTTCAGAACTTGAGACGTCACCCCCGGCCGGGACTCATTAACGCAGTCGAAGTCCCGCACACAGTATTTACACTGGATGTTGCACTTGGGGGCCACAGCCAGGTGCATTCTGCCATAGGCATGACAGGCCTTCTCACTGAAGCATGGATGCTCCTGGATCCGTCTGAGCTGATCCGGGTCGTATGGGATTTCCTTCCCACCGACATTGGCAACGGGAAATGTCTCTTCGCTCATTATTGAAAGCTCCAATTGATTATGGCCGAACATGGCTAAAAGACTTTTCGTGCCGGAGAATATTTTAAGGATGCAGCATATAATGCGGTCTATGCCCGAGAAGGACAAGCTTGTCATTTGGCCCATCTACTTCGACATAGCTCGCACCAGGTCGGAAGGCAGAATGGTTTCCCACCAGGATGCCGTCAATGAGCCCAACCTGGATATGTTGATCACAGCCTCGCTGAAATCCGGCTTGCAGCCTCGATACCGGCCTTTGACTCGGTCTGGCTGTCAACTGAAGCGGTACTTTCGGCAGGACCGCTTGAAGCGCTGCCATCCGAGCGGACCGCATCCGACCCAGGCTCGTTTGTATCCACGCGCTTCTCTCCATTGTGTTTCGTGTGTTTGGACATGGCCTCGCTCTGTATTGATGATGGCTGAAAGGTTAAACGAGGCGTTCGCAGCCAACAAACCATCCAGCGGGATATATATAAAGTAATAAGGCGCAATTTCAAGCGTCAAGGTGATTATTCGGGCATAAGCGCAGAA
>CAZDLZ010000003.1:0-111864 GCA_964506745.1 uncultured Methanotrichaceae archaeon | reverse complement strand
TCCCACCAGGATGCCGTCAATGAGCCCAACCTGGATATGTTGATCACAGCCGCGCTTAAATCCGGTTTCAAGCCGGAGATTGAACGCGAGAAGAAACACCCCAAGACCTGGCACCTGGAAGAGGCTTTTGGGAGGATACTGGTTACCAAGAAAGGCCCCAAATCCGCCGTCCTTAAAAGGATCGCCGGCTCCATGAAATCAAAATACAAGAAGAAGAGCTACTGATATGATCGACCTGCATACTCATACCACTTTTAGCGATGGCGAGCTTATCCCCTCCGAGCTGGTACGCCGGGCTGAGGTATTGGGATACACGACCATAGGCATAACCGATCACGTGGACTATACCAATATCGAGCACATCCTGTCCTGCGTTTCTAAAGTCAAATACCTGGAAGATGTACTGGATATCAGAGTCCTGGTAGGGGTGGAGTTGACTCATGTTCCACCAGCCAAGATCGGGCCGCTGTCCGTCCTCGCCCGCAAGCTGGGGGCAGAGATCGTGGTTGTACATGGCGAAACACCGGTTGAGCCCGTCCGGCCTGGCACAAACCGGGCGGCTATCGAGGCAAGGGCGGACATACTGGCTCACCCTGGATTCATCACTCTGGAAGAAGCAGAGCTGGCCCGCGAGAACAATGTCTGTCTGGAGATCACATCGCGCTATGGCCACAATATCACCAACGGCCATGTTGTTCGCATGGCCAAGCTGGCCGGGGCCAGGATGGTGGTGGATACCGACAGTCACGCCCCCCGAGACCTTATAAACAGCGAGCGTGCCATAGAGATCGCTATGGGTGCGGGCTTATCACAGGAAGAGGCTACTGCTATCGTAGAGGAGCACGCTATTATCAAAAAGGGGTTGAATCGATAGACATCGTGGCAATTGATATCTCGGGCCGGCATGAGGTAGAGGGTAGATATAAAATGGTATGCGCTGTCGTCTCCGCTCGCATATCGCCCAATTTTATTGAGAAAATTTACTCTGTGAGGCTGATACCCCACGTGACCAGGGGGTTGGACCTCAATATTGTGGCTGACTTGATAAGCAAGGCGTGCATGTGCCTTCCTGGGACAATCATCGCGGAATCCGGAGACCTCTACAACCTGGAGATCTGGAGGGTGAAAAGCATCCTGGGCAGGGACTTCAAGTATCCGGAAACCATCGCAGAGCGAACTGCGGTAGAGATGGCCCATCATGTCTCAGTAGCAGGACGAAGGCTTATCATCAATGCATGGGAAGACAATACTGATGAATGAAGAAAAGACCGCCGTCCTGCTTATGCGAGAAAACCCGATCAAGTCACCAGACCCCTACAAGATGAAAGAGCTGCGGGGCCTGGCTGATGCTGCCGGATATCGGGTTTTAGGTGAGTTTTTCCAGCGCAGGAGCCGGGACTTTCGCTACCAGATAGGAAAGGCAAAGATCGAACAGGCCCTGAGCTACCATCCGGAAAAACTGATCTTTTACAATGCACTCAGCCCCAACCAGGTCTTCAATATCACAAGCGAGTTTTCCGCCCAGGTGCTGGATAGGTTCAACCTCATTTTAGAGATATTTTCCACCCGTGCCTCCACCCGCGAGGCAAAACTGCAGGTAGAACTGGCCAAGCTCAGCTATGACGCGCCCCAGGTAAAAAATGCCCTCGCCCTGAAAAAACGGGGCGAGCAGCCGGGATTTCGCGGCGCAGGCGCTTATGAGCAGTCCATGTACCACGACATTCGAGGAAGGATGTCCAAGATCCGGGCCGAGCTGGCGGAGGTGGAGAACATGGGCGAGGACAGACGGCAGAGGCGCAGGGAGCAGGGCTTTGATCTGGTGGCTCTGGCCGGCTACACCAATGCTGGGAAGTCTACTCTCTTAAACGCCCTCACCGGTTCCAAGGTCGAGGCCAAAGACCAGCCATTTACCACTCTATCACCCACGACCAGGGCGCTTGAGGTCTTGGGCAGAAAAGTCCTTCTTACAGATACGGTGGGCTTCATCGACGATCTGCCCCACTTTCTCATCAAGGCCTTCCGTTCCACCCTTTCCGAGATCTCCGAGGCAGATCTGGTGCTCCTCGTGGCGGACGCCGGTGATCCGCTTGAATTGTTGCGGCGCAAACTGGCGGCCTCTCATAAGGCACTTTGGGACTGCGAGGTCTCTGTACCTATAGTGACCGTCCTCAACAAGGTGGACCGGCTGGAAGAAGGCCGAGCAGAGGAGCTGGTGGAGATGATTCAAGATTTGGCTCCCTATCCTGTCCTGGCTTCGGCCGTTACCGGCCAGGGTCTCGGGGTGCTGGAAGAGTGCATCTCTCAGCGTTTGCAGCCTTTGCAGGAGTATAAGCTCAGTCTGCCTAACACATCAGAGGGTCTACGTGAGCTTTCCCGGCTTTACGAGACCACCGATCTTTTGTCTGTAAGCTATGGGAAGGAGCTGATTGTCCGGCTGCGTGGAAAAGAGGATACGCTGGCCAGGTCCGGGCTGTCGGGAGCGCGTCGGCTGTGAGCGGCTATGCCTGAAATATTGCGGGCGCATTTCCAGCTCAAAGAGACTATTGTCACCATTTTTGCCAGGGAGGAGAGGCACATAGAAGCGGCCCGGAGATCCATAAGAGAGCAGCGTGCTTATCTTGAGGATTTCATAGGAAAAGATCCCTTCTTTCAGATAACCCTGGAGCCTTACGATCCTGCGCCGCAAGTCGCCCCGCAGATCGTTCAGCAGATGATAGAGAAGAGCGCCGTCTTTGGCATAGGCCCCATGTCGGCAGTAGCCGGCGTCATTGCCGGACTTGCCGTAAAGGCCATGATGGATGAGGGTGCCACTTACGCCGTGGTTGATAATGGCGGAGATATCTGCATCTTAAATGATCAGCCCATATTAGTAGGAATATATGCGGGCAGCTCGCCCCTCCGGGACCTGGCCTTCCAGTTGGCGGCGCGGGAGAGGCCGTTGGGCATCTGCACCAGTGCGGGCAGCGTGGGTCCGTCCATCTCCTTTGGCTGTGCTGATGCAGCCGTTGTGATATCAGAGGATGTGGCTCTGGCTGATGCTGCGGCCACGGCTCTGGGAAATGCCGTAACGGCTGATGGGCAGCTGCCGGAATGTTTCCAGGTGATCGATCGGCCGGGGATCGATGGTGCGCTGGTGATTCGTGGCGATAAAATGGCATTGTGGAAGGAGCTGCCCCCCCTGCGCCGCGCCCATGTGGGTGCGGAGAGGATTACCAAGGAATAGAGAATAGTTATAATAATGCGCGGTGCATTCGAGATTGACTGTTAGAAGCTAGCAAGAAGGGCAAAAAATGATGAGACAAAAGTTGAAACAAAAAAGGCCTTTTCACGTCATGATCATCCCCACTCTGGGCTGTCCCTCCAAATGTGCCTACTGCTGGAGCTCGGAGGTTGGCTCTCCCGTAATGAGCATAGAGACTGTTAAGGAGACCGTGGCCTGGCTCAAGGACTTTCGCCTTGATCCCGTCACCTTCACATTTCATGGAGGGGAGCCACTCCTGGCCGGCGCCGATTTCTACCGACAGGCTCTTCCACTGCTCACCGACGAGCTAACGCATCTTGAGCCCAACTTTGCTCTGCAAACCAATCTCTGGATGCTGACACCTGAATTAGCCGATGTGCTGGCAGAGTACAGTATCCCCATCGGTTCCAGCCTGGACGGGCCCCAGGAGCTCAACGACCTGCAAAGATCGGAGGGCTACTACGAGAGGACCATGAGAGGATATGAACTGGCAAAAGAGCATGGTCTTTCGGTGCAGTTTATCTGCACTTTTACCTCTTATTCAGTGCAGTTCAAAGAAGAGATCTTCAATTTCTTCCTGGAAAACGGTCTAACACTCAAACTGCATCCGGCACTCCCGTCTCTAAAAAGTGGCGAGCCGGACAAATGGGCGCTATCCCCGGAAAAGTACGGAGAGCTTCTGGTTTACCTGCTGGACAGGTACCTGGAAAACATGAGCCGGATAGAGGTGCGAAACATCAACGACTACGCCCGCTGCGTCTTTACCGGACGGGGCACGGTCTGCACATTTGTAGACTGCATGGAGAATACCTTTGCGGTTGGACCGGACGGCAGCATCTATCCTTGCTATCGCTTCGTAGGAATGCCCGAATTTGTCATGGGCAACGTCCGCGACCGTCCCAGTCAGAAGGAGTTGGCAGAATCGCCTGCTGGAGTGCGCATGCGCGCCTTCAAGGAGTATGTGGACAAAGAATGTAAAGGCTGCAAGCACATTCGCTACTGCCGGGGAGGCTGTCCCTATAACGCCATAGCACCTACGAACGGCGAGATAAAAGGCATCGATCCCCACTGCTCTGCATACAAGCGGATCTTCGATGAGATTGCTGAGCGCTTCAACCAGGAGATGATGGGGTCCTTAGGCCTGGGAATGATTGGTCCAGGATCACAGAAGAGCAATAATTCCCGGCCAGGAATTATGTCTCTAGTGCAAAAAATGATAGAAAAATAGAAAATGTGAAACTGACTCGTATCACCTTTTTACGGCGTTACCCAAAGACCATTCTGGTATACTCTCATAGATGAGCTTGCTCTTACATAATTCATTGTTTCTGTCCAGTTCTTTTGGAAAGACCCCTTCTGCATCCCAGCTAATGAGCTCAATCGGAAGTCTGAATAATAGGGTAATGGGTTATAAGGAAATACTCCAAAGGGTCCTGGATAATAAAATTTATTGCCTTCCATCCAGTTTGTCGGGTACTTTAGGCCCATGTTGGGGCTAATCCAATCTCCGCTGGATCCCATTGAACTGCCACCGGACGTTTGACCCATGTTGGGGCTAATCCAATCTCCGCTAGATCCCATTGAACTGCCACGAGAACCCAAACCTAGGGGATCCTGTGCGAATGCCTGAACTGCAAGGCAGACTAGCACCGTCATACACAGCAAAATTTTGCTATTTTTCATCTTTAGCACCTACGATATTGAATGCACTATTGGTGGACTTGATGTTGTTTGAGCCGGGGATAGCACATCCACAATGACTATATTGCTCGGTTGGCTGTTTACCACAAAGTAGAGCATATGCCTTCCTATCTCGTCGGTTTTGAAGTTCATGGTGTTATAACCTTCGTTGAACTGATAGACCATGCGCTTCGAACTGGTTGTGTCGGTCTGGATCGTCTCATAGAATCCTGCGGGTCCTTCAACGGGTGCGTAGGCGACCAGTTGTAGCCAGGTTCCGGCAGGGGTTATCACATACTGTGTCCAGTTTGTTGCTCCTTGGATCCAGAGGTCGTTGGTCTTGGATGTCACTGTGGCTTCATACTGGGGGTAAGGCAACCCTACACCTGCACCGTAGATGACACTGGATGGTGTTTTCTGCATTATATCGAACTTGGTAGGATTGCTTATTATCCCACCTACTGCTGGCGTACCGGAGGTTAAATAATACTGCGTGAAAGGAGAGAACGTAGTGTCGGCAACCGGGTTCTTATAAAAGGTAAGATCCGCACTGTACCAGGGTAAGGTGGGAACAGGCGCATCAAGCCATCGCAACATACCAGCTATCCCTGGGTCCATCATCGAACGGTCATGACTTCTAACGTATCCGCCTTGCAGATAGTCAGCTCCACATGCGACACTAATTAGCAAGCATGCGGCGAGTGCTGTCATACATAACAAAACTTTACCAGATTTCATTTTTAACACCTACTATTGCCTAAACCAGTATCTTAAGATAGGTATGTTAGGTTGCCAACGAATAAAAAGTTTTTGGTACTAATATATTAAAGTAACATATGTTATGTGAATATAATAAATTAATTAACCACATGGAATCAAACATGAGCATTTGATCCCATACAACTAATGCTTATGCTCTTTGCAGGCAATAGTTTCGTGTCGGCACGGGCCAGCATTTCCGCCCGTCAGTCATCGACGGCATCCTTCACCGTGCCGAAAGATCCCACGAATACTTCAGCTCTTCCTCCTAAATCCCGTCCAGATCATGATGAGCACGGCGAGCACCAGTCCAATTCCCAGCAATGGTGCCGCAGAGGAACTGGGCTGGGAGGTCTTGGTGTCCATGGTCTCCATCACAAATCCCTTTACATCGCCTGCCGAAGAATCGGACGGCTCAGGCTTTTGGGCGGTGTTCGTTCCAAAGCCGGAGGTAACGGTCTGGTTGTAGCTTGATGCTTTTTCGCCGGAAGAGGAATGTTTGCTGGGCGACGATTTGCTGGACATGCTGCTGGATGAGACGCTGCCGGAACTTTGGGACGTATCGGAATTTGGAGAGGGAAGAACTCCCTGCATGTACTCCTGCAAAGCCAGGTTGCCGCAGGTATGATGGCAACAGGTGACTCCATAATCCTGCACCGACTGTTCGTAGCGTTCTACAAGCTCGCGTTTCATTTCCTCGGTGGGATGCCAGCGATCTTTTCTGGCCGTTTCCAGCAAGCGTCCGGTCAGAGCCTGAGAAGCCCAGGGATTGCTCTCATCGAAGAACTCCTTCAAGCCCATCCTGTACTTGTCATCGACATAAATCTCGCGCACCTCAGACCAGGTGTTCTCACTGACCAGATCGGGGACTGTGGTCTCCCATCCCCACAGGTACTCGGTGAACTTATCCATCTCCCTGGCTCCGGAGTAGCCCTGCTCCATCATGCCTTCAATCCACTGGGGATTGTAGTAACGCGTCCGCAGCTCCCTGGAGAAGAAGTCATGCAGGGAGGAGACTTTGCTCTTCTCCGGGTCTTTGCCATCGGTGACATACATCTCAGGTGTCCTTCCGGTTACAGTTCTTACAGCCATGCCGATGCCGCCCAGATACTGGAAGACATCATCGTTATCTATGAATCCGTAGAGGTTAGAGTTGGTGTGATGGACTGCCGCCTGCACCCCGGCCAGGTTGGTCCGCAAGAGATCCTTTTGCAGCCCGGACAGGTCCTTTCCTGAGGCCAGTTTGCTGCTCCAGATGCCGTCACCGTAGATGTACGACATCCTATCTATGAAGAGATTGCCAAGCTTTGTGTCGTTATCCCAGGTATTGCTGGCCGATATGGGGCTGTCCAGGTTGGGGCCGTAAGTTCCTGCTTCTTCCAGGAATATCCGGGATGCGGAGAGGATGGCGGCGTCCTCTTCGCTATAGTTTCCACTGGCCATCAGTTCCTTGAAGATCTCCTCCGAATTCTCCCGCACGTAGTTGGGATACTCTGTGCTCGTGTCATTGGAGGCTAACCGTACGGCTCGATCGATGAGCTGTAGCTTCTCAGGGAAGAGATCTCTATGCAGTCCCGAGGGGACGACTACAACGTCAACCCTCGGCCTGCCAAGCTCTGTGAGAGGAGTAAGCTGCACATCAGAGACACCGCCATAGGCATCGTAGACCGGTTTTGCTCCGATCAGGCTCAGGATCTCAGACTCCACCACCCCGTGGTCGGTCATGGCCCAGGCCCAGAGGACCATGGCCATCTTGCGAGGATATGTGCCGTTGTGATCCTGGCGGTAGCTTTCAATGAGCTTTTCCGCCAGGTCGGACCCCACAGCCCAGGCGGCGCTGGTGGGAACACGCCGCGGGTCCACGGAACGAAAGTTCCTGCCTGTGGGAAGGACGGCAGGGTCACGGATGGGATCGTCGGCGGGAGACGGCTGCGTGTAATTGGAATCCAGAGCGTTGATGAGACTGGGCACCTCCACAGAGCATGCGGCAATGCTCTGTGCATACTGTAGGGAACGGTTGAGCTGATCAGTTAAGTTTTTGGATACATTCCCCAAAATATCTATCTGAGCGGCCTCGGGCGATGTCCCGTTGATTATCACATCCTTAATCAGTTTCGACGTGCAGTTTTCCAGTTCTTGCTCCTTGTCAAGCCGGGCGGGATTGGGATAGTCCTGATAGGAGATCATGGGTGCGACCTCTTTCTTGAACTCATCACCTAACATCGACCTCACCAGGCCGGTCAGTGGCACTCCTTCTGGGGGCTTGCCGAAGACGTGCAGGCCATAGGGCATGAACTGGTTTTTCAGATCGTAAAGGTACTGCTCCAGCTCGTCTGCGAACTGATCGAAAGCGGTTTCATTAGCAGAGATATTGGCAGCGTCCACCTGCAGGTCCTCATCCAGGTGCATCTCCCTGCTGATGTTCATGATCTGCTTTCTGTAGCCCTCCTTGACGCTGGCGTTCTGCACGCTCTTATACAAGAAGACCATCTCCGCCAGGTTGGTCAGGTTGCCGTAGAGCCCCGAGGCAACAATAGGCGGCGTTAAATGAGTGATCATCACCGCGTCGCCCCGGCGCTTGGCCTGGGTTCCTTCGGCGATGTTGTCTACGATGTAGGGATAGACTACGGGCAGGTCCTGGATGAGCAGAGCCGGCCAGGAGTCATTTATGGAAATTCCGCATTCCTTTCCCGGCAGCCACTCCTGGGTGCCGTGCTTTCCCAGGTGAACGACTGCATCGGCGCCAAATCCTTTCTTGAGCCAGAGATAGAAGGCAATGTACTGGTGATGGGGTGGTACGGACTTGCTATGATAAAGAACGGTATTGTTCTCCAGCCATCCTCTGCTCGGCTGAGGCAGGAGGAGGACATTTCCGAAAGAGAGCTTGGGAATCACTATGAATTTTCCGCTCTCATTTTGATAGACCATGATCTCTCCCGGCGGCGGCCCCCACATCTGGGTCACTTCTTTTTGCTTATCATCCGGCAGGGATGCAAACCACTGCATGTAAATTTCGGCGGGCAAGAGAGTAGCATTGCCAGCCTTGACCATGGCCTCCAGCTCGCCTGGAGCCCAGGAACCCACATTGGTTCCCTGGTGAGCCAGAAGGTCTACCAGAGCTTTTTCCTCCGGGACGGTCCCGTTTACGCTGTAGCCCGCCTGAATCATTCCGTCCAGAATGTTTTGCAAACTGCGAGGCACATTGATGTAGCAGCCCTCAATATTGTCCTTGCCTCCGCCGTGGTTATAGTAGATTATGGCTACCTTCTTCTCCTGGTGGGCAACATTGCCAAGCTTTGCCCAGGCTATTGCTCTATCTGCCAGCCAGTCCATCTGGCTTTCAATGGGCTGGTAGCCGGAGTCATTCTTTCCCGACATGACTATCGGCTCAATAACTGCATCCATCTCCGGCAGAGCTATCTGAAAGTACATCTCCATGGGGTTTATGCCCGTGCTGTTTCTCCACTCATCGGGAGTCTGATAGTAGAGCCTCATGCCTCTAAGCACCTGCACATTCAGCTCCTGCAGATCAGCTATGCCCTGATCGGGATCGCCATAGTTGAGCCGAAAGGACTTGGTGAGAATTACGGCATCAACGATCGATGTATTGTTTTGCATGAAGAAACTGTGCAGAGATTTGGAGCCTGAGAATCCCAGGTCGATCACATTTGCTCCTTTCTTCTCCAAAGCAAAAATCAGGGCGGGCCTGTCCGAATGGCCCAGATCCTGATAATAACTGATAATGCCAATGGTGGGCGCAGTACTATTGAAAGTATGTCCGGTTTTATTGCCATACCAGTCCAGGTAAGAGGTGATATTTAGAAAGAGATCCGGTGAATCGGGATGGTAGACGTATTCCTGGGGTGTGGGCAGCGGGTCTTCTACCTTGAGGTTAAGGCCGCAGAAATTGACGGCCAGATAAGAGAAGAGACGTCTCATGTTCTCGGTACGGCCATAGTCCCAGTACTCCTGGATAAAAGGATGATCGGTGAGGTTTACATTTCCCAGGTGCTCATAGCCGGCGGAGTTGAGTACAATTATGGGCACCCCTTTTTGCTTTGCATCTTGCAGTGGGGCAGCCAGACGGGAAGCGGTCTCGGATCCCATCATCTCAATGAATATGAGTTCGTAAGAGGATAAGTTGGAAGCATTCTGAAGTGAAATTAAAGTTGCATTAAGAACAGAATCCAATGATGCTTGTTTTATCTGGGGGTGGCTACCTACAGTTAAAAAAAGAGCCTCGGGCCTCCTCATGAGGACCCGGGCTGTGATCTCCAGGCGAGGCGAATCCTCAGGTCTCGCCCGTCTGTCTCCAAAATAAAATACTACTTTGTCTTTATCTCTCAGATCGGCAATGTCCGGCCAAAATGCTGGCATGGCTTCCTCCGGATAGTTTATCCAGAACCGCCAGGATTTGTCTCCCCCGGCCCGAAAGCCCCCAAGAGCCTCTATTTGCAGACCGTAAAGATCGTAGAGGGAGTCGTTGTGGCTCAGGTTCAGGCCGCCTTGCTCACAGGCCTTGAAAAGCGCCCCAAGTGCGGTGCTCTGGTTGATCTGGTAGGTCTTGCCGCTGCTGGCCGTGAGGTTCAGGCTTTCGTCGCCAAGCATAACCTCTCCCTCCCAGATCAGACCTTTAGGCTGGGAACTGAAGGCGTAAAGCCTGCCGTCATCGGCTCCCATGAAGAGCATGCCGTCTGAGCTTGAGGCAGAGGACATGGTGAAGACGTTGACGGGATATGACCACACCACAGATCCGTTGCTGGAATCAAGGGCATAAATGGTTCCTTCACTGCAGCTTGTCCCGAAATATACCTTGCCGTCTAAAACCAAAGGAGAGGACTTGACCGGACCGTTTACCTCCGTTTTCCAGATCAGTGAGCCGTATCGAGCATCAAAGCAGCTCAGATGGCCCTTTGGCTTATCATCCGATCCTACATAAACCCGGCCAAAACTGACTGCAGGAGAGGAGATGCTGCCGTTGATCTCTGCCGTCCACAGTCGCTCACCCGATGCAGCGTCCAGGGCCTGGATCGCCTCCTTCGTGACCACGAAGACTTCTTTTTCCCACAGAGTGGGCGTGGCGGTGATCTGAGAAGCAACTTTTGCCATCCATTGCACCTCTTTGGATATGGAATCGATGCAGTACAGCGCAGGATCGCCACCTGGGAAGTAGATCTTCTGTCCTGAGGCGGTAGCCGATACGTAGTTGCTCACCTGGCTGGAGGACATGTTCCACAGCTCTTCGCCCTCCAGGCTCAGGGCATGCAGCGCCCCGTCTGAGTAGCTCATGACATAGACCACTGAGTCCTGGATGAGTGGCGAGGAGGCCACACCCCACCATTTGGGATCTGTCTCTATAGTCTTGTTCCACAAAGTTCTGCCTGTCTCGGTGTCCAGACAGTAAATATCGCCGGTGAGAGAGCCCACAAAGATTCTGTTGCTTTCCAGGGCTGGAGTTGATGCACTGCCTTTTCCGCCCAGAGGATTGATCCACAGCCTTTTTCCGTCGGCCCGGTCCAGGCAGGCCAGGCCAAGCTCTCCTTTGAAGGTCATATCCGGCCAGTTGGAGACGAACACCCGATCCCCGGAGACTGCGGCTGCGCCGCCCACATAGCCGTGGCCGGTGACGCCAGTGCTCCAGAGCAGCTCTGCACCGTCCGGCCCTGTGCCGCTCATGTTTCCGGTTCGCTGGTTGTCACCCTGGAATGTTAAAAAATCTGCACTTGCCTGGCATGCCAGTCCGAATACTAATAATACCAGTAGCAGGATTAGCCCCGTGGTGCCGGTAGCCGCAATTCTCATTTGCCGACGCCTCCCCTGCCAAATGCGTACACATTGCCGCTGCCTATGGTAAAGACCATGCCGCCTGCCGCTGCCGGAGACGAGCCGCCGGCAGGATAGCTCCAGACTATCTCGCCTGTGCTGGCATTGAGCGCATGAAGGGCGGTGTAATTCATATTCTCCGTCTGACCCACAAAGAGCAGGCCGTCTGCATAGGCTGGAGAGCATCTCCACTCACCAATCCCATCATCTACCTGGGTTCTCCAAATCAGATCTCCGGTCTTGGCATCAAAGCAGTAGGTGGCCTTGTCGCTAAAGCCGTCTGTACCGCCACAGACGTAAAGCAGGTCACCGGCGAGGACTGGGGTGCCGTCAGTTCTGTGGATGCCCTTCTCCCATAGCAGGCTTTTATTCTGAAGAGAGACGGACATGATGTCTCCATCTCCTTCGAAGTTGTAAGTGGTGAAGTAGGCCGCATCCTGGGAAAGAGCAGCAGAGCCGCAAGGCGAGTTCTTGGTGCTCATGTTCCAGATCTCAGACCCATTATCAAGGCCCACGCAGTAGACCTTTCCTCCCTGGCCCCACTCCCAGCTTGCGAAGAGCACTTTTCCATCGTCAATGGCCGGGGTGGACTGAGCGTTGCCCTCTACAGTGAAGTTCCAAAGCTCGTTTCCGGTTTCCTCGTCCAGGCAGTAGTAGTGATGGCCGTCCCAGTCGTTTACTATGACCCTGCCCTCAGCCACAGCCGGTCCTCCGTCCACGCTTCCTCTTTTCGTAGGCGGAACAAATCTCCACAGTTCTCTGCCGTCTGATGCATTCAGGCATAGGGTGCCTGAGCCGGACAGGAAGACTTTTCCGTCATCATATGCCGGGGAAAATCCCCACACCTGACAGGTATCTGGGGTCGCCTCAAAGGATCTATTCCACAATATCTTTCCAGAAGACTGATCCAGACAGACCAACTGGTCGATGCAGTTGACGAAGACCCGTCCATCTGCAACGGCGACGCAGGACCCCTCCTGAGCGCTGATATTCTCGCTTATCCAGGCGGTTTGGTTGCTGTGGGGCGCAAGGGATACAGATGCGCCTTCATGCTGAGGGTTCATATGGAACTGGGGCCAATCCCCAAGACTATCTGTGCTGCTGCAAACCGGCGACACAAATGCTATCATAATAGCAAGAAATGCCATTGCCGGCCTTAAACGTTGGGCAGTATTTGCCGCATTCATTCTGCTAAACCTCCTTCTTGTTTTGAATTGCCAAAAGCATACGCTTTTCCTTGACCAATGGTAAACATCATGCCGCCGGCAACTGCAGGCGACGAGCCTCCTTCTCCATAGCTCCACACCTTCTCTCCGCTGCTGGCATTTAGTGCAAATATGCCCCTGTATTCTGTGTAGTCTGCTCTCCCGGCAAATAGCAGCCCATCAGCATAGGCCGGAGTGCACCTCCAGTCGCCTATTTCCTCCTTCGCCGGGGTCTTCCAGATCAATTCGCCGCTTGATGCATCGAAGCAGTAGGTAAAAAGCTCGCTATAGCCCTGGCAGCCGCCACAAAGGTAGACCCGGTCATCGGCCAGTGCAGGTGTGCTGTCTGTGGGGCTCACCTGCACCTTCCATAAAACAGAGCCGTTGGTCAGAGATAGAGCCAGGAGTTCTCCTTCTCCGTCGAAGTTATAGGTGGCCATGTAGACCACCTCATTTTGAATCGCGGCTGAGCCGCAGGGGGAATTGTCAGTGGAAATGTTCCAGATCTCAGAGCCGTTCTCAAGATTTATGCAGTAGATCTTTCCGCCCATGCCCCACTCCCACCCGGCGAAGACCACTCTGCCCCCGGTAATGGCCGCCGTGGACTGAGCGTTGCCCTCTACTGTGAAGTTCCATAGATTTTTTCCAGTTCCCTCATCCAGGCAGTAGCAGTGGTGGCCGTCCCAGTCGCTCACCATCACCCGGCCTTCTGCCACCGCAGCACTTGCATCCACTGCGAACCGGCCGGTGGGCGGGGCAAAGCTCCAGATCTCCTTGCCGTCGAGAGCATTGAGGCAATAGGTCCTTTCCGAGGTGAAAAAGACCAGATCCCTGTCAAAGACGGGCGAAAAACCGAACGCATAGTCTCCGGCAGGGCTAAAAGGAAAGCTCCAGAGCATCTCTCCCGTCCTCTGATCAAGGCAGGTCAGATTGTCAATGCAGTTTACATAGACCCTGCCCCCGCCCACGGAGACGGAGGATCCCGGCTGGGCGCCGATCTCCTCGCTGATCCAGGCGGTTTGATTGGACTTGGGTGCGCGGGAGGCGGACGAACCGGTGTGCTCTGCATTGCAATGAAACTGGGGCCAGTCCCCTTTGCCTTCTTCATCGCCCAGGCAGTACAGCTTTCCGTAATGCTGATCGCCCTCTGTTCCGAAGTAGACCCGTCCGTCCGAAAGGGCCACGCCGCCCAAAATATAGCCGTTGTCAGGTGGATTGAGCCTCCAGAGCAACTCTGCCTTATCTCCCCCATCTTCCAGGCAGAAGACTGAGCCGTTGACCTGAGAAGTGGTGAAGAGGATCCTGGGCATCTTCAAGGCTGTCGATATCGATGGAGAGGATTTTACACCGGCTTTTGTCGGGTAGGACCAGATCAATCGGCCGCTGGTGTCGTCCAGACAGACCAGAGCACCGGGATGACCGTGCTCGCCGGTCCCCAGGTAAACCCGATCATCAACCACCGCAGGCGTTGAGGTGGAAAAGCCCACGGGTGCACTCCAGCCCCGGTTTTCAAACCGGCCTGTCTTCCGGTCGAAGCCGACTTTCCAGGCAAAGCCTTCCTGTGCAGAGGCTTCAGAGGTGGTGTAGATGCAGTCTCCGGTGCAGGCCACAGATGCCCGGATTCGTCCCGGATTTGGCTGGGAAAAACTGATCCGAGAGCAGTCATTGAGATCTAGCTCATCGGCTACCTCTCCACAGGAACGGTTCAAGCTGAGAAGCTTTCCATCATTTTGACCGAAGACCAGATATTCGCCACAAGTGCAGGCCCCGCACCACATGTAGCCTTTGGTCTGTGTAGTGAAGTTCCAGCACTCTGAGCCGTTCTCAAATAAGCAGAGGTACTTCTTTTCTCCTGTTCCGTAGGCGCTTCCCTCTCCTAAATAAATGCGACCATCAAGGTAGGTGAGGGGGACCTCAAACCTCTTATCGGTCAGGGATTGGTTCCACAGCTCTTCGCCCGTCTGGGCAATAAACGCAGCGAGAATCCCTGAATCTGTGGCAGCAAATATCGTCTCCCCGTTACTGGCCGGGGTCGAGGTCTGGAAGACCCATCCATCCATCTGCGAATGCCACAACAAGTCGCCGCTCTGCTTATCGAAAGCGGAGAGGGATCCATTCCCGGCCAGGACATAAACCAGTCCTGAAAAGACGATGGGCGAGGCATCAACCCTCAGCACGTCCGCAGACCAGAGGATGACGGGATGCTCGGGAACTTCATCATGGCTAATTGCGAAATGAAAGCTATCCTTCTGAAACTGCGGCCAGTCGGACGCATCGATATTGACTGACATAATGAAAACTAATATTATAAATGTATAAAAAATGAAAGCAGAATTCTTCACGAAATAACCACCTGCCAAAAACTTATGCCGAATAAAATGAAAATAGAACTATCCATCTGATGGAAATCCTACTTATTCGTTGATGCTGCGAGTTGTTGCATTACTGAGCATGCCATCAGCGGGATATCCCATAGCTCGGGATAAATTCAGCAGCTCTAAAGCAACCCTGGCGAACTCCTGGCCCAGCGACTGCTCCAGCAAAGGCAGCATATCACTGGAAAGATCCATCTCGATCTCGATGTCTCCCTTCAGAACGACCCCATCCATGTTCTGTATTTTATAATCGGATAATACCTCATTTATGTCTTTCATCTTAAGGGATTTTGTCTCATCTGCCATTTCTATGCCCTCCTCTAATTTCAATTTCAGCCTATTTAAGTGGGAGATGGAAGAGGGGGCAAGATCCCTGTGATATGCTCCCGCTTCCTGAGTTGAATGGACGCATGGGTTTTGGTCCACTAATTTTAAGTTAATACAAATTAAGTTTACTTAAAGTTTTTGGTGCTTTGGCTCGCACATCATTCTCCAAGTCAGGGAAAATATGTGTCAATCAAGAAATTGTCTGCCCATCATGATTCGTCTTGGTCCGGGGCTATCAAATAGCACAGAAAGCACAGAGCAAAGAAAGATTTTTTGGAATCGAGTCACGAATTTACTAAGATGAGATAAAATGGTGCCAATTTGATTGCTGGGCGCAGTAGTCAAAGGGCTGCTACTAATGCACGCAAAAAAGCATATTTCTGTGTTCAATCGCAACCATTACGCCCAAGCTTCTAAGCCAGGGAAAAATTATTCATTGATGGGCGGGCAGATCATACTTCCCAGGCGGCAACCACTTTCTCCACGTTTACATAATCTCGCCGGCCATTGTGCTCCAGGACTATGACACCGTCTGCGCTTCCCACCAATTTGCCCTGCATCCGTTCTTTCTCGTCGCCACCGAAATATACCTCAATATTTTTGTCGAATAGATGTTCCGACATGAACTTATCCAGCATACCAAGTACCTCCATCGTCTTTGCTTGACTTAATTATATGTATTTTTTATAGATATAGTTTGTGGTCTATTTCTCTTAAGTTCACCAATTTAGATAAATTGATTAAAGAAATACTTTACTTGATTAAGCAAATTTGAGCACAATCAATTTTTCTTAATTCCGGAGGGAAGGACAAAATAGCAAAAGCCGTCCTAAACCTAAATAATTCCTATAGTTATATATTTATGTTCTGATTTTTTTCCATTGGATTCATCAATATCGGCTCAAAGAAGCTAAAATATCCTCCTCTTTTGCAGGTTTGGCAATATAATCGTCCATTCCTGCCAATAGACACCTCTCTCGATCTCCCTTTAGTGAGCAACTGGTCAGCGCGATTATTCTAATGCTCTTGCAGGGCCAACGATCACGAATGACTTTAGTAGCCTGCAGACCATCCATCTGCGGCATCTGCACATCCATGAAGATCACATCGTAAGAGCGACTTTGAAGCACGCTAATCGCCTCATGTCCGTTGCCCACCACATCCGCATGAATTCCGATTTTTTTCAGCAGATTTGCCATGACCCTCTGACTGATCGGATCGTCTTCTACCAGCAATACCCGCAAGGGATCCCCCTGACCATGCTCGCTAATGACAAGGCCCCCGGAAAAGCCAGATTCTATCCACCTTGACCATAAATGACTGGAGGCATCCTTCCTCCAGTCAGTGCCAGGATCATATTGGCGGTCCATTCAAAAGACATGCCCTCGCTATTGCTCTTCCACCAGACAGATCCATCCTCCTTTTGCAGGCCCAGGAGATGGCGAACGGGATCTTCCGATCCGACCTTCCACTCCTCGGGGTTTTGGCCGGCAGCTTTTATGGCCAGGATGGCCCAGCTATCGGTCGCTGCATTGGAGCCCAGAGAAGAGAATCCACCATCCTTATTCTGTTCGGATGAAATATATTGCAAGCCTTTCTTGACCGCATCTGAATTTGTCTCCTCACCTCCGCTTATTATGGCGCATAAAATGATGCCGGTGGTATCGGGGTCCTCGCCTTTCGAGCCTGCGTTCCAGGCAAAACCACCTTTAGCCGTCTGAAGACGCAACAGATGATCAATGGCACCCAACACCTCATTTGACTGAGACTCATTGCATGCTGCGAGGGCCATTACAACCAATGCATCATCCCAGATGTAATTCTCTTTTCCTACCTCTCCGTCCGGGGAAAAGTAGCTTTTCAGGATTTGCACGTAATTCTTGCCGTTTATATCCCTGGGATCCTGCCCCATTGAGGCGAAGGCTATCACATATCGCCCTACCTGGGCTTCAGCATTGCTTGAATTGCACAGTTCCTCTTCATTCTCCACCAGATATTGGAGGGGATCTGTTCCGTCCATGGCAAGAGCTGTAAGATTTTTGCCTGTGGACGCTAAAGCGGTGATCGCCATGCATGTATCTTTGATGTCGCTTAACGATTTGGGTTTTGGTCCAAAGCCACCATCCTCATTCTGACAGGACAGGAGATAGTCCGCTGCTAAAATAACCGGCTCACTCGAATAGGAGAGGGTCTCTATCTCCAAAGATTCATTGACGCATGGCAGAATTCTCTCAGAGGAAGAACTATCAATGGTCCCTAACGCTATGGAAAGAATCAAGGCATAAGCCACTAATATTCTGATATATTTCATATTGATCATCCTATTTCTAAACATTCGGCTTTTTGCCTATCAAGACTGGAGTGGCATTAATTCCGCAAGAAGAGCAATCAAAGATGCCTTTTGCAGAATGCTCATTCCTGTCCACCTTTGTCATATTTGACCATCCACCGCTACAACATGGAAGAAGCTCGTAATCCTCCTCATCGGATATGCAATATTCGTCGCAATACTCTGTGCAATTTTCTTGGCAATACGTTTCATCAAAGCCCAGGTCTTCCATGCAATGTTTCATGCATTTTTGTTGGCATTCCTCTTCACAATCCACGTCATCATTTAAATTCATAGGAATGAATCCTCTTTGGAAAAGCTGGAAGTTGCCGGTATATTTTTCATACAGCTCTTCCTTAGGCTGGGCCTTTTCCGTCCAATTAATGAAGGCATCTCTCTCAAATGTGCGCGCTGATAGCTCGGCAGATCCCTGGAAGTCGGCCATGAAAGTGAAATTGATTCCCAGGGTGTTGTTGTAAAGGCTCACCTTCTTAATATAATCCAACTGGCTGTATCGTTCGCTGGATTCTGCAGCTTTTTGATAATTTTTTTGCGATATGCTATCTTCATATTTGGATTTATAGCTGAAATTTATGTTATAAGCCTCAAACGTTATCGGATTATACCTTAATTCCGATGATTCACTGAGGTCTATTCCACTTGGCCTCTGCTTGATGACCTTCTCAGTGCTATAGCTTCCAGACCCCTTTTGACTAACAGTCGTCGAGCGTGATGGATACTGTCCCCGGGAATTTTCAAACACGGATCGACATGAGCAAAATCCGTCACCGCTAATTGAGGATGTCTCATCATATTTGACAATGCCCCGGCGGCTCGACCCTAAACCGGCAACGGAACAGAAATACGGCCCGCCAATTCCGCATTGGATATAAGGAATATCATCAAAGTAATACGTGGCCACATATCCGTCCTTCTCTGCTGCTACGCAATAGAAGGCGTCGTAATTCTGGGTGATCTCCTCGGTATAACCATCACTGCCTGTTTGGTAGGTATCATTGCCCACAGTGACCTCTGCCCCGGAAGAAGGAACATGTTCATAATAATCATATGCTGATTTTTCCATCACTTTGATCCGGAAGGCTTCGCCTTTGTCTACAACATCAGGAATATCATCTAAATACAATATTTTGGCAGTCGGGCCGTTGTTATTGGGCCCGATGAACTGGAGCTGGTCGCCATCACTTATAGTGTAGTCTGCGACACCCGAATCCGACATTCCACCATTTAAATAAAATGCAGGCCCCCAGCTTCCGCCGCATCCGGCAATGCTTTTTAATTTCCAGCCGCCTTCTAATTCATCATCATCGCACGCATCGCTGGCTTTGATGGCGTCCCATGCCGTGGGATTTGAACCAGTCACAGTCACAGCATTGTCGTAGACCACGCCTCCATTGCAGAAAACCGTTATCTGCACAGTCACCGCTGCTGATACGGTCGTTAATGCCAATAACAAAACGCAAAATAACGCTAAGGCAAAACGTCTCATTTCTCTATACCCCAATAAACTTGTATTAGTTCAAATTTACTTGATCAAGTTTAATTGATCGTATTTAAACTTTATTGTTTACGCATCGGTGGGGTGTTTCTAGTCTGCAAAAGAGTTAAATCCAATAATGTTGCTTTCAAATCAGCTAAGTTTAGTAGGTGTCTCTATTGGATCTAACGTGGCTTTCTATTTCCGGAGTGCTGATCGGAATTCTGATCATCGCCCTTAAGGTTAGTCTGGGGTGCGGTCTGGCCAGCCTGAAGCATCGTGAAGTGCTTTCTATCGCCGCAGGATATTTGATAATCTCCCTTTTTATGGGCATGGCCATAGAGCTGCTGCCGGAAAACGCACTGAATGCAACTTTGAACGCCGGGGTGGCAATGCACCTTGCTGTTGCCCTTATGCTGATAGCGTTAGGGGTCATGACCGCCAGAAAATGGAACAGCCATCATCATGACATCTCCAGGAAGACCTTCTGGGTCTTATCCATGCCCTGTCCGGCCTGCCTGGCAGCCAGCTTCCTCTCTTGCAGCTTTCTGGCAGGACTCGTGGATATCGATCCCTGGAAGATTGGCGCATTGGTGGGCATTCTCTTCTTCTTTAGCATAGCTATCTTCTCCACGGCACTGGGACGGATCAAAGGGACACCCGCAACACTTGGAAATGCCATGATCTTTATCGGCATCTTCTACATCCTCTCCATTCTCCTCATCCCGGCATACCTCAATTCCCAGAAGATCTCTTTCCTCTCCACGAGCCAGCCGCTGGCGGACATCGGCATATCCTATCTGGTGATATTGTCGCTCGTGGCTCTGGGATTCTTAGGCAGACGTTGGGGGATCTCCCTTTGAGCCTTTATGAGGCCAGTGTAGAGCTGCTCTATATCTTCTCTACCGCATTTCTCTATCCTGTCATAGTGAGCCTATTGCTGCTTTTTGCCTGGTCTTTAGCCCTGCTCGGCTCCCTGGTAAACGAGTACACCTCCCGGAGCAGGACCCTGACAAAGCTGGAAGAAGCCAGCCTCAAGGCAGCCCATTTGAGCCGGGAGGGCAAGACGAAAGAGGCGTATGCAGCTTTGCAGAGCTACCAATGCCCCAGGCAACTCTTCCTGGCTATTGAGCAGATCGGCCGATCTCTGGAGACGGGGCTCTTTGATCTCAAGTTCGAGAAGATCCTGCAAGATATTGAGCTATCCATGGCAAGAGCTCTTGAGCCGGTGAGGATTGGAGTTAAGGTCGGACCTATTTTAGGGCTGATGGGAACACTTATTCCCATGGGCCCCGCTCTCCTGGGTCTCTCCAATGGCGACATCAAATCCCTGGCCGATAACCTGGTCATAGCTTTTGCTACCACAGTCATTGGGCTGGTGGTGGGGGGTGTCTGCTACGCGACGATGGTGGTCAGAACCAGATGGTACCGGCAGGATCTGAGCGACCTGGAATACGTGGTAGACATCATCAGGAGCAAGAAGGGATGAGGCGGCGTAGGTTGGGACTATTAGGCGACATCGAGGATGACGATCCCATGAGCGGGGTGGCCAATCTCTTCGATACCGCCATGGTCTTTGCTGTAGCCCTCCTCCTGGCACTGGTCGTTTCATATAATGTCCCGGAGCTTCTCCAGCCGGAGAGCAGCGTGACCATCGTCAAAAACCCGGGCGATCCCAATATGCAGATCATAATCAAGGACAAAGACCAGATCCAGGTTTTGAACATGACCGAAAAGATTGCAGGCGGTCAGGGCACCAGGATGGGGACTGCCTACCAGCTTAAAAGCGGCCAGGTGGTGTACGTCCCGGAGAATGCCACGGACGTTTCAGCGAGGTAGGAGAGGAGGGCCCTGCCCCCAAGGTCATTGCGTCAAGTTTAAGCTGTCAGCAACTTTAACATTTATCCATGTTGCAAGAAATCCGATTGACCATTGTGGTTGAGAATTCCGCTTCGCTTGGCAACTCTTCTGTCTGGGCCCAGCATGGTCTTTCCATCTTTTTGGAACTGGACTATGGCAGAGAGAAGACGAGACTGCTCTGGGACACGGGCGCCTGCTCCGAGGTGATGCTGCATAATGCTGATGCTTTGCATATCGACCTGTCCCTTCTCGATCTCATCTGCTTAAGCCACGGCCATTATGATCATACCGGCGGCCTGATGGGCGTCCTGCAACGTGTGAACGGCAAAATATGTGTTCTGGCTCATCCCGATATCTTCAGGCCCATGCTGAAAATGCGGCCTGCCCCCAAGTTCATAGGCCCGCCCTTCTGTCGGGCTGAGGCCGAGGCTGCAGGAGCGATTATGCTCGACTGCATTGGCCCGGCAGCCATAGCGCCCGGGGTCATGACCACGGGTGAGGTGGCGCGCCTGGAGACCTTTGAGAAGGTAGAGGGTTTCTGGACGGTCAAAGACGGCCAGTACTGCATAGACAATATCCCAGACGACCAGTCACTGGTGATCAACATCGAAGACAAAGGTTTAGCCGTCATCACCGGCTGTGCTCATGCTGGAATTATCAATACCATCAAGCATGCCCAGAAGATCACGGGTGTCGAGGAGCTTTATGCTGTGATCGGAGGCTTTCATCTTATGGGCGCGGATAAGAAACGCATAGATGCTACGGCAGAGGCGCTGCGAGGACTTGATCCGGCCATTATCCGTCCGGGACACTGCACAGGGCAGAAGGCCGTCTGCCGTCTGCAGGAGGCTTTGGGCGAGAGATGTCTGCCCCTCGCAGCCGGAGACGCTATACAGATCTAAAAAATGTAGGAGGAAAAAATGATAGCATTTGGACCGGTGCCCTCCCGGCGACTGGGGAGAAGCCTGGGCATAAACAACATACCTGCCAAGATATGCAGTTACTCCTGTGCCTACTGCCAGGTGGGCAGGACGCTACAGATGGAAGTCTTGCGCCGTCCCTACTACTCGCCTCAGGGAATCTATGAAGAGGTTGAAGAGAAGGTGGACAGATCTAAAAGCCAGGGCCTGGCCATCGATTACCTCACTTTCGTGCCTGACGGAGAGCCCACCCTGGACATAAATCTGGGCCAGGAGATCGATATGCTGAGAACACTGGGCATCAAGATAGCAGTGATCAGCAATGCCTCTTTGATCTGGGATGAGAATGTTAGAGAGGAGCTGGCAAAAGCAGATTGGGTCAGCCTCAAGGTGGATGCTGCAGATGAGCGCATCTGGCGGCGCATGGACCGGCCTTCACGGGCGCTGGAGCATGAAGCAATTTTGCAGGGCATCCTGGACTTTTCGAAGAACTTTAAGGGCATGCTTGTCACAGAGAGCATGCTGCTCTCCGGCATAAACGACGATGAAAAATCTCTGCAGGCCATGGCACAATTCCTGGAAATGGTTGATCCAGCCATTTCTTATATCTCTGTGCCCATCCGGCCGCCTGCTGAAAAATGGGCGCAGATGCCCTCGGAGCAGAGCATTAATCGCGCTTACCAGATATTTTGCGCCAGGGTGAAGCATGTGGAGCTTCTCGTGGGATATGAAGGAGACAGCTTCGATCTTACGGGTAATGTGGTGAGCGATCTTCTCTCAATTGCCGCGGTTCACCCTATGAGGGAAGCGGCGATCAGAAAACTTTTGCAGCGGTCCAATGAAAGCTGGGAAGTTGTGGAAAGACTGATCGATCAGGGACAGCTCGTCAAGACCGAGTATCAGGGAAACAGTTTCTATCTGAGGCGGCCTGAGATAATCTGATATATCCCGCAGACCAATATAATCATGGGTGTTGCATTATGAAGCCAATTTATGTCACCTTGATTATAGGTCTGCTGCTTTTCTCTTCCGGCTGCATTCAGCCCAAAGAAGCTGTGGTAGTGGCAGAGAAGGCAGCTACAGAGGAGTGGAAAGCCGATGGGATAGTGGGGAGTGGCGAATACTCTCGCAGCATGGTCTTGCATAGTCCAGCCAGGCAGGGCTACAGTGGCGGGAATATGGAGATCTCCTGGAAGAACGATCTGGAATATCTCTACCTGGCCATGAACGCCAGCACGGAAGGTTGGCTGGCCATAGGCTTTGAGCCCCTGGAGTGGATGAAGGACTCCGACATAATCACGGCCTGCGTGCAATCAGGCGAGGCGGTGGCGCGAGACGAGTATTGCACCGGCAATTACGGTCCACACATCGAAGATACCATGCTGGGAGGCACAAACGATATTAAGGAATTTGCCGGCAGAAAAGAGGCAGGTCGCACCGTCTTCGAGTTGAAGAGAAAGCTGGATACGGGAGACATGTTCGATAAGGCTTTCTCGCCCGGTCGGGCTATATCCATAATCTGGGCGCTGTCCAACAACCCTGATCTCGATTTCAAGCACAATGTGGCCTTTGGCGAGGGCATCATGACCCTGAGCAGCGGACAGACGATGACATCTGCGGCGACAGTTACAACGTTAAGCTCACGCGAGAAAGAGGGATTGCTCTTCATCTGGGAGGAAGAGAAGGCCGCTCGTGACCTGTACACATCCCTTTATGAGAAGGACAACCTCTCCATTTTCCTGGATCTGGCGAGATCTGAGCAAAGCCACATGGACCAGGCCAGAGCGATCATAGACAAATACGGTCTAACCATTTCCGGAAAGGATGAGCCGGGAATATTCCAGAATCATACTTTGCAGAAGGTTCATGACGAGCTTCTGGCAAAAGGATTGTCATCCGATCAGGATGCTCTAACGGTGGCGGCCACCTTCGAGGAGATAAGCATCATGGACCTGGAGAAGGAGCTGGATGCTACGCATACGGAGGATATCAAGACCATGTATCAGGGACTGCTGGCTGGCTCCCGAAAGCATCTACGTTCGTACGTTGGCGACCTTAAGGATCAGGGAATACAATACGATCCCCAGTACCTTGAAAAGGATGAGTTCGAGAAGATCGTCAAAGTCGAGTAGCATCAGCATTGAATAAAATCATGGGGAGCCGCTATGGCTCCCTATTCTCGTAAACCTTTTTCGCAAACCGAATTTTGCACAACTATTCCAACCGGCTGCCCTGGATGGTCCCGGACCATGCCTGCCCCTGAGCATCGAAGACATTGAAGCTGCCGGAGAGGAAGTCCTTGCTCATCGTCAGAGTACACCGGTAGAGCATCATCTGCTCAGCGTTGATCAGATCTAAATAGAGCACATCTTTCACAGCCTGACCGCTGGCTGAGACGGCATTGGTGCAGCCGGCCAAAGATAATGTGCCGCGTCCGAATACCACATCTCTGTTCTGGACAAGCAGCAGCTCGAACTTGCCAGGCATGCTGCCCAGCAAATTCAGATTCCAGTTGCCCCGCAGATCCTGTGTAGCCGGCACAATGGGGCCCAGATACGTTCTGCTGCCGATTTTATCCAGATACTCAGTCGTGTGCTCCGGATCGAGCGGGCGCATCAAGGGATCGATGCCCAGCGGATCCGCATTGGGATCGATATAGACCTTTTGTGCATCCAGGTCGCTTGTTCTCCTCATATCCTCCGGCAAAGTAAATATGTCGCTTGCCAGTGGATCGTACTGGGCCTGGCCTTGCACGACTAGAGCCAGGACTATTGCCGCCCAGGCCAGCAGCATCTTTGCAAACATTCTTTAAACCCCCAATCACTCTCGCCGTCTTGCAAAGCGATTCAAAGCTGTTTTTCCAGGGTATTCCACATCTCTGATATGGCCAGTGCTACCGGCCCGCCAATCTCCACCACCGCCCGGCCCGCTACCATGGCTTCTACCACTGATGAATGGTAAGGCAGCCTTCCTGCAACCGTAATGGCTCGTTTCCGGCAAAGGGCCTCGATTCGTCCGGATCCCGCTGGATTGAGGTCGCACTTGTTTATGCAGACGGCAGTATTGATGCCGAAGTGACTGGCCACGTCCAGGATTCTCTTGAGGTCGTGCTCGCCGGTGATGGTGGGCTCGGTGACCACCAGGGCCAGATCGACTCCTGTAAGTGAGGCAATCACCGGGCAGCCGATGCCGGGAGAGCCGTCTATCAGGATCAGATCCAGCTTGCGCATATCGGCCAGGTCGCGTGCCATTTCCCTTACCATGGCCACCAATTTTCCGGACGCTTCCTCGCCCGGGAACAGCTCGGCATGCACCATGGGGCCGAATCTGGTATCGGATAGGTAGGCATAACCGGCCAGACTCTCTCTCATCTCCACAGCCAGGGCCGGACAGACCAGTCTGCAAACGCCACAGCCCTCGCAGAGAGCGGAATCGACCTGAAAGTCGGCAATGGCCGAAAAGCGGCAGGCATCCTGGCATGAGCCGCACTGGGTGCACTTCTCGCTATCGATAAACGCTCTTTTGATGCCGAAGAACTCGCGGCGCTCTCTGACCTGAGGCTGCAAGATGAGATGCAGATCGGGTGCGTCCACATCGCAGTCGGCAAAAACGGCCTGGTTGCTGGCCAAAGACGCAAGAGAGGCTACTATTGAGGTCTTGCCCGTGCCACCTTTGCCACTCACGACAGCGATCTGCTTCATGATATCATCTCCTCAATTTCCCGGACCATGCCGGCAAATTTAGCTTTCCACTCCGGCATTTTCAGGGCAAATATCTCCCCTCGGGAGTAGAGCTCTGCGATCTTCCGATCGAGAGGAATTTCCATGAGCAGGGGTATATTTCTTTTTTCCAGGTAATTGTAGACTTTTCTGTCTCCCATGCCGCTCTTGTTGACCAGAACCGCTCGTGGGATATTCATCTTCTCCAGCACTCGCAAAGCGATGTCCAGATCATAAAGGCCGAAGGGTGTGGGCTCGGTGACCATAAGGCAAAAGTCGGTGCCTCGTACGGACTCTACCAGGGAACAGGAGGTGCCGGGCGGGCAGTCCACTATCACAATCTCGCCACCGGCCATTTCCTTTACGGCCTTGATGAGTGGAGTGGTCCTTGCCTCACCCAAAGCCAATTCACCCCAGATGATCTCCAGGCAGTCGGATCGGGCCCGAAATATCTCGCCAATGGAGCGGAAGCTCTCGCTTACGGCCTTCTCAGGACAGATGATCGTACATGCACCGCAGCCATGGCAGAGTTCCGGGAATATGAGAACTGTCTCGGGTAGAACTGCCAGAGCATGATACGCGCAAACTTCAGAACACTTGCCGCAATGGGTACACCGCGCCTCATCGATTACCGGCACGACAACATGGCATTCTTTCCTCTCTAAAAGGGATCTCTTGGGAAAGAAAAGATAGGCGTTGGGCTCCTCGACGTCGCAATCCGCGATTGTAATCCGCCTCCCGGCAGGCGAGGCCAGGGAAGCTGCTATGGAGGACGCGACCAATGTCTTGCCCGTGCCGCCCTTACCGCTTGCGATGGAAATCTTCAATTTCATTACCTCTTATTGAGGCCTAATGCTGGTGGTCTTTGCAGGCATTGTCCACGTTGGCGCGACTGAGCATATTCGCCCGCCAGTCATCGATGGCATCTTTGACTGTGCCGGTTGCACCTACGAATACATCTACTCCGCCCTCGTTGAACATCGTGACCGCTTTGGGTCCCAGGCCGCCTACAATCATCAACTGCACACCTGCTGCAAAAATGGTCTCCGTAGGAAGGCCAGTTCCGCCCATGTGCTCGCTAACGTTCGGCAGGACGGTAATCTTTCCGCTATCCGTATCTACAATGGTAAAGGTAGGAGCCCTGCCGAAGTGCTGGCAGATGGCCTCTTGCATGCCGGCCTCGCCCATGGTGGGAACACATATCTTCATTGTCCCCTACCTCCTCTTCCCATGCCCTGACCGCTGCCGCCGCCAACACCGGATCCGCTTCCCGCACCCTGGCCGCTGCCTCTTCCCGCACCAGTGCCTCTACCACCGCCACCGCCTCTTCCTCTGCCCTGGCCCATACCCATGCCCTGAACACTGCCGGCATGGCCCGGTACAGTGGGACCTGCGGTTTTAGTGAGTTCACCCCGCTTGAATTTTTCCACGACATCTCTAACGCTTCCCACTCCCTGGTGGAGGTAGACATCGATATTGGCCGCAGAGAGGGTCTGCATGGCGTTGGGGCCGATGTTTCCCGTAATCAGAGCTGTAGCTCCTTGTCTGGCCACTTCCTGCGCCGCCTGTATGCCAGCCCCGCTGGTCGCCATGACATTGGAGTTGGTAATGGAAGTCTCGCTCATGCTGTCCAGGTCAACTATCACAAAAAATGGGCACCGCCCAAACCTGGGATCCATGGGTGCATCAAGACCTGATGCCCCTGCTGTGACACATATCTTCATTAAAGCCTCACTAATTTTTATTTTAAGAACTGTTCGATTTGATCTCTCAAGCTTGCATTGTTTGCCGACAAATGCTCATAATAATGATAGAGCAATTACGCTTATATGCGATATTGTATTTAAACCATTCGCTTTCCTCCCTTTGTATCCAGCAGATCTCTGACCAGCTCCTCTAATGTTTTTGCCTCCGTTTGGGTCGTCTCCACTCCCGCCTCGGCAAAAGCATAGCCCGGTCCCTTGCCCGCCAGGCTCTCTTTGGATAAAATAACATCCGGTTTATATGCCAACAGAAAATTTGCTACCTTCAGGCCTTTGCCTTTGGCCAGATCCTTATAGGGATTGGCCACAATCTCTTGCTTGGCGAGCAACATCTCTCGCAGATCTATCTCCACCAGGGCAAAATATGGAGACTCACCGAAATGCTCACCTAATGTCCCCTGTGCATCCTGGAGGGGAGACGCATATCTCAGGCTGCTTTGCATGCTCGGCTCGTAATGAATAAGCACGCGATCTACATGAGGAAGCTCTCTGCGGATCCAAGACTCGATGCGCTCGCCTGCCAGATGAGCTCTCTTCAGATCGGTTATTCTGAGGATCAGATTAGCCTGCACAAAAAGATATCTTCCGGAGTTCCTGGCCACCAGTTCCTTGATAGAGGCAACCTCAGGAGCCTGCATTATCAGGATACGGATCTTTTCCAGGGTTTTCGTGTCCACTGAGGCATCCAGTAGCACGCGCATGCCATCGACCAGAATTTCCCACCCCTCTTTAACGATTACAAGGG
This sequence comes from uncultured Methanotrichaceae archaeon, assembly GCA_964506745.1. GTDB lineage: Archaea > Halobacteriota > Methanosarcinia > Methanotrichales > Methanotrichaceae > Methanothrix. The sequence goes on along the minus strand of CAZDLZ010000003.1, from coordinate 83,623 downwards.
CTATGATCGCTGCCGCGATCCTGTCCAGAGGGAAAGCAACGCTCTGGGCAATGAGAGCCAGAAAGACCAGAGCGGAGGTGAGCACATCGGCCTTGTGCTGCACGCCGTCGGCGATGAGACTGGGCGAGCCGGTCTGCTTTCCCACTCTGATCTGAAAGCTGCCGAATAGAAATGGCAGAGGTACTATGGCAGCCACGGCATAAAGAACAAATCCTGGGTAATTTATGGGCTCAGCTTCACCCAAAACAGCTTCCAGGATGATCTCATAGGCAGTTGCAAAGAGCAAAAAAGAGATGGCAATGGATGCCAGGTTCTCCACTTTGTAAAGCCCCAGTGGGAAGCTCTGGCTCTTTCTCTCTGAAATCTTGAGCCCCAGGATGAGGGCCAGGGAGGCCAGGACATCTACCATGGTGTGAACGGCATCAGCCCGCAGGGCCAGGCTTCCCGAGAGTGTAAAGAGAAAGAACTTGGCCACTACCAGGCCCAGATTGAATATAAGTGAGTAGAGGGCAACCCTCATCACGCTGGGCGTCTTGGCCGAAACATTATCCGGCGGATCAGCTGATTGCTGAGTTTTGTCTCTCATGGTGCTCCTTTTGCGTCGTTAGGCACTAGAACTCCGGCCGTTCTCCCGCACACACCCAATTAATATTATCAGCCGTGGATTATGCCATCGTACTCTTTTAAAGTGAGGTACTCGGGGCTATATTCATATCCTTGCCTTTGCAGGTTATTGACAAAGGCCCGCAGATGATTTTCTGAGCCCTTTTCTAAATTGGCATAAACCATCAATATATCCGCTTTATCCGTCTGAGCCATGCGCTCTTTCAAGTCGAGAATGTCTATCTCCTCGACGGCTGCCCCCACCTGAAGAGCATCCCTGGCGGAAGTACTTCCCCGGCTTATCAGATCATCATAGAGCACCTGCATAGTATCATTGGAAAATACACCTGCGCCTCTTGTGGGATCAGGCAGGGAATACCTCGTGAGAAGCGTCTTGATGGCTGCCTCATGAGTCCTTTCCGCTTTGCCGATGTTATCGAAGACCCGCAGGTTCCACTTCTCGTTGAGGGCCTGATAGACATCACCTGCCAGCTTCTCTTCCTCGGCCATATAGAGCAGCCCCTCTTTCTCGGAGGCGGTCAGGTCACCGGAAGGCTGGCCTGCCAGGGCCAGGCCCAGAGCGCTATCGTTCAGCTCACTGGTATAGCTATCCGATACATTAAGCAGATTCTGATCTGCTGCATAGGCCGTGCTCAGGAATGCCGCCAGCAGCAGAAAGAGGCTGAACTTCATAATTTTCTTCATCACCAATCACCAGATTGTTAGCTAAGATCTAAATAGTAATATTGCTGGAAGTTATTTAAACCTTGACAATGGGTGCGCCAGTACTTGCACCAGACCATAGCGGCTATGCCAGCCCCATTCATAAATGCCTCAGAAAGTGCCCATCAAGATAAGTCCTGCCATCATTACTAAAAATCCAGCGATTATTCCCAGATTGGTGAGATGCTCACTGCCGTATCTATTGGCTACAGGTATGAGTTCATCAAGGCTGATGAAGACCATGATTCCGGCCACCAGGGCGGAGGATGCCGCCAGCAGCCAGTCACTCAGGAACGGATAGAGCAGAAGCACTGCCAGGATCGCGCCCAGGGGCTCGGTCATGCCGGCGGCAAATGAGAGCAGGCAGGATTTCCTGCGGTCGGATGTGGCACAGTAAAGGGGAATGCTGCATGCCAGTCCTTCAGGGATGTTATGGATGGCAATGGCGATGGCCACGGGCACTCCCAGACGAAGGTCGGCCAGGGAGACCAGGGCCACAGTCATCCCCTCGGGCAGATTGTGAAGGGCGATTCCGATTGTGGTCATTATTCCACTCTTGTAAAGACGGTCGCAGTGAGCGTCCACCTGCCCATCCATGTGGATATGTGGAATTGCCTGGTCAAGCAAATAGATGATGAGAAGCCCGAGCAGGAAGAAGATATTGGCGTAGCCAAATCCGATGACGAGCTTGGCGCTGCAAAAGAGGTCCACAAAGCCCACGTAGATCATCACACCTGCTGCAAATCCCAGGCTCAATGAGAGGGCGCGCATGTCGGGCTTGGGGATGAAGTAAGCGACCAGGCTGCCAATGCCTGTAGCCAGGCCGGCAAAAAGAGTTAATGCCAGGGCTATGAGGATATTGCCTTCCACAAACAGTCATATGTGGTCGAATATATTTTAAATTGATGCTTGAATCGATTTATTCATGGCATCGTGCCACCCGGCCAGAGAAAAGAGTGTAAGTGATGAAAGCATAATAATCAGGTCGATTGGCTATGAAATCACGAGACTTTTGCAGGCACAGCTTTTGAAACTGCCTCCTATCTCCATCTGCCAGCTCCTCTTCCGCTTTTCCCCAGAGCATTTGAAAGCAGGCAGCAAGATCATTTCGGGTCCGGCCATGGATGGGGGCCTGCACATCGGCCACAAAGGTCCGTCCCATGATATCCTTCAGTTTAGCCTCATACAGCCAGAGGGGCGCGCAGAGGATATGAGCACGAGGCCTCCAATCTTCTTGGAAGGGATAACATGCGGCATTTGTGGCATTGAGCCGGGCCTCCAGGAAGGGATGGCCGGGAAGCATCTTCTGTGATGACCAGAAAAGGATGGCAACTATTCCACCCGGTCTCACAACCCGCGTCAATTCCATAAGGACCGGCAAAGGGTCCATCCCCAAAAATCCCAGGGACTTTGGGCCTGGCCATAAGCTGTCTGCACACCAAGCCCAATCAAAAGCGTGATCCTTGAATGGCAGACCACGTAAATCTCCCTGAAAGAAAGTCAGTCTATCAGTCAGCCCCGCTCTGGCAGAAGATGACCTTGCCTTAATGAGTCCCTCTCTACAGATATCAAGGCCTTTGACCTGCCCGTCCGGCGAGACGGCCTCGGCAAGCCAGAGGCTGTGATCGCCATTTCCGCAGGCGGCATCCAGTCCGAGGCTTCCGGGGGCAAGCTGAAGTGCAGATATGGCGGAGCGTATGGCAGGCTCAGCCAGGCGGTGCATGGCCGAGGCAAGACTCAAATAATTAAGATCTGGCATAGCATTCTTCTTGCTGCCGATCATCATAAAATACACGGTTGACTGCAATGAATAACATAGAAATATTTGAAAAGAACGCGAGGGAGTACGATGTTATGAAAGAAAAAAAGACCACAAGCAAGTTCTACAAATATGCTCGCTTCGCCTCGGCGGATCAGGTTATGAGCTGGCTGGAAAGCCTGAATTTCGACCACATCGCCACCCATCAGACCATATTCAAGAGTACCAAGAATATATGTGCAGTAGAGCCCTTTGAAGAGGGTCATGGCAAAGGAGCTTTTGTAGCCATCGCTGCCCAAAAAAGTGATTAGTGCGTCCACTCGATTATCTTTATGCCAGGCCCAATTTTTTTGGCTATGCTCTCCTTCATCTGCGCGTAGTGCGGACAGGGAAAGTCGATCGGATTTCCCTTGCTGATACAGGAGGCAAGAACGATGGCTTTTGCACCGCGCTCAACCATCAAATTCGCCCTGGATACGGCTCTTTTGCCCGGACATCCGCCACAGGAAACAAACCCAACAATCTCTGCCGGCCCAATATCTGCAAATGCCATTTTTCCCTCTGACGCTGCAATGAAATCCATGGTTCCAGGACACATGTCTTCCGTTTGCTGGCAACGTATGATACCGACTTTCATCAATTATACCTACCTGCTGATCTAATTGTCTGCATATTCTTATATTGACCACTTGCCTTAAACCTTTTGTAGCCTCATGATAAGGATTATGCCGCGCTCTTCCACTCGCCTCTTTTGAGACTTCAAGCGGGGATCTTCCATGATGCTCCTGGCCTTTTCCATTGTCGTTGGGGAGGAGACAGAGCGCAGGTGCATTCGCATTCGGCCTTTTCCGTCAGCTTGTGCCCTATCTCCTGTTAGGAGCAGGCACCGGCGCATTCAAGGCCTTCCATGATTATGTCAATGTAAACTGCTGTCTAATATCTAATAATCGTCTTATGGCAATAAGTTTATATCAGAATATGTAATTAGCATGTTTTTGTCATGACTCAAAAATCTGTCTCGGACTTACGCGTAAAGATCCTTAGCGCCTTATCCGATCCCACCAGGCTTGAGCTACTGGAATTTTTATCCGCAGGCGAGCGCTGCGTCTGCGAGATCCTGCCTGCTTTCCAGAGATCTCAATCTACCATATCCAAACATTTGAATATTCTCTATGAAGCTGATATTCTGGAGCGCAAAATAGACGGCAAGAGGACGATCTATCGCATAAAAGACCCTCAGGTGTTCGATTTAATTCGCATGGTAGACTCAATGGCCCTAAAACAGATATCCCAGCTTGCTGAGGCTGGAAGAATTTTAGAGATTTCATTGAACAACGGGAGATGATATTCACGGTAACTTACACCATCGCGGCTGCCTTGCAGGCAGGATTATCCACATTGCTGGAATACCTTTCGGCACATGTTTTGACCTGCCTGGTACCAGCATTTTTCATTGCCGGGGCCATTGCTGCGCTTCTGCATAAAGAGACGGTACTGAAATACTTCGGTGCTGACGCCCCCAAGTGGCTCTGCTACAGTGTGGCTGCCACTTCGGGCACGATTCTGGCCGTCTGCAGTTGTACCATACTGCCCATGTTTGCAGGAATTCAAAAGAGAGGTGCCGGAATCGGCCCTGCGGCAGCCTTTCTATTCTCGGGTCCGGCCATCAACCTCATGGCCATCATCCTCACGGCGCGTGTTTTGGGTCTTGATCTTGGCATAGCCAGGGCAGTTGCAGCAGTGAGCATGGCCGTCGTCATCGGCCTGATCATGGCTGCCATATTTCAGAAATCAGAAACGAATTGTGTTTCTGCGCCTGCGCCGGCTTTCCAGGTCGATACCGACTCAGAAGTGAAGAATCGTCCCGGATATTTCACAGGTTTATTCATAGCCGTTCTGATTGCCATATTGCTGGTGGCCACCTCCGGGGTTCTCGAATTGCTGCCCAAAGCAATAATTGTGGGAGCACTGGCATTAACGGCTGCTTTCCTCATGAAGAGCTACTACCAGCCTGAAGAGCGGGAGGCATTCCTCTCCGAGACATGGTGGCTCACCAAGAAGATCTTTCCCCTGCTGGTGGCCGGCACATTCGTAACCGGCATGATCGGCTACTTCTTGCCTGTGGAGTGGGTGCGCACCATCTTCGGCACGAGCAACTTTTTTGCCTGTTTTCTGGCCTCAGTCATCGGCTCTCTGCTCTACATGCCAACATTGCTGGAAGTCCCCATTGTAGGAACGCTCTTCGGATACAGCACCGGGGTGACAGCCGCCGGTCCGGCTTTGGCGCTTCTGCTGGCAGGACCGTCTTTGAGCCTTCCCAATATGATAGTGATCTGGAGAATCATTGGAGCGAAAAAAGCCTCCGTTTACATCAGCCTGGTCGTGATCATATCAACTCTGGCAGGAATGCTCTACGGAGCCATCGTTTCATAATCAATCATAGGAGTGAAAATAAATGAGAAACCATGCCATGTTGGCCATAATTGCACTGGCCTGTATCGCCCTGCTTGCAGGTTGTGCCGGAGCCGCTAAAATATCTCCGGCACTGCTGACCGACACCTACACCGATGCAGCGAAGGAAGACCAGAGCTTCGGAGAGGAAAGCATACTATGGACGTCATCCCAAAGCGGAGAGCCGGTAAGAGTTGCTTATCTCTCCTTTGCCGGCATGACGACGCTGCCCCAGCAGGTCATCTTCGCAACTCTAAAAATGTATGCCAAAGAGATTGAGAAGCCCGGCAAGGTGAGCCTTTACTTTTATGACAATGCCGCCATGGATACTATCACCTGGTCGGATCAGCCTGAATATGATACAGAAGTTTTAGGAAGACTTGATATTCAGGAAAAGGGCTGGCAGACCTGGGATGCTACCGCTTTTATGAAAAAGGCTGCGGAGGAGTGCAGTGAAGGCTGTCCATTCTCTTTGGTGCTTGTAGCCGAGGGCGATGCCTCCATCAGCTTCGCCTCCCTGGAGGGTTTTGGAGAGGAGAAAGCAGTACTGGTGTATGAAGCATCCTGATGATCGAAAATAAGATCGGCAAATCGTGGCCAGAAATCCGCAGGGGAACCCCCACTCTGGCAACCTCCTATTTGCGAGTTTAATTGTCATGATACATCCATCCGGAATGACGGGAATGAAGGCAAAACGATACTGCATCACCACAATTTTTTTAGCGGCAGCCATGATAATGATTTTATGGCCGGCCTATGCCGTTGAAAACTCAGAGATCACGATTATCACGTCTCCCGGATGCACAAAGTGTGCCGCAGCTGAGAGGGCGCTGTCTGCTGTCCTGGTTGATTTTGGAAATATCCCTACCAGCGAATATTCCTTCTCAGGCGAAGAGGGTCACAGGATCGTAAAAGAGAATAAGGTCAAAGACGTTCCTTCCATAATCATAGGTGATATCGTCATTGGCTACAAAGACTATGATGGAAATGAGACTGAGCTGAAGCTGCTAATTATAGCGGCCTTAGAAGGGCAAAATATCAGCAGGTCAAACACGAATGGAGAAGAGGACGATTTTGCAGCAGCAGCGGAAAGCCTCCTGCAAGATCTCACCCTCTCATCAGCAGTTACCGTCTTTGCAGCCGGCCTTCTGGCAGGCTTCAATCCCTGCCTTTTAGCGATTCTGGCCTTTTTAGCGAGCACGGTGCTGTCGAGCTCTGGCCGCAGAAGGGATCTCTTGACCATGATTGCGTTCTTCTCCATGGGCATATTCGTGGTCTACTACATATTCGGAGTGGGCCTGTTTAATGTCCTGCAGGAGAAGTCTGCTGCGGCTACGTTCCGCCTGGTTCTGGCCGTCCTCCTGCTGATACTGGGACTGATGCAGATGGAAGATGCCAGACGGCTGAAAAGCGGACGAGATTCCCTCTTTCGCACAGACTGGGCCATGAAATATGTGCACGGTGCACTGGCCAGCAAAAAAATAGCATCCTATTTCTTCCTGGGTGCGCTCTTCTCCCTGGTAAAGGCTCCCTGCGTGGGAGCGGTCTACATCGCCATCATAGGCGTCATATCCAGCCAGGGGTATGCTTCGTCCGGTCTGATTTATCTGCTGATGTACAACCTGGGAATAGTGCTCCCCGTGCTGCTCCTGGGAGTAATCATGGCCCTGGGCATGAGCCCTGAGCAGGTGGACCAATTCCGAAATGAGCACAAGGTGGCCATCCGGGTGATTACAGGGCTCACATTGATCGTTTTGGCTCCACTCATATACTGGGAGCTGATTTAGGCTTCGGAAATTGCCTATGCGCATTAAATAGAATTGCAGATCAAACTTGATAGGTGAATTAGATGGTTAAAATTGAAGTCCTGGGAACAGGCTGCGCAAAATGCAAGAGCCTGCTGAAGAACGTTGAGAAAGCTGTGGCTGAATCTGGAATTCCTGCTGAAGTGATCAAGGTTGACGGCATCCAGGAGATCATGGAACGAGGTGTGATGATGACCCCTGCTCTGTACATCGATGGAAAATCGGTTATGACCGGCAGAACGGCTACAGTTGAAGAGATCAAGAGGATGCTCAAGAAGTAGGTGACAGATTCATGGAAGAGAGGAAATGTATGTGTGGCTCCTCGGATGTACGGGTTGTAGCCTGCTCCGGAGCCTCAAATGTGGGACAGATAGCCAATCAGGCGGCAATTGAGCTGGCCAAAGAGAAGGTGGCAGGATTCTTCTGCCTGGCGGGAGTGGGCGGTCACATCAAAGGAATGGTAAAATCTGCCAGAGAAGCAGGCCTCATGATAGCTATAGACGGCTGCTCCGTGCAGTGTGCCGCCAAGACATTGCAGCATGCGGATATCGAGCCGGCCATACAGATAGTCGTAACGGAGCTTGGCATTGAAAAATCTCCGGATCTTGCCCCTGACGAGAAGGCCTGCTCCAGGGTTGTGGAGAAGGTGAAAGAGGAGCTTGCTCCCTGAAAATTCGGTGGATGATATGGTTTTGCTAAAGGTGAAAATGGGCATAGTCTGCGGGGCTTTTTTGGCTATCATAGCTCTCTCCCAGAGCGCCTATGCCGGAGCTGAATGCGCCTCACTGGGAGGCGCATGCGACGATGGCGGCTGGGATCCCATGGCCAAGCTGGATGAAATAGGCACGGGAAAATACGATCAGACTCAATCCAGCCCAAACTGGCCGGCCAAGTCAAGAGAAAAACGATGGAACATGTCTTCAGGAAGCGAGGAACCACAGGAAAGCAAGGCGCCTGTTTCTGATCAGGAAAGCGGGGAAGCTGATGCAGACGCTCAGAAGAGCTCGAGCAGATGGCATGAGATCATGATTGAGATTGATGATATCTCAAATGCGGATGTTCTGCTGGATTTGAGCGAAAGCGCCAACGAGCACATCTCCAGATCCCTGGCCATTCCCTATCAGGAGTTCATGGAAGGCGATTCGCTCAAGTCCGTTCCGGAAATAGCAGAGATCCTCAGCAATGAGGGAATTTCACAGGATGATCCCCTGGTCATCTACGGGGAGTGCCTGCCCTGTGGTGGAGGACCGTCCGCTTCAGCCTATGTCTACTGGATGATGAAATCGCTGGGACATAAAGATGTCAGGATTCTCAATGGATACGTGCAGGACTGGAAAAATAAAGGCCTGCCGGTATCATCAAGCGCAAACGTTCGCCCTGCTGCTGAATACACGCCGCAATTCACAGATCGGCTAATCGCAAGCTACGACTATGTAAAGAGCGGCCAGCCCCAGGTGGTTGATGCCAGGACGGTCCAGGAGTATGGATCCGGGTCTATTCCCGGTGCTATCAGCATACCTTATGAAAGCGTCCTTGATGGTGATAGGTTAAGAAATGTGAATGACCTGGAAAAGCGCTTTTCCATTTTAGACAAAGAGCAACCGGTAGTAGCTTTTACAAACACGGGTTTCAAGGGTTCTGTTGTATGGCTTGCCCTGGAGATCATGGGCTATGATGCCAGGCTCTATTCCTACCAGGACTGGATGGCAAATCAGCTTGCCGAGCAAAAATCCAGCGATACTCAGGAGTGATGGTTATGATTGATTTGAAATTATCCCGGATGAGAAAAATCGGACATAGCAAAACTATATCTATCGCATCCGGTTTGGCCTCGATATTCGTCCTTTGCCTGGCTTTAGCCCTTCCAGCCCTGGCAGGTACGGAAAACGGAGAGTTCTGCCCGACCTGTCCTGATTGGACCGATCTGGATGGTTGGCTTGCCAAGAAGGAGGCATACGAGCAGGAACCGCAGCAAAAAGCTCAGCTTGACAAGCAAGAGAATACGCTAACGACTCAAAATGCAAAACCCGTGCCGGTCCCTCCTGAAAGTGATCCTTTTCCAGGCAGCCTTTCCAGGACGCGGACCGGCGCCTTTGCCGGAGCGTTTGCATCTCCTGCGGATGTCTCCTCTGATGACATTGTGCTGGACATCAGCCCCAGCGCAACCAGATACATCGAAGGGGCAGTCAATGTCAACTATGAGGGCTTTATGGCAGAAGGTGGTCGATTCAAGTCCGCGTCGGAGATGGCCGCGTTGCTTGGCGAAGCAGGTATCGCCCGAAATGACTCCCTGGTGATCGCCGGCGAGTGTCTTCCCTGCGGCGGCGGGCCTTCCCCTGCTATCTTTACTTATTGGGTGCTCAAGTATCTGGGGCACGAAAAAGTCAGAGTCCTGGATGGCAGCATCAATGACTGGGCAGCTGCGGGGCTGAATACCAGCAATAAATCCATCACGAGGCCGAAGGCGGATTACGATTTTCTGCTTATGCCCGAACTTCTGGCCACCTATGAATTCGTCGTTAGCAGCGGGGCTCAGATCGTGGATGCCAGGCCGGCCAGAGACTACGGCATAGGCTTTATTCCAGGTGCCGTCAACATTCCTTACGAGAATGTGCTGGAAAACGAGAGCATAAAGGCAGAGGAGGATTTACAGAAGGTCTTTGCCGGGCTTGAGAAGGATAAGCCTGTCGTGGTCTATACCAATGTAGGAGTCGAGGCTTCACTGGTTTGGTTCGCACTGACTCACTCAGGCTATGATGCTCGCCTCTACACCTGGCGTGACTGGCTGGAAAACCAGCCTAAATTCGGCTACGAGCTTGCGGAAGTTGAGGCCAGGCCCAACCCCGTCAGATCCGGGCAGGCTACAGCTATAGCCGTGTCCTTCCGGGAGACGCAGGCAGAGGATGCCGAGGATTCTTCATCGGATCCATCATCAAACGGTGAGGTCAAGCTCACGGTGAAAGGGTGTGCTACCTGCGGATTTGGGTCTCCTCAGAGCTTTGCTAATTTGGACAGGAGCAGCGGAGTGGTGCAAATCGGCTCCTCAGGAAGGACCACAGTAACAGGCGAAGTTGCCGCGGAGCAGGCCTATAGCGCCCTGCGCTGCACTGCCATCGTGAATGCACCGGATGGATCGGAAGCAGCAAGGACAAGCCTGCTGCATACGACTGGGAACAAATATACGGGAATATGGAATGCCAATGTAGCCTTGGGAATCTATACTGTAAGCATAGTGGCTACTGCTTCGAATAATGCCGAATCGTTTAACGATGTGCTCGATATTGAGGTCGTGGGCTGAAAAAGAGCATAACAGAATCTAAATGGCGTTCATGGGCAGGATCGCAGATAAACTCATAAAATTCAATATTGGTAACAAGGGAAGTAAATGAAGAAAAATCTATTGATTCTAGTGTTGATCGTTGTGGCATTATCCGGCTGCGTAGATAAGGAGTTGGACTCAAAAGATCTTAAAACGTTGATGTCCAATTCCGGAAAAAATCTCGATAGCTATAGATTCGCCACGGAGACCGTCCAGGAGATCAAGTCCATGGATAACTCTACTGAAGCATCCACGCTGGTGATCAAATCCCTGGACAAAGGCGCGGTGAATCTGACTGCCCAGAACATGAGCATATCGACCAGCAAAAGCGCAAGCTCAGGCCCAGAGTCCCTGCAGTCCACGCAACAGGAGGTCTACGTCATTCGAGATATAGCTAAAGTCAAGCTTGATGGCAACTGGTCCCAGGCAGCGTTACAGGATGCGGAGTATTTCTGGGCGCTTCAAAATGTTGCAGAAAAACAGGAGATGCTGCTCAATTCATCCCAACTTGTGCTTTCCGGGTCCGAGACAATTGAGGGTCTGGATTGCATTCGGATCGAAGTTATACCGGATAGGAAGGCCTATGAGAGCGTGCTCTTTGAGCAGCTCGGCTCCATGTTGCCTTTGGCCTACATGAATCTCACTAAGCTTTACAAAAGCAGCACAGTGAACTGGACACTGTGGGTTTCCAAGGACGATGGCCTGCCCAGGAAAGAAAATGTGAATATGGTTTTTTCGGTAACTTCAGAGATGATGCAGCTACCAGATAATCAGATCAAAGATTTCATGCTAAAGATCGATCTGAACACCACCACTCTGTACATGGGTTACTATCAGCCTTTATTGATAACGCTCCCTGAAGGGCAGCGCATAGAGCCAATAATTGGATGCGCATGCAATAGATGATGGAATTGGGAAAGATTTGAGGTGATGTATATGGCATGGTTAGTTGGATAGCCCGGTGGTCGCCAGGCCCAATCAGTGTATTGTAGGCTGCAATACCTGCGCTAACCTGTGTATGGGCGAGGCCATCTCCTTCCCGGACAAAGAAACTGTAAGAGAGATCTACAAGCGGGAGAAGACATGGCCTAAGGTCAAGAAGCAACTGGAGGAGGACGGGAAGATAAAAACAAAGCAGAAAACGGAAGATAGGGGCGGATGCTGCAGTTAAACATGAAGGAATGACGATAGCTACTATTGAACGAATACAAAGTTTACTTTAATGCTAGGAAGGAAGACCGTAATAAAACTCATACCCAGGGAAAAATCAAGCAGAGGCTATAGTCAAATGCTACGAACAGTGCAGGGTGTCTATGTATGGAGTCTATATAGATATTGAAGCAAAACCATAAATACTTGAAAAACAAACCGCTTTAATCAGAGTGGGTAAAGTTACGAATGCAAGAGACTTGCCAAGGAGATGCCCTGTGAATATATTGGTAACCGCCGTTCTATTAATACTGATTCTGCTCTTTGCCGCACCTAAAACGGCTCTTGGCGAATCTCCGTCAATAGTCTCAGCCGATGATATCATGGTCAAGATTAAGCTGGGCTTGCCTGTAGAATACGATAAAGTTGCTATCAAAGGAAATTTGACATCAGATAAGCTTGGGATGACAGCCAAGCAGATCCTGCGCATACCATTTGAAGTGAAGATGCCGGCATCCGATGGTCCTATGCAGGCCAATTCATCGATTGTTATCAAAAATTCCATCATATACGGCAGAGTGGACTTCTACAATACCCAATTTCATAAACCAGTTATATTCAAAAATACATTCTTTATAGAAAATGTGTCCTTCGAGAACTCTACCTTCGAAGAAGATGCCGCATTTGCTCATTGCATGTTCATGAAGACGGCAAGCTTCGCCGGTTCGAGGTTCAGTGATAAGGTGAATTTCCTGCAGACTTATTTCAACGATTCATCATCCTTCTCCGGCACTCAGTTTAGCAAAATTGCAGATTTCAGCCATGCCAGATTCTATTGCGATGTTCAATTCGCCTCCAGTCAATTTGCATCTGATGCCGACTTTGGCGAGACGGATTTTAGAGGGAGAGCCAACTTCATCGGCTCTTTGTTCGGCCAGGCGGCGATTTTCAATAAGACTAAATTTGAAAAGGAGACCTCATTTGAGAAGGTAAATTTCGCAGGATCAGTTAAGTTTTTAAGACCTTTCTTCAACAGCACGGCTGATTTTATTTCTGCGCAGTTTTCCAAAGATGCCTGCTTCAATGAGGCTCAATTCATAGGCCAGGCCTTCTTCACAGGATCCCGGTTCAGTGATTTGGCTGAATTTAGAGACTGCCATTTTCCTGCCGGAGTAGAATTCAATGAATCCGATTTCGGGATTGACGCCACCTTCTTTAATACATCTTTTGGCCAACGAGCCGACTTCACAGCCAGCAATTTCCTTGGATTTGCTGATTTCTGCGGCTCGAATTTCGCATGCGACGCAGATTTCGGCAATTGCGGCTTCAGGGGTCCGGCAGATTTCAGCAGATCTACATTTAGCGAAAAGATCGATTTGCATGATGTGCAATTCAGAAAGAATGTCCACTTTGAGAGCAGCAAAATTAATGAGATCAATTTGACCCGGGCCAGGTACGTGTGGCTCTTTCTGAAATGGGACTCCATAAATCATCTTGAGTTCGATGACGGCGCATATCAAACGCTCATCGATAACTACAAGAAACTGCAATGGCAGACGGATTCATCAGATTGCAGCTCGACTTACTTGGAGGCTATAGTTCAGGCGGCACCCAACGATAGTCATTTATGGATCATAAATGGCATAAGATCCATAGTCTTGGGCGCCAATTCAAGCAGCTTCTCGGCCTAATTTAGCATATATTTGCCCCGGCATAAATTAAGAGTCCAGACCTGCATGATTATGCCAGGGCATTGAATCCTTCTAAAGACTTGGCTTGATGCCACGGACCTTTATGCTTGATACCAAATCTTCAAATTTATTGATGCCTTTCACGCCTTCCTCAATATTCCGGGCTACTGCCTGGCCAGCAGGATCTTCAGCTATAAAATCAAGCGGGAAGATGGATTCGTCAATCACAGTGACATCATCGAATCCGGCCGATTTGATTGCCTCCAAATAGCTATCCTTCATAAGAGCCCCGGAAATGCAGCCGACATAAGCATCAATCGATTCCATTACAGAATCCGGTAGCTTCTTCTTCAGGACTATATCCGAAACCATCAGTCTGCCTCCCGGCTTAAGAACTCGAAAGGCCTCCTCAAAAGCCGTCTTCTTATCTGGCACCAGGTTGACCACGCAATTGGATATGATGACATCAACGCTGTCGTCTGCAACAGGAAGATCCTCTAGCTCTCCCAGTCTGAACTCCACATTGCGGAAATTGCCTTTGGAGGCGTTTTCTTTAGCCTTTTCGATCATCTCGGGAGTCATATCAACTCCAATGACTCTCCCTTTCGGCCCAACCTTTCCTGCTGCCAGGAAGCTGTCAAATCCTGCACCCGAGCCCAGATCTAGAACCGTCTCACCTTCTTTGATTGATGCCAGAGCAATGGGATTGCCGCAGCCAAGGCCCAGGTTAGCCCCCGATGGCGCGGCCCCCAGGTCATCCTCTGTATAGCCGATGCTCTTGCTGGCATCTTCTACTGGTGTAGCCCCACAGCACGAGCTTTTCGAAGGGCAGCACGAGCCTCCTTTTTTGGCTATGTTCCCATAGCTCTTCTTAACCAGTACTTTTAATTCCGAATCCTTCATGTTAAAATCTCCTTTAATTATAGATTTTAAAATGTACCAAGGAAATAGAAACCAACTTCAACAAACACAACATCATCTAAAAGTCGGATTGCTATTATCTCTTAAAGATTTCATCCATAACCGGCCCAAGAACAGATTTTACCATGCCCTCCAGCTCTTCAACCTTTATTAAAGAAAGACAGCAGATCTTGCCGGCCTTCTCCATGCTGACCACGGCCAGCTTATCTCCCGCACGTATATTCGCCCTTTCTCGGATGTCCTTGGGGAGCACCATTTGTCCTCGTTCGTCAACACCTACAATGGATTCCACTTTGCAGCAGCTCATCTCTCCGGGCAGGCAACAGGGCTGCTTCTCGGTATCTTCATTCAAGTTTGCGCCTCATGCTATTGCTGCAATGGCAGAGTATTTAAATTTATCTGATAAATCAGAAATATCTGTTATGGCCGATTTTGTATCTCCCAATATGAGACGCTCAAGCACTCAATATTAAATCAGAGAATATTGATATGTATTTTAGATATTCATCTCTACATGAACCATAATATCTCAATGATCTCCATTGATACCTATATATATTAATTCTACTAATATCTTATATGCAAATATCAAGATCGTGCCATTTTAAAATCAGCTTCCATAACCATAACTTTTATATATCCATCAAACTAGATATGTTCTTTGATTGTTATGCTAGATAAGATATTTGGTAAGAAGGAGAGCGGTTGCGGCTGCTGCGGCACGCGCATCGTCGGCCTGCGGCAGATCAATGTGGGTGGATGCAGTACGGGAATAACGTGATTGGACGAGACATTCCGGGAATACTTCAATAAAGGAAAGACACCTGTTGATTCTACCGGGAATGAGCTGGTCGAGGACCTGAAGAAGCTTAATTTCATCGCAGAAGGAGCCGAAGAGATGTACAAGAAGGCCTTCTTGATAGAGTATCAGAGGTATTACGAAGCCAGGAAGAAATGAATATCCTCGGATATGGAAGCTTCCCTGCAATCCTGGGCCGACAAATGAGTAGTAGTAGTAGTAGTAGGAAAAGGGGATGATGCCAATATCACCGACCAATGTGATCGATGAGGAAGCAATATGCAGCCTGGCCAGGCTCATTGGAGACGTTGACAAAGCCAGGGCCAGGACCAGAAAGCTCTCTTCTTTGATGAAGAAGATCGAGATGGAAGGCCCAGAAGGAGAGGTCGAGATCTTCAAGGCTGCTGCCGACCCCAGTCGGCTCAGGATTCTAAAGCTGCTCAAAGAAGGAGAGCTCTGTGTCTGTGAGATCATGACTGCCCTTAAAAAGCCGCAATCCTCCACATCCCATCATCTCTCCATCTTGAGAGAAGCGGGACTTGTCAAAGAGCGCAGAGACGGCAAATGGTCCTATTACCGATTAGCAGATGGAGCGGTTGTGGAAATGGTCAAACAGGCCGGAGCGCTGAAGAAAAAACAATAAAATTTTGAAGGAAATTGAAATGTTCTGGAACAACTTAGCGGTAGCGGCGAATTTCTTCGTGGAAATCGCTGTGGAGTTGATCATTTTATTCATAGGCATAACTTTTCTCGTGGGGCTGATCCAGGAGTACGTGCCGGATGAGACCATAAAAAGTGCCCTGGGTGGACGGCATAAAGTACTGGGAAGCATTCTTGGCGCTGGTTTTGGCTCTCTTACGCCCTTCTGCTCCTGCTCAACCATACCGCTCCTCCTGGGAATGCTCAATGCCGGCGTGCCCTTCGCCTCAGCCATGGCTTTCTTGTTTGCTTCTCCCCTGCTAAACCCGGTGGTAATATCCCTGTCCATCATTCTGATAGGATGGAAGACAACTGCGCTCTATTTTGCAGTCACCTTCGTGGGCGCAATTGCCATCGGCCTTTTGCTCGACGCTCTCGGCTTCGCCAGCCAGGTTAAATCCGTGGCCGCAGTACGAAGCTGCTGTGACTGCAAGCAGGCAACAGACGCGAGATCGAGAATACAGCGCTCTGCGGGATTCGCATTCGTCCTATTCCGCCAGCTCGTGCCCTACCTATTGCTAGGCGCAGGCATCGGCGCATTCATTCATGGATTCGTTCCTACGGAGATCATCTCCCGCTTCGCAGGTCCGGACAATCCCCTGGCCGTTCCTGTAGCCGCAATCATCGGTGTTCCCATCTACATTCGGGCTGAGACCATGATCCCCATCGGCCTGGCACTCATCGAAAAAGGCATGAGTGTAGGTGCTGTGCTGGCGCTTGTCATAGGCGGGGCCGGGGCCAGTATTCCCGAGCTGACGCTTCTCTCGGCGATATTCGAAAAGAGGCTGCTGGCAGCCTTTGTGCTCACCATCTTCGCAATAGCTGTGGTTGCAGGATATCTTGCTAATGTACTGACCTTTTGAAAGCCTTTAAATTCAAAAGAAGAACCAATGATGGTGCCAGGGATGACCTTGATCTGGCATCATCCGCCAAAGGTTTTAATGATCCAGTCCTTTATCTCGTCTCTGATCTGCCGGAATGCCTCAAGCTGCTCTTCTTCTGATCCGCTAGCCGCGGCAGGGTCCGCAAAGCTTCTGTGAATGACCTCTCTTGCTCGGGGATTCTTGCTGGGAAGTTCGAGCTTTGTGCTGCATATCGGGCAGGCCTGTTTGGCCCGGTCGCAGACTGTGACCGCCAGGTCGAATATGGTATCCTGGAATTCTTCGGCGGATTTGGATCGCTGGCCTGAGATGTCGATGCCGATCTCCTTCATGACTGCAACTGCGCGGGGATCGATAGTCTTAGCCTCGATTCCGGCGCTGTAAACCTCGTAGCGATCACCGTACATGGCCCGCAAGAGGCCTTCCGCCATCTGGGAGCGGGCGGAGTTGTGGGTGCAGAGAAAGAGAACCTTTTTCTTAGCCTGATCTCTTGGGCTTGATGTCATCTTTTATCCCAATGATCATCATAATAGATCAGCATTTTGATTGCTCCTCCGTCTTGGATTTAGGTAATTTTGAGGAGAAAAGTTGCCTTTGAAATACCTTAATGTCCTTTACCGTTGATGGCCTGGGACGAGCAAGAAGCGAGAGAGATCTTGCAGGAGATCGGGGCGCTCTACACCATGCACCAGGGAATCAGCCTGTCCTCCGAATGCAGGGAGTCTAACCGCCGCACTGCCTTGTTGCTGAAGAGGCTGGAAAATACAGGATTCTCTCGGATGGCTGACAGAGCCATGGATCTCCAGGCCTCTTGCCATCCCAAGGACCTATCCTCAGTACGACAGTGTTCAGCGGGTCAAGAATGCTCGAGAGAAGCTGAGAGATCTGGCCAGGGAAGCTTTGGCAAATCCAGGACATAAGTTTACCCGCATGCCAGAATACTTGTCTAATTTCACCCAGAGGGGAGAGCATATCGATGAATTGGCAGTAAATGCTAAATAGGTATATTCTAATTAGGTACTATGACTGCAGAAATTGCAATAATGAATAAAGAGGCAATTGCGTTGGCTGCTGATAGTGCTGTAACGATGAGTACAAAAGGGCAAAGAGTGGCAAAGATTTTCCCTTCAGCAAATAAATTATTCACTTAATCAAAATTTTATCCCATTGGAATAATGGTCTACGGAAATGCGCAACTTATGGGCGTTCCATGGGAGACAATAATAAAAATCTATAGAAATAACCTAAGTAATAAAGAATTTGATACATTAAATGAGTATTCAAAAGATTTTATAGAATTTCTTAATACCAACGAGCATCTTTTCTCAGAATCAATGCAAGTAAATTATTTTAAAAATGACGTAAATGGGTACTTTGAATTGATTAAAAGCAAATTAAAAGATGAATTGGGATTGAAGATAGAAGAAAGGGGTCTAATTGATGACGAAATTGCGAAAGAGGTAGCATCAAAAATTATAAATGACCACTACGAAATATGGTCGAAGGGAAAGGAAATACCATGCTGTCCTAGTGATTTCGAAGAAGAATCGCTCATTAAATATGATTCCATATTAGATGAGGTGATAAAAAATGTATTCGAAAAATTTCCTTTAACTGATGACCATAGAGATTTGCTTAAAAAAATTGCGATATGGGTAGTTACAAGATTTTCGGAAAAAATAGCTAATTCAGATCATTCCGGAGTTGTGATAGCAGGTTTTGGAAAGAAAGATATATTTCCGATACTTGAAAATTATAAGTTTGAGAGAATCATAAATAATAAATTAAAATATATAGAATTAGGTACTTTTCCCGTAAACGACGAAGCTGGCGCGAGAATAATTCCTTTTGCTCAAAGCGAAATGGTGTCAACATTTATGGAAGGAGTTGATCCAGGATACAAAAATTTCAAAGATGGTTATATATTCAAGATATTTGATGATTATGCTGAAATAATTATTAATACTTTGGATAAATATTCAGATTTAGAAAAAGGGAAACTCAAGACTAAATTGGTTAGTTCTGGTGAGCAATTGGTAACTGATCTTAATGATGCACTTGCGAATTATAGAAGGATGTATCTCTTTGGCCCTATATTAAATGTTGTTTCAGGGCTTCCAAGGGATGAACTTGCATCCATGGCAGAGGCCCTCGTTAATTTGACTTCATTGAAACGAAGAGTCACTCCAGAAAATGAGACCGTTGGCGGTCCAATTGATGTTGCTATAATCACTAAAGGCGATGGATTTATATGGATTAAGAGAAAGCATTATTTTAAAGCAGAATTGAATCCTCAATTCCGTGAAAATTATTACATGGAGTGCAGAAAATGATAAATGAGATCTTCGTAATTCGTTCCAGAAAAGAGATTGAGGAAAGATACTTCCCGAAAGCTCTTGAAAGCGAGAAAAGGAAAAGAATTACTGATCCCCGTGATCAAGGGATTAATCTAGCAAAGGAGTCTCTAGAAAGATTCAGGAATCAGTTGATATAAAAAGTCTTTATCATCTTGCATTTTCTCTAATAGCCATCAAAGGGCTAAGATTTCCTTAATTAGTTTTCAAAAATAAACGAAGTGTATGGGGTAGCTGGAGCTGTAAGCCTTTTGCCATGAGCAACTGCGATACTCATACTCCGCTTCAGGATAAATGCCTATATGGCAACTATCTATCTTCCATTCCTCCACTATCTTTCCACCCTTCACCACATCTTGTACCCCAGGTACCTCACTGCGTAGATCAGCCCGATCACGATCACCGCCACCCCGAAGACCTTGGTGACGTACTTGCCGGCTGAGATGTACTTCTCGCCGATCTGCCCGCCCACTGCCCGGGAAAACGTAGCTATGGGAATTACCGGCACGCCGTGCCCCACGCCGAAGACGAAGAGCATCAGGCCGCCAGCCAGGGGTGTTACATCCTGGGAGATGAGCCAGATGAGCACGGGAAAGACCAGGGATACGGCACAGGGAGCCCAGCCCAGGGCAAAGAATACGCCCAGAGTAAAGGCTCCAATGAACGCCGAATACTGGAAAAGGCTCATTGAAAAGTGAACCAGTCTCTCCATTATGCCTTTCTTTTCCGGAGCGCAGTCGCAGTCAAGGGAATCAGAATTGCCTCTGCCAAAAGAGAGGCGCGACCTAACCGGCTCTATGATCTCACCGATGGGCTTGATGATATTGATGCCCAGGATTATCATCAGCAGCCCGGCGGCCAGGTCGAAAAAGCGGGCCTGTCGAATGAAGACGCCGATGTCCGAGAGGAATAATCCCACCACAAAGAAGACCATGGCCATTCCTAAAGTGAAGGCTACACCGATCATGAAGCCTTCTTTCGAGGCCGAGGCCGACTTCTTGAGGTACTCCTCTTTGCGGCGAGCGGTCATGACGTAGGAGAACATGGCCAGCAGCAGGGCCACGGAGCAGGGGGAAAGGGAGGTTACGATGCCTAAGCCGAACATGCCCAGGTAGTTTACTCCCTGGCTGCTGCCTATGCCCTTGAACCCGGAGGCCTCACCCCGCTCGATTCCTTTCAGGTAGCTGTAAAGAGTCTCAGCGCTCTTTATGCCGTCAATCTCTCCCTTGCCGAGCTGATAGACGTGATAGAGGCCCGACACCTTTCCCTCTTTATCGATCAGGATCAGGGTAGGGTTGGCAAAACCGCCCTCCACAGTAGAGTAGTCGATGTACTTGCCGGTGAGCGGATAAGGCTCAAAATCTTCAACCCAGGGCCAGGTTACATTGATGTTCCACCAGGCCGCGGCTAAAGCCCGACCGTCTTTAGAGTAGGGATTCTTTCGGACGTTGAGGGTTATGATTTTTATACCCGGATCTTTCTGCGCCAACAGGGAAAGCTGGCTGGTCTGAGCATTTAGAGCATGCTCGCACTCTCTGCAGAGGGGATTTTCAATGTTGGTGATGTGCAGAAGGACGACTTCTCCACGAAAATCCCCGAGAGATATATTCTTTCCATCAAGATCCACTGCCTGAAAATCAGGGGCTTTTGCCTCCTGTGATAGGCCAGTAGACGAGCATAAGATGAAGAGAGAACTTAATATGACAAAAAGTGTGAGCGAACCTGATATCAGGGTTTTTTTATATTTTATTGACATGACCATATCCCTTTATCCCAGGTCCGCCTTCACTGATTCCATTTAGCGGAATTCTTATTGTATTGGCTTATGGCATCCTCGACATAATTCTTGATCCAGTCCTCGCCCGTGACCTCTTCAGTACTATGCCAGACCGGTTCAACCGCCCCTTCTGAATTGGGAGCCAGAGATACAATGACAGTCATCGGCACATACATAACGCCGCCATTGGGATCATAGGCCTGCATGGCTTCCTCAGACCTGGCATCGCTGCCATCGGCATTTATCTCGAAGAATGTTATCTTGCCTTTGAATTGGTCGGTTATTTTTTGCACAGCTTCTTCTTGTGGTATACAGTAATCGCATTCCTTATGCACATAGATCAGCACGGGCTTGCCCCCCAATGCATCCAAAACCCAAGATGGATGATTAACCTCGTCGCCTTTCCCTGCTGATTGATCAGGATAAACGGTCCACCAGTCGTCATTTCCGGATCCTACAGAATATTCCGCACCCATGGCATTAATGCCGGATGCCATGATGAAGATCGCAAACAAAGATGCTATGCACACTGTTTTCTTAACTATGTCCATGATACACTCTCCTTTAAGCTTCAGATTTTTTTTTGACGCACTCTATTGTCAGATAATTGTTTGATATCCTTTTCCACACTCATTCCCATGCCGATAGCACAGATTGCATCGACATCTTGCCATTGTTAGGGCAAGCCTGAAACGGCATATCGACATTACTGGATATAAGTCTTTCGTATTTATGAGCTTCAGAGCCATACATGAGAAAAATATTGGTCCAAATCTCTCCGATCTAACTATAATTCAGAGAGGATATGCGTTCTCAATTGTTAATTTCGATTCGCTTGTAGCGTAAATATTTTAGTAAGTTTTTTATATTTAATTAAAGACAGGTGTCGTACTTGGATATAACTGTATGACGGGAAAATCTTATATATCGAAATGTCTGGATATGGGTGGCCATACAGCCCTGTATTTGGGCGGATCAAAATGCATGGAATTTAGAAGTCAATACTGTGGCAGATCTACAAAAGAAGCACAAAAGGTGAACGAGCAAAATGAACACCGTGAAATGCGAAATATGCAATAGAGATGTGGAGTCCCTCTTCATAGTAAGTCACAAAGAGCGAGGTAGAATAAGGATATGCAAGAATTGTTTGAAGCAAGAAGCGCAAAACCTCCTGGCCCAAAAAAGCTGCTGTTGCAATTGAGAGGGGATCATTCCATGGCATGTGTTCCGGAAGAGGCTGTCAATAGGATGACGCGGCTGATAGGGGATGCCGATAAAGCCAAGTGCAAGGTCAATAAGCTGCGCTCAATTACGAGCAAGCTGGACGAAAAGGATATCGAATCTGAAGCGGAGATATTCAAGGCCATGGCCGATCCCTGCCGCCTCAAGATCCTCTACCTTCTGCGAGAAGGCGAGCTGTGTGTCTGTGAGCTCATGGTCGGCGTGGACCGCCCCCAATCCAGCACATCTCACCACCTCTCCATCCTCAAGGATGCAGGGCTCATCAGAGAGCGCAAGGATGGTAGATGGTCCAGATACCGGCTATCTGAAGGCGCTGTAATAGAGATGCTCAATTTAGTGAAGCTGATGAAAGAAGCTAAACTCTTAGAGAGGCAATCATAAATGACGAAATTCAATAGTGCAAATTACAAAGGGTTCTATGTTCTGGGAATCTTGATGCTTTCCTTGATAGCTTTTGCTCCTGTGGTGGACGCAGGCTGCAGTTGCAGTGGTGGCACATGGGATCCCAGTGCTTTCCTGAACTTTGAGCTGGGCACAGGCCAGCCCGTACAGCCAGGCAGCGCCCAGGATGGCGCTTCAGGAAACTCAGGGAGCGGCACGCAAAAAACATTAGATAGAACTGCCTCCTTTCCGAATGGAGAGATCCTCAAGGCCATGAAGAGCGTTTCCAGCTCAGATGTCGTATTGGACGTGTCTAACGGAGACGGCTATGCTGCGTCCCACATTAAGGACGCCATTCACATCCCTACTAAAGAATTTCTCAGCAGCAAAGGCAACCTGAAAACTGATGAGGAACTTGCCACGATCCTGGGCAATGCTGGCGTTTCCAGAGACGATTCCATCGTTCTTTACGCCGGCAAAGAGAGCTCTGGAGAGGCTGAATTTGCCTTCTTAGTGCTTCACCACCTGGGACAAAATGACGTGAAGCTCCTGGACGGAAGCCTGGCTGACTGGAAGGCTGCGGGCCTGCCTGAAGAGGCTTTGGCGAACATATTGCCTGTCAAAGAATACAGGCCACTAGTTAAGCCAGAAGTAATGGCTGATTACGAGTACGTAAAGTCCGACCAGGCACAGATCATTGATGTCCGGCCTTTTGTGGAGTTTGGCAAAGGCCGCATACCTGGTTCTATTGCACTGGACCCATCCAATGTGATCAAAGGGGAGAAGATCAAGAACGAAGCGGATTTGAGGACTGTTTTCAGTAGGCTGGACAAAGAAAAGCCGATTGTGGTCTATTCCGATGATTACAGCCGGTCAGCTCTGGTCTGGTATGCTCTGCAGCTCATGGGATATGAGGCCAGCACTTATACCTGGGAGGACTGGAAGGCACATGAGGTTGCGGACACGCAGGTTGGTACGGCTCCGACCGGAGGGGATGCTGTCGGCACGAAGTACACTAAGCTTGGCACGACATGATCGCCTTTTAAAATTTTAATTTTTGTCAATGGGGGGAGGAGTTAAATGTCAAATGGAGTCAGCAAGGGCCTGGATTTCTTATCCCGCTACCTTACTGTCTGGATATTTGTGGCCATGTTCCTCGGTGTGGCCGCGGGCTACTATGCGCCGGGAATTACCCAGTTCATCTTAAGCTTACAGATCGGCACAACATCGATACCTCTCGCCATCGGCCTTATTCTGATGATGTACCCGCCCCTGGCCAAGGTAAAGTATGAAGAATTGGGGAAGGTCTTTAAAGATAGGAAGGTCCTCAGCCTCTCGTTGATACAGAACTGGATCGTAGGTCCCATTCTAATGTTTGCATTGGCAGTAATCTTCCTGCGAGATTATCCTCATCTCATGTATGGCATAATCCTCATCGGCATAGCCCGTTGCATCGCCATGGTCATCGTCTGGAACGAGCTGGCTTGCGGCTGCACCGAGTATTGCGCCGCCCTGGTGGGACTTAATTCCATATTCCAGGTGCTGTTTTATTCAGTCTACGCTTATTTTTTTATCACGGTGCTGCCGGCTGCCCTGGGAATCGCTGAGGGAACGCTGGTCAATGTAACAATTGCCCAAATTGCAGAGAGCGTATTCATCTATCTGGGCATACCCTTCCTGGCAGGCATAATCACCAGATTCAGCTTGATCAAGGCCAGAGGTATAGTCTGGTACGAGAGAGATTTCATACCCAAGATCTCGCCTCTAACCCTCATCGCCCTGCTCTTCACCATCGTGGTGATGTTCTCCCTGAAGGGTGACTACATCGTCCAGCTTCCCCTGGATGTTGTGCGAGTGGCCGTGCCTTTAGCGATATACTTCCTGCTCATGTTCTTTGTCAGCTTCTTCATGGCCTACAAGCTAGGCGTTAACTATGAGAACACGGCAGCTCTGTCCTTCACCGCGGCCAGCAACAACTTCGAGCTGGCCATAGCCGTAGCAGTGGGCGTCTTCGGTATCGCCTCCCAGGAGGCCTTTGTTGCCGTGATCGGGCCACTTATCGAAGTTCCGGTGTTGATTGCACTTGTAAATGTGGCCCTGAAACTCAGGGATAAGTACTATCCCGGTGTGCCGGCAAAGGCGTTTTGCAAATCATGAGATCAATACGATTCCAAATAGGATTTCAAAGGTGATATGTTATGCCCGGATCGCCCGCTGAGGTAAAGCTCGTGAGCAATGCCATGGCCAACGCCACGAGAAGGAAGATCATGGCCATGCTGGTAGAAAAGGAGAGAACAAGAGAAGAGGTCGAGCAGGCGGCAGGAGCCAGCATGCTGGACTATCACTTGCAGATGCTGCAGCACGCAGGCCTTGCTGATATGAGGGAGGATCTGATCGTCCTGACGGATTTCGGAAAGAATTTCATGGAGACGAAGGCAGAGAAGCCAGCGGAGGCTAAGAAAGACCTTACAGGTATCAAGCCTCTCGAAGTCGTCGAGCTGCGCCAGCTCTTGCCATGCATAGCCGATTGCACCAAGTTCAGAATAATCGCCCGCTTTGAGCCACCTTTGGGCGGTGCCCTCAAACTCCTGGAGCCCTTATTTCCGCGAGCGAGATACTCGGAAAAGATTGGAGCGCTAATCATCCAGAAAGGCAATATTCTAATCACCATCTATTCTACGGGCAATGTTACTATGACCATGATCAAGAGCGATGTTGAGGCCCGCGAGACTTTAGAGGATATGAAGAAAACCATCAATGAGGCCATTGTAAAAGGCGTGACTCCTGCTGTCCGTGAGATGGTCAAAGTAGACCATGCAGAGATCTACGAGTACCTTCCCAAGACCAATTGCCAGATCTGTGGAGAGCAGAGCTGCTATACTTTCGCCATCAAGCTTGTAGCAAGGGAGACAACGCTGGATAAATGCACACCGCTACTTGATGCCAAACATGCAACGAACCTGGAGCATATCAGGACTTTATTAGAATATCTCTGAAGGAGAGACTCTTGAAGACGCTGACCATAATCCTCACGGATGGGCCTTACATCTCGGAATATGTCGAGATGGCCTATAAAATCGCAATGGAAGCGCTGAACGGATCCCATGTAAATATATTCCTTTATCTGGATGCAGTCCATATTCCCAAGCTCGGGCAGAAGCCCTCTCTTTTTGCAGATGCTGGCCTGCTCTTCCAAGAGCTGGCAAAGAGAGGAGCTGTGGTAAGGGCCTGTGCCAGATGCGCTGCTGCCAGAGGTTATTTGACGGAGGTGGATGGCACCTGCTCGGATTATCTCCAGGGGATTAAGATCACGAGCCTCTACGATCTGGCTGAGATGTTGAAAAACAGCGACAAGGTAATTGCATTATCGAGATGAGATCAGTCTTCTACCTACTAGACATCGCGCCCTATGGCAGCGAAAAGGCCTATGGCTTGCTCAATGCGGCAGCAGTGAGCATCAAGATGTATGTTACTTTAGGCCTTTATGCTGATGGAGTCTACCTTGCCATGGCTGACCAGGACAGCAAGGCCCTCAATGTGCCGAACCTATCCGACACAATTTATGTTTATCCCGAGATCAGGTTTCTAGCTCACGAGCCCTCACTTGCAGAGAGAGGCCTTATGAACCAGAGTCTGATCGAGAGGGTGGAGCTTGCTGATGAAGACGCATTCATGGAACAAATACTGGCCGCAGATTGCGTCATCGTTCTATGATCGGGTGAAATATGGATAAAACCGAGATTTTCCTTTTGACCAAGCCGCCTCATAGCAATCGTACAAAGATATGCCTTCAACTGATAGAGCGTTCGAAAAATGCCTTCATATATCTAGCCGGAGACGGAGTTTATAATTTGCTTGATGCTGCATCTCTTAAAGTCCTACCAAGGGAGAGGATTTTTGCCTGCAAGGAGGATCTGGAAGCCAGGGGTTTAGAAGCAGGTGAAAGGGCAATTGTGCCGGAGGATTTCTACAAGCTCCTAGCAGAAGATATGATATCAGACGGCAGTCGGATTTATGCGTTTTAATTTATATTAGAATAAATAGCACCAAGGAGCTGAAATGACCCGCAGAAGAAACCCTCATGCCTGATTGGGCATCCATGATAAGGATTACGCCGCGCTCTTCCACTCGCCTCTTTTGAAACTTCAATTTGGGATTTTGCAGGATTCTCCAAGCCTTTTCCATTGTCAGTGGGGAGGAGACAGAGCGCAGGTGCGCCAGAGCAAAGCATGTTGCCCAGCCGCCCAAAATCCTCTCGCAACCCCTCACGAGCTTCATGCGAGGGGTCTTTCAAGTGATCGTAAATCCAGGACTCGCCGTTTGGCTTTAGTACTATGTGGATCTCATTGAGACCAGCGGTGGGGCCAGTGGTGCAAGCTGAAGGTGCTCACCACCAGGTCGAAGAATTCATCCTTAAATGGAAGGCGGCATGCATCGCCCACATCGAATTGGGGAGCATTCGCCAGGCCACTGGCTAGGGAATTTTTCCTGGCGGTATCAATTGCCTTCTCTGAGATGTCTACCCCCGTATACCTTCAGATTCTCGTTCTTTTGAGCGATCTTGATGGCAAGCAGAGACATTATTGGAGACATCCGGCACCATCCCCACGTATCTTTTGGCCCGGTCGATCTCAGCGGGAAGATGGTATCCGAGAACGCTGGCCCGCCCATCCTCGGGCTGGGAGAGGCCGACCAGCATGCGGATGGTGCTGGTCTTGCCCGAGCCGTTGGGCCCCAGAAAACCGAAGATCTCGCCTTCATTTACATGGAAGCTGATATGATCTACGGCGAGATGATCGCCATAGCGCTTGGTCAGGTTCTCAGTGTGTATGGCATTTTTTGGAGGCATGGCAGATCAACGAATCACGTCAGAATCCGAGCAGCATAGGTTGCAGTCCACCAGCTCTCCAGTCTCGCAATACCTCCTGAAGTTCTCAATCCAGAGAGGTTCTGAGGGAGAGAGGCTTGCGAACTGCACGAACCTCTTCAGCCGTTCCATGGTCTCCCGGCCTACATGGTGTTCCATCTGGCAGGCATCACGCTCCGCCACACACCTGTCCACTCCAATGATCTCCAGGAAATCGGCTATAGCCTTGTGTTTGCTCTTCAGCTCCAGGGCCAGCCTCCGGCCGGAATCGGTCAAAGTGGCTCCCGCATAGGTCTCATACTGCAAGAGCCCCTCATGTTGCAGCTTCCTCAGCATCTCCGTGGCCGAGGAGGGTTTCACTTTCATCTCCGCGGCAATCCTACCCGTTGCAGCGCGCCCTTCTCGAATCTCCAGGGCATGAATGATCTCGATGTATTCCTCCATCGTCTTCTGTCTCATTTTATCCCCCTCCTATCAAAGCCCATCGCATGGTACCTCCCACCAGGAGAGCCGTTGCCACCATAACCGTCGTGGATTTTATCGTATCTTTGATCCCCAGCTCCTTTAGCAACACCGCAAAGGTGGCAACGCATGGGAAATAAAGGGAGAGCACAGTGGTAGCTATCACCATCTGTGGAGCCGTCAGCCCCAACGGCAGGAGCATGCCCACTGCCAGGTCCTTTCGGAAAAATCCCACCAGAAGAGCGGCCACAGCCTCTTTGGGGATGGCGAGCCACCCTTCCATAAGCGGAGCGAAGAGGCGGCCTATCCATTCGATGAAGCCTATCGTGTAGAGAACATTGACCATCAGCACCCCCAGGAACAGGAATGGTATGGCCTCTTTGAGAAACCAACGTATGCGCATCCAGGTCTTATTAAGGATCATGCGCACAGTCGGCATCCTGTAGGGTGGTATCTCCAGGAAGATCTCCGGGCTCTCCCCCTGCATCACTTTATTTAAAATCAGCCCCGCAGCCACGTAGACCAGGGCCAGGGTTGCGAATACCAGGAGCACATAGCTTTGGCCATAGGAGCCCAGCACGCCGAAGATCATTGCCGATTTGGCGGTGCAGGGCACAGCCAGGCCCAGGAGGGTGGCAGAGATGAAGCGCTGCTTCCTGGTCTCCAGAGTTCTGGTTGCCAGGGCCCCCGGGACATTACAGCCCAGGCCCAGGAAAAGAGGCACGATGGCGTGGCCGTGCATGCCCAGACGGTGGAATACGTTATCCGATAAAGTGGCCAATCGTGGCAGATATCCGGAATCTTCCAGGAGAGAGAGAACCAGGTAGAAGCCTACGATGTAAGGAAGGACCATGCCCAGGGGAACATAGATGCCCGTGGTCAGAACCCCCATGGACTGGACAAAATCGATCTCTCCATTTATGAGCCTCCCTATGAGGAGATCATGCAGCATGCCGGGACCAATCTTGGCGCTGATAAGCATGGCCAGGGGACGATACAGCTCAAAGAGGGGCTCGAAGAGATGGGCAATGAGGCCCTCGCCGATAAGCCTCACCATCCAGAAAGTGGCAAGTATGACAATCAGGGCGATGGGAGTTCCCGTCAGTGGTTTTATGGTGGCCTCGGAGAATCGGTCCCAAAAGCCGGGATGCCTGTGGGTCAGCTTCTGTACATCTCTGGTTATGCGGCCTATCTCAATCCACTTCTCCTCTTCGCTTCGGGCCTTGATTTGGGGAGGAGAATGCGCCTCATTCAATCGGCTGACCAGATCTTTTATCCCCTCTCCGGTCAGGGCAACGGTGGTGACGACAGGCACCTGCAGATGCTCCTCCAGTCCTTTCACATCTATCTCTATTCCTGATTGCCCTGCCTCATCCCACATGTTGAGCACCAGGATCAGGGGCTTTTTGCTTTCCAAAAGCTCCAGGGTCAGGAAGAGGTTTCTCTCCAGGTTGGTGGCATCAACCACATTTATGATCAGGTCCGCCCAGGCCAGCACATCGGCTGCCACCTCTTCGGCCCGATTTGTCGGCTGCAAGGAGTAGGTTCCCGGTGCATCAATCACCTCCACCTGGCTTCCCAGCAGCCGTGCCTTGCCTCTTGAGAAGTCCACTGTGGTTCCCGGATAGTTGGAGGTGATCACCTCGGCACCTGTCAGCCGGGAAAAGACCACGCTCTTTCCTATGTTGGGATTGCCCATCAGGACAATTCGCAACAATCCTCTACCCTCACCATGATTCTCTGGGCAATGCCCCTGCCCAGTGTGATCTCTCTGCCTTCTATTTCCAGCACCATCGGGCCGGCAAAGGGATGGATAGCCACTACCTTCAGCTTTTTTCCTTCTCTTATCCCCATGGTCCGCAGCTTTCTCTGAAATGAGCTCCCCTGGCCCAGCAATGCTGTGATCTGGGCCACTGCCCCTGCTCGCAGGCTCGTGATAGGTGTTTCCATTCTTTATCCCTGTAGTCTATGGTCGATTTTTAGGTAAGCCTAAAACAGGGTTAATAAATAAACGTTTCGGATCACTCAAAACAGGATCATAAAGCATCATGTTCGGATATTTGTCTATGTGAAAAAAAAAGCTAACGGGTTTGTGATCGGCGAGGCGGATTATGTCTGCAGATCATACTCCGGATTGAAGTTTTTCAATTCTCTCTTTAACCAAAGAAAGCTCTTCCTCCAATCTCCTGGCTACGTCCTCCAGGTAGCTCTTTTCCTCAGAAGGCATGGGCTGGTGAGGAACTGCATAACCTGCCGGCATAAATGCCCGCATGGCGGCATTACTCCGTCCCATTCGCATTCCTCTGCCACAGCACCAATACCCTGATGCTCTATTTGCCCCAGTATTCATCCACCAGGGCCCGGTACAGTCTCCCCAAGGCATTATATTTCACCAGATTAGTACCTTATGCGAATATATACTTAAATGTTTCTATAGGGCAACTTTGAAATATGACCTTTGCATAAAGAGATTATCATGTGTCCCTGTCGAGGAAGAAGGAGGGGAAGACGCTGGATCTCAGAGGTTCCAACCGTTTCATGCTTTATGCCAGAGGGTTGCCCCAGGATTGAAGCCGTATCCATAACCCTGGAGGAGCTTGAGGCGGTGCGGCTGGTGGATCTGCTGGAATTGGACCAGGAGGAGGCGGCATTTTATATGGGCATTTCCCGCAAAGCCTTCTGGAACGATCTGATGAATGCCAGAAAGAAGATCGCCGCTGCCCTGATCTATGGGATGGGGCTGCGCATTGAAGGTGGCAGCTATGTTCTGAGGGGGGGAGAAGGCTCGAAAGACATGGAAGAGCAGGCCCGTCAGCATGATATAGAGATCATGGAACGGGAGCTGGCACTTACACGATCGCGGATGGAGCGACTTGGCTCTAAGCTTGCCGGCTTAAAGGGATTGGACAAGATCGATAAAGATGATAGTGATATGGACTGATTGAGGAGGTACAAAAATATGAGAAAGCTATTGTATATTCTAGCAGTGGTTTTGGCAATCATGCTGATCGTCTCTGGCGCAGGATTGGACCAGTCCGGGAAGGCCCCTATTTATCTGGGCATGAATTACTATCAAGAGCCTGTTAAGCTGGGTGGGGCCGCCTACAGCTTGCCTGGACAATCGAAAGAATTTTACCAACCAATTTGGCCGTATGGTGCAAACTTTGATTTTAAACCCAATCGAAGCAATGCTCTTTATATGCCATCCCTGAACATCAGCGAGTATCATGTGCCCTCCATCGTTAATTTTCTGAAGGATGATTTCGGACGGGAGGGTATCGACTACAGTTACCATGTTGCGCCGCTGGGCGACTTTGCAAGCCCAAATTGGAGCCCGACAAAGGACATTCATATCTATCATGTTCCAGCAATTACGGATTTTCTAAAAAACAATTGGCAGCCACCCCAACTGGATTTTAGCTACTATCCGCCATGGTTTTCCCAATACCTCTTACCATGAATCATTAGCAATGATTAAATATATGGTCTCATAAGCTCCTATTTCTGTTGAAAAGAAAAATCAAAGAAACAATATAAAAATATTCTGGTGTTGATATGAGTGCATCCCCATCGAATAAAGCCGGCAAAGAGAGCTGCGACGGTCTTTGCAGCTCCTGCGCCGACAAAAAAAGCTGTGATGACCCAAGAGCCCTGCAAAATAAACCAGATCCAATGACCAGGATCAAGCACAAGATAGTAATAGGAAGCGGAAAAGGCGGCGTTGGCAAGAGCACAGTTACCGTGAATTTGGCCGCCACCCTTCAAAGCAGGGGCTTCAAGGTGGGCATCCTGGACGCAGACATCACCGGCCCCAATATCCCCAAGCTGCTGGGAATTGAGGACCAGAAAATGATGGCAGGCCCCGAGGGGCTTGAGCCTGCAGATGCCGCGGGCATCAAAGCCGTATCAATGGCCCTGCTCTTGAAGAGCCGGGACTCACCCGTGGTCT
This sequence comes from uncultured Methanotrichaceae archaeon, assembly GCA_964506745.1. GTDB lineage: Archaea > Halobacteriota > Methanosarcinia > Methanotrichales > Methanotrichaceae > Methanothrix. The sequence goes on along the minus strand of CAZDLZ010000003.1, from coordinate 51,791 downwards.
GGCGCGGACCCATGAAGATGTCCGCCCTAAAGCAGTTCGTATCAGATGTCAGCTGGGGCGACCTGGACTTCCTGCTGGTGGACCTGCCTCCGGGAACCAGTGACGAGCCCATCAGTGTCGCTCAACTGGTCTCTGGCCTGGACGGTGTCATCATTGTCACCACGCCGCAAGAGGTGGCTCTGCTGGATTCCCGCAAGGCGGTGAACATGTTCCTCATGATGAATGTGAAAGTCTTGGGCATCGTGGAAAACATGAGCGGCCTGATCTGTCCCCATTGCGGCGAAAAGATCGAGGTTTTCAAAACAGGGGGCGGGGAGAAGGCTGCAGAGGAATTGGAGGTGCCGTTCCTGGGGAGCATACCTTTGGATGCGGAGATCGGAAGACTGGGCGACATGGGCAAGACCTTCACAGAGAACAAGACCTCGGCTGCAAAGGCATTCGATAATATCGTGGACGCCATCCTTGTTCGACTAAACGGAGAGGTCTCTTCATAGCTGAACCGAAATTCTTAAGTATTAATTCGTATACGCTCCTAAATACGGCCTTAACTGGGCTGGTATTGTAGCAAAGCATACACAGACCCCGATAGCCGGCGTAAATGATCGCTGAAACGTGATTCACCTCCCGCGAAGATCTGCCGGCTTATCCTCCTTATTATAGTCACACGGAGGAGATTGGGGTGTATAAGAAATGATCGCAGACCTGATTTACCAGAGACCTTCATGGCCTGCAAATCCTGTACATCCCCCACAGATATTTCAAAAGATATTTAATCCATAATGACCACTAGTTACATAATTAAATAGACAAGTCTGCTCAACGGGGGTGTGTCAAAGTGGATAAATTTATGGGAATAGTGCAGGTCGGCAGGTTTTCGATTCTAATACCACGCCCTCAATGCTGCACCGTCAAGCTGACCCGCATAAGCAAGCCGGCATCAATTGCGGAAGAGCTGGTGGCCTCTCACGAGATAAATTTGGGCGAGTACGAGGGCAAAGCCATTATGGTAAGCGGAGTTCTCCCCGATCATAAGGGATGGCTCTACGAGGCCAATGTGATCGACCAGGCCAGTCCTATCCTGACTGAAGTGGTAAAAGAACTCTTCAAGTAGAGCTGCCCCTAGAACGGGGAATATAAATCCATTTTTGCCCGCTAATCCTGCAAGCGATTTTATACCTTGAGCGGCCAGAATACTGGCCATTAAGGTTTGGCAGGCCAAGCCGGGATTATCCATGAAGATCGATATATTATCCCCGGGAACATACACCTACGGCTCCCTGGTCCTGGGAGGATTACTGACGGAAAGGGGACATGATGTAAAGATTACCAGGAAGCTGGAGTCCCAGGGGGGACTGACCCTCCTCAGTCTCTTCTCTACTCTGCAGCTCCTGGACCCGAAAATCAAGGAGTTTGTGGCCGCAAGAGAGAATGTCTTCGTGGGCGGTCCGGTGGGCCTATGTCCAGAGATGGTCTTGGGAGAGCTGGATGCCCGGGCAGTAGTCACCGGCGAAGGCGAAGATATTGTGACAAAACTGGTAGAGAACGGGCCGAAGGGGCTACCGGGAGTAGCCTATCGGCAAAATGGGAGAATAGAGAAGTCACCTTCCCAGCCAGTCAAATATCTGGACCATGCTCTTCCATTGATACCGGATGACCTTTGCCAGCAAAACGTACGCGGCGCCAATGTTTACATCGAAACGCACCGGGGGTGTCTGGGAAGCTGCTCATTTTGCCAGGTGCCTCGCTTCTTCGGTCGCGACATTCGCAGTCGCAGCATCGACAATATTGTCGCAGAAGTCAAAGAGATGAAACGGCGCGGCGTTAGCCGGGTGGCCATAAGCGGAGGGACGGGCTCGCTCTTTGGTTATCGCAATAAAATAAACCGGGATGCTTTTGTGCAAATGCTCCGCTCCCTTTCTGAAATTCTGGGCAAGAGGAACCTCTCCGTGCCGGATATGAGAGTGGACCTGGTAGACGAGACCATCCTGAAGGCGGTGCGTGACTATACCATCGGCTGGGTCTTCTTCGGACTGGAGAGCGGAAGCGATGCAATGCTAAAGTCCATGAGGAAGGGGGTCACGCTAGAGGATAACCGCCAGGCCATACTGCTTGCCAGGAGTCTGGGGGTTAAGGTCGGGGGCAGCTTTATCGTGGGCTACCCAGGAGAGAGCAGAGAGGATTTTGAGCAGACTATGCGCTTTGCAGAGGAGGCAATGCTCGACGATGTCTTCGTAAGCATCGCTGAACCCATACCAGGCACACCACTGGCCAGTCAGATACTGCAGATGCCATCAGAAGAGCTGCCTCTCTACCAGGAGCATAAAGGCGAATATAAAGCCCTGAAATTCTCCGAGGCCGAAGCGCGCTGCTTTGAGTTGATGCTTCATGGTGATAGCTGCAAACCGATACCTAGAGCAACATCCAACGAGCAGTACGATGCTTACCTTTCCGAGGCCAAAGGCCAGGGCCGGGATATTAGAAGAGTGATGACGCTCTTGCAAAAGTACCGCGAGTATCTGCCCTGATGAATTAGAATATATTACATATTCCTGGCCACATTTTTTGGCTCCTCGCTGTTTCATGTTGGTAAAGCAGAGAAATTTTTTTTTTTATCTCTGTGTCTCTGCGCCTCTGTGGTTCGTAGGAGATGCTAGCCATGATTAAACCAAATGCTGCGGGAATCTAACCACAGAGAAACAGAGGCACAGAGCAACGAAGAGATCGGATGGAATCGAATTGCAGCCTTATCCACACAAAATGGCGAAGAGCCCATTTTTTTAGACACAAATTCTCTGTAAGTTCACCGAGAGCTCCACGTCTCCGGTGGTTCTGCCGTCTTTAGTGCATTCTGAACAAAGATGTGCTACAAAAAAGAAAAAGAGATGCGTAGGTCAGAAGACCTACACAGCGGGCATGACCAAAGATCTCTCGCCTGCAGCGCGGAACTCGCGTGCACCGCCCTTGCCGAAGCAATCGCGGATGTTGGCCCAATCGAAGACCAGGTGTGGGTTGGCGAAGGTGACCTTGATCAATGGGTTCACAGCGAAGGCATCCATGCGGCCTGCATGGGCAGCGCTGGTGATGCCTGCGTACTCGCCCTGGTGTCCCACGTTCATGGCGTAGTTGGGGTAGTTGGCGCCTCTCAGCTCGAGGGGTGCGCCCTCGTCGGACTGATAGGAGAACACGTTGGTTGGACCGCACTGATCCTGCAGGTCGTAGCCGAAGAAGCCCAGGCGTCCCCAGCCTTCCTTGTGCAGGAGCATAGACAGGTACCATCCGGCCAGACCGACCTGGCTGTGTCCGGTTGCGATAGCGGATGTGATAGCGGAAGCTGCGGCCAGAACGGCTGCTCTCTGGGAACCACCGAAGTGATCCTCGAGCAGAGTCGGGAACTCCTCGTACTGTTCCATGCCGTAGGCGTTGACCTCAGTGGCCAGCAACTTGGCGGTCTCCAGCAACTTGGGAGCCTTGGCGAATCCTCCGAACTTGTCGGTGGCGAAGTCGACACCGTAGTAGGAGAAGTCATCCAGCACATCGTTGGTGTAGGCTGCAGTGGCGTACTGGGTGAATCCGACACCGCCGGACATGTAGCTTCCCAGCCAGATCTGATCGTACATCATGGAGCCGGCGGCTACCACGTTCAGAGATACGTAGACTGGATCCTGGGGCTTGACCCTGGAGGTCTGGACCATGTCGGCCATGAAGCCGAAGGAAAGTCCGCCGGGGTTGTTGGGTCCGCGAGCGCGGCGTGCTGGCAGCATCTCGGACATCTGCAGAACGGCAGCGTGCTTGGCGGCGTAGGCCAGATCGGCCACAGCGGCCTCACCGGCGCACATGTTGTAGGCGTCGATAAAGGTCATACACAGCTGCATGGCGCTCCACCTGGAAGTGGTGCCGCCGTCGCAGGACCTGACAACGATTGTCGGGATGTGGATGGCCTGCCAGGATGTCTTGCCGATAGCGGCCTTGAGGGCCTCTGCCTGCTCAGCCGGGAAGAGCTTGTTGATGTCGATCTTGTACTGATCATCGATCTCGTCTGCCAGGGCATCGTCGCCGGTGAAGACGCGAACGTTGCAGTCATCGACCAAGCCGGGGTGAGTCTCCACCATGTGCTCCTGAACCACGGCTGCGCCGGGCATGGCGTGGTTGAGGATCTCGAGGTAGTTGTTGATGGTCTCGGGTGTGACTTCCTTGCCGAGCCTCTTTTGCAGAACCTCATGGGCCATATCCAGGCCGACCACGATGGTCCTCCTGATATCATCCCAGAACTGCTGCATGGCTGGATTGTTGACGAAGTGCAGATCGTCGCCCTCTACTACATACTCAGTGGAAGAAAGCTTGTAGGGTACGAGCTGCCTCTGTCCCATGGGAATGCCGCCGGCGTGGACGTAGGGGTTGTAGCCGGTCATGCCGCGCTTGCCCTCGACCTTCTTGGCGTACTCCATGAACTCCCTCTTACGGGCGTTCTGCTCAGGTCCAAGTCTCTTGTACTCTACCTTCTGGCCCGCGAGGTCGAAATCCTTTCCGAACTTCTTGTTAAGAGCCTTTATGAATAGCTTTTTGGTGTGTTTAACTGCCATCTTGTATCACCCCATTTACTCTGGCCTGAATCCCCACTTGCTGCGCAGCTCCCACATATGGTGCAGAGCTTCGACTGCCTCGTCGTACTTTCTGGCGCCGACCTTCCCGCACATGGGAATGCCGTCCGCCCTGAAGATAGTGGTTCTCTTCTTGGCCTCGGCCTCGGTCATGGGCTTGCCCAGGTTTACCTTCTTATCCAAGGGAATACCGACCTGATCCTTGGTTGCATAGACGTTTCCGTCAGCTCCCATCTCGGTTCTGGCCAGCATATCGAACTGCATGCCGTTCTCTTCCAGTCTCAGGGAGTGGCCGTGCACAGTGCAGCCTCTCATGGAACAGAGGGCGACATCGGTCATCTCACTATCGTACTGAGCCTTGGTGTAGGTCTCGATATCCCTCTCCCTGGCCTCGATGATCTGTCTGCCGGACAGGGTGCCTGGATCGCAGCCCTTACAGTTGATGGCTCCCCAATAGGATCTCCAATAGGGAATAGCTGGGGCGAAGTACATAGAGTCGGTCCACTGGGAGTACCTGACGCGGTCACCAGCGGCGGCACCAGCGGTGGGTGCAACGAGCTGTCTTACCGGGCAGTCGGGCTCGCCCATCTCTTTAAGGGGTGGGTGAGTGCTTGAGTAATCGGCGCCTGGAGCCCTATGGCCCATGATTGCCGTAACGTCTGCCTCAGGAATATCTCTGAGCTTCTCGAGGTTTCCGGACATGTGCTTTCTTCTGTTGATGCCAACAGAGGTGCTTCCGGGATAGAATTGTGGTTTGTATGCCATATTTTATCTCTCCTCATCGTTAATAGTCACTTTCTCTTCAGACAATATGGCCATCCGATCTTTCTTGGCCTTGGGATCGATAAGCCCCAGAATCCTACTGTCTTCTACCTCACCGAATTTGGCATAATCGGTTAGTGTCTGCCTGGTGTGGAAGAACTTGCCGCGCTTGAGATGAACGGGGAAGGGCAGCGCTCGCTCACACGCCTCCTTTAGCCCGTTGAAGTATTTTTCATCAGCCAGCTCGAGCCGGACTCGTCCAACTTTAACCTTTAGCTCAAAAGCTTGACCCGCCACCTCTATGAGGAGATCTCTATTCTCTTCTATAGGGGCACCCCTGCCGGGGCCATAGGGCACGTTTCTAGGAAGATTGGGGCCTTGAACCATTATCCTGGTTAGGCCTCCATTCTCATAGATCGCATTGAGCAGCTTTTGAGTCGTATCCGGCATGAGGTACCTCTGCGGGATTATCTCGACCTGTATCGATTCCGTGTCTGATTTAGTGACCATTTCATCCGCCTTTACACAGCCTCCGCAACCGATACGATCGGCTCACGGAATTCCTTGATCTCGCCGTATATGGCACCGACCAATCCAGATGTCATCTCAGGTGTGAACATCTGGGTACCGGCATCCAGTGCTACTGCAGCAGCTACGCAGGGTATGGCAAATCCTCTGGAGTGCCTGGTTACCACGTGGTTGCCGTTGAATACACCGGGGCCGCCGCCGCCATAGATGGAGTGGCTGAAGAAGGAGAAGCCGACAGCAGTTCCCATTACTCTGCCGAAGTCGCATCCGGGCAGAGCGGTTTCTTTCTCAATGATATCGTTGAAGTACAGCAGTGTCGAGGACACAGCCTGGGCGCCCCGCAGAGAGCCGCAGTTGACCATGGTGGCAGCCAGTACGCCGGCAGCGGTGTAGGCGTTCCACTTGGATACATCATTGGCCTCGTACAGTACATAGCCGGAGGGCAGCTTCTTGCCGGCCTTGATGACCTTGTCTTCAAGGGCTGCAGCGACTGTGCTCTGAACGACGGTGCCGATGGTTCCGGTCTTGCCGTTAGCCTTGACGCAGTTGTAGACCATATTGTTGGCGTTCAGGCCCTGGTAAGCCATGCCCAGGAGCTGGTGGCGCTCGAATATGCCCATAGCATTGCCCATCTCGAACTCGCCGATCTGCTCGTAAATAGAAGCGAGAGCTGCGGCGTTCATGGCGTTCCTCTTGGTGATTGCAGCAAGGTGGTTGGCCATGACGTTCCTGAGAGCAAAGCCCAGACCTTCATCGTTCTGGGGGATGTTGAGAACAGATGCGACGTTTCCGCCGGACATGCCTACTGTCTGCGGGTACTCGCCCCAGACGGCGGCGTGGATCATGGGGGCCTCAATAAGAGTAGCCTTGAACGTCTGGATGAGTGCTTCAGTTGCTGCTGCGGCTGCGCCGGTCAATCCGACAACGAACTCAGAGGCAGCGTTAACCCTCATGGTTGGGATCTGGACGAGTAACTGCTTGCCGCCGCCCAGGATCTGGACATTGGTGTCGTCGCCGGGGGTAACCTGCAACAGTGCCTTGATCTTATCAGCGAGAACGCCAGCGTTGGCAACAACATCATAGTTGAGCTCGCGTCCCTTGATCTGCCTGCGGCCTCCTGCTACCTTTCCGGTCTTAAGAGCGCCTTCTATGCCGGCCAGGTTGACGGCTACGGTTCGCTTTGTAAGAGAAATGAGTCTCTGCATGGCCGCGTTCTTGAGAGGGCTGACGGCGCTCAGGTCGACGTCGCTCTTCAAAAGAACTCCGCGGTCGCTATATAGGTCTATCTTGTCAGACACGTTCTTTATCCTCCTTTACCTTTTTAGCAGTAAAAATTGTAGCGACGGTAATGCCGAAGCGATGATATGAGTGCCCAAGCTAAAAGGTATCATATCCGGCACCATCACAATTCGTTACAATCTCCCGCCGCGTTCTCTAACGCTCAATAGCTACTTAAAGTTTTTGCGTGATGCACTCCTAACTACTCAATTTATAAGGATCTGTAAGCCATTTAACCCTAAAATAAAGATATTTTTTTAGCATAATTTATATTTCACCATTTAATTATAATTGTGCAATTCCATTCGTTAATACCCCTATCAATCCCATTGCTTTATGGACAAATTCGGCTCAATTCCGACCGTCGCGATAACAGGTTACGACCTTTGAAAGAACGTGGTATTATTCCACTTAATTAATTAATTATATCTCACTGCAATAAAAAATTTATGTATGTATGTGCTGGCATATGGGCACAAATTAAATCTATCTATGGGGTAGAATGGCCTTTAAAACGCGATTTTCCTGTGTGGCTCAAATTGAAGACAATTGAAATTTATCAAATAATCATGTTGATTATGTCTGCAATTATTCGGCGCTCATTTTGATAGAGAAGTAATACACGGTTTATTACGGAAAAACTTAAATCAACTGCCATATTTGGCTCTCTGGAATGCATCTCATAATAGCAGAGAAGCACGATGCCGCCAAGAGGATTGCTCAGATCCTGGCCGGCAGCAAGCCCAGCTCCCGACGAGTGGCAGGCGTAGATACCTATTGCTTTGATGACAAGGTAGTCATGGGCCTTTCCGGCCACATTGTGGGTGTGGACTATCCGCCGGTATACAACAACTGGCAGAAGGTAGACTGCAAAGATCTGATCAGAGCTGAGATAATCGTCCGTCCCATCCAGGAGAAGATCATCACGGCTTTGCAGACCCTGGGAAAGCAGGCTGATCGAATCACCATTGCCACGGATTACGATCGCGAAGGGGAGCTGATCGGAGTTGAGGCATTAAAGGTAGCTAAAGAGGTAAATCCCAGCCTGCATGCTGATCGCGTCAGGTACAGCGCTATTGTAAAAGATGAGATACTAAAGGCCTTTAAGGACTCTGGAAAGGTGGACTATAACCTGGCTGCATCGGGAGAGGCCAGGCAGATCATAGATTTGGTCTGGGGCGCAGCTTTAACCAGATATATCTCCCTTACATCCGGGCGGCTTGGCAAGGAGTTTCTCTCCGTAGGTCGTGTCCAATCTCCTACTCTGGCCCTCATCGTCGATAGAGAGCGAGAGATTCAGTCATTCGTGCCCAAGGCTTACTGGGAGATCTATGCGGATCTGGAGAAAGAGCTTCGAGTGCAGCATGCCAAGGGGCGCATCTGGGAGAAGGACGAGGTTGATGGGATAATAGCTAGGCTTGCGCCTATTGCCATAATCAAGTCCATCGAGACAAAACCACGCATTGATAAGCCACCTGCTCCCTTTGACACCACCAGCTTCATCTCCGCCGCCAGCGGCATAGGCTTTTCCGCTGCCAATGCCATGCGTGTGGCCGAATGGCTTTACATCAATGGTTTCATCTCCTATCCCAGAACAGATAATACCGTTTATCCGCCGTCCATTGATCTGATAGCTCTAACCCGTCTCTTCCTGAATGGCGCTTTTTCCGGCGAAGCGGAGAAGCTGCTCAAGGGAAAGATGCAACCCACGCGCGGCAAGAGGTCCACAACCGACCACCCGCCTATCTATCCCACCGCCCTCGTGGCCAAGAGCGAGCTCAAGGACGACCAATGGCGCATTTATGAGCTGGTGGTTCGTCGCTTCTTCGCAACCTTAGCCGATGTGTGCATCTGGGATGCCACCAGCCTCAAGGTGGACATCGGCCCCGAGCCTTTCCGGGCTAATGGAGCACGCCTGGTGGAGGCAGGCTGGAGATACTATTATCCCTACAGCAAGGCTGAGGAGCATATCCTGCCGGAGCTGTTGGAAGGAGAACGCCTGGCGGTTTTAGGTCACAGTGTTGATGCTAAAGAGACGCAGCCTCCGGCTCGCTTCGGTCAGGGCAAGCTTATCAAGATCATGGATGATCTGGGGCTGGGAACAAAGTCCACAAGGCACGATATTATCAGCAAACTCTATGCGCGCGCTTACGTGCAGGGCAATCCCATGCGGCCCACCAATACCGCTTATGCCGTGGTGGATACCCTGGAAAAATATGCGCCCACCATCACCAAGCCGGAGATGACTCAAACTTTAGAGAACGATATGACCCTTATCTCGGAGCGAAATATAAAGGAGGATGAGGTCATCGAGAAGTCGAGGGTCATGCTCACATCGGTCTTCGATGAGCTGACCACTAACCAGGACGGCATCAGCCAGTCGCTCAAGGATGGTCTGCGAACCGACAAGATTGTGGGCACCTGTCAAAAGTGCAATTCAGATCTCATAATTCGGCGCGGCCACCGTGGCACCCGTTTCATCGGCTGCTCCGGCTATCCGCAGTGCCGGTTTACATTGCCGCTTCCCAGGTTTGGGACGGTGATTGTAACCGACAAGCTGTGTGATGAGCATGGCATGCTGCATATCCGCATTATCAACAAGGGCAAGAGGCCCTGGGATCTGGGATGCCCGCACTGCAACTTCCTGGAGTGGCAGGCCAAGAAAGCTTCAGAAAAGACGGAGCCTGCCCAAACAAAAGAGGATGCGAAGCCAAAGGCCAAGAAAGCCGCGAGCGCGACAACAGCAAAGAAAAAGGCAAAGCCCCTTGCGAAGCCAAAGAGCAACGGCCTGGTGAATGTGCCGGGGATAGGACCCAAGACCCTGGAGAAGCTGGCTGGCGCAGGAATAAAAACGGCTGCCGATCTGGCCCAGGCCAAGGCCGGCAGTCTGGCGAAGATGACAGGTATCAGCCCCAAGAAGATCATGGCCTGGCAGAAAGCTGCCGGCGCCATGAGCTAAATCCTTTCTCCAGAAAAAATTAAGGGGAAACATCTATCTACTTACAATCGTTACAATGTTATTCATGCTTGCTGTTAAACGCATTCCTGTGACTGAGGCCGTGTGGGTTGAGCTGTCAGACCTCAAGACGGCAGGACAGACCTATTCCCAGCTCCTGGAGGAGATGATCGAGGATAGGAAAAAGGCTCGTTTTTTCCGGGATATGGAACGAATTGAGGAAGAAGGCGATTTTGTGGAGTTCCCGTGGTAACCTACCATCTGGTCATCGGGAAAAAGGCTTTGGAGTTCATCAGTGCATTGCCGTCAAAAAGCAAGAGGATAGTGATCGAAAAATGCAAAACACTTGCAGACGATCCATTCCCTGGCCAGGGTGACAAAGAGATAATCCATCGAAAAGGCCATAAAGACATTTATCGCCTGCATATCTCAAGATCCTATACCGCTTTTTACAAGATAAATAAAGACGAGAATGTGGTTAAGATCCTGGAGATCACGACCATTGAGCAGGCGCACAAGATCTACGGTCGATTCTGATACGGAGATTCCCATTTCTGACCACTTATTTCGATACTCGCATTGACTTCTTGGCTAGACATAATCCTTATATAAAATCACATTTATAAAATAAACCAAAATTATTCATCCTCATCGGATTCATAAAGAAAATAAATGTACGCCACCAAACCGATTCCACCAAATTATTAAATTAATTAATTGCATCGCTGCAAAAATTAGTGGCAATAAGCGCCCAAGAGAAACAAAGAAAACTGGAGACCGCCGAAACTTGTAATCACCGAGTTTATTCCATTCGTAATTGAAGATGCCTTTCTTAAACAGACGAGATTCAATCTCAATTAGTGTCCTGTACCGGACTTCATTAAGCACAAATGACTCACGGCTTTCTTGATACCAGTAAAGACTTAGTATAGCCCCTAAAATGGATAGATTTGCAAAAGTAAGAAAGTACAATGTTCCGCTAAAACTTGAGCTAACGTTGCCAAAACTATACGGGTTGGAAGCCATCACGAAAGACAGAATGACCCAACTTGAAAGTAGAATTGCTATATTTACAGCTATAAAAAAATAATTTGAGACAGCACGCTGGAGTGAAGTTTGCCGGAGCAAGTCCATATATGCTTTATATTGCTCAAGGGATAGGTCCTGATTGTCATTCTCATTTTCCATGATCTACTCCTTTTAGGGACATAGCAAAACCTCGCAATGCCTCATTTGTACATTGCATGTGTTCTGTATGAGTTAGCGATCCCGCACCAAATTGTATATTGAGATCCCCAAACTCATTAGCTAGCGTGATAATGACACCGTTCAACACTTCATTGCGATAGTATGACATCATTCGTTCTCTATCTGCAGGAGATGGGCCCCAGATATCACATTTATTGAGGAATATAAGCAGGCTTTTTAGGCTAATCCTATTCCCAACCTCATGAGTTCTTATGTCGTGATAGATTTGCGCGATATGCTCCAGACCAGCATGTTCCTCCAAAGGCGTTGTAGTATCGATAATGTATATAATACCATTTGGGTTTTGCTCTTCAATTATCGCGCGCCATTGGTTTCGGTGCTCCCCGCCAACATCGTACATCTCTCTAGAGCGAAAAAAATATGTCTCATTACCAGATAGGTCGAAAACGATTTTGCCTACGGGTTGAGCCCCGAACGTAGAAATGTGCTGTTCAGGCAATCGTTTGCCTTGAAGGTACTTGATTAACGTAGTCTTACCACATTCCTTTGGACCAAAAATCGCGATAGAATCTTTAGGGTTGATAGATCTCAAAAAATTGCCGATTTGCTTTCTAGCGAGGAATAAGGATATTGAAGTGACTATAATTGAAATAATTGTAACAGTTGTGCTAAGATCCATGCTTATCCCTTAATCAACAGCAGAGGGTATCACGCATCCACCATTTAGAGATTGCCTTACTAAAATTCGTCAGATTATATCGGCAATGACTTCGTTCTCTTTAAAGTTGCGTTCACGTTGTAAAATCCCTACTTGTCAAATGCATTATCAGTGGTTCACTTTAACTAATTATACACTGGCGTTATAGGTACTTGATCTGCAGAAAGTCCCTCGCGAACCTACGGGCCCGTCTGGAGACACAAAGGCTGCAAGGGCGGGAGATTGGCCCAGGCAGAGGCCGAGGCCCTCAGGCTGGATGACCTGAAGGAGATTTTTGTCAAAGAGAGCCGGAAGGGCTCCTGCACCTATCGGATGGATGGCGCCAGGAAGACAGACGCCACGAAAGCCCGCCATAAGGCCGGGGCGATGAAGGCCGCAGCTCTGGTGATCAAACTTTAAATATCAAGAATCGAGAGTAATATCCATGTGTGAGATTTTGGAACGCAAGATCATAACCAACGATCTCCCTTACGATCTGGAAGAGCCTGGCGATGAGAGGGAAATCACCAGAGGGCTTATGAGACTCTCACAGCAGGCGCTATCTAAATATGTGGATAAAGAGCCTGACATTTATTGATGAAAGGAAAGATCGTCGTAGTCCCATTCCCTTTTACAGATTTGAGTTCAATTAAGCGTAGGCCTGCTCTTGTTATTCATGAAACCAAATACGACATTGTAGTTGCCTACATATCCTCAAACATGCCTTCGATCCATTCGCCGGAGGATGTCTTAATTTCACGATGCAGATCTTCTTTTGCTCTCTCAGGGCTAATATCCGATTCAGTTATAATGCTGGACAAACTCGCGACTGTGGAAAAAGCTCTTATTATACGCATTTTGGGCGAAGCGGATGAAGATCTGAAAGCAGAGATCAACCCCAAATTGGCGGCGTGTTATAGGCTCTGAGTGAGTTCTCCGGAAGATCACGAGGGAGTGAATGCAAAAGATATTTCCCCCAATGAAAAAAGATATCCAGAGCCTGAAGAGATGGCTGGGCATAGCTCTGGTCACGGCCTCCTTCGCCTTTTATGGATGCCTGCTGATAGTGCCCTTCACTTCGTTCACCGGGGAAAGAAAGATTGCACTTTCCGCCGCGCTGGTCATTTTAGGAGAAGGGTCATTTTGGCTGGCAGTTCTCATCCTGGGACGTGAGGCCATGGCCAAATATCGAGACTTCAATTGGCGAAGGTGGCTCACTCCATGGCTGGAAAAAATTGAAGAAAAGATCAAATAATTTGGCCGCATGGGCCTGGCCGGATTTGAACCGGCGACCACTCGGTTATGAGCCGAGCGCTCTAACCGGACTGAGCTACAGGCCCAAAAGAAATGCGCCGCCAACAGGGCTCGAACCTGTGACATTCTGGTTACTGCTCTTTAGCAATTAACAGCCAGACACTCTACCAACTGAGTTATGGCGGCTCGACACCCTCCCTCGATACACAATGATTTAAGCCTTTTGATTAGAAGGTAGATTTCATGCGCATCCTGAAGAAAAATCTGCGGGGCGATGAAGGTGAGATTGCCCTGCTCCCCGAGTCGCTGGATGACCTCTGGCACCTACAGCACTTGATTTCGCGGGGTGATCTGGTCTTTGCCCTCACGCACCGGAAGGTTCCAGCCATCGCCGACAAGGCGCGCCCGGAGAAGATGGAGAGAAAGACGGTGCGCCTGGGGGTCAAGGTTGAAGATATCGAGTTTCATATGTATTCCAACTGGCTGCGTCTGCATGGCATTATCAAGTCGGGCATGGATGTGGGGGCCTATCATACTCTGAATATCGAGGTGGGAACGGATCTGTCCATCCTCAAGTACCACTGGAGGCCGGACCTTCTGGCGCGCATAGATGAGGCTGTAGCCGAGTCGCAGAGACCGCGAGTGATCATTGCGCTGGTGGAGGAGGGTGAGGCCACCATCGGAGTCTTGCGCCAGTTCGGGGTGCAGATGGCAGCGGAGCTTCGCCAGGGAAGCAACAAAGGCAGCGGCGAAGACACGCGCGCCGGCTTTATGCGGGATGTGGCGAACGCTATTGATACGGCGGCAAAAGAGGGCGCAGAGGTAATACTGGCGGGACCCGGCTTCACCAAAGAGGACTTAAAGAAGGTTATCGACTTTAGCCTTCCGGATTTGGCCAAAAGAATTGCCATGGATGATACCTCGTCCATAGGGCGGTCCGGATTTCAGGAGGTCTTGCGTCGCGGGGCGGTAAAGAGTGTTATTGAATCAAGCCGCATAGCCAGGGAAGCAAAGCTCATTGAAGATCTCTTCCGGGAGATCGCCACGGACGGCAAAGCCGCCTACGGCATAAAAGAGGTGGAAACCGCCAGGAATTACGGGGCGATTGAAAAGCTGCTTGTATTGGATGAGCTGGCCCGCCGGGGAAAGGTGGATGATATCATGCGCGAAGTGGCCGATGCCAGGGGGAAAGTAGTGATCTTCAGCTCGGAGTTTGAGCCGGGGGATAGGTTGCGCTCTTTAGGCGGCGTAGCGGCGCTGCTTCGATTCAAGATTGTATAGGTGTGTGCTGAAAGATGACCAAGTGCGACAAATGCCCGAGCTATGCCATTATCTATCAGAGGTACTCGGGCATGCATCTATGCCGGACGCATTTTGAAGAAGACGTGCACCGCAAGATCAGGGAGGCCCTGCGCAAGACCGGTCTCTTTGGTCGCGGCTCGCGCATGGCCCTGGGTCTGGACGGCGGGCAAAAGAGCGCTACGTTAGCATTTGTTCTCAAGAATCTCTTTATTCGCCGAAGGGACATCGAACTATTGGCAGTCATCATCGATGAGGGAAAAAGGACCCGCTCCGGCGCGGACCAGGCCCGCCGTGTGGCAGAGCAATTAGGAATTACTTATATTGTAAAGAGCCTGCCGTTTGGGGGTGATCATGAATCGTCCCACTCGGCCCAATCTGCTCTGAAGAGGGAGCTTCTCTCTCGCACTGCTGCGGATAATGGTGCAGGCATTCTCGCCACGGGCGAGACCCTGGATGATGAGGCCCTGGAGATATTCATGGCCTATCTGAGGGGCGATTTAGATGCACTGGCTTTGGAGGGCTCTCTATGCGAAGAGCAAGGTGTCGCCTGGATTAAACCATTGCGTCGTATTCCCGGAAAAGAAGTGAGGCTTTATGCCCTTGGCCATAATTTAGGGTTTGATGAAGCAGGTGAAATGCCCAATGCCGATGCCCTGCGCCGGGAAGCAAAGGAGCTGCTTTGCGGCTTTGACTGCCGGCATCCCGGCACAAATTATTCTCTGCTTCGCGGTTTGGAAAAGGTTCTGTCACATGACGGGGGCGGCAAGGGCAAAGCCTTTAAGTAAAGATGAAAATCAATCGAACCATAGCGCCTCGGTAGCTCAGCTGGTCCAGAGCGATTGACTTGTAATCAATAGGTCGCGTGTTCGAATCACGCTCGGGGCTTTTTCATTACCAGTTCTTTGGTTGTTTTATTACAAAGATCGTTTCAATGGGCAATAGAGATATGGGCCTGAGTTTTTCGTTCAGGCCTTTTTAACTTTCTTTATATCCAGCCTGGTTTTGCACCTGGGACAGGCTTTAGGCTTATTTACTCTCGTCTCCCATCCATAATGGCATTTTGGGCATCTCATCTGTTTCATATTAATACAGTTGTAATAAGAGTATTAATAACTTTCGATTGTATATGATTATCCTTACTACTCTGGTAAGTGCAAAACCTATAATTGAATGGACGTGGTAAATACAGAATTTCATGAACGAGATTTTGCAGATTCTTTCTGAAAACGCCAGGGCATCCTCTTCCGAGATCGCGGCGCTGCTGGGCAGACCCGAAGCGGATGTAGCCAAAGAGGTCCGTAGGCTGGAAGAGGCCGGCGTCATCAGAAAGTACATTACTCTGATTAACTGGGAGAAGCTTGACCAGAGCTTTGTCTTCGCTGTTTTGGAGCTGAAAGTAGCTTTGCAGCGAAAGACTGGTTACGACTCCGTGGCGGAGAGGATCGCCAACTTCTCGGAGGTAGAGTCGGTGCGGTTGATCTCGGGAGACCACGACCTATCCGTCACCGTGCGGGGCAAGTCCATGAAAGACATCGCCTACTTTGTGGCGGAGAAGATCGCACCGCTGGAAGGAGTTCAATCGACATGCACACACTTCATCCTCAAGAGCTACAAAGAGCACGGCGTAATTCTCACAGAAAGGCCCAAGCCCAAGAGATTGGTGATTACTCCATGAAGCAGATTCAAAAAAACGTAGCCATACCTGCCTGGAATGCCGAGCAGCATCTAAATCAGGTTGTTAAAGACATGCCCCCTTCGGGCATCAGAAAGTTCTTCGATCTGGTAAGCGAGATGAAGGGCGCGATATCTCTGGGTGTAGGGGAGCCGGACTTCGTCACGCCCTGGCATGTGCGCGAGGCCTGCATCTATTCACTGGAGTCGGGAAACACTCACTACACTTCTAACAAAGGCATGCCTGAGCTTAGAGAGGCTATCAGCGAGTCGGTGTGCTGTGACCTGGGCCTGACTTACGATCCGGTCGAGCAGATTCTCATCACCACCGGTGTCAGTGAAGCGGTTGATCTGGCCTTTCGCGCCACGCTAAATTCCGGTGACGAGGTCATTGTGCCCGAGCCCTGCTATGTGGCCTACACCCCGGACATTCTTCTGGCCGGGGGGGTGGCGAAGAGCGTTCCCACCCGCCTGGAGGATGAGTTTCGGCTGCAACCGGAGGACCTTGCCAGGGCCGTAACTGATAAGACCCGCGCCCTGTTGCTCAGCTACCCCAATAATCCCACGGGAGCGATTATGACCCGTTCCGATCTGGAGGATCTGGCTGATGTTGTTGTCGAGAACGATCTTCTTGTAATTTCCGATGAGGTTTATGCCAAGCTCACCTATTCGGGCAGTCACGTCAGCTTCGCACAACTGGAAGGCATGCAGGAGAGGACGGTCATTCTGAACGGCCTTTCCAAGTCTCATGCCATGACCGGCTGGCGGGTAGGCTACGTGCTGGGCGATACGGCACTGGTGGGTGCCATGACCAAGGTGCATCAATACACCATGCTCAGTGCGCCTACCATGGCCCAGGTGGCGGCTTTGGAGGCCATACAAAAAGGCGAACAGGAGATGCAGCAGATGATGCACGAGTATGACCTGCGCCGGCGCATGTTCGTCTCCGGCCTAAATCGCATTGGTCTGGACTGCTTCGAGCCCAAAGGAGCTTTTTACGCATTCCCCTCAGTGAAAGCCTGGGGGCTTTCCTCGGAGGAGTTTGCAGAAAGGCTCCTCATGGAGCAGAAGGTGGCGGTGGTACCGGGCAGCGTCTTTGGGCCGAGCGGCGAAGGATTGCTGCGCTGTAGCTATGCTACGTCCCGTGAAGAGCTGATTGAGGCGCTGGACAGGATAGAGATATTCCTCGCCAGCCTCTAAATTTTAGAGACGGTGAAAAATGCTTAAAGCTAAATTCAAATCGGAGCAGACGGACAAGCTGGCAGGCGGACTGGCTGCGCTGGGCCTCTCCCCCAATGACTGGACGCTGCTCTCCCTTTTGCCGGCGCTGGGGGGAATGGCGGCGCTGATGGACGGGCGGCTGGCCTGGGGGCTGGTGCTTTTCTCCCTCTCCGCCTTTCTTGACATAGTGGACGGGACGGTGGCCCGGGTAACCCATCAGTCCACGGCCGTAGGAGCCTTCCTGGATGGAGTGGTGGACAGATATGTGGAGCTGCTGCTCTATTTGGGGCTGCTCTTCTATCTGGGAAGGGGCGAGTTTCTGGGGCTGGCTTACGAGATCTGGTTTATGCTGCTCTTCTTCGGATCGCTCATGACCAGCTTCGTACGAGCTTATGCCGATCATCGAGGCATAGTGAAGGGCGAGGCGGAGCTTAAGAAGATGGGCGGGCTTCTGGAGAGGTTTGAGAGGCTCATGCTGCTCTACGCGGGAATGTTCCTGGGGCTTTTTAATACAGAGTGGCTGGTAGTAGTAATAGTAATAACAGCGGTGCTGGCCAATGCCACGGCGCTGCAGAGGATTGCGTATGCTCTCAGGCAGGGAAGATGACGCGAGTTAAAAAAAGCAAAAAGAAAAATCATGGATTGCTTGTTCACGGCACGTTCTTGTACTTCTCCGTGGGAAATTGAGCCATGCTGGCGTTCCATGCTGGCTTCATGGTGGAGATGGAAGTATTTCGGCAGGTACAGTCGAATACTCCCTTCTGCAGGCCATGCTCTTTGTCGAAGTTATAGGAAGGAATGTCAAAGAAGCCGCCGCCGCAGCAGGGCAGCCAGTCTTCCATCCAGGATGGTGGTGACTTAGATATATCGAGTTTCATAGTTTTCTGAACCTGGAAATCTCCTATGTAGTTGTTGTCGATCTCAATTATTGGATTCTTCAAGCCTTGCTTTGAACCGTATTTTGTATCGAATTTTGCCATATTGGCATTTTTCATGGGCATAAGCAGAAGCTCGCCGATATGAAGCGTACCTGATGTGACATCGTCATCGATCTTCATGCTGATCGAGCCTTTGCCGGCTACGGTGGCGGTGGGCGCGGTACAATTCATATCGATCGCGATATCGCCCTTTAAGGCTCGCGCATACTCCACCTGTCGATGCATAGAGGCAGATTCCTGGTAGCTTTTGGCCTCATTCTTGTCCTTAATAAGAGAATTATAGCCCACGGGATGTGAGGCATACCAGCCAGTTCCATAGGCGAAGCTTGTAGGAGATTGCACATTGTCGTACTGCCTGGTATAAGTGATAGCGCTGCTGGCTCCTGGATATTTTCTAACCCATTGTCCTGTGTCGTAATCTATCCAGTAAATGCTGCCGCTGGCGTGGGTAGTTTTTTGCTCGTCATAGAGTATATCGGCAAAGTCCATGTCGCCGCTTCCGTGGGAATACTCCAGCATGGAGAGGTTATTGGTATTGACCTTCGTGTACTCCATGAAATATCCAGATCCTTGCACATCGCTGGTAACATCGTTCCTGTGTTTCACAGCTTCTTGTCCAGGTTTAAAATCCCAGTTTCCTGCCAAGGAAACGCTCGCCATTATCAGAAGCAGAATTAGCGCCGACCCTATCCTGACTATTATATGTCTCATATCAATCCCTCATCTACACTAGCAGATAGACGGTGAAATTGCTCATAGTAATATTTAATACTTTTCTAGTATGATTTTCCAAATATAACTTTTGAAAAGTTTATAGTTTAATGTTAAACATATAACATTGACTTAGTATTAAATCATACTTAATAGATAGATTTATAATCCAGGGCATACATTTTAGCAATATAACTCCATCAAGCGAAGATAACAGGTGTGCTTAGTATGCGCACCTGTTATTTATCTTAAAAAGCACTGGGGCGCAGCCGTCGTTTCGCTCCTGGAATCACCTGTTTTTCATTCACTTGAGTCCAGGCAGATTACTATGATAGAGATGGCTATCTCTTTGCGATCAAACCCTTTGCGGCGGCGCAACCAGACGGATGCACAAACTCGCCAGCAGACAGAAGACTCCCAGATAGAAGAAGACCAGGAAGAAGTTATCTCCAGTCACATCCAGCAGGTAGCCGGAGAGAGTGGGGCCTAATGGCCCGGCCACAAAGCCGTAGGCGGCAAAGGTCAGGCCGAAGATGGCCCCGAAGTGCTCCAGGCCGAAGCAATCTGCCACCAGAGGAGCGGAGACAGAGAAGAGAGTGCCAAAGGAGAAGCCCACAACGCTTGCCAGCAGAGTGCAGGCCCCCAGGCTGCCTGCCCAGGGGAAAACGAAGTAAGCAACGCCGGCGGCCAGGAAAGCCAGGCTCATGACCAGATTTCGGCCGAACCGATCGGAGAGCATGCCGCTGATCAGGCGGCTTGTTCCGTTTGTGAGATTAAAGGCAGTCAGGATAAGGATGGCCGAGGATAAGGAGAGGCCCAGGAAGAGCCCGTATTCTGTGGCGAGGAGCGTCATGGAAACGCCCGCCGCCCCGGCAAAAGTCCAGGTAACCCAGAGCAGCCAGAAGCTTCTGGTGTGCAAGCTCTCCTTCACAGAAAACGGTCTTGCTGACACTATGATCTGTGCCGTCGGCTTTGCCGGCGTTGCCACTCCGGCGCGCCGGGCAGAGGCGGCATTCTCCCAGGCTTCTGGTGCGCGGGCAAAATATGCGCCCAAAAGGCCGATGGATAGGGTGAGAAAGGCTACATCCAGGTTCATGGCCACGTAGCCCGAGAGAGTGAGCATCTTTGCAAAGAGGGGTGACATGATGGCCGCCGAGAGCCCAAAGACCATGCTTACCGTTCCGGCTGCCAACCCCCTCTTTTGCGGGTAGCACCACTGCACTAAAGTCAGGGCAGGAACGTAGACAAAGCAGGAGGCAACGCCGTTCACGAAGGCCCAGAGGTAAATGGCGATGATCGAGGTGGCCTGAGAGGCGACCAGCGAGGCGAAAGCGGTGAGGATCACGCCCAAGACGATCATGCGCCGCAGGCCCCAACGCTCCTGCCAGCGGCCCACCAGAAACATGAATGCGCCCACGGCGGCCAGCATGAAGAAGATGGTAAGGCCCGTGGCGGCGCGCCCCACATGAAACATCTCCTGCCAGATGGGGGCCATGACACCAGGAAAACCAAATGTAAGTGCGCCCGGCCAGAAGACGGCGATGCAGGTGCCGAGGAGCGCTAATAGGGCTTTCCTGTCATTGGGCATTTCAAATCGACTTCCATGAGACAGGCTAGCATGATGCATACTTCTGGCTTTCGCTCTTTTCCCCCGGATTTGGCGGACATCATCTTTTTGGTTCCTCGCTGTTTCGCGTGGGTAATAGAATTATCGAGTCCTCTGTGAGTCCTCCGTGCGCTCTGTGTCTCTGTGGTGGTAGTCCGTAAACCATTGGTTATAACCAGTGGCTAACGACGTCTTCACCACAGAGGCACAGAGTTCACAGAGGACGCACAGAGCGACTAACTAACAACTGGAAAAACATAGTAACCTGAGGTTAGCAACTGGATGTAGCGAAGAGCCATCTTTTTAAAAGGGTTCGCCCAGAAAAGGATTAATCATCAATGATCACATAATCAGTTCCTGAGGATGGACTTTATGGTTGAAGACACTGATAACGGTTGTATTTTCTGCGATATTATCCAGGACAGAGCACCTTGCAGCAAGATCTATGAGGACGAACTCACTTTAGCCATACTCGATATCAATCCCTTCTCGAGAGGGCACTGTCTGGTCATCCCCAAGAGGCACGTGCCCTGGTGGCACGAGCTATCAGAGAAAGAGAATGCCAGCCTCTTCCTGGTGGCAAAGATCGTGGCCGGGAAGATGATGAAGGCCCTGACCCCGGACTTTGTCTGCATGTACGCCCGGGGCAGAAGAATTCCACATACTCACATTTTTCTGGTTCCCACCTACAGCGGAGATGTGCTGGACAGGTTCTTCAATGCACTGGAACTCTTCCAGGAATCGCCAACCGAGCTTGCGGCTTTGCAAGAGAAAAAATCCCTGGAAGAGGTAGCTGAGCTTCTCAGGAAAACGTAGATGATGCTATTTTGCGATCATAACTGAGCACTTAGCATTCCTCACCACGTCCTCGGACACACCACCTAAAAGGATCCTTTGAATCTTGCCGTAGGCCTTGCTGCCCATGACAATCATGTCAGCACCGATCTCATTAGCATACGATAGGATCTTGTTAGAAGGGTCTCCGTGGAGCACATGTGATTCGATATGCAAATTGCGATTTTCCAGATACCCATCTATTAGCCTCTTCTGATGCTCGTGAAATTCTTTTTCGCTGAGGCGGACGTCCCGTATCCCGATATCTGCCTCAGACACAATCAGCTTCGGTAGCCCCACAACGCTGATCACATGGACCTCTGCCGAGAAAGCAATCGCTATTGTAAAAGCTCTAGCCAAGACCATCTCAGAGTAGTCCGAGGTATCCACTGCTACTACGATCCTCTTAATTCCATAATCCACTAAGCTTTGCATTTTCCACACTCCATGACAATTAATTATGTATGATCTTAACCTACAATGTCCTATTCGGCACAAACCTCTTGGCAATCAGAGTAGGAACCACAGCGCTCAGGATCACGGCGGTCACCGCAATGGAGAACTGAGTCTGATCAAGGAAACCCAGATCCCGTCCCAGAGTCGCAGTTATCGTTCCCACTGTAAGCCCCGTGGAAAGGAGCATGGTGGAGAAGATAGGAGCCTCTGGAATCCACTTTTTGTTGAAGTAGTATGTTCCGATGAACTTGGACAGCATCTTTGCCCCCAGCAATCCTAAGATTAAGCCAATGTTCTGCACAATTGCAGGCAGGGAGATGAGCATGCCGGCTCGGACGAAGAACGCCGGCGATAGAAGGGAAAATGTCACTGATCTGGTCTTAGAGAGTATATCGCTGTAGCTATGAATACAGTTCGCGAA
This sequence comes from uncultured Methanotrichaceae archaeon, assembly GCA_964506745.1. GTDB lineage: Archaea > Halobacteriota > Methanosarcinia > Methanotrichales > Methanotrichaceae > Methanothrix. The sequence goes on along the minus strand of CAZDLZ010000003.1, from coordinate 29,349 downwards.
CACGAGACCCAGGACGAAGGCACCAAAGACGGCATGAAGTCTTCCGGCGTCGGCGATGAAAGAGACACCGAGCATACAGGCGAATATGAATCTGAGTTCCAGTTCTACAGCCCTTTTTCCGTAGCTTTCCACCAAAAATTCCAGCATCTTCGGCAGCACCAGAATCATGAAGGCTATTATGACCAGAAAAGCGATGGTGTACAGATTAAAGCTGGGAGATATCAGGTTGATTCCGATCAGAGTTAGTATATCGTTTACAAAGGTAGCTGCTATTATCAGCTTGCTTGCCTTGTGGTCCAGCAGTTCGTACTCCAGCAGCACGGAATATACCACAGCTACCGATGTAGTTGTCAAGGCGAGGCTTGCGGCCAGCGTGGCCAGGAAAGACCAATCAGTAAATGCAGACAAGAAGACGATCTCGCCAATCAAAGGAACGAAAAAGGCCATGCCGCCGATAGTGAAACTTTTCTTGGCGCTATTCCTCAATAGATAGAGATCTACCTCTGCTCCTGCCAGAAAAGTCAGCATTAAGCCGCCAAATGTCGCCAGGAAATCAAGCCATGCCTCGATCCGAACTCCAAGGAAGCCGGCAAGTATTATTCCTGCCCCTGCCTCGAGAATCGAAGAAGATATACGTAGCCTTATGCTCAAAATGCCGGTTACTACTACAACTACTGCAATCAATGCAGTCGAATAAAGGTCTACTGCCACCTACAATCACTCCAACTAGGTTCTGGTAGGTGTCATCAGCCCTATCGGCGATTCAGGCAATTATTCCTGGGCGGACCCCATCGCCAAGCACGTGTTTATGGCACATTAGGTTATAAAAATATCGGGCCCGATTATACATATATTGATTTATAATGACGAATTTTGGATCAAATTAATATTGAAGACGCTCATGAAATCATTAAAATGTCCCATATCATCACCTTTCAGTAATGAACTTCTCATTACATCATGCGTTTCATTCGAACTTCTTGTTTAGCATCTTAATCGCCGGAATTATTAGAATCAGAAAGTATCCCGCCAGCACCAGGAGATCTGGGAATATTGAAGAGGTCGGACCTGGCGAGAATGATCTGGCCAAGCCATCAACGGTGTATGTGAGCGGCATGAGGCGAGAAAGGTACTGTAACCATTCGGGCATGGCCGAGATGGGATAAACAACACCACATAGAAAGATCATTACAAACCTTGGCAGATTGAGCAGTGTCTGGGCCTCAAATACCTCTTTCACAGCAACGCAAAAGAATGCACCCATCGATGAGAAGACGAGCAGTGAGGGAATCGCAACCAATATTAGCGCGAGAACATTCGCATGAAGCCCAAGAGACAATATTGAGACAGATGCCACTATTATCGTCATAGAAAGCCCGAATATGAAGCCACCAAGGACTTTGCCGATGAGCACCGAAGCTATGCTTATGGGTGCCAGAAGGAGCCTCTCAAGGGACCCTAGCTTCAGCTCGAAATTTATGACCACAGCTTCGGCGGCAGTTGTGCTGAATAGGATGGTCATGGCTATAAGACCGGGAATAAGATCTTCGAAATTTTTGGGATTTCTCAGGTAGAAGGCCAGAATCCAGACAACTGGAAAGACGACCCCCCAGCTTACAGCCGGCGGTTTGAAGTAGTAAGTCCTCATATCCTTCAGGGCAATGTAATAGATTCCCCTCAACTCATCTCGCCACATCCTACCTGCCTCCTTTTTCGATGGCCATGACTATCGGACTCAAGCCGGTTATTCTCATAAAAGCATCCTCAAGGCTTGGTCTTATGCTGTTAACCAATTCCAGCCCGATACCCGTATCTTTTGCAAACTGAGAGACTCCCTCGAATATCGTTGGGGGATAGCCGCCGTAAATACGCACTTTATCATCTTCGAGGGCAATTACCTCTGTTCCAGGAATCCTGGTGGTGAGTTCCTCTATCTGTGTGCGGATATCCCTGCTGAATGTGATCTCTATTACCGATTTTTCTTCTGTCAGGCGCTTTAATTCCTCTGGTGTGCCGATCTGTACGATCTTACCCTTGACCAAGATGGCAATGCGATCACATAAAAGATCAGCTTCCTCAAGGTAATGGGTTGTGAGGAAGATAGTTAGACCTTGGCCATGCAGATTGGAAATCAGGTTGCGAAGGGAACGAGCCGCCACCACATCCAGCCCGGTTGTAGGCTCATCCAGAAATAGGATCTTCGGGCTGTGTATCAGGGCAGCCGCGATGGTCAAGGCACGCTTCATGCCCCGAGAGAATGTACCAAAGCGATCGTCTCTTCGCTCATAGAGGCCGAAGATTTTCAGGAGTTCGTCAGCTTTCAATTCGCGCTGATCATGCGGGACTCCGTAGAGCTTTGCCATGAAGAGCAGGTTATTTCTAGCTGAGAGTTCATCATAAAGGTTGGAAATGTCGGGAACCACGCCGATATATCTCTTAGCCTCAGTAATGTTAGAAAGGATATCGTGGCCCAGGATGGAAGCTCTGCCCTCAGATGGCTTCGATAGGCCTACAAGCATCCTAATGGTGGTGGTTTTCCCTGAGCCGTTTGGGCCTAAAAAGCCGAAAATCTCGCCTTCTTGAATCTGAAAGTTCAGGCGGTCTACGGCAAGGAAATCCCCATAGCGCTTCGTCAGATTGGTGGTCTGGATTACAGGATCACCGCTTAAGTCCTGGCCCGATGACATAATTCTACCGTTAAATAATGATTAGCGGATTAAGTGACCGCCTACTCATCCTTGAGAACCTTTATTTTTTCATCGACCCCATCCAGCTCGCATTTAAGCGATTCTCTATACTCCTCCAACATCTCGATTTTTTGCTTTTTGCTCAAGAACTTGCGTTCTACACAGCCGCATGTTCCATGAGCTTCAGAATGGTGGACTTTGTGGCTCATGGGCATAGCATGATGACCATGTTCATGTTCGCAGCCGCACATTTCACGCGCGCCGGATTGACAGACGTCTTGGTTTACAGTCACAGATTGATGACCTTGTTTATCTGCACAGCACATTTATTCCACCTCATTTTCTTCCAACAAATCAATCACAATTCTACGGGTCTTCAGCTTCCACACCTTTTCAGGCGTACCGCCCTTGACCTCTCTGTAAGAGGCCAACTCGATGATTCCAGCACCCTTGAGGGCAGAAAGATGATAGTAAAGCCCGGCTAGGGTCATCCCTGCTTCGCCCAGCTTGAGCTCTTCATAGATCTCCTTCGAGCTTCTCTCACCCGTGCCTATGCAATCGATGATATCCCACCGCGTCGGGCAATGCAGAGCCTGAATGTACTTTCGAATGCACATCATCCGTTTGGGGATATTCCGGCCTTCGCACATTATCTTTGCCTTGAGTAGTTAAGTACTGCACTTTAGTATAGCAGCTTACCACTATAAAGCATTTTCTGAAGGGCAAGCATAATCGAAACTCTTTAATCTATAGCAATCGAATCTAAGTGTCGGTGGTGATGGAGTCCACCCTAAACCGCCTCATGGCTGATGACTCCTATTCTGGGGGTACATCATGCCAGATATCCAGGCTCTTATCAGATACATCAATGAAAGACGGATTAGAGAGAACGATAAAAGCGGTTACTCATTTGTAAGAGACCTGCCGCCGACCATCAGAGACACATCTTTTGCTCTGGCCTGCCTTAAAATGCTAAATGTAGACTCGCAGGATGACGAAATAATCAGTTTCCTGTCCGAGTACGACCAGTTCGACTTTAACGGGGCTTACTACGCCATGAAGTGCTTGAAATTGGCCGGAGCAGAGGTAGACTATCAAGATGGAAATCTGCTATGGATCTACCGCGGAGATAAGCAGCAAAGACCCTGCACAATTCCAAACACGCCCCTCATTTTCTATTTCAAATATGGATTGTATGGAATGTATGGATCGAGCATATTTTCATCGTCCTTAAGTGCGGTTCTCAAGCGCATAGAACTGGGTGCTGACAATATAGGTAATGGTTTGGTCAACTCGACCATCGCTCTTCTCGATATGAGCAATCGACAGGATATCATGAGCACTTACATGGCCCTGGAAATTTTGAAAGTTATGGAGAAGAGGGGCCATCCAATCCCCCTGTCATCTTCACATAAAGAGCAAATCTCAGACTTCTTGAAACGCTGCACAACCAGAAAAGGGTATGCAGGAAATCCCACTGCCAGCTCGGTGACCCTTGAGAGCGCATATGCAGGTCACCGGATCGCACGGTATCTTAAAATTCCCGAACCCTTAGGCATTGCCTCTTTTATTGACTCGCTCCAGAACGCAAATGGCGGTTTTCGAGGGTCACATTTCGGCGGCATATCTACTCTGGAATCATGTTATCTGGCCTTGAGCATTATTACAGATGTCTCTTGTGAGGAACATGACCGTCCAAAATGGGGGTGATGATACCTATTTCGACAAGGTCCTGAAATCATCCAACTGCCCACTACAGTCGGGCCTAATTGAAGGCATCTTTATGTGATATTCAAACAGGCCCGGTTTCACGCGAAGGCGCGAAGCAGCGAAGTTGAAAAATTGGTTTATTTCGGCCTCGCTGTACTGCCCTGATCTTGAAACCCGCTCGTAAGGCCATCCTTGCCGTGGAAAAAGCCACCGAGACAGAGCCGATTTGGTTGAGTTTGAGCATCTCGCCCAGGTGGACTCCATCGCCTAAAAAACAAACTGAGATAGATATATCGAGCAATAAAAGTTTCCATTATCTATGGGGACCAATTCTCTTTAGCCATACTCGATATCAACCCCATCTCAAAAGGTGATTTAATTCTTTCCCGTCTTCTTCTCATTCATCACGCACAGAGGTCCTCTGAGGTAGACATACCAGTAGAGCGCCGCCACGAAGAGGGCCGCACCCACAATGTTGCCCAGGGTTACCGGTATGAGGTTCGTGATGAAGAAGTTGTACCAACCGTCCCCTCCCACTAGATTCGTTGTAGCGATATTGGCGGTTGCCAGCTTCTGGGCAATGGCCGGATTGTTGGCGGCGAAGATGCCCAGAGGAATGAAGAACATATTGGCCACATTGTGTTCGAAGCCAATGGCTACAAAGGTCATGATTGGAAACCAGCAGGCAAAGATCTTGCCCACCACGTCTTCGGCACTTATGGCCAACCATACAGCCAGGCAGACCAGCCAGTTACAGCCGATCCCCCGCAGGAAAGCAGTTTCGAAGTCCAGGCCGCACTTGGCATTGGCTACGGTCGCCGCCCATCCCGCCCAGGGCAGGTTATCGAAAAATCCAGACTGATACGCCAGAAAATAAGCCACAAATATCGATCCCAAGAAATTTCCCAAAAGGACCAGTGACCAGTTCTTGATGAGGCCCTTAACGCTGGCCTCACCATTAAGCACGCTGATGGGCGCGAACATGCAGTTTCCCGTAAACAGCTCTGAGCCAGCTATTACTACCAGCATCAGGCCCACAGGAAATACCGCTCCTGCAGCGAACTTGACAAGGCCGCCCGGCATGGCTATCTTCCAGATGCCGCCGTCCGGGTCGGTGATGGTGCCGTTTGATAGGCCACCGGCCACAATCTCACTTAAAAGGGCTCCAAAGGCGATGTAGGCTCCGGCTAAAAAGCCCAGCACCAGCAGCTTTTGCCAGGTTATGTTGCATTTCGTGCATCCGGCAGCAATGGCTGCCTTGGCGATATCAGCAGGAACTTTGAATGCCATATTCTCCCTCCAGAGCAGGCAGCCCGATGAATCTATACAGGAGCATCCGGTATTTTGTGATAGTCTTTGCAAGGGTTATAGCTAATCGATTTTCCGGGCAGTCTGCAGGATGGCAAGTGCTTGCCTGCATATCGCGTAAAAGGCTTGCGGTTGATGTTAAAAATTAACAAAAATTGGGGGAACATGAGATCAAATTGGTGGCCAGTCCACCGTATGATCAAATCCCTGCTAACTTGCAGTCGCTGTCTGGATGATCCAGCTCATTGGAAAGCCTTCTTTTTGCCGGATTGAAGCTCTTCTTATGCCGGCAGTCCATCAGCCTATGCCAGTTATCCCTCTCCCAGATGTTGAAGGATTTATCCTCTTCTGGGATGAGCTGACGCAGCCGCAAAACCAGTCCATCCCAGTTGACAGAGTGGCCGTTGAAATCCGGGCCGTCCACGCAGGCGAACTTGGTCTCGCCTGCTACTTCCACGCGACAGGCACCGCACATGCCCGTTCCGTCCACCATGATAGGCGTGAGGCTGACAATCGTCTCCACTCCCGAGGCACGGGAGGCATCTGAAGAGACCTTCATCATAAAAGGACAGCCATGAGCGAAGATCCTGTCGACTCCCTTTCCCGATGCCAGCTCCTGTTCAATAAAATCGTTGGCCCAGGCAGTCTTGCCACAACCGGTTACGACATGAACCTCATCGCTGTATTCCTTGAGCTTATCCACCCAGAAGACAAAATCCGGACCGCGGCCTTCGATTACTGTTATCACATAGTTGCCCTTTTCTTTGAGGGCTTTCGCGAGCGGCAGTGTGGGCCCTGCCCCAAAGCAGCCGCAGGCGCATATAACTCTGCCGAAGTTCTCGATCTCTGTGGGCGTTCCCAGGGGACCGGCGATATTGGCAACACACTCGCCTTCTTTCAATGTGGAAAGTTTGGCGGTGCTCGTTCCCAGAACGTAGAAGACAATATCTATCGTGCCCTCTTTTTCATCCCAGCCGGCCAGGCCCATGGGTATTCTCTCGCCGCGCTCATCAACCCTTACGATTACAAACTGGCCTGGCCTGGCAGTGCTCGCAATCTTGGGAGCTTTAAACATCATGTGGACGATATTGGGAATTAGAGTCTCATTCTTTACGATCTCGTACATCTCTATTCTCCTCTTATCTTGCTGACCTTTACGGCACAGACCTTCAACTCCGGGATCTTGGCTATGGGATCCAGGGCCGGATTGGTAAGGACGTTGGTGGGCGTCTCCGAGAAATGGAAGGTCATAAAGACCACGCCGGCAGGAGACTTCTCCGTGGTCTTGGCTTTGGCTCTGACCATTCCCCTGCGAGATGCGACCTCTATCAGCTCGCCATCAACAATACCCAAAGTGAGGGCATCTTGCGGATTCATCTCCACCAGCTCCTCACCCCGGAGAAGGTTGAGGTCGCTTACCTTTCGCGTCATGGTTCCGGTGTGATACTGGCAGAGGACTCTGCCGGTGGTGAGGATGAAGGGATAATCTTCATCGGGCAGCTCCATGGAAGGCCGGTAGTCAACTACATTAAACTTGCCCAGCCCCCTCGTGAACCGGCCTTTATGCAGGTACCCGGTTCCTGGATGCTCCGGGTTGGGGCAGGGCCACTGCAGTCCATTGCCCTCCAGCCGCTCAAAGCTTATGCCCCCGTAACTGGGTGCAAGCTTTGCCACCTCTGACATGATCTCGGATGGATGGCCATAGCAAAACTGACTCTCCCAGCCCATGCGAGCCGCAAGAGCGTCCAGGATCATCCAGTCGGGCATGGACTCGCCGGCGGGCTGCAAAGCCTTCCTGATCCTCTGCACCCGTCGCTCTGTATTGGTGAAGGTTCCGTCCTTTTCCAGGCTTGATGTTGCCGGCAGGACCACGTCCGCCAGGGCGGCGGTCTCGGAGAGGAAGATGTCCTGCACCACCAGAAACTCCAGCGATTGAAGCGCCTCTACTACGTGGCTGCTGTCCGGATCGCTGACGACCGGGTTTTCTCCCATTATGTACATGGCCCGTATCCGGCCATCATAGGCGGCATTCATCAGCTCCACCACTGTGAGGCCCGGCTTCTCCGGTAGAGCCGCGCCCCAGGCCTGTTCGAACTTACCTCGCAGATCGGGATTTGTCACAGCTTGATATGCAGGCAGGACATTGGGCAGGGCCCCCATATCGCAGGGGCCCTGCACATTGTTCTGGCCACGCAGGGGATTGATGCCAGAAGATGGTCTGCCGACGTTGCCGGTCATCATGGCCAGATTGGCCAGGGAGAAGATGTTATCCACGCCATGAGAGTGCTGGGTGATGCCCATGGAATAGATTATTGAAGACGGGTTTCCTCGGGCGTAGATCCGGGCAGCTTCCTGGATCAGCTCGGACTTGACTCCCGTGATCCGCGCGGCGTCGGATGCGGACAGCTCCTGGAGAGAGGCTTTGAATTCCGGGAAGCCTTCCGTTCTCTGTGATATGAATTCCTCATCCATCAGCTTCTCTTCCAGGATTGTGCGGCACATCTCCAGTACGAGAGGCACGTCCGTTCCCGGAGTATGGCGCAGCCAGACGTCGGCGATCTTGCACAGGTCTATCCAGCGGGGGTTGGCAACGATAATCCTGGCCCCTCTCCTCTTGGCCTCTTTGATCTTGAGGGCTATGACGGGATGCTGCTCACTGGTGTTCGAGCCGATGATAAAGATGCATCCGGCATCTTTCAGCTCCTCAATGGAGTTTGTCATGGCCCCGCTGCCAAAAGCCAGGGCCAGGGCGGCGACGGTTGAGGCATGGCAGAGCCGGGCGCAGTGGTCCACGTTGTTGGTCTGCATGACCAGCCTGGCGAACTTCTGGGCCAGGTAGTTCTCCTCATTGCTGCACTTGGCCGATGAGAGAAAAGCAAAGCAGTCTCCTTTGTAACCATTCAATTTGCCTGCGACCAAATCGAGGGCTTCCTCCCAGGATGCCTCCACCAGTTTGTCGTTTTTCCTGATGAGAGGCACAGTGAGCCTTTCCGGGCTCTCTACAAAGCCAAGACCAAAGCGCCCCTTGACGCAGAGCTGGCCGTTGTTGGGCAGGCAGTCCCGCTTGCCTCTCGCCCTTACTATCCGGTTGTCCAGGACGCCTACCTCTATCCGGCAGCCCACACCGCAGTAAGGACAGATGGTTTCAGTGGTCTTCTCCGGCCGTTGCCATTTCTCAAAGCGGGCGTAGAGGGCACCTGTAGGACAAATATCCACGCATGAGCCACAGAACTTGCAGTCCGAGTCCTCCAGGCACTCGGGCCCGATCCAGTGGTTGCGGTGAAAATCAGGGTTGATGGAAAGCACGCCCTCGCCGCGCACCTCCTGACAGGTCCGCACGCACCGGCCGCACAGTATGCAAAGGTTATAATTACGGTCAAAGAAGGGCTCTCTCAAAACCGGCCTATTTTTAAAGGAGATCTCATATCTGACTTTTTCCAGGCCCACGAACTGCACTGCCTGCTGAAGCTCGCATTCGCCATCCTTGGGGCAGTACTTGCAGCCCACAGTGACAGGGAACTTTCTCATGCATTCGCGCAGGTCACCGCATTCGTTTCTCCTTTCGCAAAACAGGCAACTGGTGGGATGATTGGTGAGTGCCAGAATCATCTCCAGGGTGTGGCGTCTCATCTCCTGCAACTCTTCGGTCTTGGTCTCTACCACCATCCCCTCTTTTGCCGGGGTATTGCAGGCGGTAGGATAGAAGTCCAGGCCTTTTACTGAGACAATGCATAGCTTACATGAACCGATGGGCTTTAAGTCTGGATGGTCGCAAAGTGCTGGTATGTAGGAGCCCGCTTTGCGGGCAGCATCGAGAATAGTAGCTCCCTGGGGGACCAATACCTCTCGATCATCAATGGTCAGTTTAAGTTCTAACATGTTCCCAACCGCGCCGGACAATGGTGAGGATTAATTGTATTAGAACATTGCTCTGAAATGTGGAGTTTTCGGAATTTCACTTCCCATCTAGGAATAGATAAAGGTACTGTACACTTAAACCAGAAAATTAATTAATTTGGCTCCTTGTTATCTCATGTGGGTGAAGCTAATGTGTTGTCGTCTCTGTGTCTCTGCGCCTCTGTGGTTATGTGAAGATGTCTGCCTTATTAACTCTAATGCTACGGGTTTCCAACTACAGAGGCACAGAGCGAAAAATGGATAATATGGAATCAAATCGTGACCTTACCCGAATAAATTGGCGAATAGCCGAAAAAATTGTAATTTGTAAGACCAGTCTTTTCAGCAAGTGATCTTCTCAATCCTTATGGCGCATGCCTTATACTCAGGCGTCTTTGCCTGAGGATCAAGGGCGGCGTTGGTAAGAAGGTTAGTGAGAACCTCAGGATAGTGGAAGGACATAAAGGCCACGCCGCGCGATGACTTATCGGTAACTCTCGCTTTTGTCCTAACAACGCCTCGCCTGGAACTGACTAAAACCGTCTCGCCGTCTTCAACCTCAAGCTCTTTTGCATCAGCGGAGCTTATTTCGATTGCTTCCTCCGGCCATACGTGCATGATTTCACTGGAGCGCCGGGTCATGGAGCCACAGTTGTAGTGCTCTCTCCTCCTACCGGTGGTAAGAATCAAAGGATAATCCGCATCAGTCTGCTCCGCAGGAGATTTGTGCTCAACGGCGTTGAATTTTCCAAGGCCCCGGCTGAATCTCCCAACATGCATCGTCTCCGTGCCCGGGTGCTGCATAGACGTACAGGGCCACTGCAGCCCACCATTGCCCAATCGTGCGAAACTAACTCCGGCAAACATCGGTGCGAGAGCTGCAATTTCATCCATAATCTCCGAAGGGTGACTGTAGTTCATGGCATAGCCCATCTTTTCGGCTATCCTGCAGATGGTCTGCCAGTTCTCCAGGCCACAAATAGCAGGTATCGCTTTTTGCACCCGTTGAATGCGCCGCTCGCCATTGGTAAAGGTTCCGTCACACTCTGCAAAGCTGGCCGCAGGCAGAATAACGTCCGCATATTTGGTGGTCTGTGTAGGAAATATCTCCTGGACGACAAGGAAGTCCAGGGCATTGAGTGACGCTTGGACCTGATTGGTATCAGGATCGGTCTGGGCAGGATCTTCCCCTAAGATATAAAGCCCCCTGATTTTCCCTTCTCGAGCACTTTCCAGCATTTGGGTAGAGGTCTGACCGGGAGTTGCGGACAATTTGACCTTCCAGGCTTGTTCGAATTTGGATTGGTTATTTGGGTCGGCTACCGGCTGATAACCAACGTAAGCATTGGGAAGAGCCCCCATATCGCAGGCCCCCTGCACATTATTCTGTCCACGAAGAGGCATCACCCCGGTCGATTTGCGTCCCACATTGCCTGTGAGCATGGCCAGGTTACCCAGGGACATTACATTGGCGGTCCCGGTAATATGCTCGGTTATTCCCAGGCTGTAGACAATCATTGCTTTTTTTGCCTTTGCATAGAGCCGGGCTGCTTTTACGATATCTTCCTCAGGAACTCCGGTTATTTCGGCTGCGCGTTGTGGAGAATATTCCATAGCCACCTTGCGAAATTCCTCGAAACCCTCAGTGCGCCCGGCAATAAAGTCCCGATCTTCCAGTCCCTCTCTCAGGATGACATTCATCATTGCATTAAGCAGAGCGATATTGGTCCCCGGCTTCAGGTTGAGCCAGATAGAGGCCTGATCGATCAGCTCGATCTTGCGGGGGTCAGCCACAATGATCTTTGCATTCCTGGAAACCGCTTTGATCATCTTTAAACTGACGATCGGATGAGCCTCGGTTGTATTGGAGCCGATAACGAACAGGACATCGGCATCTTCAATCTGGTCAAAGGAATTGGTGGCAGCTCCACTGCCAAAGCACGCGGCAAGCCCTGTTACCGAAGGGGCGTGGCAGACTCGTGCGCAGTTGTCCACATTGTTGGTGCGAAAAGCGGTCCGGGCAAGCTTTTGCATCAGGTAGTTCTCTTCATTGGTGCACCTGGACGAGGAAAGCACTCCCAGTGAATTCGGACCGTATTTATCCTTGATCTCATTGAACCTCTTGGCCACCAGGTCGAGTGCCTCTTCCCAGCTAGCTTCCTCAAGTCTGCCGCCGCGTCTTATCAGAGGAGTGGTCAAGCGATCGGGATGGTGGACAATCTCTTCCAGGCCAAAATGGCCTTTAACGCACGCTTGCCCTCGATTCACCGGGTTTTCTCTGTTCGGAGAGACGGATATAATTCGGTCTTCACTGACTTTAAGATCTAATCCGCAGCCTACGCCACAGTAGGGGCAGACGGTCACGACCGTCTTCTCTGGCTTCACCCATTTCTCGGACCGGGCGAAGAGGGCGCCGGTGGGGCAGGCATCCACACATGCCCCGCAAAACTTGCAGTCCGAGTCCTGCAGAGACTCGGGCCCGATCCAGTGCATCTGGTGAAAATCAGGATTTCCGGAAAGCGCGCCCACGCCGCGGACCTCCTGACAGATTCGCATGCATCGGCCGCACATGATGCAGAGGTTGTAATTGCGATCGAAAAACGGCTCTCTTAAAACCGGCAAATTCCTAAAAGAGATCTGGTATCTGATGCTTTCCAGGCCCACGAACTGCACAGCATCCTGCAGCTCACATTGGCCGTCATTGGGGCAGTACTTGCAGCCCACGGTCACAGGGAACTTTCTCATGCATTCGCGCAGGTCACCGCATTCGTTTCTTCTTTCGCAAAACAGGCAACTGGTGGGATGATTGGTGAGCGCCAGGATCATCTCCAGAGTGTGCCGTCTCATCTCCTGCAGCTCCTCTGTCTTGGTCTGTACCACCATTCCTTCTTTTGCCGGGGTATTGCAGGCAGTAGGATAGCAGTCCATGCCTTTTACGCAGACGATGCACAGCTTGCATGAGCCGATAGGCTTGAGGTCTGGGTGATCGCAAAGAGCTGGTACGTAAGATCCCGCTTTGCGGGCAGCATCGAGAATGGTAGATCCCTCTGGAACCATGACCTCTCGATCATCAACTGTCAGTCTAATTTCTAACATGTTCCCAACCGCGCCGGACAATGTAGCAGATTAATTGTATTAGAAGGTTGCTCTGAAAGGAAAATCTTATTAATATCCAAATGCCGATTGGTTAGCTGGAATTTGCTAACAAAGACATAGGAAAATGTCCAGGGTCCTCTCGCCAGGCAAAAGGGGACCCGTATCCTCAAGCATAAGGATGATCAGCCAGAAGAGATCTTAGCCTTCAGAGGCGCGGTGTAGGAAAGATGTCAAGCAAGATTAATTTAAACCGGGTGGAGATGCCCAAGCAATCTCCCGAAAAGAGGAAAAGCAACTTCAAGGAGGTTGCCCTGGGCTACAGTCCAGAGCAGGCGGCAGAAGAGGCAAGCAGATGTCTTCAATGCAAGAAGCCCAAGTGCGTGGAAGGCTGTCCGGTCGGTGTGGAAATTCCAGCCTTCATTTGTGCCCTGCGAGATGGAGACATGCTAAAAGCGGCTGTGGCTCTCAAGAGAAAGAATAGCCTGCCCGGAATCTGCGGACGGGTCTGCCCCCAGGAAGTGCAGTGTGAGTGCAAATGCGTCCTGGCCAAGAAGGGGGCGCCAATCGCCATTGGCCGATTGGAGCGCTACGTGGCCGACTGGGAGCTACGCCAGGAGCAAAGGCCAAGGTGCGAGATCGCGCCACCAACCGGAAAGAAGGTCGCCGTGGTAGGCTCCGGACCTGCGGGGCTGACCACAGCCGCGGACATGGCCAAGTTCGGCCATAAAGTCACCATCTTCGAGGCGCTGCATGATGGTGGTGGCGTCCTGGTCTACGGTATTCCCGAGTTTCGCCTGCCCAAGGGCATTGTCAGAGCGGAGATCGAGTACGTCCAATCTCTGGGCGCTGAGCTGGAGCTGGACTCCGTGGTGGGAAGGCAGGTGCAGGTGGGCGAACTGCTCGAAGGGGACTATGACAGTGTGTTCCTGGGGATAGGCGCAGGCGCACCGCGTTTTCTCAATGTTCCCGGCGAGAACCTGAGCGGCGTCTACTCCGCTAACGAATACCTTACAAGGGTCAATTTGATGAAGGCCTACAAGTTCCCGGAATACGATACTCCCATCAAGAAGGGCAAGAAGGTGGCAGTCGTTGGCGGCGGAAACGTGGCCATGGATGCGGCCCGCTCTGCCAAGCGCCTGGGAGCTGATGAGGTGCATGTCATCTACCGCCGCTCTCGCGAGGAGATGCCCGCCCGTCTGGAAGAGGTGGAGAACGCCATGGAAGAGGATGTGATCTTCGACTTCCTCACCAATCCCACCCGGTTCTTGGGAGACGAGAGGGGCATGGTAAGAGCCATGGAGGTCGTGCAGATGGAGCTTGGCGAGCCCGATGCCTCGGGAAGGAGAAGCCCACGGGTGAAGAAGGGCTCGGAACATCTCGTGGATGTGGATACGGTGGTCATAGCCGTAGGCACGGTTCCTAACCCCCTCATCGCCTCCAGCACGCCACAGCTCAAGACCACCAAGTGGGGCACGCTGGTGGTGGACGGGCGGGGCAGGACGACCATGGAGGGCGTCTGGGCCGGTGGAGACATCACCAGCGGCGGGGCCACGGTAATCAGCGCCATGGGTGCGGGCAAGATTGCGGCTGCCGATATGAACGAGTGGCTGCAAAAAGACGGGGAGTGGAGTACGGGATAGGTGACTTGCTTCCAACCATTTTTTAAAATTTTGAGATATTCTAAATCCAAATGAAATCCGACTGTCTCCCTTAATCAATTTTGGCCTGCTGGCATCTCTCAGTTAGAGATCTAACGGCTATCCAGGAGATGCTTAAGTTGGTCTGGAGGGATTATTCCCAGGCCGGAATTGTCAGGAAGATTAAATCGCTGCATGTTTTTATCAGAGGTAACCAGATAGTTCATATTATAGGCAAGCGCATAGCCGATATGGACCAAGTCCTGCGGCGTCATTCGTTCGTCTTTATATTTCGTATTTAATCTATAGCATATTATGGCAACGGCTGTGTTGGGATGAAGTATGTTTAAGTTCAAACCGCCCCAGAAGGCAATCATATCATGGAGTTCTCTTATGTTATGATATCTGTACCACATATTTATATCGTTAAATGTCGACTGCTGTTTGGGCCCAAAGTCGACCAAGACAATTCTTTTCCTCCTACCCAAGTCTTGCCATCGACTTTGCCCGCCCCTCCCAATTCTCTTAAACCGACCGACACTCACTCAGTCATCAAGTTTTGTTTAGAATAACAAGCTCTTCGCTAATGACCTAAAATCAAAAAAAATGAGGTCTTTGCATCCCAAGAGGGACTGTTGCCCGAGGGGCGGGTGCAAAGAGCCTCTGATGCTGGTGGTTTTGAACTAACCGGGATTTACTTCGACCCTAAACCCAGCCGCGTGTCTTCATGGCATCGACAACCCTGGACACTGCTACGGTGTAGGCGGCCTGGCGCATGTTGACGTTATACTTTTTGGAGGCGGCGAGGACTGCCTGGTAGGCCTCTGTCATCCTCTCATCGAGCCGTGTGTAGACCTCATCGAGGGTCCAGCTGTAGCGGGCGATGTTCTGAACCATCTCAAAGTAAGAGACGGTCACACCGCCGGCATTGGCCAGGAAGTCGGGAATGACATGCACCTTGTTCTTGAAGAGGATGGCGTCGGCTTCCGGTGTGGTGGGGCCGTTGGCCAGCTCTATGATGATCTTGGCCTTGACCTTGCCGGCGTTATCCTTGGTTATGACGTTCTCTAAAGCGGCTGCAATGAGAATGTCTACATCCAGCTCCAGGATCTCTTCATTGCTGATCTTCTTGCCGCCGGGGATATTGGCTACCGTGGAGGTCTCAGCCTTGACGCGGGCTGCCTCTGCTGCATCGATTCCTGCTGCATTGAAAACGCCGCCCTTGGAGTCGCTGACGGCGACAACCTTGCTGCCGAAGAGCTCTTTGACCAGAGAATGGGCAAAGCTGCCGGCATTGCCGTATCCCTGAACGGCCACTGTGGACTTGGCAAGGTCAATGTTGAACTCCTTGGCTGCCTCCCGGAGGGTGAACAGGCCGCCGCGTGCTGTGGAATCGCCTCTGCCCAGGGATCCGCCTACGACCAGAGGTTTGCCGGTAATGAATCCGAAGCTGTTTGATCCGGTATGCAGGGAGAACTGATCCATCATCCAGGCCATCATCTGGGGTGTGGTGTAAACATCAGGTGCGGGAACATCCTTATCCGGACCGATGTTCTGCCACAGCGCGTCTATGTAGCCCCGGCAGAGGCGCTCCTGCTCGCCCATGGACATCTCCTTGGGGTTGCAGATGACTCCGCCTTTGCCGCCGCCCAGGGGCAGGCCAAGAAGAGAACACTTCCAGGTCATCCAGGCAGAGAGAGCCCGCACGGTATCAACGGTCTCCTCTGGATGGAATCGAATGCCGCCTTTGCAGGGGCCCAGAGCATCGTTATATTGAACTCTGAAGCCATGGAAGATCTTCATGCTGCCGTTGTCCATGCGTACCGGGATTGATACGTGGAACTCTCGCCTGGGGTACTTGAGAAACTCATGCACTCCGGCATCCAGGTTCAGAATCTTTGCACAATCAGCGAGTTGTTTCTGAGATATCTCAAAGGGATTCGGTTTGGACATTTTTTTGCATCTCCGTATAGCATCTACCCAAATCTATATGTTTGACTGATGGTAGCAAATGTCCCTCCTTAGCTATTTAAGAATTATGGGTAAAATTTATAAACTAGTAAGTAGGCCGGAAATGTCATGGTGGCCTATTTAAATCTATTCAATTAACAAATTTCATGAAAGATATGTATGATAAAAGGCCACATAGGAGATATAATGAGTCCATTGCAATTTTAATTTTCAGAAAATAATAAAAAACTTAATTGCTAAATTTAAATTGTGTGCCGATATTATGATTAGCTCAAAGATGCTGCTTCGCAGAGAGGAAGATAACGGAAAAGCTTTTCCGGCGATCTTGCCAAGTGCGATAGGATCAATGTTGCACAGATAAGAAGGATATAAACGATGACGATTGCCATAGTGGATTACGGGATGGGCAACCTTTTCAGCATTTATAACGCTCTGGACTACGTGGGTGGCTCACCGGAGATAATAAACGAGCCCGACGAACTTGCCAACGCAAAGGGCATTGTGGTTCCGGGTGTGGGGGCCTTTGGGCGGTGCATGGATCGACTGGGTCGTTTCGAGAGCGCCCTTAGTAGTGCGAGAGATTGTGGGACCCCCATCTTTGCTATTTGTATTGGGCTTCAGGTGCTCTTTGAGGAGAGCGAAGAAAGCCCTGCCGCCAGGGGATTAGGATGGATAAAGGGAAGAGTGGTAAAGCTGCCAACATCTGTTATGATCCCTCAAATGGGCTGGAACAGCCTTTCCATAAAGCGCCCAGCCGAGATGCTGAAAGGAATTGAAGATGGCGATATGTTCTATTTTGTGCACTCCTACTACGGACTGCCTGAAGACAAATCGCTGATCATTGCTACGACGGAGCATGGGGTGGCGGTCACTGCCGCGATCGCCAGGGACAATCTCTTTGCCACTCAGTTTCACCCCGAGAAGTCGGGTGCCAAGGGCCTGAGAATCCTGGAGAACTTTGTGAGGTCCATACGATGTTAGCGAGAAGGATCATTCCCTGTTTGGATTGCGACCTGGGTGTACCGGGAGGTCGAGTTGTCAAGGGCATTGAGTTCAAACAGATAAGGTATGCTGGCATCCCTTGGGAGCTGGCCGGGCAATACTATGAGGACGGTGCAGATGAGATCGTCTTCTTGGACATCACGGCATCTCACGAGCGAAGGGAGACGATGACGAGCGTCATTAAAGAGACCTCGCGGTCGGTCTTTGTGCCCCTGGCCGTAGGCGGCGGCATAAACAGTGTGGAGCAGGCAAGAGAGGTATTCAATGCCGGGGCAGACAAGATCACTGTGAACACCTCTGCGCTAAAACGCCCTGAGCTTATCAGCGAGATCTCCGATAGATATGGAAATCAGGCAGTCGTACTGGCCATAGATGCCAAGCGGCGCTACACTTTAGAAGAAGGTAGGGAGATCGTAGAGACCGAGCAAGGCCCCTGCTGGTTTGAGTGCTCCTTTTATGGGGGCAGGCAGTTTACTGGTATCGACGCGATCGCCTGGGCAAACAAAGCAGTATCCTTGGGAGCAGGCGAAATTCTTCTCACCAGCATGGACAGAGATGGGACCTATGATGGCTTCGACATCCCTCTCACAAACGCAGTGGCCAAAAGGGTAAGGGTGCCTGTGATCGCCTCGGGAGGCTGCGCCAGCCCGGAGCACATGCTGGAGGTCTTCAAGAAGACCGATGCGTCGGCTGCGCTAGCTGCGAGCATCTTTCACTTCGGTGAGTGGAGCATTCGAAACGTGAAGACCTATCTCAAAGAGAGGGGTGTGAACGTGCGCATCTGAGTCTTTCTCATTGCGACGCCAGATTTATCCCAAGAGCCTGAAAAACGGTCGTTTGGAGAGGATGTTGGAGAGGATATACCAAAAATGAGGTACATAGAGCTTACCAAAGCTCCCTGCAATCAAACTTTGGAAGTCATGACCGTTAGTGGTGATGCTGCCTGGGAGAAGAGGTTTGAAGCCATGGGCATACGTAGAGGAAGACGCATCCGCAAGATTGCCTCTCAGCCCTTTGGCGGGCCGGTGGTAATTGAGATTAACGGCTCGAAGATATCGCTCGGCCGCAATATTGCCGCAAAAATCGAGGTGGAGGTACTTTTCGGCCCCTCCACTTAGTGTTAGCCCCCCTGTTTTTTATTATCAGGTTGAGATGAGTTGCTTGAGCCTCTGGATGCTCTCCATAGCCTGGGCTGACTCGCTAAGCTTCTCCTCCTCAAAATGTTTTATAATCGCATCAATGCCCGCTCTAAGCGAGTATACCTTCATTGGTCTACCTTTGCCTTCGCGCTTGATTTCTTTCTCTTCTATCCAATTGTTGTCACGCAAGGTGCGCATGGCAATGCTCACTTCCGGCTGCCGCAGGTCAGAGCCCATCTCTATTTCGCGAGATGATGCTTCATCCACATTGGCCAGAAAGGTTATGAGCGTTGCAACGTTGCGCGGAACGCTCAGGGATCGAAGCGTTTCGACAAATTCCATGTCCTTATCATCCAGTATCTTTACGGTGGACTCTTTCATAATCGTCACCATATTTTTCTTGTCACAAATACGTGATGATATAAATAATTTGTTTTGAAAGGGAATATCTTTAATTTTACTTAATTAGACTAATACTTTAGATAATAACTTTAAAAGCAAAAGAGGTTTACATTTAGGTGACGATCCAGGCAAGAATACCTGGTGTTATGAATTTATATTTGTGATAAATTCCAAATGCCTATTAATGAAGTTGCACGACCGGGACGATTTTACCAGGCCTTATCTGAGCCCAGTTCAAAATATGATTAAATAATTAATTTGAGGAGAATAGTGATATATTCGATTGTAATCATATTTATATAGATAATTATTATGCTTTGGTATTCTGCAGATGTAACCTGAGCATCAAGCAATATTTATCTCCTGGCAGGCTAATGTATCATCATGATATCCATAATGGTCAGCGAAAAGGACCTCAATGAGCTGGCCAGAACCGAGGTTGAAAACCTCCCTGGGACTCTCTTTGCCGGGACCAGTCCACTTCTGCGTCCCTTTATGAAAAAGCTGGACGCGCTACTGCCACCGGAAAATAGGGGACGCGGGGACAGCTATATCCTCAATGCGCTTCATTCTCACATCGACCAGGTACATGCCGACGGGAGCCGGATTGTTGTGAAGAGCGGCGAGCTGGAGGTAATGATTCGTCGCGAAGAACTGGGTGAGTTGATTGAAGAGAGATATCCCACCACAAGCCATCATCGTCTGAACCTGGCCGGCCTTCTATTCCTGCAAAGCAGCCCCTCTTTGCAGACTGCCAGCGCCATCCTGCTGCGCAGGGAACATAAGCTGCATATTCCGGACGGACGCAGAACTATGCGTTATATCTTTCACATGGGCGTGGCAGCCATTGATGCGGATAAGGAGAAAATAACGGTAATTTTCGATATGGATCGTCTGCCAAAGAGAGAAGACGGCACCTCAGTACTGGCGTAAGGCAACCTGATTATTCTCTCCAAAAAATGGAGAGCTAAATTATCAGGCTTTTTAGCCCCCAGAGCAGTCTCGGGTTGAGCCGGAAGAGAACGCGCAGCATGCCGGGCAGATCCATCTTGGTGATGTCCTCCTTAGCCAGAGAGCCTATAAGCTGGTTTAGGTCTTTGTCCTCAAGCTTCACGAAGAACTCTTTGAGTTGGAGGCTCTTGACGAGTGTCTTGCCAATATCTTCTCGCCAGCGGTCCTCGTACTCTTTGAGTCTCGCACGGCTCACATTGCCAGCTGTTATGGCCTTTGCCGCTACCTCTCCGGCAATGATTCCTGCCTGCATGGCATTGAGAATGCCTCCTCCCGTGAGCGGATCGGTCTGATGAGCTGCATCCCCCACCAGCATCATTCCGTCCGCAATTGCGCAGTCAACAGGCCCGGAACAGGGGTCTCCTCCTACCACCATCTCCACCACTTTGCCACTCGGAAATCGAGATTTCATGAACTGACGCAGCAGCCGCACAGCTTCGCCGGGCTTGGACCGCGATCCCTGAATTCCCAGGCCGATGTTGGCCAGATTCTCGCCCTTGGGAAACGACCAGGCATACCCCGAAGGGGCGATGCCGTTTCCCAAAAAGAACTCGGTGTATTCGTCATCTATAGATGCATCATGCACCAGGAACTGGGCACATGATTCGATATCTTGCAGCTTCAACGTGGTATCGATACCTGCCCAGCGTCCCACCTTGGACTCCACTCCGTCCGCACCGATGACCAGGGGCGCTTCTATCTTCATGGGCTCGCCAATATGCAGTGCCGACACGCCGCAGATTGCCCCGTCCTTCTTTAGCAGACCTGTAGCCCTGGTCTTAACCATTACCTGAGCCCCTGCCTGAGCGGCATGCATGGCCAGGCCTCGATCGAAGATCTTCCTCTCCAGGACATAGCCCACCTCACCGCCGCTCTTGTCCTCGGACATGACTATGCTTGTTCCGTTTGGAGCGTAGATTCTTGCACCCTTTACCTCGGAAGAGATCCATTCCGGTTCAGGCTTCATCATGCGACATAAGGCCCTCTTGCTAACGCCTTCCGCACAACGCACCGGATCGCCGATCTCCTGGCGTTTTTCCAGCATGACTACCTTGAGACCGGCGAGAGCTGCCGTCTTGGCGGCCATAGATCCTCCCGGCCCCCCTCCCACCACAATCAAGTCGCAATTCATGCCTTGACCTCCAGGGCCCCCACAGGGCATATCTTGGTGCACAGGCCGCACTCTTTACACTCTGCCGAGACCTCGAGCCAGGTCTCCACAAGCTCCAGGGCACATGTCGGGCAGACTCCGACACAAGCACCACAGTAGCAGCATTTGTATCTATTGACGGTAAGCATGAGATCACACCTTATGAAAAATTATTATTAATATTCTATTTCAAAATTTTCGTACCCTTTGCATTCCAGCTCTGAGAATTCCATCCCCAGGATTATGGATCCGGTGGGTCCCGACTTCATGGCTTTGAGCAGTTCTCCAACCTGCTTTCTCTCCCCTTCCAGTACAGCCTCCACCCCTCCGCCGGGAATGTTTCTCACCCAGCCTTTCACACCCAGGGCTTTTGCACGCTCCTGAGCAAAGGCGCGATAGAAGACGCCCTGCACTCGACCCGAGACACGAACGTGCACCGCGATCATTTCTCAAGCCCCGTTACCAGATCTTCCAGGGCCTTGCGCTGGTCTTTAGCCTTGATAATTCCGGAAGCGAGCAAGACACCAATCGATCCCAGCCGCAGAGCACTTCTCAGATCTTCTCCATGAGTTATTCCCGCTCCGCAGAGCACGCCTACCCCAGGAGCAATGCTTTTAACGGCATCAACGGACTGTGAAATTACCTGTGGGTTGGCCTTGGATACAGGAATGCCGCTGCCGATCAACTCCGGTGGCTCCACAGCTACATAGTCCGGCTCCAGTGCGGCTGAGGCACGGGTCGTGGCTACATTATTGGTGCAGACAATCGTCTTCAGGCCGGCCTGGCGACATGCAAAGATGGAGGACTCAATATCAGCCAACTTGAGCCTTCGTTCGGAGTGGTTGATGAGAGATCCGGCAGCACCCGCCGCTTTCAAGGACGCGGCTGTCACATGGCCCGTAAAGCCGCCATATCCCACACCGTCTACATGCTGAGCATAGATCGGAATCTTTACGGCCTTTGAGATGGCCCAGATATCGGCTATCTGAGGCACCACCACTATTTGCACGCCGTAATCATGGGAAATGTCCTCGCATATCTTTGCCAGGCTTAGAGCCTCTGAGCCGGTCGATTCACGATAGGTCTTGAAGTTAAGCACGATTAAGGTCATAATCTCCCTCGCAGCACTTCTGTAATCTCAGTGAGCATATATATTTTGGCCGCATTCAGATCGCATCTCATTATAATATTTTTCATAAACAGCCGGGTGAAGACACTCTCCGGTAAAGATCATCCTTATCGCGCCATTGAAGATAAAAGCGATCAACGGGAGCATGCCCTTTTCTTGATTGTGGATCATATGGTAGAGCAGGCCGGAAGGCTGGCAATAGTCCAGTTTAACCAGCTCTAAATCCGTGTGACGGGACAGAAAGCCCTCTAGAATCGGCTCGCTTCTCTTGCAGATGTTGCAATCTTTTCTGCCGATAAAGAGCAGCACCTTTTTCCCCATGCGATCAATGGCCCAGGCCTGCTTTATCGCCGGTCCGTAGGTATCTTTCAAAAAGGAATCAACCACGCCGGCTACCTCCTCTAAGGGAACACCATACTTCTCGGCCAGCTCATCGCATAGCTGCGCCTCTTTTTTGGCCATGAATCCCTGCACATGGGCTTTGAGATCCATGGATAGTGCAGTTTTATTCATTCCTTAAATTCGTAATGGTGCTAAAGATCATGAATTACCTTGACCCTCAGCTTTGAGAAGTCATCTTTGGTCTCAACCAGAAAGCCCATTCCGGCAAAGATCTCCTCCAGCTCAATGCGCACGAATTTCTTTGGTGCATCCGAGCCAAAGATGAGGGTGAACTCATTCTTATCGGTCTTGCTCATTTTAAAGAGGTTGCAGATCTCAAGTCTTCTCAGGATGCTCTCAGCATTGAATAGCTTGTGCTTGAATTGCTCGGCATGAGCCCGGCAGACCTCTCTGTGAATATTCCAGAACTGTTCCTTGTCAGGATGAGTTTCAATGAAGCTCAGAAACAAAATCCAATGGTCGATATCAAGGATCACATGCTCGCCTGCGGAGAGCATTTCCGCGTGGGTGTAAACCTTCTTGTCCTCGGCGAAGTCAAAGAGCATCTTGTGTTTGCCAAAGAACTTCAGGGACTCTCTCATCAGCTCGCTCTGGGACATGCCCAGGTCTTCCTTCATCTTCTTAAACAGGCCGGCAGTCTCTTCGTCCAAAGCAATGGTAATTCTTTCCGGTGACTTCATTTAATCCCCAACATTTCACTCTACCAATCACTTCCCTTATGTTATATATTACCTTTATCAAGCATTATCTTTTTATAATGATGCCGGAAAGCACGTTCCTAGGCTATGAGATTCCAATGACGCTATCGCTTTAGGACGAACTCAGGGCTAATCCCCACCTTTTCAAAGGCGGGATACAGCCCGTGCCTATTACTTTCGCCCCGCGTACGTTGTCTGTATATATTCAGACCATCTATCAAAATTCGTCTGGCTTTGCTACTAGAAGTGGAAGAGACTCAGGTAGGTCAGCCAAACTAGATCTCAGAACTCCCGATAGCTGGTTGTGGCAGGAAGTCTGCCACGTAAAATCTGGAACGGCGAGCGTCGAAGCCATGAAACAATCGCCCTGGGGCGGCATGGCGTTGGTTGAAAGACCATAGATGCCTGCGACTTCAGTCGCAAGAGCCGTCACACCGACATTGTTAAATTCAAAAGAGAAATAACCCACTATCATGGACTCGTGGATGAAGGACGGAAAGAAGTACAGCGAAAGTGACAAAATAAAGCTGGAGAAAGGGTCTGGATTCGTCAAGGTCTGGACACTGGTCAGCAACTGGCTCTATCGGGTAGTATCCTGGTAATCTATCATTTTGCTTTTATTTTAGATCGCTGAGCATTGCCGATCTCGCCTTTAGCTGGGCCATTACCTCGTCTCTGCTTGATCCCCGGGCCATTATGGAGAGGACCGGATCGTCTGCGGCAATTCGCGATCCCTTTCCAGGCACATCTGCCGTCCAGTCTCTGAGCAGGTCCGCCTCGATCGTCAGATCACGGGTGGCATAGATGATGATTCTGCCTGCGGTGCAACTTGGTTTTGCCGGCGGGTCGGGCAACATTCCCAAAAAAGACTGCAAATGAGCCTGGAAGACATTGTCTCCACCTGACAACTCCACAGTATCCAAGCTGCCCTGGAAGCGGCTATTGACCTCGACCACCACCGGACCTTTTTCGGTGAGCAGAAAATCAACCCCATTGCTGCCCACGAGCCGCAGAGCTCTGATTATCTCTTCGGCCATCTGCCCTATAGCGCATTGCGGTGGAGCGAGGGGCGTGATGTTGCCACTATATCTGAATCCTTTAGCCCCGGCCCAGGGCACACCGATGAGTTGCTCGTTGACGGCAATGGCGCGCGCCTCGCCACCGCACCCAATGACTGAGACGCTGGCGGGCCGGCCAACTATCAACTCCTGGGCAATCAGGCCTTCTTCTATCCCTTCCTTCATGCCCATCCCCACCCGCTCTTGCATTTGCAACTGTGAGGCCTTTTCGACTATCCTGCATCCTACTCCCCCTGCGCCCTTGCGCGGCTTGACCAGGAAGGGATAACGCAGATTATCCGCGACAACGACGGGCTTTGTCTTTATGAAGGGAAAGCCTTTTTTTTCCAGCCAACGAGCCAGCCAGAGCTTATCTGAAACCTGGGCCGTTTTTTCCGGCGGGTTGTTGAGTACAGCCACACCCCGTACAGACTCCTCCTCCAGGCCCGGCCCCAGGACGACGGCATCTGGGTGAAACTTTTGCACATAAAATGAAAGATGCTCTTTTGCCACTTCGCGCGGCATTTTAGCCGTCTCTTTTGCCCATCTGGCCAGGTCAACATCGCAGTAACAATCGACCGCGAAGACCTCATGGCCTGCCAGGCTGGCTGAGCGGGCAATGTGTCTGATGTTGATGCCAATTACTAATACTCTCATTCCTGGCAGTATTCCGGATATAACACCTGTTTTCCTCTAGCCGTGGGCACAATCTTAAGGCCGCCATCAAATGCATCATATAGCTCCCGGCCCATAAAGAGCCGATCCAGGAAGACCGCCAGCGCCGCCACCTCGGAATGAGGCTGGTTGCCCACCGCCACATTCCAGTCCGCCAGATCGTACATCTCGGCAGGAACCTTCTCCGCGCCCACGGCTACCAGGATATTCTCGCATTCGCGAATTTCGTCGATCACGTCGGGCAGGTTGGAGCCATACATGGTGAGGTGAACCACCTTACCACCGGCCTCCTTCCAGCGCACCGTCTCTCCTTTCCATGAGACATCCGACCGGAGACGAAAGTCTCCTCCCCAGCGCTCTGCCACATCGGCCAAGCTCTCTTCCACATGATTGTCGCGCCCGGATAGGAGCATCTCTTCCGCACCAAAGGCCCGGGCCACCAGGCCAACATGGGTGGTGATCCTTTTGTCTCTCTCCGGCCGGTGGCCGATGCGCAAAACCACGACTCGCATGCCCGCCGGAGGGCTGGCATCTTATTTAGTCTTAATTGGCTAGGCTTTTTTTTAGCGCCGTAGGCCGGGACCTTGCAAAATAGCTAAATTCCTTAGGTGCGTCAATCTCAGGGATGAACCTGTGCGAGATTTGTCGGGGCAAGGGCTACCTGGTAGTAGGAGAGAAGCCCTGTCCCAACTGCAGTGGCAGCGGAAAGACCGAGTCCATTTCCCTGAGAGAGGCAACGGACAAGGATATGAATGACCTTATTGATAGCGGTTCTACGAAATGCAGCGTCTGTCAAGGCACGGGCAAGATGCCGGTTACACAAATCTGCCCGACTTGCGAAGGCCTGGGGCGCGAGTACCTGTGCGTTGTATGCAAGACCCGGCTCACCACTAAAAAAGAGCTATGCGAGCGTTGTGCCAAAAAGCCGCTCGTACATATTCTGGATCCTGCCTGTGATATAAGAGATATCGTTATAGGCGAGATTTATCAGGGAAAGGTCAATGGCCTGGCCAGCTTTGGGGCCTTTGTGGATCTATCCGAGAGCGTGAGGGGGCTCGCCCACAACAAATACCTGAAGAGCAAGCCAGAGGTGGGCGACATCATCTTCGTCGCGGTGCGCAATATTCTTGCTAACGGCAACATCGAGCTGGAGCCTGTCGAGTTGAAGGAGTACAACACTGTCGAGGTGGAAAAGGAGCTTCCTACATCCAAGACCACAGATCTGCAAAAGCTGGTGGGAAAGCAGATCATGATCAAAGGAGAGGTCATCCAGGTCAAGCAGACGGGGGGGCCAACCATCTTCACCATCGCGGACGACTCCGGGCTGGTCTTTTGTGCCGCCTTTGAGCGGGCAGGTGTGCGGGCCCACGCCGATATCGATAGCGAGATGATGGTGCGGGTCATCGGCGAGGTAAGCCTGCGCAACAATCAGGTTCAAGTCGAGATAAAGTCCATGAAGCGCCTCTGGGGCAAAGAGGCTTCCTGCGTCAAGGAACTAATTGAACAGGCAATTGACCGGCGCGCTGAGCCATCGGAGACCGAGTTTCTGGTGAAGAGCGATATCATGACCAGGCTCTTGCCGGCCATGAAGCAGGTGGCCAAGGAGATTCGCCGGGCAGTGCTCAAGTCCCAGCCCATTGTAGTGCGTCATCATGCCGATGCAGACGGCATTACCGCGGCAGTAGCCATCGAGATGGCAATCTTGCCGCTCATCACGGAGGTAGGCGGGCCCGATGCCGAGTACCACAACTACCGGCGCGCCCCCAGCAAAGCGCCCTTTTACGAGCTGGAGGATGTGACCAAGGATCTTACCTATGCACTGGAGGATCAGACCCGGCACGGCCAGAAGATGCCGCTCATCGTTTTGATGGATAACGGCTCCACAGAAGAAGATGTTCCGGCCATGCGTCAGGCCCAGGTCTATGGCATGGATATGCTGGTTGTCGATCACCATCATCCCCACAAGATTGTGGACCAATTTCTCATCGCTCACGTCAATCCGGCCCATCAGGGCGGCGACTTCGGGCTGACTACGGGGATGCTGGCCACTGAGATCGCCCGCATGATCTATCCCCCGGTGGAAAGCAAGATCAAGCACTTCCCGGCAGTTTCGGCAGTGGGTGATCGAAGCGAAGCGCCGGAGGCGACAGCCTACATAAATCTGGTCGAGGACAGGTACAGCCGGGAGGATCTCAAGAAGATCGCTCTGGCCCTGGACTACGAGGCATTTTGGCAGCGTTTCAATGATGGGCGGGGGCTGATAAACGACATATTATGCCTGGGCAGGCTGGACCGGCACCAGAGAATTGTGGAGCTTTTATGTGAGCAGGCCAATGCCGCCATTGACGAGCAACTGCGGGCCAGCATGGGCAATGTGAAGAGCACAAAACTGCCCAACGGCATTATCATGAATGTGCTGGATGTGGAGAACTTCGCCCATAAGTTCACCTTCCCACCGCCCGGCAAGACCTCAGGCGAGGTGCACGATCGACTCTGCAAGAAGTATGCCGGAAAGCCGGTTGTCACTATCGGCTACGGTCCGGACTTTGCCGTGCTGCGCAGCAAGGCTGTAAAGATGAACATTCCTAGAATGGTAAAAGAGCTGATGGAGGAGATTCCCAATGGCGGCGTCTCCGGAGGCGGCCACTTGGTCGTCGGTTCGATCAAGTTCGTGGGCGGCATGAGAAAGGACGTGCTGGCCAAACTTGCCGAGAAGATCGCCGCCTGCGAGGTGGATGAGCCTGCAAAGGGCGGATAGACGACGGGATTGTGCCCGGGCGTCTCTTCTTTATTAATAGTGTTTTATAGATAAATATCTGAATGATTCAGGTTCCACTATTGTCAGGCCATTTTGCTTTCACCCCAAAGCATCTGGCGGGCCTGGGGCGGGCGCGCTCTGGCGATTGTGGTGGCGGTAGCGGTGCGAATGGAATATCCGCTACAAAAAAGTATTTTACCTTTCTTCATTAGATAGTATTATTGATATGGAAACAAAGGAATTGATTCAAAAGGAGATTGAAGTTTTCCCTGAGCCTTATCTGGAAGAGATACTCGATTTTATTCATTTTTTGAAGGGAAAAGCATCAAAGAAAAGAATGGAGACTGCAATATTAAGTGAATCCGTGCTCGCAAAGGAATGGCTAAGCCCAGAGGAGGATGAATCTTGGAAAGATTTGTGAAAGGAGATGTTGTCGTAGTACCTTTTCCATTCTCAGATTTGACTGAGGCAAAAAGGCGTCCTGCCCTGGTACTGGCACAGCTCGACGGAGAGGATGTAATTCTCTGCCAGATAACGAGCCGGCAATTCACGGATATATATGCGGTTCCCATAAATGAATCCGACTTCGAAGAAGGGTCCCTCCGGAAAATAAGCAACATAAGGCCTAATAGGATATTTACCGCGGACTGCAAGATAATTTTATATAAAGCGGGCCACATAAAATCAGATAAAATCAATGAGGCTCTGAAAAAGATAATGGATATCCTGACGTAATCGTGCTCGTAGTAGCTCTGCGAGCTACGGTTTCAGGCTGAAGTCCTCCGCTCTTGCTCCAAGTAGCCCTTGATCTCCCGGCTAACTTTTGTTTGTTCATCTCCAGCATTCTCTTTGTCAGTCCCGCCAGCAGATCGTGCACCACATCCGAACGCTCCTCCCAGGCGACGGAAGTTGCCCACCCCGTCCTTGGGCAGGCCTTGCCAGGGGGCCTGTGATTTCCGCGAATTTCTCTCACCGATGTAGGGCTGCTGGCGGGCCTGGGGCGGGCGCGCTCGTCCGCTGGGATGGTGAAGGAGATAAAATAGCGATATTAGATTGGTTTGGCTTTTATCCTTGAACGTATCTTAGAGTCTTTCGGATCGTTGCTACTGCTGGATTTCCTTCTAATGTAATCTGCTGTGCGTTATGTCTTCCGGTTGTAGAGACTTTTGCCGGTTTGCTGCTTCTCTCAAAGACGCAATACAATTTAGCCCCGGAAACGCTGTCGTTCAAATTTCTGGAAATCGGCATTTAATCTCTGTCTGCAATCTTTCCTTCTTTGCAAAGCTCATCAATGATCTCAATGAGTATCGATATGTCGCACTTTATATTTTCATGCAGTTCGGCGATATCTGAGGTTTTGTGAGACCTCATGAAGTCCAGAACCTTTTGCTTTGCGGTTTTTTTATCCATCTCTTCCACAAAAATGACTCTGGGATTACTTATATCTTTTTCAACGGTCTCTTTTATATCTTTGAGCATTGCGGTCATTTCGCTAATTTCCTGGGCAAGAGCATCAACTTTGTATATCAACTCATCTATCCGGCCGGGACTGCATTCAGTAATACGGCTCTTCGCTACATCCAGTTGCTAACCTCAGGTTACTATGTTTTTCCAGTTGT
>CAZDLZ010000002.1:101844-119982 GCA_964506745.1 uncultured Methanotrichaceae archaeon | reverse complement strand
GACTCACAGAGGACTCGATTATTCCATTACCCACGCGAAACAGCGAGGAACCCAATTATCTAATCGTGCCTCGATTTTTAGCCCCGTCTTTGTCTTGGTCGATCCAATTAGATGATCAAAAACTGATCGAGGAGATTATTGAATCTGATGATTGGCTGCGATAAGCTCCAGCGGAATTGCGCGCCGGCATGCGGGTGCGTGCCTGGGGAGGCGGGGCAGCTTTGCGGCGGAAATCCGGGGCGCGGGGGAAGGGCGCGGTCGGGCCCTTGCCTGGGGATCGCCGCCGGTCCGGGACAACCCGAGGGCCAGGCACCTCTGCGAGGGCAAGGGCGCTGGGCCTTTGGAACCCTGGAAACCTAGGGGGCAGAGGATTGGAGCACGGTTTAAATGGGTGGCGGAGCCAGAAGCACAGCAGACAAATTATGTGTAGTCGGGCTCACAGCTTTCCGCAATTTCTGAGATAAATTCTGGTTTCATGTAACGCATTCTGTTCCCGATCTGCTCGACCTCCTTCTTCAATTCCGAGTAAGGAATGAATCGGCAGATCTTTGGATGGGGTGGCTTTTGCCTGGCGAAAGTAGGCCGGTTGATCTCGCAGAAAACGAATCGATTTCTCACGCGAAGCCGCGAAGACGCGAAGGCCAGTAAACGCGATCGCGTGCATTGGACGAAAAAGAGTAATAGATCAAATATGGTCAGGCATTTTTTTCATCTGAACTTCGCGGCTTCGCGCCTTCGCGTGAAACAGTATCTCGTGCCAAGCTGAAAAGGATGCAAGAAAGATAGAATTAAAACGTTACCAACACGTAATAGCGAAGAGCCATGTCTTTCGATGCCCTTCATCTATCTGCAATGAAGCGTGCCCATATCAAGGATATTGCCAGCAGAGATCGGGATTTTGAGCGAGTGGATGGAATAGTGGTCTGGAGTTTGTGATTGGCATATCTCCTGTTTCCGGTCGAGGATGCCCACCCGCGGGCGCCTGCCTGGGACGGGGCAGTTAGGCGGCGGTGACGAGCCAGTGAGGGCAGGAGAGGGGCGGGGTCAGGCCATTGCCTGGGGAAGTGCTGCCCGCTCGGTGCCGCTCGGAGGGCCTGCCGTCGGTGGTCGATAAGTGGGGCCGGGCCTTTGCAGCCCCGAAATCCAGGAGGGCGGGATTTAGTCAAGATTACCAAACGGACGCAAGGTGAATTTATTCCTGTCTAGAATGGAGAGCGATTTTAATGCAACAAGGTAGATTAAAAAAGAATCGTATAGTATATAAATGCCAAAGATTCGAGACACTACATATTCTTAAACATTTAGCATTTAGCAAAATATTTATAGTTTGTTAGCATATTTACATTTTATGTGGTATGAATTTAATAAAAAAAAACTCACAAAATTTATAAATTTTTTATTAATATGCTTAATTCTATTTAATAGTGTCCCATGTGCTGAGGCTGATGAACCTAAACCGATTCAAGCAAAAGAAGTTCTGGAGGAAATAAAAGAAAACGGCGTATATGAAAATGATCACATTATAATAGAAAACGATTTAATTATTTCGGAACCTTCTTTAAATCACTTGACAATAACAAACTCTCGGGTCAATGGGAAATTTAAATTATGCAGGGGCACGATGGAAAACGATTTAAATCTTTGTGGCACAAAATTTAATTCAACTGTTAAATTTGAGAAGATGGATTTTAAAAATGATGTAAAATTTATAAATTCAACATTTAATTCAAGTGTACATTTTAATGATGTCAACATTGTAAATTCTGCAGAGTTTGAAAATTCTGGATTTAATTCCAGCGTTGATTTTAATAATGTGAACATTGGGACTAAAGCTAATTTTAAAAACTGCAATTTTTCTGAAGAAGTATCTTTTAACAAATTTGTTATTTCTAATGCAGTTTTTGACTTAACTACCTTTCAAAAAGGAGTAGATTTTAGCATTACAGATTTCAATGGCAATTCAAAATTTAATAATGCAAAATTCTTTGGTGCTGTTGAATTTAATAAAACCCATTTTAATAACGGGATGATATTCGATGATTCGATATTTAAACAAGAAGCTAATTTCAACGACGTAATATTCAAGGGAGAGGATAGTGATATCTTAAGTTTTGACAGGACTGTTTTTAACGACAATCTCTCTTTTTATGCACCAATATTAAAGAAAATAGCGTCTTTTGATAATGCAAAAATCAATGGGTATATCATTTTTTCAGGACCAAACGGAATTATTAACGCAAATTTTAATAATACAGGCTTTTCCAATGATTCTCATGTAATCATCAGGGGAGATGATATTGATATTGACAAAGTAAATATTGATGAAAAATATATAGATACCAAAAATTTATCTGAGAAGACTTTTAAACAGGTTCTGGTACAACTAACAGATCAAGATAAATTTTATGGCAAATTATATCAAGAATTTAATGATAATTTTTCCAAACCACCAGAGGGTTTTATTTTAAAATTATTTTTTTATTTTAATAAATATATTATTCGGTGGAGCACCATGGATGGTGTAATAAATGTTTTCTCGATATTTTTTATCTTAAATTTATTTGTATTTCCACTATTCTATCTTATAAGGAGGTGCTTAACTGGTCCGGCAAATAATGTTGAGGAAAATTCATCTCTCATGAATCGCATCTATGATTGCTATTATTTCAGTATCACCAATGTACTAAGTCAAAGATCTGGAGAATTGAAACGAAGACAATGCAGTTGCGCGGCATTATTCCAGTTTATCCTCTCTGCAATGCTTCTCTTTCTAGTTGCATATATCTTAGCAAATCGTTGGCTGTTACCTCAATAGCTCAATCTGGAGGACCAGAATCTAATCGTAGGCCATGCTGGGTGGAATGCTGGACGATAGCAACATAACGCCGTCCTCTGTGTTTATGCCTGAGAAGCGGGGCACCCTGATAGAGACGATTAAAAAAAAGTTAGTCTGAATCTGAATATATTCATCCTTTCTTCCCCTTCATCGCTTCCACAAAAGCCAGGAACGGCGGCGACGGCCTGCCCGGCCTCGACTTCATCTCCGGGTGGAACTGCGACGCAAAGAAGAACGGATGCCCGGGTATCTCGCAGATC
Source organism: uncultured Methanotrichaceae archaeon (assembly GCA_964506745.1). GTDB lineage: Archaea > Halobacteriota > Methanosarcinia > Methanotrichales > Methanotrichaceae > Methanothrix. The sequence continues at coordinate 116,886 of CAZDLZ010000002.1, read as the reverse complement.
TCCATCAGATCCCCGTTGGTGCCCGAGAAGATCATGCCCTTCTCCTCAATCTGGGCGATGTAAGCGGGATTGACCTCATAGCGGTGCCGGTGCCTCTCCACGATCTCGTCTGTCCCGTAAATCCTGTGCGCCAGGCTGCCCTCTTTCAGGTGAGCCGGATAGTTGCCCAGCCTCATCGTCGCGCCCATGTGCCTGATCTTCTCCTGCTCGGGCAGTAGAGCGATTACTGGGTTAGGCGTGGCCCCGAACTCCGTGCTGCTGGCGCTTTGCAGGCCGCAGACGTTGCGGGCGTAATCGATGACGGCAAGCTGCATTCCGAAGCATATTCCAAGGTATGGAACCTTCATCTCCCTGGCGTACTGCACGGCCTTCATCTTGCCCTCCGTGCCCCTTGATCCAAAGCCGCCCGGAACCAGGATGCCGTCCGCCTCTCTTAGGATGAGATCAGCAGAGCCGTGCTCCAGCTCCTCGGCATCAATCCAATTCACATCGATCTTAACCCCGGCCTCAATGCCGGCGTGCTTGAGCGCTTCCCGAATGGAGAGGTAAGCATCCTCCATCGGGTCAGCACACTGCGAGCCGACTGTATATTTGCCCACAATGGCTACCTTGACACAGCCCTCTACAGCGTCCATCTTCTGCACGAACTCGTCCCAGTCCTTCCTCTCTTCCAGGGGAAAGAGCCGCATGGCCTTCATGATGTACCTGGCCAGCCCCTCCGCCTCCATCTGCAAGGGCACCCGATAAATGTCGTCGGCATTGTGGGCGCTGATCACAGCCTCCATGGGAACATCGCAAAAGTGGGCTATCTTGTGCTTGGTCTCCTCCAGGAGAGGACGCTCGCATCTTACTACTATCATGTCCGGCTGCAGACCGAGCTGGCGCATCTCTTTCACGCTATGCTGGGTGGGCTTGGTCTTCTGCTCGCCGTCTATGGTGGAAGGAGCGAGGGTGACATGCACGAAGAAGATGTTGCCGGTCTCTTCATACTTGAGCTGGCGCATGGCCTCCAGGAAAGGCATGGATTCGATGTCGCCGACGGTCCCTCCGACCTCAATCAGACAGATCTCGCAGCCTCCGTCCCGGGAGACCTGGCGGATGCGCCTCTTGATCTCCTCGGTGATGTGGGGGATGATCTGCACCGTCTTGCCCAGATACTCGCCTCTGCGCTCTTTTTCTATGACTGTGCTGTAAACCTTGCCGGTGGTGATGTTGTGGTCGCGGGTAAGTTCCACATCTAAAAAGCGTTCGTAGTTGCCGAGGTCCAGATCCACCTCGCCTCCGTCCCGGAGGACATAAACCTCACCATGCTGAAACGGGCTCATGAGCCCGGCATCAATGTTGATGTAAGGATCAATTTTGATGGCTGTAACCTTATAGCCTCTGTTCATGAGCAGCCTGCCGATAGACGCCGCAGTGATGCCCTTGCCAAGGCCGCTCATAACCCCGCCTGTGACCACAATATATCTCATAAATTACATCTCACGCCTTGAGGAGCGTAGCCGCTCCGTATATGATAAGGGTGACGATCAGGATGGACGAGGCTAATGCTCCAGGAAACTCGGGAATGCTCTGTGTAATGAACGTCAAAACCAAAACGGTAACCAACGCCAGGAAGAGGGCCACAGGGATGACCTTGTGTGCGCCCAGTGCCCCCAAATTGCCCAATCGGTCCAGATAGATGTCCTCGGGCCCATCATCCCGTTCGACATACACCTCCGGCTCTTCAGGGGCTCTTTCCTCGGATCTTTGCTCCCTCTCGGCTGCAGAAGCGGGAATCTCCCGGCTCTCGCTGTCCGGTTCCTGTCGCAGGCCCTGGTAGCGGTCCTCCTCATAGCCGGAGTTGAACCTTTGCTTCTCTTCCGTCCTCTCTTCCTTCCACTCTTCCGTATTCTCTTCCGATCTCCCCAAAGGTACCTTCCTGGGGACGAAACGCGGACCTTCGTCCTGCCTATTGCTGGGGTCTACAAAACGATCATCAATACGAGCCCTAAAGCGAGTTTCCACGCGGCTATTATTATCATTATGATCATCGCTTCCTACCGGCTTTTGGCCGCGCTTCTCTTCGCTTCGTTCTATTCCGCCGGCTCTTTGCTGACGGGTGGCAGATCGGTATCTCTGCAGATCTTTATCGCGAGAGAATGCTATGCGCCGTGGCTCTTTCTCCTTCTCTATGTCGCCCTCTTCATCATCATCCTCGTCCTCATCTTCGCTCTCTTCTCTGTCTTCTCCGTCTCTTCTCCGGGCAAGATCAGCATCTTCGTCTTCTTCATCAACGTCATCGTCCTTCAATTCCTCGTCCCCCTGCATGCCGGGGTCTTCCAGATCGTCGCCCGGATCTTCCGAATCGCGCAGCAGAGTTATGGGCACCCGGCTTTGTCCGCCATTGCCAGTGAGAAGAATCTCGCCATCCAGACGCTTCTTGTTGGCCGGCATTCTGGCCAGTACAGGTATGATCTCTTCCAGGACCACATAGTGATCCGGCTTCTTCAAACGCACCGCCTTTAAGACAGGATTGCTGGCCAGCAGAGAAATATTAGAAGGCTCCCCGTGATTGAGGATTTTGAGATTGAATATGGTCTCCTCGCCGGGAAGAAGACGAAGAACTATGGGCTTGGCCGCCCCACTGCCATTGTTGATGTGAACAACATGATCCAATGCCAAAACTCCCCTACCCCCATATCACATAATATTATATAAATATTTTGCTAGTAAAGCTTCTTTTTCTTCTGCGTGTCCGATAGCTATTCAAATCCAAGACTAAGCCATGACCATAGACTAATCCCTCAGATCGGGCGGAAGCATATTGGGAATGCAGTCTTCAATAGGATAGCACTCCTTACAGGCCTGACAGCAGAGCTTGCCCGTCACTATCTCCTTATCGTTCTCTTCGAACACCTCTAATGTGAGGTCTCCTTTACATAGCGGACAGGCTAAAATGTTGAGAAGATCGCGTTTCATGGATCTGCACATCTATTGTAAAGAAGTATAAACCTTTGGACCAATTTCTTTAGTACATATTCCTACCAAGGAGCTTGGCCGCATTCTTGCCTAAAACTGCCTGCTCATCCGCAACACTTAGTCCCAGGCCCTCAATTATCTCCGCCGCCCTTCCCGGCTCCTCCCAGGGGTAATCACTGCCGAAGATGACCCTCTCCGGTCCGATATCTCTTATCAACTCTCCCATCTCTTCCCGGCCCATATAAAAGGAGACATAAGCCGTATCGAAATAGACATTTCCACCGGCGGGCAGAAGGTAACGCCGGACGTCATCCCACATTCTTAGGCCCCCCAGGTGAGCCAGCACCACTCGCAGGTCGGGATAGCATTCAATGGTCCTGGCAAAGCGATCCGGCGTGCCAAAGATCTCCTGCCGATCGAGTGGATCGCGACCTGCATGAGACACCAGGATCATATTTCTCTCGATCAATCCCTCGAAAAGCCTGCCACAGCGTGGATCATCGGGGTATACCTCCTGCAAGAGCGGCATCATCTTTACTCCCTTGACGTCCCTGTCGGCCAGGCGATCCAGCTCATCCTCCAGGTTTTGCATGAAAGGATGCACAGCGCCAAAGGCTGTCATCTCCCTGCTCTCTCTGGACACGGACAGGATCCAGTCGTTGAGGCTGGAGACATCCTCCCGGCCTTTAGCCAGGGGCAAGAGCACCGATCCGTCTATTCCTGCCGCCTGCATCATGTGGCGCAGATCTTCGGGCGCGCCGCTGCCCGGCACTGCCACCTTCAGCTTTCTTTTGGCGGCAGGCAGGATCTTGGACGCCACACGTTGCGGATAGATGTGAGTATGAAAATCGATGATCAAACTCAAATTATCCCCATCTCGGTAAGCCTCTCCGGCAGGTAGGTCCTGGTCACATAATCCAGGCCCTTGCCGGCAAAGGCCTGTTGCTCGGCCTTCTTCTTGAGGTCCAGTTGCAGGCGGATCTGCTTTTCCCAGTAGGGAGTATTAAACCGGGGGTCGGTCAGCTCGCTATGCAGGGCCTGCATGTCCTTATCGGTCAGCTTGTCTGTTGAGAGATTGTAGTCCACGATGTCGCTGGGCTGCACTCCCAGGAAACGCGCCCCTGGAGTTACCAGGTGCTCGGAGAGGTGAGCGCTCTTGATGGCCCCGTAAGCGATGCTGGCATAGATGCGATAGGACCAGGGATCGCCATCAGTGAAGACCACCACAGGAATGTTCAGCTCCGCATTCAGCCTCTTTATGATACGGCGCGTGGACCTTGCCGGCTGACCTTTGATATGAACCAGGATGGCATTGTACTCCTCATCAAATCCATTCTCGATCAGCCGGGCGTACATTCCGCCCGTCTCAATGGCCATGACCATTTTTGCATCGTGGCTCAAAAATTCGATATTATCCACGTTGAAGGGTATCTGGTAGCCGGCCTCGCCCACATCCTCCTGGCAGTGCATCTCCCGCTCGCCTCGGCGGGTCTGCTCTTTGAGGCGCAGCGGGCCGAAGACGGCCGCACCATCTTCCTCCGGCCGGACGTGAAAGTCCTCCCGGTGCAGTGAAGTGACTATCTCCAGATCCTCGATAAGCCGGTCACTCTCCGCCTGCTCATGGAATTTGGCGATATCCCAGTTCTCGGAGATGTAATAGATCTCTCTCAAAGTCGAGCCGCGATTGTTCTTGAGATGCTCTTTGATAAGAAGCTCAGCCAGGTGGACCGTTTTAAGCAGTGTCTTGGCTCCGCGCACGGTCTTGACGCTGCGTGTCGTCTCTTGATCTCCATAAACCCAGACATCTCCTTTGGCGGAAAACTCGATGTTTGCTTTGGTTCGGGAAGGCAGGGAGATGTGAGGCACTATGCCCTGCTGGAACTGATTGTAAAGATGGCTCGCAAGTCCTAGAAGATTCTCCTGAGCTATTTTTGATTTTTCCGCTTTTTTTATAATCTCGTCGGATTTTTCCATTGGCTAGATCACCCTGGCCCCTGTGACGATTTCCGCATCCAGACCCTCAATAACCGGCTCTTTTAGAGCCACGCCTTCCGCCGTGATGCAGTAGCACAGGGTGGTAGCCTGGCCCGGTGCGATTGCGAGCTTCCAGTGATAGTCGTAGCCGTCTCCCAGGGAGATGACTTTGGCGGCAGGCAAGACGCTGTCAGCCTGCACAGCCAGCACCTCATGCAGTTTAAAGGACCTGAGCTGTTCGCTGTGATTTTCTACCAGGATTTTAACGCATAGCTGTCCGTTATTCCTCTCGATCTTCCGGAAGACGAGAAGATTGCCCATGATCTTGGCAACCACCGGTCCGATATCAGGCAGATCCTTTTCCAGAACGTCGGAGAGCTTCTGGGCTATGCGCGGCAGGATCTTTCTTATGATCTCCTCCTTCTCCCTCCTCTCCGTTAGAAGGCTCTGCCGGCCCAGGTAGCGGCGCAGCTTTCTTGCTACCTCTTTCAGCCCCAGATCAATTTCTCCCAAAATCTCCGGCATATCGGCGACGGCATCTTTGCTCTCTGAAGTGAAGGGAATGTTGGTGGAGGCGATATGAACCAGCAGCACCGCCGGGCCGGCGGGCACGCCGCTTCCCGCGGGCTGGCCCAGTGAGTAGTTCTTCCAGGAGACGCTCTCCACAGCATGAGTTATGGCGCAGGCACCCTGCTGATAGACGAGTGGAACGCGGTTGGCAAAGCGCAAGAGTTCAATGCGGCCCTCCTTCTCCAGCTCTCCTCCGTATCCCAGTCCCACCTCGACCAGGAAGGGATTGCCTGAATAGACAGATACGGGCCGAACCGTGGTGGCGATATAGTCCAGCCGAAACTCCTTCTCGAGGCCAGCTTTGATCAGCTCCTCGCCGATGGGAGACAGGCAGTCCACGGGAGGAGACTTGACCTTGATCTGTTTGAAGGCGCAATGCAGGCGAGATGCAGCATCATGATCCAGGCCGGTGGGGACTTCTTCCGGGTCCAGGCCCGCACGCTTGCACAGCTCCTGAGCAGAGATTGCGCCTATGGAAGAAAAGGTTTCTTTTAAAAAGACGCGCAGCTTCTTTTTGTCGGTATAGCGCAAAAGTTTGATCAGCTCGCCAAGCTCAATTCCGTCCGGATGTGGTGAAATCGCATAGGCTTTCTTGGGCAGACTCTGCGTGACCCTCTCGAAGACCTCCACATTGCCCTCCGGCTCCACCAGGGTCAAGCGCGCATGGGGATTGACAATGGCTGTGCTCTTCAGCGAGCCATAGACCGACTGACGGCGACCACGCACATAGGTGCCCTCCATCTCCAGCTCCACGCGCGTGCCTTTGGGGCGTTCCCAGTCCATATCCTCAGATCTCAGAATCTCTGGCTCGTTCTTGGCCGTATTTATTAAGAGCTCACAGTAACGAGCAGGTCTATCAGGTGCGATCTTAGAGATGACCTTGGTGGGCCGTCCGCTGGTGAGCTGAGAATAAAGCACCGCCGCGGATATGCCTATCCCTTGCTGGCCCCGGCTTTGGCGCAGAGTATGAAAACGAGATCCATAGAGCAATTTGGCAAAGACGCGCGGAATCTCCTCTTGCACAATTCCCGGCCCGTTATCCTCGATAATAACCTGATAGTATTCGCCGCTCTTCTTAATCTGCACAAAAATATCCGGCAGTATCCCGGCATCTTCGCAGGCATCCAGGGAATTATCTACAGCCTCCTTCACACAGGTGATGAGCGCCCGCGGAGCGGAGTCGAATCCCAGGATCTGACGGTTCTTCTCAAAAAATTCAGCTACGGAAATGGCCTTTTGATGCTTGGCCAGCTCCTCGGCAATCTCCATAAAAAGGGGAAAAGGGGCTAGAGTTCGGCCCCGACTACTGTCTGGGTGGCGGTTACGTTGTCGATCTCACGAATGACGTCCACGAGCTTGTTCAACATACTCAGGCCTTCAACCTCGATGATGACTACGAAGTCGAATTCGCCGAAGACATGGTAGACATCCTTAATGCCATCGATTTCCTGTAAGGCATTGTAGACGGTCTTTTCCTGTCCCGGCACCACCTTTACCATCGTTACTCCAATTACCATATTGATTCTCCCATGTTGTAAGAGCCTGCATACATTATTTAAAACTTTTCAGCTCTTCTTGGCGAAGTTAATGGTCTCTACCTCTTCCTCATCTTCCAACGCAGGCCAGGTATTGTTGGGCTCACTCTTCTTGGTCTTGCTTTTTCGAGAAGATGGCACCTCATCCGGCGCGGCTGGCACAGTAGCGGTCTTATCCCCGCTCTTGGCAACCGCACTCTTAGCGGCAGTTGTGTCCAATGGTGTGTCGTTCTTGTCCAGGTCTGCCCTCAAAGAGGAGAGCGCGCGAAGAACCATCTGCCGGAAGTGCTCGATGTCGGTGTGGTAATGCTGCAGAGCTCTATCGACGTCCTGGGCCGGAGTGGACGAAGAAGCGGAAGCAGGCACATTATCTGCTGTGGCGAAATCGCTGGATACCGGGATCGGGCTGGCATTCTTCAGAGCCTCCAGTCTCTCCAGGGTACAGCGGGCGGTGTCGATTATCCACCGGTTTCTTGTATTCTCGTCCACTCTCTGAATGGATTCAGCGCGCAGAGATATGATGATGTTTCCATCATCTGTCTGGTAGAGATTGGGTTTGCCCACCACGGCTACATAGGAGGGCGTCTCCATGCAGGCGAGTATCTGAGCCGCCTCCGGCTGGTACTGACCGGCATAGATCAGTATGCTGCCTGTGGGATCTACCACCCTTCCCCGCCAGTACTCCGTGTCGCTGCCGATGTCATCCTTCTCAGTGATGGTGCCTACCACGAAAACGCGGTTACATTTAGCACCCGTGGGGGTGAGAAGATACGAAGGTGCATACTGATGCTGATCCTCTCCGTCGCGGAAGGAGTAGTTAGAGTTCTTCAGCTCCTCGGCGAAGATCCTTTTTGCCACTTCCCGTGAAAATCCTGCCATTTTTATGCCTCCTGCGTTGCAGCTATCAGCTCATCTACTTGCGTTACCGATACCGCCGGGATTTCTTTAATGCTTTCCACCAGAAGATAGCGATCAATCCTGGGACCGGTTATGGAATAGTATCTTCCCATCAGTTTACTCTCGATCAGCGAGTGCACTACCTCATGATCGAGCGCCTCCATGGCCATCTGCTTGGCCTCTTCCAATGTGAGATTTATCAGCCTCTCCGTGGTCTCCCGGTTGACGAGCATATCCTGCACCCGCCGGCCATCGTCCAGCACCGCCTTAATGCGCAGATCATAGGTGCCGTCCACCTTACCGTGCTCACTGCAGACACCCTTGGCCAAAGAGCGCTTGCAAACCGGACAGCGCTTGATTAACCCGGAGCCCTTCTGCACATCCACCAGGGCGCCTGAGAACTCCGCGGCGATGGAGCCTATCTCCACATCGACATCTAACGGCTCGATCTGGCTGGTTCGATTCAGTTTTACGGAAAACCTGCCCTGAAACTCATCCGTCACCAGGTTTTTTAGAAGGTAGCTCTTGCCGTCCACCAGGTCCGGCAATTCGGCTTTGGCCCACTTAACAAATTTTATGGCGCCAGTCTCATCGCCTACCAGTCCCGACTGGGAGATGGCATCGCTGTTCGTCTCCCAGAGCTGTGCCACCTTGACCCTCAGATCAACCCATAGACCAGGCTCATTGATCTCCGCCACCGTTACCTGCTGCGCGGCTTTGCTGGCAGGTTTTGCTTCCACATCGATATCTAACGGCTCGATCTGGCTGGTCCGGTTCAGTTTTACGGAAAACCTGCCCTGAAACTCATCCGTGACCAACTTTTTTAAAAGATAGCTTCGGCCAAGCTCCAGGTTGGGCAACTCGGACTTGGTCCACTTCACAAATTTCAGGGACCCGGTTGCATCGCCCAATAGTCCAGTCTGAGAGATGGTCTCGGCTGCCGGCTCCCAGAGATCCAAAACTTTGACCTCCAAATCCACCCATTGGCCGGCCTCCTTGATATCGGAGATCTTGACCTTATCCGAACCAGCCCTGACCTGGGGCACTATACCGTGCTCTTTGAAGAAATAATTCAAAACCGATCTTCTCGCCTCGCCTTCAGGCACGCGAAAATCCACGATGAGCTTCTTTAGACGAGATTCGATATCCTCATCAGAGACATCGATCTTCTGATCCCTGAGACGGGCTTTTATCTGATCAACCAGTTCTTTCATAGACAATTCAGCCCCCTAATTTTTTTTTCGAGAGGTGACAATAACTTGGGCCCGGAAGTATTTAAACTGAATCTGTGCGGGGCGAAAGTAATCTATTCCAGATCGGGCAGAAGTATTAGCAAATGGAGCTTTTGACCTGGTTTGGAAGAGTGGACACGAAGACAGGATGTTTGCTGACCGAGCCCATGCTTGACCCAGAAGAGCCGGACGGAATGCATAAGTCCCAGCTGGAGCTGGCCAGCGCCTTTCCTCTTCCCCAGGCCGATCTGCGCGCCCTGGCCAAAGCCAGCGGCTTTGCTGCCGACGACGCAGAATATAACCGCCTGATTAGGGAGGCGGCCCTGGGCCTGGTGCGTCGAAGCATTCTGGAAGGCAGCAGCGTTGAGCAGGATCTGCTCCAGGCCATGGAAGCCCTGGATAATTTATCCCAGGCGATCAATCTGCTGGACGAGAGGCTTTACGAGTGGTCCCGCCTGCACAGCCAGGAGATTGTTCATGGAAAGGATCTGGCGGAAGGGCTAAAAGAAGACGAAAATATGGGCACGCTGGCCAGAGCGATCCTGGGCCTGCGAGAGTCCCGCAAGGCCACTGAGGAGGACGTATCCACCACGGTGCAGACTCTGGCCCCCAATCTCTCCGCCCTGGCGGGCCCCGTCCTGGCGGCAAGGCTCATCTCCAGAGCAGGCGGCCTCTCCCGTCTGGCGAAGATGCCCTCCAGTCGAGTGCAGGTCATGGGCGCGGAAAAGTCTCTCTTCAAACATCTCAGGGGCCAGGCTACCTCTCCCAAGCACGGCATCATCTTCCGCCACCCTGCCGTGATAGGATCTGCCAAAAAACTGCGAGGACGTGTGGCCCGGACCCTGGCGGCAAAGCTGGCCATCGCCGCCCGGCTGGACCATTACGGGGCAGGCCCCTCTTTGGATCTGCAGAGATCTCTGGAAGCCCGCCTGAGAGATATCAACCAGAGAGGACGCAATAAGAGAAAATAGGGATCAGATTTATATTCAATGCCAGGCCATGGTCTCCTGAGACAGAGGTGTTCAGATGAGAGAGTGGCCCGGATCGTTGATGCTCGGATTGTTGATCATATTTCTTATTGCCGGCACTGGCATTTTTGATGTTGCAGCAAAAAAAGTGCCTCAAAACCTCACCGAGCATTCCTGGATCTACAGCCAGGGGATCACGGACGAAATGCGCATCTACCAGTCGGAAGCCGGTTTTAATGGACAGAAGCTGGTCATAGGAACGAGAGGCACCGGCACCGTGTCCCGAACGATTAATACTCAGGTCTACGGCGGCTTTGATGATGGCTACAATGAGATCTGGTCGAACGAATGGGGAGTCTACCAGAATAGACCGTCCAGATACAATGCGCCAATAACCAATAGCGAGCTCAAGAATGCACTCTGCGCCAAGAATTATGAGGTGGGATCGGTCTACTCGGAGAGCTACTCCGGTCTGGTGGAACTGATCAAAGATACTTCAGTCAGCCAGACCGACAACAACTCTGTCTACAGCATCCATTCCGAGGTAGAGGGAACGGCCAGAGTGGGAGCACGGGTGCAAAAGGGCTCCAGCGCGGTGCCCATCTACGTCATGAGCGGAGCCTACTCAGGATACTTGAATATGAGGATGTCACTGGAGAGCGGCAATGCATCTCTCTTATCCCTGCCCTGCCCCTGAGTATATTTTATTAGGCTCTTCGCTACATCCAGTTGCTAACCTCAGGTTACTATATTTTTCCAATTGTTAGTTAGTCGCTCTGTGCGTCCTCTGTGAACTCTGTGCCTCTGTGGTGAAGACGTCGTTAGCCACTGGTTATAACCAATGGTTTACGGACTACCACCACAGAGACACAGAGCGCACGGAGGACTCACAGAGGACTCGATAATTCTATTACCCACGCGAAACAGCGAGGAACCTTTTATTAGCCTTTGCCATTCTGGGGTTTCCATCCTCTGCCCAGAATGAAATGGAGGGCTACTGGATGAACAAAGGCATAGCTCTCGATAACCTGGGAGACTACCAGAAGGCTGCAAAAGCATATCAAAATGCCATCGAGGCGAACTCCAATTCCTATATGGCATGGAACAATCTGGGACTTGATCTCATAAATGGGAGCAAAAAAAGAGCGCAGCCCTTTGGCCCGGGAAGCCAAAAGGGCATCTTAACCTTCATCTCTGAAACTGGGCCTTTGCAGGAACGTCGAAGCAACTGCAGTCAAAAACCCCTTTGGCCGATTTGAGAGGCTTCTGATCGAGTGGATTCATGTCAAAGAATCCCCCGAAACAGCAGGGTAGCCAGTAGTCCTCCTTCTTAGTTTTATCAAAGCGTGAACTCATGTGCATGTTCTTGACAATTTCGAAGTCACCCACAAAACGCTCATCTCCGGCATTGAGAACCTCATCGTTTGTATCAACCTGTCTCCACTTGAAATTGGCAATGCCTGTGCTGTGCGTCTGCAACTTGTATTGCGTGTCTCTGGTGGCTTTGACCTCGCCAACGTCGATAGACTCATTTGTTGCCAGGATGGTAGCATTCAGCCTCATCAGGCTCATATTCAGGGTTCGCTCCTTGGAGAACTCATGGTTGTAAAGGAAGTTGGCACCCACGTAATCATGATTGTTGCCCACAAACTCCCGGTTGTTGATCTCTTTGCCGGAGTAGCTCATGCTCTTGCTGTAGTTGAGACTCACGGGCCACTTCTCATAGAAGTCAATGGTGTAGACATCAGATCCTGCCGGCTTATAAATGGTGGCGTTCACAGAGTTGTTGATGCTTGATTTGAGCATGAGCTGCTCCTCAGAGCTGAAGGAGCCTTGCTGGGCATAAGTCCTCTCCTTTACGCCTACATCGTTGACCAACACATCCTCATAGAAAGAGTGGTAAGGGCTCAGGGTTCCGTACCGGTATTCGACCGGCGAGATGGTTCCCTGTACCGACTGCTCGCAGGTGAAGCTCAGGTTGCTGCTCTCCCTGGAGATGGACCAGGAATCAGAATTGGTCTTCACCGCTCCGGACCAGGATGCACCCTGAGCTGCGAAAATGAGGGCCGCCGTGAGCAGCCCGACTAGTAGTAATAGCTTCATTAGATCACTTCCTTGTTGCCGTCTGTTGCAGATTTAAAGGCCCATATCTGGTGCGTTAAGCCATCAGTCTTAGTCGTCACAGATGGATCTGGATTAATTATGCTCTTCGGTCTATAGGCTGCAAAGACCACAGGTTGTGTTCCTGTTGCCTGGATGTTCGCATAATCCTTGTTTGTGGTAGTTGCGCCTGGACCACCTATGACATAGTCTGTTCCAGATGCTTTGGCCATGACTGTGTTATCTATGGTTACAGTCCCTCCGCTGGCTCTGCCACCTCCATAAGCTCCCCGGGGTATGGTCATGCCGTAGTAAGGACTTGCCCCAGAAGAAGGCAGGAAGCTTATAAGTGACCCCCCTGTGATAGATCCACTTGCTGCAACCCCTATCATGGCATAGTTCTGTCCTGATGCCTGCAACACAGAACCCTTTGCGGTTAAGGTAATTGCGTCGTTGCTGGCTTCAAGGCTTGATGCACTCACCTCACTGCTTCCGCTCGCGCCAAGGCCGACCATGGCAGCACTGCCAATTACTGGTGAAGTGACCGTTGACGAATCCGGCTGAATGGTAATTACGTTGCCTGCTGCGGCGATGGCAGTTGATTTGTCTCCACTTGCTTTCAGCCCCAATCCACTTGATGAAGTCAGGCTGCTAACGTCAAGACTATCTGCCGTCACCTCGCCGTTTTCAGCTGCCATTCCCACTACGCTTCCGGTCTTGACAGTAATCTTGTCAGATTCAATGATGGCAGTCGAAAGAAGACTGATGGCTGAAGCCGCGGAAGCGGAATCACCCTGAGCCAGGACATTTGTGGCAGCAAGCGTTGGGAAGAGTGCTGTTTTATAGCCACCAATGCTGTCCGCCGAAGTTATGGAGTTTGCGCCGGATGCCGTAATTCCTATAATAGAGCCTTTTGTGGTCTCTACAATAGCAGCATCAGCTTCTACATTGACCTCTGAGCCAGAGCCGGTTCCGAGAGCCGACATCGTGCCGGTTGCGCTCGGATTAACTCCAATCCAGCCTGCTACGGTGCCGTCTGTAAGGCCGGCCGATCCCATAAGACCCGCGCCTACCACTGCGCCATCATGAGCAGCCATTCCTGTAATGCCGCCATTTGTTACCTTGGCCCTGCCCAGCTCGTCATTGGATTTGATGACAACCTTCTCGCCCACACCCGATGCACTTGAGGCGGACTTATCTCCCCAGCCCAAAAGGCCCTCGCCAACCGATCCCTTGCCATCCAACGCTGGCGATCCAAAGTCAAGTTGTATCTCGCCGGAGGCCAGGAGACCGCTTACAACCAAGGCATTCTTGTACGCAGTGAGCCCCGTGATCGATCCCTGATCGACCTCGGCCTTGCCTTCGTCCTTATCGGCTTTTATGACGACCCTGTCACCTGCTCCTGATGCCGCAGATGCGGACTTCTCTCCCCAGCCTAAAAGGCCCTCGCCCACCGATCCCTTGCCATCCAACGCCTGCGGTCCAACGGCAAGCTGCATCTCGCCGGAGGCCAGGAGACCGCTTCCAACCAAGGCATTCTTGTATGCCGTGACTCCCGCAATAGACCCCTGATCGACCTCGGCCTTGCCTTCGTCCTTATCGGCTTTTATGACGACCCTGTCACCTGCTCCTGATGCTGTGGATGCGGACTTCTCTCCCATGCCTAAAAGGCCCTGGCCCACCGATCCTTCGCCATCCATCACCAGGGTGCCAATATCAATATCTATGTCGCCCGATGCCAGCTCATCGCCTGAGACCCAGGCATTCTTGTATGCGGCAACTCCTGCGATTGTGCCTTGATCGACCCTGGCCCTGCCCTCGTCTTCATCGGCTTTGATGGTTACCTTTGATCCTTTGCCTGTGGCCAGTACTGCCGATTTGTCGCTATATGCCTCGAGCATTTCTCCAGTGCTGAGTGTTGACACAGGGCTCTTGAATGAAGCAAGACCCGCCGAGATTACAGTGGCATCTCCATTTGCCGCAGCCCCCGTCAGCGATCCGGTATCCACATCAGCCTTATCCGGCATGAGATCGACCTTCTCGCCTGATGCACTGGCAGCGATCGCCCCATCACCATGTGCATTGAGATTGATTCCGTGAGATGTTGACAGAGGGCCTGCTTTGCTTGAGAAGAGACGATCAGCATAGACCCGGCTCATCGCACCCTTTGCACCCAGACCGGCCAGTGTGCCGTCTTTGACTCTAATCAAATCAGCCCAGACTGTCAGCTTGTCGCCCGAAGCGGTATAAGCAAGCGCCGATTCATCACCACTCGCCTGCATCCCGAATCCGTAGCTTTCCGTAATATCTCCCGTCCCAGCATACATTAATGCTGCACTAACTGCACCATTATCCAGGGCATTGAGTCCCGTTGCCGATCCCTGTTCGATCTTCAGCACACCATTGTCCAGATATATATCTTCACCAGCTCCCGCAATTGCGTGGGCTGACCTCTTTCCTCCTGCCATCAGGCCTATGCCGACTGCAGAAGTTTGATCGCCATCGGTCTCTGCCCCTACATAATCTGCTGAAGCAAAGCTGTCTTCTCCCAGACCAATGTCGCCAACTATTGCGCCCTGTGTATCCTGGTAATAAGGCCAAACCGGACTAAAGCTATAGTCTCCCTTCCGGATGCTCAGAGCACCTGCCCCGGTTGCGGCAAATTTATCGCCGCGTGCCCGCATGTTATAGCCCTCGGCAAAAGTAGTCTCGCCGTCGGTCAATGCACCGATGAAATCTGCAGAAGCCTTGCTCTTCTTGCCGCCTGCCGCTGCACCGGCTAATGCGCCCTCTATGCCCAGGCTG
>CAZDLZ010000002.1:86165-101744 GCA_964506745.1 uncultured Methanotrichaceae archaeon | reverse complement strand
TGCCGGCAAAGAGTGGACTTTGCATTAATCCATGATCCATGTAGAGACTGCCGGCTACGGCCCCAAGTCCTGCGAACTCATCGCCGCTTGCCCGCATGTTATAGCCCTCGGCAAACGTGGTTTCGCCGTCGGTCAATGCATCAATGATATTTGCTGAAGCCTCGCTCTTCTTGCCGCCTGCCGCTGCACCGGCTAATGCGCCCTCTATGCCCAGGCTGTCAAAGCTGCCGGCAAAGAGTGGACTTTGCATTAATCCATGATCCATGTAGAGACTGCCGGCCCCGGCCAAGACACCTGCGAATTCATTGCCGCTTGCCCGCGTTTTATCGCCCTCTGCAAACGTGGTTTCGCCGTCGGTCAATGCACCGATGAAATTTGCTGATGCCTCGCTCTTCTTGCCGCCTGCCGCTGCACCGGCTAATGCGCCCTGTATGCCCAGGCTGTCAAAGCTGCCGAAGAAGAGTGGACTATGCATTAATCCCTGATCCATGTAGAGACTGCCGGCTACGGCCCCAAGTCCTGCGAATTCATTGCCGCTTGCCCGCAGCTTATAGCCCTCGGCAAAAGTAGTCTCGCCATCGGTCAATGCAACAATGGTATTTGCTGAAGCCTCGCTCTTCTTGCCGCCTGCCGCAGCCCCGGCTAATGCGCCCTGTATTCCCAGGCTGTCAAGGCCTGCAAAGATGAACGGGCTTTGCATCAATTCCTGATCCATGTAGAGACTGCCGGCTCCGGCACCGAGGCCTGCGAACTCATCGCCGCTTGCCCGCAGCTTATAGCCCTTAGCAAAAGTAGTCTCGCCATCGGTAAATGCGTCTACATAATTGGTTGCGCCTACGTAATTAGCTGACGCCCTGCTGTTCTTGCCGGCCGCCGCAGCCCCGGCGATAGCGCCCTCTATGCCCAGGCTGTCAAAGCTGCCGGCGAAGAATGGGCTTTGCATTAATTCCTGATCCATGTAGAAACTGCCGGCTCCGGCACCGAGGCCTGCGAACTCATCGCCGCTTGCCCGCGTTTTATAGCCCTCGGCAAATGTGGTCTCGCCGTCGGTCAATGCACGGACGAAATGCGCTGAAGCCTCGCTCTTCTTGCCGCCTGCCGCTGCACCGGCTAATGCGCCTTGTAAGCCGAAGTTGTCACCGGCGTAAAAGAAGAATGGGCTTTGCATTAATCCCTGATTCCGGTAGAAACTGCCGGCTCCTGCACCAACGGCTGCGAATCCATCGCCCTTTGCCAGCAGGTCGATTCCTCCAGCAGAAGTTCTCTCTCCGTCTGTAATTGCACCGATAAAGTCCGCATTAGCTTTGCTATCATCGCCAATTGCAGTTGCGCCGGCAATCGAACCCTGCATGTCAAAGATCTTATTATAGAAAAACAGGGTCGGATAAATTCCAATTCCGATTTTTCGGCTAAAGCTGCCTGCTCCGGCTGCAACAATGGCTGCATCATCGCCTTTTGCCTTTGCATCCACCTCGAACGCCGAGGTTTCATGCCCATCGGTTCGGGCCTCAATATAATCCACCGAGGCAAAACTGTCCTCACCTATTCCCACAGCCCCGGTGATTGCGCCCTGCCCCAGAAGTCCATTGAAATTCGCGAATTGATTTTGAGCCCAAAATTCATTTAAGTTGCCAGCACCAGCTATGATTCCTGCCGCTTTGTCTCCTCGGGCCACCATATTGGACCCATAGGCAACGGGGTCTACGTATTGCGCATCAGGGACTCTTATTACCTCGGCACCCATATATCCGCTGATGCTTCCCTCCTCGCAGGCCCCCGCCGCTATGAATGCGCCTTGGACATCATTGCCGTTCAAACCACCGAAACCGACCAATGCATACCCTACCGCCAGAGGGAAATTGCCGCTCGCCTGAAAATTCTGAGTGGAATAGATGCTCTGGCCCAGGCTTAAGGTCTGTACTGTACTCAAGATTCCAGAAGCGACACCTACATATTGACCGGTGAAGGCAATGCCGCCTAAGTAACCCATCGATCCCGCCAGTAAAGACTGTGCAAAAGAACCACCGATATTCGATCTCTGCGTAGCGCTCAAAGACGTTGATGTAAGTGTGGCACTGCTCTCGACCGACCCCGAATCTGCTTTGACGCCGGATGTGGCGGCATAGCGGCCTGATGAGAATCCTTGTTTCAAATCCTTTTTGCCACCACCAGACACTTCCCTATAATCCTGGATAGTTGTAAGCTGCGGGTCGCCGCAGATCTCTTCGTAAACATAGACAGAATCATCAACATCGTATTGAGTACTGACATCTAGGTCGTTCAAAGAGTAATCGACTTCTATTCCAGAAGTAGATTGCATAATAGAAAATAATAATAGTGATAATAAATATGGCCAAGGCTTGATTATCTTTATCCCTCCAAGAAACCCAATTAGATGTACTAGTATATGATTCTATGCAATATGATTATGATACAAATTGCAAAAGCACCTACAGGCGAAAGATATCGCATTCCGGTCAAGGCTGCCGGAAGGAGGCTGATAGGAATGATCATGGATCGGTTGGAGACCGAATTGAATGATTCGCGACACTACAGTTTAGAATTAAATCCCTAAAGGAAATACCATAAAAGGCTTTGCCGCCTCGATATTGAAGAAAAATATATTACGCAGGGTTAACTTGACCAACCCTGACCCATATTTGTACCCACGAAGTAATCAGTATCTTCTGGGCGGTCTGGCAGGCTTATGCTTCTGGTAGCAATCGCTGCAGTACACCGGCCTGGACCCATCGGGCTTGAAGGGAACTTGACATGTCTTTCCGCACTCTGCGCAGGTGGCATCATGCATCTCTCTCGGGCCACTGTTGTAGCCGCCTCTGCTGCCGCTTCCGTATCTCTCCATTTAATTCACTTACCTTTGGCATCGATTCCATGAATCGATCCTACTACAAAACATCCCATCGAACTCAATTGATTAGACGATATGCAGCACCCATTTAGCTGTGTAACTACATTATATACTCGTTGGTCAAAACCAGCCGATTGAAAAGGATAGTGGTGAGATCGCTTATCCTTTGTAGTCCCCGCCCACCAGCTCACGAATACGCTCTGCAATCTTGGGCCCCACCAGCTCTACCTCTTGTAGCTTCTCAGATGAAGCAGTCATGATCTTCTCGACTGACCCGAAGTGCTTGAGCAGGTTCCTGGCTACCGTCGGCCCGACGCTGGAAATGGACGAGATCAAATACTCTTGCTGCTCTTTGAGCGTCCTGGCGGTCTTGTGACCATGCATCTTGGGCAAACGACCCTCCCGCATCTCTCTTGCGGCCAACAGGGCAATAACCGCGGCGGTTTCATCTCGATCTTCCGTGGGAATGATGGGCACGCCATAGTCCACCGCCACAGAAATCATTGCACCACGAATGGAGGCGGCATTCATCTGCGCGCTGTAAAGATTCCTGCCCTCTAAAACTAAAACCGGACGCTCGTAAGTATTGGCCAAATCAGCAATCTGCCGGAATAAGTTTCTCTGAGGATCGATGATCGAGGCCACAAAATCAGCTGCCGTTTTGCGTTCTATGGCCACCCGATCGCTGACCACATAGTCTCCCACCTCCAGGTTCTTGACGGTGACCACGATGCCCCGAGATTCCAGAAGCTTTGCCATCTCCCGCTCCCTTGAGTCCACAAATATTTGCATTTGCTCTTTTTTCATAAATATTTCATCGATCTCGACCGGATGGGACGCCACCTCAGTTATCTGCATCTGCCGCGGTGATAGCTCCTTTTGCAGAGATTCCTGTGTCTCCCCGCTCAGATCCCGTATCTGCCTGTTCATGGTCTTTTCTTTGCGCTCAGATATCCAGTAATAAGCCTCATCGCGCGTGCCCTTGGCCATTAATACTACTACTCTGCCGGCTCTTGCCCGACCTGTCCTGCCTTTGCGCTGGATGCTGCGAATCTCGGAAGGCACCGGCTCATAAAAGATTACCAGATCAGTCGCAGGAATGTCGATACCCTCCTCGCCTACCGAGGTGGCAATGAGGACATTGAAATCACCGGCTCGAAATTTCTGTAGAATATTGGCTTGCTTTTTCTGGCTGAGGCCTTCATCGTTCTCACGGCTGGACTGCCCAACGAATCGCACGGCTCGAAGAGCGGAATCATCTTTCAAGAACTTGAGAAGGGATGTGGCAGTGTCTCGATAATTTGTAAAGACCATGATGCGGGACTCAGGCTTTGCTGCAATCTGCTCTTGCAGTATTCTCTTTACAGCGGCAGGCTTGGGATAATCCACCTCCAGGCTATGCAGGGCCTCTACAACCAGCCCAAACCCAGGGTCTTGCATTATCCGGCGGGAAGCTTTAGAACCGCTACGCGAGAGGGCTTCACCCTCTAGCCGCTGAAAATAGCTGGCCACTGCATCCGGCCCCTGCGTCTCCGCCAGCTCGACGCCGTGATGCAATTTGAGTATCTCGGCCATGAGGGATATGGCGGCAAACGTAGATTTATTTGCCTGTGTCTTGGCCGAGGACATAAGCGCAGCCTGCAGCCCGATTAGCTCTTTTTTGGATGACTTGGCATCTATTCTGGCGGCAATGACGCCTAAAAGGTTCAGATCATCGATTCTTCTCCGGAGCAACTCCTCTATGGCTGAGCGGATAAGCAGAAGCTCTTTAGGAACGGTAAGCTTCACCCACTCGATCTCCCGCTCATGAACAAATGGGGCGACATCAGGATCGTTTTCCGTACGGGTCTGAATCTTCTCAATACCAAGGTTGGTGCAGATCTCGGCAATCTTCTCGCCCTGGCTGCCCGGGCTGGCGGTAATTCCCAGGACCAGGGGGCTCTTCGCCTCGCGATGATATCGATCGGCGATATAGACATATGCGTAACCACCCACCGCCCGATGCGCCTCGTCGAATATCACCAGGGAGACATCCTTAAGATCGATCCTTCGGGAGAGGAGATCGTTTTCGATCACCTGCGGAGTGGAGACAACGATGCGACTCTGCCCCCAAGATTCGATCCTTTTTTCCGGAGGGCTCTCCCCGGTCATCATGGTGACCATTTCTCTGTCTTTGAGAACATGCTGCAAGAAAACTGCATGCTGCTCTACAAGTGGCTTGGTAGGGGCCAGGAAAAGAACCCGGCCCTTATCCATTCGAGCCAGCAGCACCATGAGAGCTATGACGGTCTTGCCCAGGCCCGTGGGCACTACAATAAGGCAGGAGGCTTTGAGAGCCGTGGCGGCCAAATCCAACTGGAAGAGCCGCTTCTCTACGGTTTGCGGCAATAGATGCGGATGCTCCAGGAAAGAGGACATGATTGGTCTATTGTAATCTTGTTGTATTTGATTTCATTGTATTTCTCGGCAGATCTATTGCTCCGCGAATCGTGATTCATTAATCCAGGTTTACCTTATCCGACAATTTCAGGAGATATAGATCTATTGATACGTATTTATTATTCATATTATATCATTTTCACTATACATAGTCCCTCTGGATTCAGAGACTCGTTCCAGGATTCAAAGATGATCGCCCCAATCCAGGTGGTTTTGAAGGATAAATTTATATAATATAAAAGTAAGAGATTGATAGAAAGCTAAATTTCGCTTATTTGGCGAGATAGCTCAAATTAATCGCTTAAAAAAAAGGGGGCGAAAAGAAAAATGAAGGGAGTAATAGTAATAGCATTCGTGTTGGCAATTGCCCTTATAGGAGGTTGCAACACCGTGCTGGCTAATCCACCACTGGTTCCACCAGTTCAGTATGAACAATTCTGTGAAGCGCAAAAAGTGTCCGGAACAGGAATTATCGATGTCAGCACATCGGTAATCGACAAGAAGATCGCACTTGAATACTACAACACCATGGCGGGCGACGGCGACCTGGAACTCGACTCCGAACATGCTTACTCCCAGGATGCTGAGAAGCTGAAGAGGAATGTAAGCTCAGTAAACGGTAGCAACGAGTCCGGCTTTAACCTCATCGAGACCACCAAGCTGACATATGCAGGCGATACTCCCCTGACCGGCGGCAAGTACCTGCATTCCAAGGCATTCTACGGCGGCATAGGCGCTGATGTCCAGGAGATGTTTTCCGTAAACGAGATGGAAAAGGATGAAACCGCATTCTTTGCCTCTACGACGCCTTACCAGCCAAAGAATAACGTCAGTCCGGAGGACTTGATCAAGAAGCTCAAAGATGCCGGTAGAGACACAAAGGAGGTCGAGGAGCTTATGACGGCCAGCAATGGTATTTATGTTCCGTCCCATCTCATCGGCCTGGAGACCAAGAACTCCTTCAATGGTACCTGGGGCACCGATGCCAAGTGGCACAAGATATTCTACAAGGATATCAAGGCCCACGAGATGTTCACAGGAACCTTCGAGGCCGAGAAGACCATTAAATTCCATGAGAATCCCGTGCCCGATAAAATCCACATGCCCTGTGAAGGCATTGACTGCTAGGGAAACCTGGCAGCAAAAATCTTTTTTTAGTCATAAACCTCTTAAGATTAGATCCCAATAAATTGGACGCCAAGAAGGGGCGCTCAAAGGCAAAAGGAATAAATGGTTAAAGCTCACGTAGCTGAAAAAGGGGTCTGATTCCGGTACCCTTTTGAGAAAGGAGGTTCATGAAATGAAGTTGATTATTACTTTATTCGTCGTCACGGTTCTTCTGGCAAGCGTTGCCGTCACGGCCAGCGCTGTCGATGTTCTGGATTTGAGCACATTAGGTAAAAAACCGAGCATAGAAGCGGTTTCTCTGCCCAGGCTCTCGCCGACTATGCCGACTATCGCGCCAACAGCTCTGGGAGGTAACCTGAAAAGCAATGTGCTCGATCTCAGCACTCTCGGAAACAAAGCACAGCTCAATGAGGGCACTACCATGATCAAGGGTGCATCTCCAGTTACAATCACACCCATGTTCGCCGTTAAGAATACCAACGTAACCAACCAGGCCGGGTCTGTCTTCACCCTGCCCCAGGCAATTTCTGCCAACCCCGGCGTATACACCCCGCCCATTGCCATCTTTGGCGGAGCCTGAAGAGGATGAAAATGGATGTTTCTCTGAAGGTAGATGGAAAGGCAATTGATCTAAATGCCTTCACTCAAGAGATCATCGGCAATGTGGCAGCAGCCATGACCGAACCTCTGCGAGGCGTAGGCCAGGACTGGAAGGGAATTGAGATCAGAATAGAAAAGTGATTGATCTCTCAATCCTTCTTGCTCTTTTTAAAGACTGATGCAAGATCAATAAAGTAGGTGCCTTCTTTGACCGCCATAATCAGTTCATCTCTCTCGAATAGAGACGTCAGATTCAGCTCGTAGGTGCCAGGAGACGTTATCTTGATGCTCTCCAGAGTATTCACTTCTCGTTTGCCGTCACTTTGATGGATATCTTCTTGCTTATTCCTGTCAGCGATACAAAGCGTTGGAGAGGGTGTCGCGATGGGTGCTGGTTTTTGCGAAAATCTCGCCACCGGTTCTATTGCCATCGACCCTTTTTCCGCCCTTCTAGGCGGTATGCGTACACCCATAGCCTGGGTTATGATCTGCTCCGGCTGCTGCATCTGCGCCTTCGAATCCCCGGGCTTATTTTTCACAAACATGAACTTCTTCCAGCCGCAATTCGGGCAGCCTTTCAGGATATCCTCTCCCGAATCGAAGACATTGCTGCAGCGGGTACAGATATGGGGCATCTAGTCCCCCACGGAAACCTTGGTGCTGATCTGATATTTGTCCTTCTCAATGGTGCGTAGCTGGTTAGCGGGACCGATGACGGTCATCCTGCCCTTAATCGCCCTGCCGAATATCTTGTCCAGAAACGATCCTTCCTTCTTGGAAGGGTAGCTTTCGATCTCTATTCCGGAGAACTCGTCCACACGAATCTCAGTCATGGTCATCTCGATGAGGCGCACCTCCTCATCAGAAGTCAGGCCGCTCTCCAAAACCACAATCCTGCCGTTCTTGACCTTGTCCAGGATGAGACGAATCTTCTCCATGGAGGTCATTTTCTCCAGCTTTTCCCCGGAGATGAGGTCCATATGCACTTCTCTCATCAAGATCACCCAAAATGAGCTGCTATCGCCTGATAAAGATTATCTATATTCGATCCTTCCAGGGCGGAGATCGTCACCATGGCATGTTGCGGGAAGGCAGCCTTAATTCTGGCCGGCGAGGCGTTGGGCAGATCCATCTTATTGGCCACAATGAGAAGAGGAAGCTTCCTTGCTTCCATGTTTCCAATCACTACTACATTGACCTGGGTATAAGGATCTTCGGTTGAGTCCATAACTAAGAGCACGCCGTCCAGGTCATCCAGCCATTTGATGGCTTCGATTACGCCTTCCGTAGCCTCCTTGGCCCTCTTCTTAGACTCGGCCTCGGTGAGTCCGAAGGCCATGAACTCCTTGAAATCCACCTTCGTGGCCATGCCCGGTGTATCGACTATGTCAAGCTCAATGCTCGATCCGTTAGCGTTGATCACCACACCCTCCTTTCTCATGGCCCTGCGGGTCTCATGTGGGATGGGAGAAGCCACTCCGAAGTCCTCACACAAACTCCAGTCGTGCAAAATCCTGTTGGCCAGGGTAGTCTTTCCGGCATTAGGCGGGCCGTAAAGTCCTATCTTGGCCCTCTTTTTTTTAAATATCCTGTTTATCCAGGTCCCAAGGCTCTCCTTGAGGCTGCTGATGATACCCATGTCTTACCTCAAAGATCTGGTAAGCGCATATCTATACTAATAATTTTCCATGGAAAAAATTAAAACTAACGCCCTAGCCGAAGATATCCTGGGCCGGACAATGACAGTCGAATCCCTCGAACTGCCCGGACCCTCGCAAAGCCTTCCAGGCATCTTTCAAGCTGGAGTCACTGATGTTGGCATAGCTTTCCTGCAGATAGGGACAGGCTCTGACGCTGCCGTCAACAGCCACATGCATCCACCTTCTTCCCGCCATGCAGCCCAGCAATTGGCCTTCAAAATAGGTATTTGCAAAAAGCCGAGGCCCATCCGGCGTTGTGTTGATCTTCCTGTAGATATCTACGATCTTCTCCCTCTCAATCATAGTCAGCTTTTCCTCAGGAGTCCTTGGCATGCCTTCCCAGATAGATAGCTCCTGCACACCTAATTGCGCAGCCAGCTCGTAAAGATCCAAAATTCTGTCCACCTGCCCGGCCTTTATATGACAGGACATAGTTACCATCAATCCCGTTTGCAGAGCGATCTGTATGGCCTCAATCGCCTTGGCATAAGCCCCGCATACTCCCCTCACCAGGTCGTGCTCCTCGGGATTTGTGCTGTAAACGCCAATGATAAGATTATAGAGCCCGGCTTCTCTGAGCTTGACCGCCTTCTCTACAGTCATATCAAGACCTGGTGTAAAGAGATTTACCACAGCCTTCTCAGGATCGACGTATTTTATCAATTCGAAGATATCCTCTCGCAAAAGAGGATCGCCTTCTGTAAAGGTGACGATGCAGGTTCCCATATCCAGGGCCTGGTCGATGGTGCTCAAAATGTCCTCGCGAGATAGCTCTCCCTCGCCCTCCTTTATCAGGCAGTGGTCGCATTTTGCACCGCATTGTCTTGTAACCTCTATGGAGAGAGTCTGAGGCACCGGTCGGCCGATCGCAAAGCGCGCTTCATTGACCAGAAGCCTTCGGAAGGGGCCGCTGGGAATGGGCGGAAGCCAGGTACTGGCAACCATATCCTTCAGCCGTACTAAAGCAGGCTTCTCCTCCGCCAGCCTCTGGTTTATTATCTTCAAAACCGGCTGAATCATTCGTGCCAGAGCGCCCGATGCCTGTAAGGCTCGAAGATCCCGATCATAGTCCACACACAGCGCGGCCGTCTTGATAAGCTGGGTCATTATGGTCCCACTTTTTTCGTGGCAGTTATAGAGTTATCGCTACAGGAAGAGATAAGGTTAAATTGACCCTGTCTCCTGTACGAGAGCGGTGAAGCTAAAGTGTCAGAAGTTGTACTGGCCTACTCAGGCGGCCTGGATACATCTGTTTGTATTCCGCTCCTCAAAGAGCGCTATGGATTTAATCGAATAGTCACCGTTCTGGTAGACGTAGGCCAGCCACGATCGGATATCGAACGCGGAAATCGCAGAGCAAAGCAGCTTGCGGACGAGCACTACATCATAGATGCACGGGAGGAGTTCGTAAGAGACTACATCTTTCCGCTCATCAAAGCCAACGGCTCTTACGAAGGATATGTTCTGGGAACAGCCATTGCCCGGCCGCTGATCGCCATGAAAGCAGTCGAGATCGCCAAGCAGAAAGGCATAAAAAACCTGGCGCACGGATGCACCGGTCGCGGCAACGACCAGTTGCGCTTCGAGGCAATTTTCCGGGCCACAGACTGCCGGGTCATAGCACCCATGAGAGAGCTGGACTTAGCCCGCGAATGGGAGATCGATTATGCGCGCGAGCACGGCATTGAAGTTACAGTAACCCGCGACAAGCCCTGGTCGATAGATGAGAACATCTGGTCTCGGTCCATTGAGGGAGGCAAGCTTGAGGACCCCTACTTTGAGCCGCCCGAGGAGATCTACGGCTGGACACAAAAGCCAGATGCAAGCAAGAGTGCGCAGATTGTTGAGATCGGATTTGTCAAGGGTGTTCCCGTCTCTTTGGATGGCATGCCGATGAGCGGCATTGAGTTGATTGAGAAGCTCAATATGATTGGCGGCGAGCACGGCGTGGGCAGGACGGATATGGTGGAAGACAGGGTGCTGGGCCTGAAGGCACGCGAGAACTATGAGCATCCTGCGGCAACTATCATCCTCACGGCACACAAGGATCTCGAACATCTGGTTTTATCCCGGGCACAGCTTCGTTTCAAGGTCATGGTGGATGAGGCCTGGTCGGAGCTTGCCTATATGGGCCTGGTGGAGGACCCGCTATACTCCGATCTGAATGCCTTCCTGGATCAGTCTCAGAAAAGAGTCAACGGCTCGGTCAAGATGAAGCTCTACTGTGGAAATGCCATGCCAGTAGGCCGCCAATCGCCCGACGCACTCTATGCCCAGGACATGGTCTCCTTCGACTCCCAGACCTTGAGCCAGAAGGATGCAGAAGGTTTTGCCAAGTACCATGGCTTCCAGGCCAGGCTGCTCAAGATAAAGGGACTTAAGAGCACATAGAAAACTACAAGGGCAGGATTTATTTGATATCGCTGCCCAATATCGTCAATATGTCCAGACTCGTGATATCTGAGGACGCCAGGTCAGAGGATCTGGCGGCACTCGCCCTTGCCCTGAATGATATCATTCGGCTTCCCGTTACAATGCGCTCTGCGAGATTTCCCGGCGTGAGGGTAGAGAAAGGAAAGGTTCTGGATAACGAATACAGCGGACCTGTCCTGAAAGAAGTTATTCGAACCGGCAAAAGCATTCGCGCCACACCAAAAGAGGGAGCTTATAGGGGTATCCCAGTGTCGGTCGCCCCCATATTGATAGAGGGCCGGGCCATCGCCGCCATAGGGATAGTGGATGTGATAGGCACTATCGATATTCCTGAGGTCTTCGGAGCATATGAGGATGTCTTGAAACAGGTTTCAGGTAAGGTATTAGAGAAGAAATGATGGTCAGGTGTGCGCTGCCCGGGGATCTGTCCCAGATCGTGCAGATAGAGGGGCTCTGCTTCCCGGAAGAGACCGCTTTTCCGCCCAGGATGTTCGCCTACCTGATACGCTATGCTGTGTCTCTGGTGGCCTGCGAGCCCGAGAAGAAGGTATTAGGCTTCATCATGGGATATACCAGTGGAAACGCAGGTGCCGTCTATACCCTGGATGTTCACCCCAGTTACCGAAGGAAGGGCATCGGCTACAAGCTCCTCCTATCTTTAGAGGAGAAGCTGGCACAATTAGGTGCCCGGGCGATCCGACTTGAGGCCGCTATAGATAAGCCCGGGGCTGTAGATCTATATAAAAAAGCCGGCTACCATGAGAGAGAGCTGGTCAAGAACTATTATGGCCGGGGCAATCATGCCTTGCGGATGTGGAAGAATCTGGAAGTGTGTATATGCTTAACGACGTAACCAGGATGAGAAGCGGCGATATGGAGGCAGAGCTTTCCGCCAAGGTAGATAAGCTGATAGACGAGTTCATGGCCATAGTTGATGCCACAACAGAGGATAGACATCTGCAGAGGGGCATTGCCAGAAGTCAGCTCCCCTGTAGCATGGTAGCTATCATGGATAAAAATAACATCACCATTCTGGCGCAGTTCCGGTTGGAGAACAGGATCGCTTGCTATTTTTATAGACCTGATATCTCCCTGACGCCCCAGCAAGCAGCTAATAGCGCCCCGTGGGAGTTCGGCTTCCCGAATGCTTTTATCATCCAGATTCCGGCAAACTTGATAGAGCAAAGCACCCAGGATCGTCATGCTGCTCTGCAAAAAGTGGCCTCTAAACATATCGACTCGGAGTTTCTAAGACTGGAAGAGATGCTGGGCTTCATGCGCACCAGTCCGATATTTGGACAGGCGGCCGAATCGATAGGCGAAAGGACGCTCTTTCTGCTCCTGCCCCAGGATGAAAAACTGCAAGGAAATGTGGAAGCCATTCTAAATGCAAGCCGGGCCAACAACCAGCCTATTGTTGAGGTAGAAGACATCAGACGCGGGAAATCTGCCGTGCGTGAGATGTGGGACTCACTCAATCACGCTACAGTGATCATTGCTGATCTCACGGGACCTGATGGTGGGGTGATGTACGGCCTGGGCATCGCTCATACCCTGGGAAAAGAAACGATCTTAATTCACCCGCAAGGCTCAAAATACCTGACAGATATTCCCAGGACGCATAGAATAGAATACGAGGATAGTGATGCAGGCAGGGCAAAGCTGGAAGTGCAGCTTTCCCGGATGCTCGGCACCATGCTGGCGCCTGCTCTAAAAGATTGGGCCTAAGCCTATGAAAAATGCGCATGGGCCTATAATGTTATATATGTCCTCTATTTATACGAAGCTCCGACTCCGAACTCAGGTCTACGAGCTTCATTTGACCCAGGAGGGGAAAAGAGGTTGAAAAAGATAAGGTTGGCAATCGCGGGCTTGGGAAACTGCGCAAGTTCCCTGATTCAGGGGATCGAATATTATAAACATACTGATGAGAAAGAATGCATCGGACTTATGCATTATGATGTCTGTGGTTACAGAGCTGGCGATATTGATGTAGTGGCGGCTTTCGACATAGATGCCCGAAAGGTGGGCAAGGACGTGGGCCAGGCCATATTTGCGCCACCCAACTGCACCAAGGTGTTCTATTCAGATGTTCCCCGCAAAAACGTAGAGGTCAAGATGGGGCAGGTCCTGGACGGCTTTGCTCCTCATATGCTTAATTATCCCGAGGACAAGAGATTCGTCATAGCTGATGCCAAGCCGTGCGATGTGAAAAAAGAATTGATAGAGAGCCGCGCTGATGTGCTGGTAAACTATATGCCGGTAGGCTCAGAAGAAGCCACACACTTTTATGCGCAAGCTGCCCTAGATGCCGGTGTCGGCTTTGTTAACTGCATGCCCGTCTTCATTGCCTCCAACCCACAGTGGGCCAAAAAATACCAGGAGGCAGGTGTTCCAATTGTTGGCGACGACATAAAATCTCAAATCGGTGCCACCATTGTGCATCGCGCCCTCACCCAGCTCTTCAAAGACAGAGCCTGCACCGTGGACAGAACCTACCAGCTTAACATTGGCGGGAATACCGATTTCCTGAATATGCTTAATAGGGAGAGGCTCAAATCCAAGAAGATCAGCAAGACGCAGGCTGTGCAGTCCATTCTGGATGTGCCCCTCAATGATGATGATATTCACATCGGTCCATCGGACTATGTGCCATGGCAAAAAGACAACAAAGTCTGTTTCCTGAGAATGGAAGGCAGGGTCTTTGGAGATGTGCCTATCAATCTCGAGCTGCGCCTCTCGGTGGAGGACTCGCCCAACAGTGGAGGAAGCTCCATTGATGCCATAAGGATCTGTAAGCTTGCCAAAGATAGAAAGATAGGAGGGCCGCTCCTGGCCATATCAGCTTATACTATGAAGCATCCTCCTGTGCAGTATCCCGATGAAATGGCAAAAGAGATGGTGGACAAATTCATCCTGGGTGAGATTGGCGATCTGGAGAACGTAAAAGCTTGCCAGCCACAGTCAGTAATGGTTAAATAATTGCCCGAGTTTTGGCCGTGGCGACACGGCCAGAAAATGCTGCTATTTTTATGAGAAAACAGGTGTTAAACCATGTATTTCTTTCAATATGCCGATGTCATACCAGTTAAGATGGCCCCCGGACTTATTCGCAAAACCCTTATCATCGGAGACAAACTGATGATTTGCAGATTTGACTTGGACAGAGAAGTGGAAATCCCGAGCCACTCTCATCCACATGATCAGGCAGGCTACGTTGTATCAGGAAAGATTTGCATTACCGTGGACGGCAAAAGCTGCATTCTTGGACAGGGAGATAGCTACTCCGCCCCCTCCGGTGTAGTGCACTCGGCAACAGCTCTGGAGGCGTCTGTGGTGGTAGATACATTCAGCCCGCCCAGAGATGACTATCCTTGAATCGAGAAGCAAAAGCAGAATTGAATGATCGCGAGGAGAGTTAAATGATCGCCAGGAGGGCAGAAGAGATCGCCCCATTCATCGTCATGGATGTTTTGGAGAGGGCGCGAGAGATGGAGCGCCAGGGAATTAATGTCATCCATCTGGAGGTAGGCGAGCCGGACTTCGATATTCCACCAGCTGTGAAAGATTCCATCTGCAAGGCATTAGATGAGGGGCTCACCCACTACACGCACAGCCTGGGCAACCTGGAGTTGCGAGAGGCCATCTGCCGGCACTATTCCGATGATTATGGCGTTTCTGTGAAGCCGGAACAGATAGTGGTAACATCCGGCACCTCCCCGGCAATGCTGCTCGTCTTTGCATCTATGCTGGAAAAAAGTCAGGAGGTAATCATCTCCGATCCGGGCTATGCCTGCTACCCCAATTTCATAAACTTTTTAGGAGGAGTTCCCAGGAGAGTGCCGGTCTATGAGAAGGATGGGTTCCAGTTCCGACCGGAGGCAATCAAAGAGAGGATCAACCGTAAAACCAAGGCCATTCTCATCAACTCGCCCTCCAATCCGACCGGCTGCCTGCTATCCGAGAGCACCATGCGCTCTATTGCCGAGTTATCGCCCTACATTATCTCCGATGAGATCTATCACGGCCTGGTCTACGAAGGAAAAGAGCACTCCATCCTGGAGTTTTCCGACAATGCCTTTGTCCTGAATGGTTTTTCCAAGCTCTACGCCATGACCGGGCTTCGGCTGGGCTATCTCATCGCCCCGGAGAGGTTCATCAGGCCCATCCAGAAGATGCAGCAGAACTTCTTCATCTGCGCTGGCTCTCTGGCCCAGAGAGCAGGCATCGCCGCCCTACAGGAGACAAAGTCTGATGTAGCAGAGATGAAGCGGATCTACAACCAGCGGCGAAAGTTCACAATCAAACGCTTAAAAGAGATGGGCTTTTCCATCACAGTGGAGCCGACGGGGGCCTTTTATGTCTTTGCCAATGCTCGGGCGTTCTCGAGCGACTCTTACCGGCTAGCCT
>CAZDLZ010000002.1:9371-86155 GCA_964506745.1 uncultured Methanotrichaceae archaeon | reverse complement strand
CATCCTGGAGAAAGCGCACGTGGGTGTGACGCCGGGAATCGACTTCGGGCAAAATGGTGAAGGATATCTCAGGTTCTCCTATGCCAATTCCATGGAAAATATTGCCGAGGGGCTGGACAGAATTGAGCAATATATGAAAGAAATTTAAGTGATGATCTTTGCTCAAATTTCCTCGATCCTAGACAACCTCATAGCCCTCTCTTTGCCACTGCTCTATCCCTTTGGTTAAATTGTATAGTTCCTTGAATCCCAACGACATCATCAGCATCGCAGCTCGCGCTGATCTGATGCCGGTGCGACAGTAAAGCAGGTAAGCATTATTGCGGTCCAGCCCTACGATCAGATCCCTGAAAAAAGGCGATCTAAAATCAACGTTAATCGCGCCATTCAGGTGTCCGGAGCGGTATTCCTGCGGGGTTCTCACGTCCAGGATTTCCAGATGTGAGGCATCAGAGGAAACATCACTGGATGGCTTTTCAAAAAAACACAGTAAAAGTTCCTTGCATTCGGCTGGTGATAGCTGCGTCGCCCCTTTTTCGGACATCTACACCCGCCAGATCTCCTGAGGCAGACGGGTCAGCCTCTCTGCTCCCTTTGCTCCCACAAGAAAGGTGTCCTCAATTCCCACCACGCCCTCTCCCGGATAGATCATCTTGGGCTCCACAGCAACGATCATGTTCTCCCTGATCTCATGGTCCACTGGACCTATCACCGGATACTCATCTATCTGTAGCCCCACCCCGTGTCCCACAAACCCGGCTTTGCTGCCCGGCGGCCCTCCCAAGAAATCCTGATAACCCATTCGCGCTCCTTGGGCCTCGGAGAGGTTCCAGATCTCGCGGCTCATCTCACCGGGACGAAGCTGCCTTGCGATGATCTCCTCAATCTGTAGTGCAGCATGATGCGCCTCCTCCAATTTTGAGGGCAGCTTTCCCAGGCAGAATATGCGCGTCTCATCTGCGATGTAGCCGTTGTAGCATCCGGCATAATCCACCAGCACGCTCTCGCCATGCTTGATCCTGGCAAATCCCGGCCCCTGAGCAAAGAAGAGAGACATCCCTCTGCCGCCGGTTGGTGAGGATACGAAGCTGGGCAGAGCGGCACTGGGACCGGCCATGAGATGGCCCATGGGCAGGGACTGATTAAACCTCCTGAAAGCCACCCTGCCCTGATGGCCCAGCAACCTCATGGTGCTCTCCACGGCTACGGCCAGATCGATCTCCCGCATGCCCTCTTTAAGGTTATCAGCCACGCAAGCGATCCCGGCATCCAAAATACGTGCAGCCTCACGGATGAGCCGGACCTCAAAATCAGACTTCACAGAGCGAATGTGCTTGATGTTCTCAGAGATGTCGGAGAATATGACATCCTCGCCCAAAGCCTTTGCCAACCGGGCATAATTATTGTAAGGAAGAACATCCATTTCCAGGCCGATTTTCGCGCCAGCGGTCAGATCCAGATCTTTTTTAAGCGACCTCATGCTCTTTTGGGACTGAACGGGGAGGGGCGATTCCTGCCTGGCTCTTTCCAGGCTCTTTTTGATCATGAGATTTGGCAGACCGTCCCGGGGAATGTAGATCAAACCTTCCTGGGCAGTGCCCGAGAAATAGCCCAGGTCCGTGGATTCAAACAATATGGCACCGGTCAGCTCGCCCATCCGGTCTTGCAGCCTCTTTATCCGGGCATCGATCTCTCTACGCGGATGCAAAACGTATTCCATTCATCACACCTTTTTTATTCGCCTTTATTCAATTTCTTTTAACGGCTATTTCATGCTTCCTATCTCCTCTTCCAGATCCAGGAGATATCTTCTTAAAATCGCCGTCCTTCCTGCAGCAAGCCTTTTTCCGCACCCTGTATGCATTCCAGATTCCAGGTTGAGGAGCTTTTTGTAAAAATGATCCAGATTCCAATTATTGTCATCCGGCTCTCTGGCCCGGCAGAAAGGATCGCTGGAATGGTAAAGCTCTCGTCCTAAAGTTCCTCCTGTAAGAAAGACACGGGCGATTCCAATGGCTCCAATGGCATCCAGCCGGTCGGCATCCTGGAGAATCCTGGCCTCTAAAGTGACCGGGACGATTCCTTTGGAAAAACGGTGCACCTCTACAGCATAGAGCACCTTCTCTCTTGCCGACTCTTCCAGACCGACGGCTTCCAAGAACGCCTCCACCACCCTTTTGCTTTGGCCCTCAGACTCCCCCTGATTCGCTGTATGCTTTTTTTCCGATCCCACATCATGAAGCAGCGCGGCCAGGAGCAGCACCTGCATATCCGCGCCTTCCTCCTGGCCAATGATCCGGGCATTCCTGTAGACTCTCAAGACATGAGAGAAATCATGGGCGGGATCGGCTCCCTGGTACATGGGCCGAATTTGGCTTATCCAGGATTCCGGGTTAAATTTATCAGAGGACATCATGAAGCATCTGCTTTATTGAGATAAATAATGCTTCAGCCATACCTCATCCAATCGGCGCATGAACGATGGTGAGGATATCCTCAGGAGCAACCTCTTTGGGATCGTTCAGATAAGACTCTCTTATGGGTCCCATCAGTTTGAGGCCGCTCTCCTCAAGCCAGGCGAAGAGTCTCTCGTAAACCGGCCCGCAATCCTCGTAAGGGCCCTTGTGGATTATCTGGGCATTCTTTCCGCCGGGAAGAATGTAGCACATGACCACATCGCTTTCAGGGATCTTCGCTGCAATGGGAACGCACACTTCAATGTCGGCATTGCCTGCCTCATCAGCTTTGAATGCATCATCCACGCTCTTCTCATGCCAGATGTAAAGGGGCGGCCCGGCAATTATGGCACCCTGCTTTAAGGAATATTCAAAAAGGGCGGGCAGCATCACTGCTATCTCTCGATAATGCCCTCTTCGTCTCATTCCTGCCACGAGCTGGGGCTTTTCATCCACCACGGAAATCTCTATCATAATATGTAGAAATTACTGCTAAACTTTTTATAAGATCCGGTCCTAATAATATCAATTAATTCTAATTGTCTCAGAGGTGTTTTCTAAATGTTGCATAAGGATAAAAAATCGATAATTACAAAGGCTTCGCCTTTCCGAACCATTAAAGCGTTCGCGCCTCTATTGCTGCTTTTTATGCTGGCATTGCCCGTTGCTGCACATCCACC
The DNA here is from genome assembly GCA_964506745.1 of uncultured Methanotrichaceae archaeon. Lineage (GTDB taxonomy): Archaea > Halobacteriota > Methanosarcinia > Methanotrichales > Methanotrichaceae > Methanothrix. The sequence continues at coordinate 83,019 of CAZDLZ010000002.1, read as the reverse complement.
GGCCCAGGTGAGTCTTGCCTATGACAGCCAGAATCAGAGCTTAAAGGTGACAACGACCCATCAGGTATCAGATCCGACCAGCCATTATGTATTCAGGATTGACATCTTGAAAAATGGTGAGCAAGTCATAACTAAAGAATACGCGATCCAGCCCACATCGTCCACATTTAGCTACGACTATCCCCTAAACGCCACCAATGGAGATGTTCTTAAGGCTGTGGCCTACTGCATAATTGCCGGCAGCAGGTCAGCCGAGATTACAGTTGAGGACACAAAGCTGAGAGTCCTGCAGGCCGGAGCTGTGAATGCAACTGACGGGAAAGCATCGCTCCCTTTGGACCTGATCAAGCTACCACCAGGCTTTAAGATCGAGATCTATGCAGAGAATCTGACTTTCGCCAGATCAATGGCCTTGAGCCCCAAGGGAACGCTCTTCGTGGGCACGCGCCGTCCATTTGAGACTCTTGACTCTCCCAATGGCTCAGCTCTTTACGCCATTGTGGATAAGAATAATAACAACCATGCTGAGGCAAGCGAGATCTCCGTCATTGCAAAGAGCCTGAACAACCCCAATGGTGTGGCCTTCAAGGATGGATCTCTTTACGTGGCGGAGATCAACCGCATCATCAGATTCGATGATATCGAAGCTCAATTAGCCGGCCCGAAAGAGCCGATCACCATCAAAGAGCTGCCCCAGTACCTCATGCATGGCTGGCGGTACATCGGCTTTGGGCCGGACGGAAAGCTCTACGTGGCCATGGGGGCAAACTGCAATGTCTGCCAACATGATGATGAGCTTAATGCCACCATAGTGCTCATGAATCCGGATGGCAGCGATATGGAAATCTTTGCCAAGGGCGTTAGAAACTCGGTGGGCTTTGACTGGGACCCGGCAACTGGAGAGCTATGGTTTACCGACAACGGCAGAGACCTGCTGGGCAACGATGTGCCGTCGGACGAACTGAACCATGCGCCGGTGCAGGGCCTGAACTTCGGTTTTCCCACCTGCCACTCTGGTAGCATCCCGGACCCGGATCTGGGCTCAGATAAAAATTACACCTGCAACACAATGGTTCCGCCCGCCTGGATGATGGGGCCGCATGTTGCACCTTTAGGAATGAGATTTTACGCAGGCACACAGTTCCCGGAGGAGTACCGAGGCCAGGTATTCATCGCCGAGCACGGCTCCTGGAACAGAGATGCACCCATCGGCTATCGCCTGGCAACGGTTCGTTTGCAGAACAACACGGCCGCAAGCCATGAGGTATTCGCAGAAGGCTGGCTGCAAAATGGGGCTGCCTGGGGCAGACCGGTTGATGTGCAGATCCTAAAAGACGGATCAATGCTTGTATCCGATGATCTGAACAGCCTCATCTACCGGATCAGCTACAGTCCATCTTAAAGACCAGATCCTGCATCGAGCAGGATCTGGTCACATCTATTTATTTTACCCAAACCTCCATGTTCATATCATGATAATACTTGATTTTAATACTTGATTTTTTATCCCAAAACTTCTTTTTCGCATTGACAAATTGTGGGCTATTGAATCATACTCAGATCTCCCGCGCAATCATCTCCGCCGATATGGCAATGCCCTTGCAGGTGTGCATGTTGAGCGATAGCAAAAGCCCCACCACCCGGCCATCCTGGAGAAGAGGGCTGCCGCTCTCTCCCGGCCCGGGAAGATCGCCCGGGGGAAGAACGACATAGACAATCGACCAGGAGGTGTCTGAGACCCGGCAGCGCATAACATGCCGGTCATTGAGGATCTCGGCCTCGCCCAGCCGGGGCTTTGCAAGGTCTGTGAGCTGGCAGGCTCCCGGAATGGGAAAGAAGGCCAGATCGGCGTCGCCTGGCATGTAGACCACCTTGCATGCCAGGCCTCCCACGCGCAGGTTGTGTGTGCCTGCGGCCTGAAAAATGTGCGCAGGAACTACGCCCGCATAGGCCCCTCGCCAGGGTACGACGGCACCGACCACGCCGCCGGAGCGGCCTGCGATGAACTGGTCACCGGATTGGATCACAGCCTATAAATCAAATCTGTTAGTAATTAGGATTTTCCGGCCCATTCCCAATTCCTCCCAGCAAAAGACTTTTTTCCCCCCAGCCAAATTCACCAGAGGTGAAACGCAATTTGCATTATCGAATCCTGATTTCAGCCCTTCTCCTCCTGCTCGCCCTCGCGACACCGGCCTGCGCCTACGGCAAGAGCGTGGAGGACCTGGTGGGCTCCTTTTCCATTGAGAAGACCGTAAAGATTGGGAGCAACAGCGAATGCTTCTCCTCAGCCGGTGCAGCCGACCCCCTCACACCACCCCAAAGCATGGCCGTGGGCCCCCTGGCTGACGACCAGCCGCCGGGCGTTGCAGGCTTCGCTTTCCAGCCGCAGCAGCTCTCCGCCGCCTCGCCCCAGACCATAAACCTCACGGCCCACCTCATCGACGACCAGGGCGTTTTTGCGGCAGAGGCGATATTTTCCGGCCCGTCGGGAGAGGAAGCCGCAGCGCTCTTCTCAGCCCAAAACCTCACCTCTGGAACGGCAAAGGACGGATATTACAGCGCAACAATGATTCTTCCCCCGAGCAATGAGACGGGCCGCTGGCACCTGGAGAATTTGACAGTCGTGGACCGGGAAGGCAACCGCAGGGTCCTGATGCAAGAGGATTTGCACGAACTGGGACTGCCCACAATGATAACGGTGATTTAGCTGCGGGAACTAAGAAATGTCAAATAATTATTTATCGCTTCCCCAGCATATCTATCATGATGGCCTATTATGAGACAGTCCGGCGCATCCTGATAATAATATTTGTAATTAACATAGCCACTGCCCTTGCCAAAGGAGGCTACGGCATTCTCACCGGCTCACTCTCCATGAGCGCAGACGGCCTGCATTCTCTCTTCGACGCCACCTCCAACATCATAGGCCTGGTGGGCATATCTTTGGCGTCCCGCCCTCCCAATAAAGAATATCCCTACGGCCATGCCAAGTTCGAGACATTTGCCTCTCTGGGAATAGCCGTGCTGCTATTCGCCAGCTCCATTCAACTGGTTCTGGCCGCTGTAAATCGCCTGCATGACCAGACCTTTCCCCAGATAACCGAACTGTCTTTCGCAGTTATGGGCATTACTCTGCTCATCAATATCGGCATCTCGGCTTACGAATATATCCTGGGCAAGAGGCTGAAGAGTGGCATCCTGGTGGCGGACTCCCTGCATACGCGTAGCGACGTCTTGGCGTCTCTTGGCGTCATTTTGGGACTCGTTGCCGTTAAGATGGGCTATCCTCTGGCCGATCCGGTCATAGCTCTGCTTATCTGCGGCCTAATTCTCTTGACTGGCCTTGAGATTGTAAGAGACAGCTCCAAGGTATTGCTGGATAAAGCTCTGGTCGAAGAGAGATTGATAGTCGACCTGGCAGAATCTGTAGAGGGCGTCTGCTCCTGCCACAGCGTTCGCACGCGGGGCACGAGCGGAGAAATTTTTGTGGATATGCATATTGGAGTGGACTCCTCGCTATCCATAGATGCTGCTCATGAAGTAAGCGAGAATGTGGAGAGCATGATAAAGAGCAGGGTCACGGGTGTCAGAGATGTGATGGTCCATCTGGAACCAAAAGGCTATTGCGAGCGCAATGGCCGGAAGGACTTGGAATCAAGCAATTGGAGATGAATGAAGATGCAAAATATCATAATCACAGTTTCGCCAGCGGGAACCGCCACGGCCAGAACCTTTGCTTATAAAATCCAGATCGATGGCATAGTCATGGCAGAGAGAACGCTTACACCAGTTCAGACTCAACAGGTACTAGAGACTGCATATCAGTACTTCTCTCTTTTGCAGAGTGCTTCGCAGGCTAACATGAAAGACTACCTGCCCATCCTTCGTGACGGATTATTTCATCTCTTCCTGGATGCAGGCGGACAGGACATTGCAGCCATGATTCAGCCGGGTGCACGGCTGGCCATTGCCTCACCAATACAAGAAGTGCTGCAACTACCCTGGGAGCTGCTCCATCTTTCCAGTATCATTCGCCTGCCCAGGATTGCTGACGGACTTGTTGCCGCACCGACCACGCCCACGCCCGGGCCTTTGCGCGTACTTTTCCTGGCCACTGAGCCAATAAACTATGAAGAAGAAGAGCAGTCGATCCTGAAGGTATCCGAGGGACTGGACATGACTCTCGCCATCTGCGAGAGCGGCACCTGGGAGGAGCTGAAAGGCCGGGCAGAGGCCTTCGGGCCCCATCTGGTGCATCTGGTAGGCCAGGCAAAAGTCTCTGCTGACGGCGTTGCGTTCTCTTTGCAGGGACCTGCGGGTCGAGCTGATCTGCGAACGGCTGAGGAGCTGGCGGCGGCCCTGAAGGACACGGGCCTTGTGGGCATCATCCTCTCTGGCCTGCAGAGCGAACCACCCTCTGCTTTGCATCTTCTCTGCCAGGAGCTGGCAGAGAGCATTCCTCTGACCGTGGCCTGGAATGCACCGACCTCTGCCGCCAAGATCCTCTATCGTTGCCTGGCTGCAGGTCGATCAATGGATGAAGCAGTGCTATCCGTGCGCCGGGAGACTTCAAAGACCGACGCGCCCGTTTCAGTTCCTGCACAGTACTCGATCTATGATCAGCCAGAGATCTTTGACCACCAAAAGATAGCGGCTTTGACGCTACTTTCCCTTTGCAGGGAGCTTTCCGCCTTGCCGGGGCTTACAGAAGGCCGGGCGGATTGCTTTGTGGACAGGAGACATGACTTGCAGCGGCTCATTCCTGCGCTACGTGAGGGTAGTATGCAGGCCCTGATCATCACCGGCCAGGATGGCGTGGGCAAGAGCACTCTGGCAACATATCTCGCTCGCCTGCTGCTGCCCGCCGGCTACAGCGTTCTTTGCATTTACGGCTCGCCACATAACCGCATAAGTTCGGCCCGGGTCCTGGAGGCGGCAATCGTCCATTTGAGAGGAATGGGTGAAGAGGAAGCAGCAGAAAGCCTCAAGGACGCAAAGCGCACCGTCCGGGAGCGATTGAAGAGCCTGAAGGAGTTGATGAATGCATCTCGCATTCTGATGATCTGGGACGGCCTGGACCTGGACGGCAAGACCGGCAGGATTTCTGACCCGGATCTGGCCGAGCTTTACCTGCTGATGCTAAAGGGCATGACTGCCGGGCGCGTTATCATCACCTGCAGGACTTTACCTGCCGATGCCCTGACACTGCCCGCCCGGGCAGCGCAGTGGAAGCTGGAAGGCCTGGGCCAGGCGGCATTCATTCGCTACCTTCTCCGGGACGGGGCACTGGCAGATCGCTATAAAAAAGGCGAGATATCCTATGACGCTCTTGCCGAGCATCACCTTGCCGTTTCTGGCCATCCGGCTCGTCTGGCCCAAATATGCAAAGCTCTGGGGCAGGGAGAATTGGCAGCCGGTGAGGACACGCTGGCAAAGCTCACCTCCCACCTGGAGGCCTCCTCAGGCCATGCCCTCTCACAGGCTGCGGTTTTCGGCATAGCCATAAGCACGGCAGGCCTGGCAAGCGTTTGCGCTCTGACAGAAGATCAGGCGGCCGCCATGGCTGGAGCGTGGCAGAATCTCTCGCTGGCCTATGCAGCAGGAAAACTGTGGGCGGTGCCATCATCTCTTCGCGCCTCACTCCTGGCTGCCATAAGTATGGAAGAACAAAGAGCCGCGCAAAAAGCGGCTGGTGATTTTCTTAGAAACCTGGCCGAGGCAGGCCATAGCTCAGAACTGGGGCTCTCTCGCTTAGATATACTGCAAGAAGCGCGCGGGCACTATCTGGCTGCCAGGGACGCGGACAGTTCCATAGCCGTAACAGCTCGCATCAGCGGATATCTGGAGAGGCGCGGCTACTACTCCGAGCTGATCCGGCAAAACCGGGAGCTCTTGCATCAGGTGGAACAATCTGCTCCCCTGGCCTGGATCGCAAAAGCCCATCTGGATTTGGGCGATTACCGAAAGGCGACTGAGTGGTACGGGCGGGCCCTGCAAATCACCCCGGATGCCGCCACCCATCATGGTATGGGCACAGCCCTCATGCATCAGGGAAAGCATGATCTCGCCAGAGAGAGCCTGCAAAAGGCTGCGGATGCGTTTCATGCTGCTGGCGACCTGTCTGGCGAAGCTGCCTGTCTGAGCAGCCTGGCGGCTATTGACATTTCGAAAAAAGAAAATGAGGCCGCGAAAGAAAAGCTGCTGAAGATCGTAGAGATCATGAAGTGCCTGGGAGACATGAAAGGCGAAGCTGCGACCTTGCAGGAGATGGCCCGTCTGGATATGAGCCTGTCTGATTTTGACGGCGCGCGCCAGAGTTTAGTGAGTTCCATGGATCTCTTGGAGGCTGCCGGTGACAGCAAGGGTGCGGCTTTTGCCCTCTTTAATCTGGCCAGCCTCGATCTGGAGAAAGGCGACTTTCCGCAAGCAGGAGCGGAGTATGCGAAGGCTCTGCCCATCTTTGAGGAGAATGGCGACAAGGCCGGCATCGCCGCCATCCTGCACAGCCTGGGCATGATTCATTCTCAGGCAGGGGAGAAAGAAGAAGCAATGGAAAGATTCCAGAAAGCCCTGCAGATCAATCAGGAGCTGGCCGATAGACCGGGCGAGGCAGGAGCCTTCTTCCAGCTCGGTGTGCTGGCTTTGCAACAGAATAAGATGCAAGAAGGTCTGCGGCTCATGGCGCTGGCCGCCGTGGTCTTGAGGAGCATCAAGAGCGATGATCTGAAAAACGTCGAGCCGCTGGTGGAGCGGCTGGCAGCACAGCTCTGCTACACTCAGGAGCAGTTCATGGTTCTGGTGCAGGAGGTCTTGCATAGCTATTCTAAAGACAGGGGAATGGGGCTGGTGGAGAAGGCCTTTGGAAAATAGAGCCGTTTGCTTGAGGTTTGCTCGTAGCTTGATCAAAGAGATAAATACCAGGAGATATATCATCGGCAAGAGAGGGGATTATATGCGCCAAAAAATCATGTACATCATCATTCTTATATTATTATTTGGCGTTTCAATTACGCAGGCCCGGCCCGCCGACCGCCCAGAGACAGGCACCTACATCCGCGATATGCACCGGGACGGTTATGGCTTGCTGGTCATCTACAACAACTGGACCATGGACACCGTAGCCGTGCTTACTGATAAGAAGGTGAAGCCAAAGCTAGCCGTCTACCTGCGCGCCATGGATGCGCTGGAGGTTGACGGGATTGAGGATGGAGAATACGGCCTTTATTTCACCATAGGAGACGGCTGGAATGCAGGAGAAGGCAAGTTTGACAAGGTCTATGGCTATTATCGCTACAACACCCCCATGCTCTTCGAGACAAAGGACGTAGGAGATGAAATCGAGTATACCATCCTGGAGATGGACCTCTACAAGGCTGACGCCACCAACTTCATGCCAGACCAGTTCCAGTTTCCCGACATCAGCTCTTGAGGAAAACCGCCTCCACCTCGGCGCGAACAAGGTCCTCTCCTTTTACGCATAGCTTCCAGCAGTGCGTGCCGATGGAGACGGACTGCAATTCGCAGAAAATCTCTTTCACCTCCTTTTCTGTGAAGTAGTGGGTGAGAGTGCCGCTGCCCCGCCGAAATGTTCCCGGCTCCACCTCTTCGCCCTGTCCGGCCCGCATATCCTGCTCGCTAAAATCCCGGAAGAATAGCCGTCCTCCAGGCACGAGAGCGCGCGCAGCTTCGCTCGCGAGAGAGCAGCGGTCAGCAGCCAGCAGGTGGCCGGTCACATGAAAGGCGAAGACAGCATCAAAACTCTCCCGTTGCAATGGCAGGCGACTGGCGTCGGCCTGGATGATGTTGACATTTCCTGCCACTTTGCGAGCCAGGCGCAGGGCCTCAGCGGAAACGTCCAGGGCAACGGTCTTCCAGCCGCCGGGCAACGCACAGAGCGTTTTGCCGTCGCCGCAGCCCAGCTCCAGGACAGAGGCGCCCTCGGGCAGGACGGGCAGATCCTTGACACCTCCCCCCCAGAGGCGGCCCCGGCTGGCGTAGTCTTTATCCCAGGCTTTGAGGTGAGTGTTGATGTGAGGGTCCACGAAAGTTTTAGTGGAGACTATGCTGCAATAATCCTTTGGCCTAATTTTTGAAAAAGCCGGTGCGATGGTTATTAGTTCCAGGCCGCCGCCCATCCGCTCATGGATCTATTAGACCGCTTCCGGGGCTGTCTCCTGGGCGTGGCCGCGGGCGACGCCCTGGGAATGCCCACCGAGGGCTACACTGCCCGGGAGATCAAGACAAAATTCGGCATGGTTCGTGAGATGATGCCCGCGCCTGAGGGCCACTTTCACAGCGGCCTATTAGCCGGCCAGTTCACCGATGACACAGAGGAGACGCTGCTCCTGGCCGAGTCGCTCATCGAGGCCTCAGGCTTTTCTCCGGACAGATTCGCCGAGAAGCTCGCGGCCTGGGGCACGGCCTGGACGCAAGACGAGCGGCTCAACCGGGGAGTGGGGTTTGCCACCCGCTCCTCCGTGGAGAGCCTGATTGCAGGTACTGCCTGGCAGAAGTCGGGCCAGGCCATTCCCACATGCGGCAGTGCCATGCGGGCCGCGCCCATCGGCCTTCTCTACCACACTGATCTGAACATCGTGAAGAGCTATGCCGACCTGCAAAGCCTGCCCACCCACACCTCGGCTGCCGCCCGGGCTGCAGCAGTCGCCGTAGCTGTGGGGGTTGCCCTCTCCTTGAGCGGCTTTTCTAAGGATATAATCTTGAGGAATGCCGCATCCCAGGCCAGCCGCCTGGATGCAGAATTTGCTGATCGGCTTCTCTGGGCAGGAACACTCCTGGACCTGTGTCCTGAGGACGCCCTGGGTCTGATCCGTAACTCTCCCTGGCCGCGGAGACTGTTCCCTCTGCATTTTACTGCTTCCTAAAGTTTGAGCCCGAGGAGGCGCTCATCACGGCGGCCAGCAGTGGGGGGGACACCGACACCATAGCATCCATTGCAGGCTCTCTTTTCGGGGCAGCTCTCGGCCCATCCTGGATTCCGCAAAGCTGGCTGGCCGCCCTGGAGGGAAGAGAGAGAATTGAAGATGCTGCAAGGTCCCTCTTTGAGCTTTCCGATTCCTTTTGCCGCTAGGGCGTGGCGAATTTATATCAGTAGCTCGTGATGCATTTTATGATAGATGTAGGAATTGTCGGTGGTTCGGGCTACACCGGTGGGGAACTCTTGCGCCTCCTCGCAAATCATCCCGAGGTCAAGGTCGTTGCCGTCACCTCCCGAAAGCTAGCGGGAAAACCGGTGACAACAGTTCATCCTCACCTAAAGAGCATCTATTCACTGAGCTTTGAGGCACTGAGCAGCAAAGAGGTTGCAGAGCGCTCTGACATTGTCTTTACCGCCGTTCCCCACGGCACAGCTATGGACTGGGTGCCCGAGCTACTGGACGGCGGCACGCGGGTCATTGACCTGTCTTCCGACTACCGGCTGCCTACAGATGTCTTTGAGAAGACCTATGCCACAAAGCACCGCGCTCCTCGCGAGGCAGTCTTCGGACTTCCGGAGCTTCATCCCGAGGTGGCGCAGGCCAAGCTGGTGGGCAATCCCGGATGCTATCCTACGGGAGCTACCCTGGCCGTGGCTCCGCTGGCCAGGGCCGGTCTGGTGGAACGTGTGGTCTATGACTCCAAGTCAGGCATCTCCGGTGCGGGAACAGAGCCCACCCAGACCTCCCACTACCCCAATATGTCGCAAAATATCATCCCCTACAAGCTCACCACGCACCGACACGTCCCGGAGATCAAGCAGGAACTCTCCCGCCTATCTCCCGGCATAAAGGTGTTCTTCACCCCCCACGTTATCCCCTCCGTGCGGGGCATCCTCACCACAGCTCATGTCTTCGCCCGAGCGGGGGCCGAGGAGACACTGCAGGATAAGAACCAGGTAGCTTCTATCTACCGCGAGTTTTACAAGAACGCTCCCTTCGTTCGCATGGCGGACAGCATTCCCAAGCTGTCCTCGGTGCGCGGCTCCAATTTCTGCGACATAAGCTTTGAAGCTGAGAAGGATAGCGATAGACTGGTGGTTATATCCGCCATAGATAACCTGGTGAAGGGAGCATCCGGCCAGGCCATTCAGAACATGAACCTCATGGCCGGCTTTGATGAGAAGATGGGGCTGTGGTTCCCGGGCATGGCGCCCTGAACCAAATGGGTGAAAATCAGGTGAACTAAATGAAAGTCAGAGATGTTATGAACGTCAAGCCCGTCACCGTCCAGGCGGAAGCTCTTGTGAGCGAGGCGGCCCGTCTTTTGCGCGAGAATAAGATCAGCGGCATGCCGGTTCTGGATGGAGAAAAGCTGGTAGGCGTGGTATCGGAATCGGACCTTTTGCGCCTTTTATCTGTGGAAGAAAAGGAAGGCGCTCTCTGGCTTCCCAGCCCCTTCGAGGTCTTCGAGATTCCATTCCGTGATCTGGTTAAGTGGGAAAGAATGCATGCCAGCCTGGAAGAGATTCCCACGAAGAAGGTGGGCCATATCATGAGCGGCAACCTGCATGAGGTGGGGCCGGACGACTCTGTGGAGGAAGCTGCAAGCATCATGACCCGCCACCGCATCAACCGGCTGCCGGTAGTGGAGGACGGTCGGCTGGTGGGAATAGTGACCAGGGGTGACATCATATCCGGCCTGGGGATGCAACATGCAGATAATTGAGGGCGGCATATGCGCCGTTCCCGGCGTGCGAGCTTGTGGTGTGCGCCAGGGAAAATATGGCCTGGCACTGATTGCTGCCTCTGGAGCTGCCACTGGAATGTTCACCACCAACAAGGTGAGAGCAGCGCCGCTGGAAGTCACAGCTCAGCATTTGGCCGGAGGCCATCTGGACGGCGTCATCGCCAACAGCGGCTGCGCCAATGCTTATACCGGATTGCGGGGAGAGGAGGATGCTCGGGCCATGGCCCGCCTATTTGCCGGTTTTCTGGAAACCGATGAAAAAAAGATAGGCGTTGCTTCCACAGGCGTCATTGGTCGCTACATGGATCTGCCGCTCATCTCCCAGCTCTTCGAGCAGGCAAAGGTGAGGCTGCGAAGCGATAGCGACGCGAGCACAGAAGCGGAGCGGGCCATCATGACCACGGACACTCGCGAAAAAGAGATAGCCTTGGAGCATGAGGGGATGCGCGTGGCGGGCATAGTAAAAGGCGCAGGAATGATTGAGCCCAATGTGGCCACCATGCTCTGCTTCCTTTACACGGACGCAAACTTCCCGGCAGAAACGCTGCACGAGTGCCTCGCCAATGCCGTGCAAAGCAGCTTCAATATGCTCACCGTGGATGGAGACACCAGCACCAACGATACTGTGCTCCTCACCTCTACGGGAAAAGTCCAGGCTAATCGAGAAGATTTCTGCGAAGCCTTGAGTTACGTCTGCATGGAGCTGGCGCGAATGATGGCCAGGGATGGCGAGGGCGCCAGCAAGTATTTTGAGACCGTTGTAAGAGGCGCGCGCAGCATTGAGGACGCCCGTCTGGCTGCCAAGGCAGTGGCTCGAAGCAGCCTGGTCAAGACGGCAGTCTACGGAGCAGATCCCAACTGGGGCCGCATCATCTGCGCTGTGGGATACTCGGGCGCAGAGATGGACCCCACAAAGATCACACTGGGCCTGGAAGGAAAAGATGGCATCAAGGTATCGCTGGTAGAAAAGGGCCGCATCGTGGATGGCGTTTTGGATCAGGCCAAAGAGATCATGTTGGGGGATACGATTACCATCAATATTGACCTGGCCCTGGGCCAGGGAGAAGCCCGCGGCTTTGGCTGCGATTTGACCCACGAGTATGTGAATGTAAACGCCAATTACACAACCTGATTGAGCTGACATGTTTCGCGATCAACGTCTGGGCGAAAGCCGGCAGGATGTCTCGGACTACCTTTCCAGCCGAGAGGCGGACGAGAGAATCTTTCTGGCCGATCTGCTGGTGGACAAAGCCCACCTGGTAATGCTCAGGGAGCAGGGCCTGATCTCTGAGGAGGTATACTCCCAGATCATGGCCGCACTCGACGATCTGATGCAAGCGGGCCCTCAGTCGCTGGGCGCAGGTGAGGATGTGCATGAGGCCATTGAAGCTTATATCCTGGAAAAGGTCGGCCCGGAGGGCGGCAGAATGCACACCGGTCGCTCCAGGAACGATGAGGTGGCCACCTGCATTCGTCTGGCCCTGCGCTCCCAAATGCTGGATCTGATGGAAGAGCAGCTTTGCCTGATCAGCACTCTGGTGAGGCTGGCCGGGAAGCACACAGAGACCGTCATCCCCGGATTCACCCACACCCAGCACGCCCAGCCCACCACTCTGGCCCATCATCTCCTGGCCCATGCCGATGCTGCCGGGAGGGATCTGGCCCGTCTGGAGGACGCCTACCAGCGGGTGAACCAGAGCCCACTGGGCGCGGCTGCCTTTGCCTCTACCGGCTTTAAGATAGATAGGCAGAGGACCTGCAATCTCTTAGGCTTTGAGGGCCTGGTGGAAAACAGCATGGATGCAGTTTCCACCCGTGATTTCATCCTGGAGGTCCTGGCCGGCCTCTCCATCTTGATGGTTAACCAGAGCCGCCTGGCCGAGGAGCTGGTACTCTGGTCCACCTCCGAGTTTTGCTACCTGGAACTTGACAACCTCTATGCCTCCACCAGCTCCATCATGCCCCAGAAGAAGAACCCGGACACGGCTGAGCTGGCTCGCGGCAAAACCGGCTCGGTTCTGGGTTGCCTCATGGCTGCGCTGTCCATCTGCAAGGGCCTTCCTTTGAGCTACAACCGCGATCTGCAAGAGGTCACGCCCCACCTCTGGCGCGGCCTGGACTTCGCAAGAAGCACGGTGCGCATACTGGACGGCTGCGTCTCCTCCCTCAAGTTCAACGTAGAGAGATTGGAGACATGTTCAGGTGCGGGCTTCTCCACGGCCACGGAGATCGCCGACTCACTGGTGCGCATTACCGGCATGCCCTTCAGGACGGCGCACCGCATTGTGGGAAGGATCGCCGCCTCGGGCCGAAAGCCAAGCATGGCGAAGCTGGATGAGATCGCTTTGGAGATGGCGGGCTTTAAAGCCAGTGAGCGAGGCTTTTCCTCCGCCGACCTGGAGAGGGCACTCGACCCACGAAGCAACGTCGCCTTGCGGGCCAACACGGGCGGACCGGCGCCGGCAGAGACGATGCGCATGATAAAGGATCGGCTGGAGAGGATAGCAGCAAGCGAGGAGCGGCTGGCCGGGAGGCGAAGCCGGGTGGAGAAGGCGCTGGGGGAGCTGGGGAAGAAGAGATAGCTAAAGAGAATCAAAACATTTTTTGCGAAGGTTGGCCGCACCAACGGCCCTTTCTATCAATTATCGCCAGGGCATATTCCGTCAGCACTAACCTCTGCGCTTTATGCCTGCCGCTTTTGACAATTACTACAGGATCGCTGACTTTTCTGGCCTCTGCTATGATCCTGTGGCCGTGGATGGAGTCGCCGACCTCAAGCCCCTTCACAGTGCAGCCTCCATTTGGCCTTCCTTCTCAAGATCATCCATGATTGTGCATACCTGGTCATAATCGAGCTCAAGGTCAGTACTTGCCTCTGAGGCATAAGCTTCTCCCTTCATTTTGAAATAGCCTGCCACTTCTTTTTTTGCAGTTTCATAGTCTACATCGCGATATTCAATGACCTTGATAGCTGCCAGCTTTTCCCGGACAGCTTCACGAATGAAGTCTGAGGGATTGAGGTAAAGACCTGCTTGCACAAGTTTATTGATTTGGCCGATCTCATTTGGTGTAAGTTTGGCGCCAACCACTTTGCCTATGCCGCTAATGATGCCAACATCCGCGCCCATATCCTTCTCATTAGTTAATACTAATTTATAGGCTTATCGGCATTCCCGTTAGGACCGCGCACAAAATCGAGGGCAGGATTGCCGCCTCAGGTATCAGGTCGGGCCTGGCCGAGCTGGATGAGATCGCTCTGGAGATGGCAGGCTTTAGAGCCGGCGAGCGCGGCTTTTCTGAAGCGGACTTGGAGCGGGCGCTGGACCCAAGAAGCAATGTCGCCCTGCGGGCCAAAACGAGCGGGCCTGCGCCAGCGGAGACGGAGCGGATTGTAAGGGACTGGCTGGAGAGGATAGCGGCGGGAGAAGAACGGCTGGAACAATTCAGGAACCTCACGCGAAGACGCGAAAATATAATGAAAAAGCGGACGGTTCTTGCTCAATATTCAATGGTTGAAGCATCAGTTCTCTTGCATCAAATAACAACACTTAATGGGTGAGTTTAATCATTATCTATCAAAAAAAAAAAAAAATGAATTCTACAAATTGGAGAATGTTGCAGGTAATAATATCATTTGTGCTGTTTTATAAACGCCAAATACTTAATATATCTAAAAAGACAGACATCAACTTTAGCGAAGGATGTCCAATGACGTTAGTAAGACATCCTTCATCGTCTGCAATCCACTTTGAATCGGCTTGCGTAAGGAGGGAACTAAGTGAACATAGTATCTGGGTTAAAACAATTGTTATTATCTAAAATCGATAGTCTTGGAACAACAAAGAGTGTATTGTTTGCCGCAATCATGATATTGGGATTTTTTGCAGTGGGCGTTTCCGCTGGACAATTGCCGGCCATCCAATCCTTTGATTCCACATGCAGTCCGATAATATTGGGGAGTTGTTCGGAACTCAATTGGTCTACCATGGATGCGAAATCGGTCTACATCGATCAGGGGATCGGAGTAGTCCAGCCCAATGGGTCCATGAAGGTGTGTCCAAAGGCCACTACTAATTATACGATGGTGGCAATCAACGGCAACAACAGCACTTCTGCCCCGGTTGAGGTCGAAGTAATATATATAGTTCCAACCATATATTCTTTCGATGCTGAGCCGGGTGAGGTAAAAATGGGCGGAATGGCCAATTTGAGCTGGAATGTTTCAGGGGCCACCCTTGGAGTCACAATCGACCCTGATGGAAGCACCATCCCCATGGTTGGAAATAAAACGGTCTTCCCGTTTGGAAGAGCTCAATATACGCTGAATGCCACCAATGAATCCGGGAGCAGAGTCATGACTCTAGTCATGGACTGCATCAATCCCTCCGTCAACCTGACCGGCAACCCTTCAAGGATTCTCTACGGAGATCAGGCCACACTGGAGTGGAGTTCAACTGAGGCCAACCGCATGTCGTTTGACCAGGGGCTCGGCGATGTGGCTGCAAACGGGCAGAAAACGGTCCCCACTGAGAAGAGAACTACTTACACGCTCAAGGCGTTTAATCCCTGTGACGAGATAGCGACCAACTCCACAACCATCGATGTTTATCATTCGATATATAATTTCGTTAAGAGCGGAGAGTATGCCAGTTGGAAGAGCGCCAAGGGCATAGTCAAATTCGGCACTCCTCGTGACGATGAAAGGGGATCTGTCGCGCTGGTCAATGACCGACTGGTCGGAGATACAACAGAGGGATTGCGTCTATGGACACATCCGAACTGGAATGCGAATGGATACATTGAGGGAGTCTACGATCTGAGCGACTTCATGATACCGGGCAGGAGATACACACCTGAGCAGTGGGACCACCTTTCCGGTGAGTATGGTCTTTTTAAAGATGCTAAATCAATAATCTGGTGCGGCGAGGTGACCTTCAGTATAATTCTCAGGTCCCAGGGCGTCCCGGACTTTACACTCGTAGGTCCCACTCTGCTCAACTGCGACCATACCCGCAATGCATTCAACGCCTACATTCCAGCTCAGTTCTATGGAAAGCCGATCAGCATCGTGCTCAGAGCAGATGCGGGAGCAGACTCTACATTGGATCATGCGGGCTGGAAGGATGTCGTTCTGCTGAGAGGATAGACAACGAGATTAGAGTGCATGGGCCTTTTGCCCATGCTAATTTTTGCGAACGGATAGATCCAGGCAATCGTTCACCGTGGCCTTGCGTTGGCTTTCAATATAGCAAATGATCTTGACACGCCCGAATGATGAGAGCGGCAGGTCGACCTTCTCATTGAATTTCCTGGCAGTTTTCTTGGGAGCAAGGATGGAGGCTTTTTTAAGTAGTATTTTATTATCCTTCTCAAAGTTTATTACAGCCACTCCATCGGCATCACCAGTATTATTGAGAATGAACGTACAATCCGGATGGTAGCCGAGCAGATCAGGAAAGCCGATATCCGTATGGACATCCTCCAGCTTAATATCGGGCATCAAATCATCATCGGACAAATCAGAGAGATCCATTCCACATAATGTCATGTTATTTAATATGCCAATAGATAATCCGGTCATATTTTTAATATATGACGAGTTTATTTTCAAAATCTCATCAGATATATTTTTGAAGACCACAGGCGTTTTGTTCTGGATATCGTAAGAAGTTTGATTGATGGGCAGGTTTTTCAGATATTGCTCGAAGCTACTACTATTACTACTATCGATTTGTGCGGCGCCTAAAGCGGAAAATATTAGACACGATAGAATGACCCCGGCTATAATTCTACACACCATCATAATCCATCCTCAATTAAACGAATTGGTCTGCAACATCTGCTTAAATCAATTGCGCCGCATATCCTGTCACACCCTAAATTCGTTTAATATATCCCGTGAGTCATCTTCGTTGAAAAGTAAATCCCGCCCCCCTTGGCAAATTCCACATGCATTTCGCAGATCGACCCGCCTTCTTCCAGCCCAATGTTGATCATCGGCCTTACCTCCGTCACCTCGAAAGTGGCCAGGCCAACACTGCAATCATTCCTGCCGCCTGCTCGCCACAATCCTTGGATCTAAATTCCTTCTTGGCGGCAAAATTCATCAAAATCCATGTACTTATCCTTCTCTCGGAGAAACCGCCTATATTCTGCATCGGCGTACTCTTCATCCAGGCTAATAACCTCTCTGGAAATCTCTGCAGCCATCTCAATCCTCCCTAACCTTTTATTGGCCAATCATTATAAGCTTACCTATAGTCGGAGTCGCCCGATCTCGGGAAAATTCTGGATATGAAAATCGTGTCTCCTTCAATGAAATATTCAGCTCGATGTTTGCCAGCCCTAAGCCGGTAAATCGGAGGTCTCTTTCCATGTTCCTTTATGATATCGCACTGTGGCCGGGGTGTATAGGGATCAGTCCTCAGTTCATTGATATGTCCTTTAATAATCCTTGCCTCGTCTTTATCGAGGCTCTTCAAGTACTTTTGAGCCAGAGGAGAGATCGCTATTTTGAATTCCATTCAAACCACCTTCTTTGCCTTCGCCAACACTAAACTCCCGCACCAAGAGCGACGTTTCATCGCGATCAATTTTATAGGCTTATCGGCATTCCCTTTAGGACCGCGCACAAAATCGAGGGCAGGATTGCCGCCTCAGGCCGAAGGCTAAACATGAGGGTGCCTCACGCCCATGCGGATATATCCAGCTTCATTCCTTCGAATAGTATGGCCACTGGCCGGGATGTCTCCGATACGAAGGGTATCTTGACGTTGAGACGCATCGACTCACCTGCCGGAATCTTCTTTAAGGCATCTCCTTCTTCTCCGGGGTATGCCCAGCCGAACTGATCCACCAGGGCAAAGCTCGAGCTGTTGTATTCAGCGGTCTGGTTTGCACTATTGGTGATATTCAGGTCCAGGTTAAAGTTGCCCTGACGCCACCTCATTCCATTCAGTTCAAATGTTGCTCCATAAAACCTTAGCGTTACATTTTGATCAGTCGCTTCAGGCATACCTGTCCAGTTTATGTAAAACGGATCTGAGTCGGAGGGCACAATTCTAAGACGCTTTACGATGATCTCTTTAGGGACGTCGAAGAGAAGCATATCTCTGATGGACCCTTTATACTCAGTCTCTGTCGGAAAACCATGCAGATTAGATCTGTAAGGGCCGCTGTTGCCGTTATATGTATTATTATCACTATCTATCAGCTCTACATCGTATACATCTGCGTCACTGGCCGATATATCAGCATATAATCCATTACCATATTCGTATTTCATAACACTGTAGATGGTCGCATTGACTATCCCGTTGCCGCCGTGCAGGGGAAAAGCCTGAGCCGACGGCATCAAGATCATTGCCAAAGCAAATAATATCACAGCTCCAAGTCGGCTCCGCCCAGGATCTAACTCGTTCATAAGCAATTGTATCGGCCAATTTCTTAAATAGTATTGTGTCGATCGACATCTGGGGGGGACCGATAGCTTGAAGTCAAATCAGCCATTGGCTACTTTGAAATGATATGAAATCGGCAGCTAAGAACTTCTTCGACCTCACGAAAGCGAGCTACACCAGAAAATGGGTTACCTTAAGCATACTTATAGGATTTGCCGCCGGCCTGGGTTCCATAATCTTCTATTGGTCTTTAACGACCGCCACACAGCTCCTGCTTGGACTTGTCGCAGGATACGTTCCCCCCACCTCCACAGGAGAAGGAGCAACCGTATTTACCAGCGTGGCCAGGCCCTGGATTCTTCCCATCCTCACGGCAGCAGGAGGACTGCTGAGCGGGCTTATCGTCTTTCATTTTGCTCCGGAGGCCGAAGGGCACGGAACCGACGCTGCCATCGATGCATTCCACAACAAAGGTGGCGTTATTCGCCGCCGTGTGCCGGTGGTCAAAGCTGTGGCATCTGCCATCACCATAGGATCTGGCGGCAGTGCCGGTAGAGAGGGACCTACCGCCCAAATCGCCGCGGGAATCGCCTCTGCCCTGGCAGATCTTTTCCATCTGGCGGATTCCGACCGGCGGATTGCCGTAGCAGCCGGGATAGGCGCCGGGATTGGCTCCATCTTCAAAGCACCCCTGGGCGGTGCTATGCTCAGCATGGAGGTTCTCTACCGCCGCGATTTCGAATATGAAGCTCTTCTGCCATCCTTTATAGCATCCGTTGTGGGTTACAGCATCTTCGCATCCTGGAGCGGATGGGCGCCGGTATTCGGCAGCGGCATCGTACCGCCTTTTAGCAGAGCTCCTGAGCTTATCTCCTACTCAATCCTCGGTGTGGTCTGCGGACTGGCCGGTATAGGGTACGGACGCAGTTTCTACTACCTGAGAGACCTTTTTAAGAGCGCAGGAATTCCGAGCTGGATTAAGCCCGCCATTGGTGGTCTCATGGTTGGTTTAATTGGCGTCTTCCTGCCACAGGTCCTGGGCACCAGCTACGGCTGGCTGCAGTTTGCCATCAACGGCGACTTCATCGCCTTGCCGGCGACGGTCATGCTGGCGGTGGCACTCTTTAAGATTCTGACCACTGGACTGACCATAGGATCAGGCGGCAGCGGCGGCGTTTTCGCCCCAGGTTTGGTAATAGGTGGAATGACCGGTGGCGTCTTGTGGAATCTCCTTCACAGCTTTCCGGCCATCACACCCAGCTCGCCTTCAGCTTTCGTCATCGTGGGCATGATGGCCCTCTTTGGAGGCATCGCCAAAGTCCCTCTGGCTGTGATCATCATGGTAAGCGAGATGACCATGGATTACACCCTCCTCATTCCCAGCATGCTGGCCTGCTCCATAGCCTATTTCGTTACCGGAGACAATTACATCTACGAGAAACAGGTGGGCGTGAGGGCCCAGTCACCAGCTCATCGGTTTGAGTACTCTGCGGCGCTGCTCAAGGCGCTTAAAGTAAAAGAGGCCATGACCGGCAACATACCGATTATCAGCCCTCAGTCGACACTGGATGATGTGGCCAACCTCTTAGAAAGGTTCGAGGTTCACGCCGTTGCCGTCGTAGATGAGGGTAAGATGGTAGGAATTGTGGCCAAACTGGACGCAGTAAGATGCATCCACCAAGATCGGCCAATGGTATCGGTGAGCGATATAATGAGCAGCAAGCTGATAGTGACCCATCCGGACGAATCCCTATTTGACGCGATGAATAAGATGATTGTAAATCACATCAGCCAGCTTCCGGTTGTGGAGAGAAATAATCCGAACCTGGTTCTGGGCTTGCTATCTCTTGGGGACGTGACCCGAATTCAATGTAACACAGACGTTGGCAAAATGTAGCTAAAATTTCTTGAGGTATCAGAATTCAGGTATGTGGTCTAGATATTCCGATAGTTTGGTCTGCGCAGCCATGCATTTCTCGCCCGGAATCTCCACAGGATACAGTCCCGTAAGACATCCCATGCAAAGGTTCTCCTTTGGTATGCCCACCGCATTCACCAGGCCCTTGTGGCTCACGTAGCCCAGGGAGTCGGCGTTGATCACAGCTTCCACGCCCGCCACAGTCTTGTAGGCGGCTATGAGCTCCTCGCGGCTGGCCATGTCAATGCCCAGATAGCAGGGCGCCATGATTGGAGGACTGCCGATGCGCACATGCACCTTTTCGGCCCCGGCCTTTCGGACCATGTCCACGATCCTGCGGCTGGTGGTGCCGCGCACTATGGAGTCGTCCACCAAGACCAGCTTATGTCCCTCGATATTGGGCCGGATGGTATTCATCTTCAGGCGCACGGCGGTCTCCCGCATGCTCTGATCGGGCATGATGAAGGTCCTGCCGATGTAGCGGTTCTTCATCAGACACTCTCGATAGCTGATCCCTGAGAACTGGTGGTAGCCTACGGCCAGAGTAATCCCCGAGTCGGGAATGGGTGTGACGGTGTCCGCATTAGCTGGATGTTCGCGGGCTAAATTGGCTCCGATGTTGACACGCACCTCGTAAATCAGGCGACCATCCATGATGCTGTCCGGTCTTGCGAAATAAATGTACTCGAAGATGCAGTGTGCATGATGAGGGAGGCGGGTCAGTTGATACGACTTCATCTCGCCGTGCCTGATTACGATCAGCTCGCCAGGCATAACATCGCGAATGAGCCGACCATTCAGAGTATCTATGGCTGCACTCTCCGAAGCCACCATAATACCGGAATCGATCTCGCCGATGCACAGGGGCTTGATGCCCAGAGGGTCGCGCACGGCGAGCACCGTGTCCCCCCAGAGAAAGACGAGCGAGTAGGAGCCTACGAGCTTACGCATCAGCGCCCGAACCGCTTCCTGCAGATCATAGCGCAGAAGCTCTTTTACAAAAAGGTGAGCTATGACCTCGGTGTCCGAGGTAGAATAGAAGATGTCACCTGCCTGCTCCAGGTTCTCCCGGAGCTGGCAGGAATTCACCAAATTGCCATTATGGGCTATGGCAATAGCCCCATCTTTGAATTTTACCAACAGAGGCTGGCTGTTTTCTATGCACGACCGGCCGGACGTAGGATATCGGACATGACCGATGCCCACCTGGCCACGCAGCAAAGCGATTTGTGCATCGTCGAATACCTCGGCGACAAGGCCCATCCCCCGATGGGTGCGTATGGCCTTGCCGTCATGTACCGAGATGCCAGCGGCCTCCTGTCCCCGGTGTTGCAGGGCATAGAGGGCATAATAAATGGACTTAGCTACACTATTGCCCGACTCATTGAAGGAAATCCCGACAACGCCGCAGGCATCGTGCAACTTTTGACCTCTAATAATCAGCCTTTCTCATCCACTTGTGACTTCCCATTCGCAGCTTGGTTGAATTACCAAAGCCGCAGTGAACACATACTTTTCTCTTGAAATTGAACGATATGCTGCCACAGCGTCTGCATCGGATATGCGAACTCTTGTGGCGCTTGCCCATAGAAGGAGTACCTTTTGTCATCTAAAATACCTCAAGGTGAAATATATACTACGTTATCTCCTCGCACGATCACAGTTCCAATCTTGCGTGCGACCGCCCCTTCTGCCACTTCTTCAGTTTTCTCGAGCACCAGGTTCATGTGTATATCATAACCTTGCAGCTCTCCCCGAAAGACCCTTCCGTCCTTTAGCTTAACTATGACAGGCCCATTCAGTGATTCATTCAGAATATCAAGCGGTCTTTGACCCATTAACCTCTCTCCAGCATTGATAACCGCAAAAGGCTTCAAATTCCAAACGTGCTCGTTGCATATTTAAACCTATCGGGATATTCTGCTTTGCATGAAGATAAAATCCAGGCATCACCTCAAGGGAAGCGAAGCTCGGAAGGTAATTGCAAAGATAGAGCCCTTACTCGACGACTCTTCTCGCCTGCGCCACTCATCTCTAGAGATGGCAATAAGCGACGAGGGGGTAGATCTCATCTTCGTAGATGGTCGGCCTTTGATGATGACTGTGGAAGACCAGCCCTTTTTCACCGTTCTCGGGGCCATTGAACTTATGCCGAAGAAGCGGCTGGTAGTAGTAGATACGGGCGCGGTGCGCTTTGTGGTGAATGGGGCAGACATCATGAAGCCGGGCATAGTCTCTGCCGATCCGGAGATAGCAGTCGGCGACCTGGTGGTAATCATCGAGGAGAGGCATAAAAAGCCTCTGGCCATAGGCCAGGCCCTGGTAGCGGGAACGGATATGAAAGGCGAGGGAAAGGCGATCAAGTCGTTGCACCACGTGGGCGATGCGATCTGGAATGAGATGGAGGAATCTTGAATGGAAGAGATTGGAGCAATGATCGGCAAGGGGTTTGACGTCTGGAGAAGCAACTTGAACCTATGTATCCCCTTCCTGCTCAGCATATTTGTCTCCATGCTGATCTTTGTTCCCTTCCTGGCAGCCATCTTTGCGACCACCCTACCCACAGAGAGCATGAATGCGACTTTGTTTCTGCAAAATATTGAGGATATGCAAAAGTTGCAGGATCAAATGCAGGGATATTTGGGCAGCCTTGCTATGGACAGGATCCTGCAGATCGCAGTACTCTTCCTGATGCTGATCCTGCTCTTGTCTCTGGTCAATGCATTCTTCACAGCCGGGGCCATCGGCATGGCCAGGGAGGCTCTGGAGACGGGAACATCTCATACGGGTGCCATGTGGTCTGCCGGAAAGAAGTATTTTTTAAATATGTTTTTGGCAACCCTGCTGATGGGACTCATAACCATTGCCGGCCTGATCTTCCTCCTGCCAGCTCTCATGCAGGGCACGACGTCTCTGCAAGCAGATGCGCAGGCCATGGGTTTGCTGGCAGTAGGTCTACTCATGTTCATACTTTATGTTCTGGTCATGTCTGTGATCCTTGTCACCACGCCCTATGCCCTGGTGGTCAAGGAGCTGGGGCCTGTGCAGGCCGTTTTGGCATCCATAAATTTTTTCAGGTATAACAAGTTTGACGTAGTAGTTCTCTGGCTGGTTGTAGCTGCTCTGTCTCTGGGCATGCAGATGATAAGCGGCGTATTTTCCACGGGCGGTGGGACAGAAGTCCAGCCCCTCTCAGCGATCACTGGTGTAGTGAATCTGCTGGTTTTAGCGCCACTATCCAATCTCTGGTGGACAAGGCTTTATATGAACAGAAAAGGGATGCTAAAGGTCAATGAGGTGAAGGATCAGTGGTGAATTTTCCGAATTTGAACTATGCAGAGCTTATTTTGCGCTTTCGGCAGTATACGCTGATGCAACAGGCAGCCATTGCCGGTATTATGGTTCTATTGATATATATCCCATATTCCTACTTTTTGTTGAAACTAAACATCATAGAATCGATCAGCATGGCGGTTTATTCAGCCATCTTATTCATAGTAGTATACTATCTGACATCATCAATTATCACCAGGAAGAGCAAGCAACTCGAAAAGCAATCCGTGGGGCCGAAAAAGGGAATGCGTAATAAGTAAAAGTCTGAGTTTGCAGCCAGCACACAATTACTCTACGAGGGTCATGTTGATGCAGCTAAAGATTGTAGATATGAAGATTCCAGAAGGAGCGAATCTGATTCTTGGACAGAGCCACTTTATCAAAACGGCTGAGGATATCTATGAGGTCATGACTGGTACAGTCCCGGTCGCGAAGTTCGCCGTCGCTTTCTCCGAGGCCAGCGGAGACTGCCTGGTGCGTACTGAAGGAAATGATGAGGACCTCATAGAGGCGGCTAGACAGAATTCTCTGGCTCTCGCCTGCGGGCATACTTTTGTGGTGCTGATGAAAGGGGCTTTTCCCATCAACGTCTTGAACTCCGTCAAGGCCGTACAGGAGGTATGCGGCATCTTCTGCGCCACAGCCAATCCCTTGCAAGTAGTCGTGGCCGAGACAGAGCAAGGACGGGGGATTATGGGTGTCATCGATGGCTTTTCGCCCAGTGGGGCAGAGACACCGGCCCAGGTAGAAGAAAGGCGCAAGCTGCTGCGGAGGTTTGGATATAAACTTTGATCTGGCAGTTAAAAACGGCAGGGTTTTCTCAGCCACTGGGCAGATGAGCATAGACATCTGGATCAAAGATGGACGAATTGCGGCCATGGGCGGAGCGCACCGAGCCGAGGAGAGAATCGACGCGAGAGGCATGCTGGTCTTGCCCGGCGCCATCGATGCCCACGTGCACTTTCGCGACCCCGGTCCCAATTATAAAGAGGACTGGGCCAGCGGCTCGGCGGCGGCCGCTGCTGGGGGCGTGACCACGGTAATCGACCAGCCAAACACGGTTCCTCGCACACAGGACGCCCGCACCTTTAGAGAGAAGCTGGATATTGCCCGCCATCGTTCTCTGGTTGACTTCGCTCTCAACGGCGGAGCCGGGGATATCGGGGAGCTGGCGGCGGCCGGAGCGACAGCTATTGGCGAGATCTTTTCCTATGAGCACAGCGATGAGCAGCTACAGAAAATCCTTGTGGAAGTGGGACGGGAGGGAATGCTGGCCAGCCTTCACGCTGAGGACGGATTGATCATAAAAGAAAAGACCAATCCGCTATTAGGCAGACATGACCCGGAGGTCTACTCGCTGGCCCGGCCAGCGGCAGCCGAGGCAAAGGCCATCGAGAAAGCCCTGCTCTGGGCAGACCGTCTGCACATCTGCCACCTCAGCTCGGCTCAGGGACTGGAAAGGGTCGCAAAGGCAAAGAGAGAAGACCGAAAAGTGACAAGCGAGGCGACTCCTCATCATCTCTTGCTCAACATAAAGGACTACAAAAAACAGGGCTCTTACCTGAAGATGAATCCACCCCTGAGAAGCCAGGAGGACAACGACGCCCTCTGGCAGGGCCTGCGCTGCGGCACTATCGATATTCTGGCCTCGGATCATGCGCCGCACCTGCCCGAAGAGAAGAGGGAGGATATCTGGGAAGCGCAGGCTGGGGTTCCGGGAGTGGAGACCATGCTGCCTCTGATGCTCTTCGCTGTGAAAAGAAACCTGATCAGCCTGGAGAGAATGGTGGACGTAATTGCTTCGAAGCCGGCACAGATCTTCGGCCTGGCCGGTAAGGGCACCATCGAAACGGGCAAGGACGCCGATCTGGTGATTGTTGATCCCAAGTCAATATCGCAAATAAATGCAGATAGGCTGCACAGCCGGGCGGATTGGACGCCTTTCCAGGGAAAAGATGCCATCTTTCCTCAAATGACCATAATTCGAGGCAATGTGGTCTACGATGGCGATATTCAGGTCTCACCCGGATATGGTCGCTTTTTGGGAAAACCGAGGATAAAGCAAAAGGTTTTATGATGGCAATGACATTATTTTGATCATGAAATCGGATTCATCAGGTAGCAGCGATCTGGAACGTGTGATCGGCAGGGCGGCCGTTGAGGCTGCCAGGATGTCCAGCCAGGCCAGCCAGGCGGCCAAGAAGATCCTGGGAGATGTGAGCAATGAGATTGCAGAGACAAAGAGCAGCGACATTGCCCCCGTTGACCTCATAGAGACGGAAGATGAGCTGATAGCCCTGGTGGCTTTGCCGGGTGCCAGCAAAGAAAATATTGATCTACGGGTGACGGAGGACAGCCTCTATGTCGATGCTAAGGTATCTCCCAGAGAGGGGAAATATCTGCGCAGGGAGATGGGCACAATGGGCCGCAAAAGGGACATCAAGCTGCCTATGGAGGTCAAGCCGGAACAGGTAAAAGCCAGCTTCAAGGACGGCATATTAGAGGTGCATCTTCCCAAGCTGGTGGTCATAAACGCGCAGAGAGTGCCGGTGGATTAGTCAACTGGAAGACTGCGCCTCATATCCGGTCAGGATGTCAAGAAGTTCCGAAGATATGGCTTCTTGACGCTGCTTTCGGTAACGGGCCAAGAGTTCGCTCAGGTGCTCCTCGATATTTCTCTCTGCAGCCTGCATGGACGTAAGTCTGCTGGAATTCTCGCTGGCAAGTGATTCTGCGAATGCACGGTAAAGAGAGAAAAATAGGTGCTCGCGAACTAAGGAGGAGAAGAGCATCTCCGTATCCATGGAATAAGTAGGCAGATAATGCGTTTGCCATTCTCTTTTTGCCAGGCCGGCAAACCATCCGGCGTCAATGGGAAAGAGATGGCTCATTTGAGGGCTGAAAGATCCAGCGATGCTGGCAACGGGCCGATTGTAGAAAAGAACAATCTGATCGACATTGCTTTCCAGGCGCCACCGATCGATCCTGGCCAGAACCTTTCCCATAACCTCAGTTATGCCCAGAAAATCCCCTGAAAACGAAAATTGAGCCTCGACCGATTGGCCCGCATCTTCGAGACGGGCGAAAGCGCGTCCACCTACAGCCAGTACTCTTCGCTCTTCATGCTGCATCTCTGCCATCCGGCCCAATGCATAGCTGACAATTATCTCATTAAACTTGCCGCATAGTCCCTGCTCCGAGCCGAAGACCACTGCCCCCAGGCTTATGTTTTCATCTACCTTTTTAGGCATCAATAATCCTTTATTATTTTGGAGCACAATTTGCAGTCCGAGTTCGATGGTTTTATTGTACTCACTAAGGGAGCGCACCGACTCTTCATATTCTTGAATATTAACAGAAGAAATTACCTTCATGATCTTGACTACAGATTGCAGTTCGATGGTATTTTTAATCCTTCGTTTAGCAATTTCAAGCTCGGCCATATTGCCACCTATGTCTGAAGAATTTCTGCAAATGTCTTCAGGATCAATTCGCGATCCTCACTGCTCAACTTCTGGCCCGATGCAATCAATTCATTAAAGCGAGGCAGTCTTTCACGAAATGCTCTTGCAGTCTCCACCTTCGCCGATGCTACCTCATTCAAATTATGCTTGTCCAGGATTCCCTCTGTTACCGCCAGAAGAATTGCTATCTGCTCCGGAGCGGACAATGGATCAAATTGAGACTGTTTCAAGACCTCGCGTATTCGTCGCCCGCGCTGCAAAATCTGTTGGGTTTTTGGATCAAGCCGGGTGCCAAACCTGGTGTAGACCTCAAGACCCTGAAATTGCGAATATGTAAGGCGCAGAGCACCGGAGACCTGGGCAAAGGCCGGCAACTGGCTTTTGCCGCCCACACGCGATACCGACAGGCCCACATCAACCGCAGGCAAGATCCCTTTTCTAAAGAGCTCAGGGGAGAGGTAGATCTGGCCATCGGTAATGGAGATGAGATTGGTGGGAATGTAGGCGGAAATGTCCTGGGCCTGGGTCTCAATGATGGGCAGTGCCGTGAGAGATCCGCCGCTATGATATTGGGTCGCCCTCTCTAAGAGCCGGGAATGTATGTAAAATATGTCTCCCGGAAATGCCTCCCTTCCCGGAGGACGGCGCAGCAACAATGATAGCTCACGATAGGCTCGGGCATGCCTGGTCAAATCATCGTAAACGATTAAGACATCGTGCCCCCTCTCGACAA
This sequence comes from uncultured Methanotrichaceae archaeon, assembly GCA_964506745.1. Taxonomy (GTDB): domain Archaea; phylum Halobacteriota; class Methanosarcinia; order Methanotrichales; family Methanotrichaceae; genus Methanothrix. The sequence continues at coordinate 55,485 of CAZDLZ010000002.1, read as the reverse complement.
AGAATTCTGCCATAGTGGTAGCGGCATAGGGGGCAATGAAATTCATGGCAGGCGGGTCTTCACCGGTCGCCGCGACTATTATGCAATTTTCCATGGCACCATTTTTGTGAAGATCGGCTGCGACAAGGGCAACCTCTGATTTCTCCTGCCCAATGGAGCAATAAATGCAGATTACATCTTTGTCTCTCTGATTGATTATGGTATCAATGGCCATGGACGTTTTGCCGGTTTGCTTGTCGCCTAAGATAAGTTCGCGCTGGCCACGGCCAATGGGAATCATGCTGTCTACCACCATTATTCCCGTCTGAAGAGGAACATTAACGGCCGCCCGCTCCATTATCGCGGGAGCCTCCCTCTCGATGGGCATTTTTTGTGAGGTCTGGATGCTTCCACCTTCATCCAGAGGCCTGCCCATGCCATCAACGACTCTTCCCAAGAGCTCCTCGCCCACGGGCACTTCCATAATGCTTCCCGTTCTGTGTGCGATCTGTTTGGCCTTGATGCTTTCACTTTTACTGAGCATGATAACGGCAACTTCCTCTGGATCAAGGTTGAAGACTATACCATAATTGTCTCCTGGGAATCGTATGAGCTCTTCTGATTTTGCATTTGGCAGTCCTTTGATACGAACGATGCCTTTGCCCACAAAGGATACCACACCGATCTCTTCAGTCTTCAGCTCCGGCCTATAGACTCCGACATTCTGCTCAATTGCCGCAAAAGTATCGGCCAGAATTCCCCGAATTCCCGAAGCATCACTCTTCATATTACCCCAAAAACGGTTTTACAATGCTCTCTTCTCAAGCCAGCGGGAAAAATCTGCTTCCAGAGAATCAAGATAGCTGGCAATGCTCCAGGCAATCTCAACATTCTTGGCGCTCATCACCATGCCGGAGATCAAATCATCAACAATCTCAAATTGCACTCTCACATCAGCCCCGGCATGTGTTGCAAGAGCATCCTTAATTTGTTGCTTAATATCCCCAGGAACTATAAAGGCGCTACGTACGGTAATAATCTGCTCGGAATCTTTAAAGAGATCCTTGATAGTCTCACGTTCAGATTCCTCTAAATTATTTAAGCGATTGATAAAAACAATCATTATTTGCCTTTCCAGATCTTCATTGGCAAGGTCTCGCAAAGCCCTTCTGGAGATGGCATAAAGCTGCTGTCCACTATATTTCTTCAAATCACTGATGAGATCATCTCTTTGACGCTGTAAATCCCTTTGCCACTCTATTTTTGTCTCATCAATCTCATCCTTTGCTTTTTTCATCATATCCGCCTTAAACTCTTTTGCATCTTCTTTTGCCTTGACGAGCAGCTCTTCATGCTCGGCGGACAGCACTTCCTTCTTCTTACGATAAGACAGTGCCTCTTTTACTGCTTCTCTCTTCGCATCTTCTGCCTCATCTTGGCGGGAGATGATCGCAGTCTCTCTTTCGTCCATCAATTTGAGCAGCGGCCCGTATAAAAAGTGCTTCAAGAGAAAGACTAGCAGTGCAAAATTCACAACCTGAGCGGCAATGGTAAAGTAATCAATCTGCAAGATTTCCTCCTAGCGAGTCACATAATCCCAGAATGGATTGGAGAAGATCAGAATTATGGATATGACAAAGCAATAAATCGCAGTCGATTCTACCATGGCAAGGCCCACGAAAAGGGTCCTTGTTATGGTGCTGGCCTCGTCCGGCTGCTGGGCAATGGCACTTAACGCCCGGGAGAGCGCCCAGGCTTCGCCTATTGCCGGCCCAATTGAACCAATGGCAATAGTAAGGCCCGAAACAATTATGGATGCAACGCCTATAGTCTCAATAGCGGCCATTCTCAAACACCTCCTGGTGATGATTTTTCTTTTTCATTATCATTTGTAGAACTTCCAGATACTATATACACAGTAGCCAGAACAGCGAAAATATAAGCCTGTACCTGCCCGATCAACACTCCAAAAAGGTTCATAACAGCGGGCAAAAACAAAGGCACAATGGAAAACAGTACTGCCACCAGCAAATTTTGACTCATCATATTGCCGAAAAGCCTGAGAGCCATTGCCATTGTGCGGGAAAATTCTCCAATAATATTGAAGGGAAGCATCAGTACAGAAGGCTGGATATAGCGCCTGAAATATTCAGCAGCACCCTGCCCGGCAATACCATAAATTGGGACAGCAAAAAAAACGCATATGGCCAGTGCCAGCGTAGTTGATAGAGAACTGGCAGGAGAACGATAGCCAGGAATAACAGAAAGCAAGCCGGATACCGAGATAAATAAAAACAAAGTTCCTGAAAAGTGGATATAACGTTCAGAAGCTTTGCGGGATATTTCTGCGATCTCGCTTTTCATATAACCGACTATGGTTTCCATGAAGGCTTGCCTTCGTGAGAACGGTGGGTCAATAGAAAGATTGCGTGTTGAAGCCCAGGCAAGGGTTACCAGCAGTGCCATTACTATCCATGTGGCGACTATCGTTTCATTAAGTGAGAATGATTCCCATTTCCAATAAATAATTTCATCAGGATTTATCTGGACCATTTCAGCGCGCCTCCATTCTTGCAGACAGGAGAAAGCTTGTGAATCAATGCGATCTTGGTCAGCACAAAGCCAGCCAGAGAGAGCAATAGCGCCTCAATGCCGCTGCCAATAATCAGATAAAATCCCAGGATGCAAACCAGAGACCTGGCAAAGAAGCTACCCAGGCTCAATAAAGTCGGCTGCTGGGAGCACGGAAGGCGCTTTATTGTCAGCCACAGGCCGCCAAAGTAGAAGGCTCCAAGGAGAACTCCCATGAAAAAGCTTGCCCCAAGCAAAAATGCACTATTCATTCATGATGTCCTCCTCAATCTCTTTCTGCCCCTTTTTAACCCAGTACCAGGCATTAACGCAGCCAACGGCCAGGCCCACGAATAAGAGAGTAAGCGTCCAGGAGACTGGTCCGCGATAATTGATATCTATCCAAACTCCCAGCAGGACGCCTGCAAGAGTTGGAACTGCCACAGACCATCCGATGACGCCCATCATGCCCAGGCCAAACCATATGCCTCTGGCTCTGCCTCGGCGGGCCTTGATCTTGCGCACTTCTTTTGCGGCGATTTCATCCTCGAAGCTCTTGCGATGTTCGTCCATTATTTATATCATCTCAAATTCACATCTTCCCAAAGAGGCTTTTTGCAAAGTCAGCCTCCAGCTTGGCCAGAATGGAGCGCGTCTTCCTCTCTCGTTCATCCAGAGTCCTGAATTCCTGCTTTACAATTTGCTTCAGTTCGCCCAAATCTTGGCTGCGAACCGCCCTTCTTGTAGAGACCCTTACCTCAGAGGCGCGCTTTACAAGAACCCCTTCGTCAATGGCCAGATACTCCTCCCCCTTTTCAGACTCAAACGAGATTATTCCAGGAACCAGTGCCGCTACAAAATCAATATGCTTGGGAAGAAGGCAAAAGGAGCCATTTGCCGCTTCTGCAATAACCTTTGTCACTTCCTGATCTAAAAAGATTCTCATGGGAAGAATAACCTTCAGCCTCATATCTCTGCTTCCTCGATGTTGCCAATCATGTAAAGCGATGCCTCAGGATAATCTGCGAATTCGTCACTCAAGATGCGCTCGCAGCCGCTAAGCGCATCATCAAGCCGGATCAATTTCCCCTTGCGCCCGGTAAAATGTTCGGTGGTCATAAAGGGTTGAGTCAGGAACCGTTCCAGCCTGCGCGCTCGATTCACAGTCTTTTGATCCGCCTCAGAGAGTTCCTCCAGACCCAGCATGGCAATGACATCCTTGAGATCTTCGTATTCCGCCAGGGTTTTTCTGATCTTCTGAGCAGTATGGTAGTGCTTCTCTCCCACAATATGCGGACTTAACATTCGGGAGCGCGACTGCAACGGATCGATAGCCGGATACAATCCCTGGCTGGCCATCTTCCTGGAGAGAACGATGGAAGAAGAGAGGTGGCCGAAGGTATGGGCAACTGCCGGATCTGTAAAATCATCAGCAGGGACATAGACTGCCTGGACCGAGGTAATGGCCGCAGTCGTGGTGCTGCAGATTCGGCCCTCGAGCTCAGCCAGCTCGCTTGCCAGGGTCGGTTGATACCCCAATCTGGAAGGCAGTTGACCCATCAGCCCCGATACCTCAGATCCGGCCTGAATAAAACGAAAGATATTGTCGATGAGCAGCAGAACATCCTTTTTGGCGTCATCCCGAAAGTATTCAGCCATAGTCAGAGCTGTATGCCCGACACGAAATCGAACTCCAGGTGGCTCATTCATCTGGCCGAAGACCAGTATAGTCTTATCCAGCACATCAGCATCTCTTATCTCGCGATAGAGCTCTTCGCCCTCACGAGAGCGCTCTCCAATGCCGCAAAAGATGCTGATCCCTTCGTAGCGCCCAACTACATTGTGAATCAGCTCCATGATCAATACGGTCTTGCCTACGCCCGCCCCTCCAAAAAGACCGGCTTTGCCACCTCGCTCCAGTGGTGAGAGAACATCTATTGCTTTTATTCCCGTCTCAAAGATCTCAGCGGTGGTGTTTCTCTGAAATATTGGCGGCGAAGTTTGATGTACGGATCTGAATTCACTGGCCTGCACATTCTCTTTTCCGTCGATAGGCGCCCCAAAGACATTTACGGCTCTGCCAAGTAGCTTCTCTCCCACGGGAACCTTGAGGGGATCTCCGGTGTCTATTACCAAAGATCCGCGAGAAAGCCCCTGCGTCCGGGTCAGGGCGATTCCACGGACTGTATCGAAGTTGAGATGGGAGAGTACCTCTATGATGATGCGGCCATCTTCGCCAGCCTGCAATAGATTGTGGATTTCAGGCAGTGTTCCCTGGAAGCTGGCATCGACTATGCTGCCTCGAACCGAGACCACAGTACCCTTGTTTAGGAAATTCAATTCTTTCCGTCCAGGCTCTCCATGGTAATAATCTGGTAGGTGTAATTGATCGCGGTCTTCTGCCGTGGCGCGAGCGCCAGCTTCCACTTGAGGTTGGTGGCCGTGCTCTCGGCCGGCTTGGGCGTGACGGAGACGATCACAGCCTCCTGGGGTATGCTGTCCGTTACCTCTATAGTAGCAGTGCGGTCCAGGTTGCTCTTAACCTTCAGGTTATAGGTCCAGGCCTCTATGGTCTCTTTTACAGTATGATTTCCCTGTCCCGAGCCTATCACTTTGATGTTCTCGGTTTTATTGTAGTTGAAGAGCTTGCGTTCTACCTTCAGATCGGCAGATGGGCCGACTACTATGGAGGCATTGGTGCCGGGCGGAGTGTAGGGCATCTCGATGGTGGATACGTACTCGTCATTTCTGTAGAGCATTGCTTTTCCCGTCGGCCAGGGACTGATCAGGGTATTGTTGGCCCGAATCTCCTCTTTGGCCGGCCCGTCCAACTGATCGTAGGCATCCCATGTGTAGATTCTCACCAGGGGTGCCTCTTCCTCAAAGAGCGGGAAGCCTATCTCCTTATCCATGACCAGGTCTTTTCGCCCTTCCAGCTCGAAGATGTAAAGCGTCTCCAGCTCGCCTGAGGAGGGCGCAGGTGCAGCTTCGGCGACAAGGTCCAGGAATTCAGCCGCGGCAGGTGCCTGGGCATATCGCTGATTTATCTGGGACGCAGCCTTGGCAAGATAGGGCCCATTTCCCAGGGAGAGGCCCGCCACCAGCTTGAGTCGCACGTTCTTGAGGTCCTCTCCACCGCGATTGCTGAGCACCGCATTGGCCCTCACAAATACTGAGCCATCAAGAAGGTGCAGGTCGTACACCGGCTTCCAGGCAGCGGCATTGTACATGAGATAGGAGAGGTCAAAGCTCTGCGATCCCGGCAGAGAGATGTTCAGAGTGTAAACGGGATTGGCATCGTAGACCACCCTTTCTTGGGTGGCATTGCTGACGGAAAGGAGCACTGAGCTTTGATCGGCCTTTTCCGGAACGTTGATTACAAATTTGTGCATGCCGTCGGTCACGTCCAGGCTTCCTGTTCGTTTCACTGCCATCAGGCCGTCGGGATAGATGGTGACGGAGTCCACGGGCAGGGTGATGGCGGTGGTGGCTTCGACCTGGCTCGCCTCATCGGAGAGGGCAAGGGCCGGGGTGCATAACAACAGCATTATAATGGCTACAAAGAACTTCATGGTAAAACCTCACCATTAATGTAAAGTCGCTAAACATCATATACTTTCCTAAAAAGGCAGTACATGACGTAATGCTTATATCGCCTTATCCAGTTGATGGATGAAGATACTATTCACATTGGTGTTCCCATGTTTCTCGATTTTATGAGCGAGGTCGAGGGCCTTCTGAATGGCGCCCTCGAACGCTGCGGCTTCAAGGTAGAAGAAGGAGTAAACAATCTTGGCCTGGACCTGAGCCCTCATGCCGATCTGGCCTCTTCAGTGGCATTCCGGCTGGCTCCGGTGCAAAAGAAAAGCCCGGTGGCCATTGCGAGAGAGATCCATCAGGCCCTCTCCGGGGATTACAGATACGTGCAAAAGGTGGAGCTTTCCGGCCCCTATCTCAATTTCTTCATGAACCAGAAGTTCCTGGAGACTGTCCTGAGCCAGGCCCTGGCAGACAATGCCTGGACCGGCCGCATGAATGATAAGGTCATTGTTGAGCACACCTCCGCCAATCCCGACGGGCCGCTTCATGTGGGCCACATTCGCAATTCCGTGATCGGCGACACACTGGTCAGAATCCTGCGCCGGGCAGGCTGCACCGTGGACGCGCAATATTACGTAAACGACATGGGACGCCAGGAGGCCATGGTGGTCGTGGGCTGCGATCACTTCCAGTTGGACGGCAGCAAGGCAGACCATGCCGTGGCCAAGGTCTACATCGCCGCCAACCGTCTCATGGAGACCAATCCCGAGATCCGGGACGAGGCAGATCAGGTTATCCAGCGCTACGAAGCGGGCGATGATGAGACAGTGGCCAAGATAGAGAGGGCCATCAAGTACGCCATCGGCGGCATCGAGGAGACGCTGCACCGCATGAATATCCGCCACGACAGCTACCACTGGGAATCACAGTTCGTGCGAAAGGGGGATGTCTCCGAGATCGTCAGCCAGTTGGAGAATACTGGGCTCACGGAATATGAGGGGGGCGCTTTTCAGCTCGACCTCACCCAGTATGGCTTTGAGAAGAAGATGGTCCTCAAGAGGGCGAACGGAACCTCGCTTTACATCACCCGAGACCTGGCCTACCACCGCTGGAAGTCCCTGAATTCGGACCGCTCCGTGGATGTCCTGGGGGCCGACCACAAGCTGGTATCGGGACAACTGCGCACCGCCTTGCTCCTTCTGGGCATTCGCGAGCCTGAGGTGGTCATCTTTGAGTTCGTCTCGCTTCCTACGGGCTCTATGAGCACCAGGAAGGGCAAGTTCATCTCCGCTGATGAGCTGCTCGACGAGGTGGAAAAGCAGGCTTATGAAGAGGTCAAACTGCGCCGCCCGGAGGAGAACGATGCATTCCTCAAAGAGGTGGCGGCCCAGGTGGCGGCAGGCGCAGTGCGCTACGACGTGGTCAAGGTCTCCCCGGACAAGGCCACCACCTTCGACTGGAAACAGGCCCTGGACTTTGAGAAGCTCTCAGCGCCCTTCATCCAGTACTCGCATGCCCGCGCCTGCAGCATCCTGCGCAAGGCAGAAGATGGACAGTCGGGCCAGGAAGGCCAGACCCCAGTCCAGGCCGATCTGCTCACCGGCGAAAACGAGATCGCCCTCATCAAGAAGATTGCACAGTTTGATCTGGTCATCGACAGAGCCGCACGGGAGCTCAAGCCCCATCAACTGGCCACTTACGCCCGCGAGCTGGCGGAGAGCTTCAACCACTTCTACCGCTACAGCCCGGTGCTCGATGCCGAGCCCAAACTGCGCCAGGCAAGAATGGCCCTGGCAAGAGCTGCCAAAAATGCTCTGCGAACGACCCTGGATACCCTGGGAATTGATGCTTTAGAGACGATGTAGATGCTTCTTCGCCACTATTTTGGGGGCATAGCTTTCGCCTCAACTCTTTTTGTGCTGTTGGCGCTGTCGGCCTGGGCGATGCCAGAGGGAAGTACGAGCTGGACGGAAGAGCCCTGGATAAGCGCCCCCCAGGAGGCCCAGGAAAGCAGAGTAACCACTCTCACCGATCCTATATACTTCAACCTGAGCGGCAATGAGCCCCAGTCCATCCGCCTGGATGAGAGACAATTAAATTACACGGATTACATTTCCAGCGACACATGTGCGCCGCTTTCCAGCGAACTATGGATTCGAAAGGACACGGTCTGGAGCCGGTATTCGCAGGTCACGACCGGCGAGGTTGTCAACCTGATCGTGCACACCCCCCGGGACGGCAGTGGCGACATCTATCTCATATCCTATGCCAATAGCACTATCAAGCACTGGAACTTCAAATTCCTGGCAGGCTACTACCGGCTCAAACTGTTGCCGGAAGAGAGTGGCAGGCTCTTCATGCTGCTAGCCCAGGCAAGCGAACCGGGCAATGCCCTAATTCTCGATGTTTCGCCCCGAGCAATCGAGCAGTCGTTCTCGCCTGTTGATGTGGATTCGATATTGAAGGGAGACACATTTGTTACCATAAAATCTCAGAGGATCAAAGGCTACGATGTCTATGTGGACGGCGTCTTTTTCTGCAATGATAACAGCGATGGGTCCCTGGACGGAATAGCCAGCTTAACAATAGGGGGCGGCAAGACGCATACAATTACCATCTCTCAGAGGGACGGCCAGGGGGGCATCATCAACAAGAATGAGCACACGAAGAACTTCAAAAGGGAGACTGCTTACACATTGCTGATGGATTAAGACCGAAACGTCACTCCTTCTACAGGCGGATGGCGCTTTCACATCCCCCAGATGCCGATGGCCATTTCAATGCCTTCTGGCATCCTGCGGCTCTCCTTCTTCCGAAAGATCTTCCGGGACCACGGTTTGCCGGGAGTTCTGTCAAAGACCACCAGATGCGCTTCTGTAGCACCGCAGCGGTCTGCATACTCCCGGACCTGGGCAAGCCCATCCTGGATTGTCCTGGCTCTGGACTTATGCATGACCTTCAACTCTATGACTGCCCGCTGTACACCCCCTGCAAACGGCCAGATCACAAGCAGGTCCGTCCGGCCACGGCCCAAACCGTACTCTCGCTCGACGCGCCCGCCGCCGTTGACGATCCGCTGCAAAAAGGCCTGCATCAGCAGTTGAGGTCCTGCCTCGCGGTAGTCGAACCTCTCCAGCCAGCTCTCTGAATGCTCGCGGAAGAACTGCTGAAAAGCCTGCAAAAGCTTCGAGAGGTCCAGGCGGCCGTCGGGCTGGATGTACCAGGCCGGCTCCTGGGCAATGGTAATCTGAGTTGTGTAGGTCAGAACTCTTGGAATCACCTCTCGATAGATCTCGTTTGAAATTCGCATCTGCCCTTTGGTCGTGATCAGACCCAGATCCTCGACGTACTGGACATCATCCTCAGGGGGCTGCTCAGGTTTTGCCGTGCCTGCCAGGAGGGGCTCTATTACCCTTCTTACCCGCTCCTCTCGCAGCTTGTCTGCCAGTTGATCGAGATGAGTCTCGCGCCGTGTGATCATGTTCTCCTTGGCTCGAGAGATCATCTCACAGGTCACAGGCATCGATCTGTCCTGGCCCTCAGGCATCCGAAAGCACGTCTCGTATGCGAGGGCGTTCACCAGCCAAGGCTGGCCGCCGGTGAGATCCCAGGCTTTGTCCAGAGCCCCCGTTTCAAATGCCTGGCCGGTCTCCTCGGTATGCTGGCGGTAGAGGGCCAGAACCTCCAGGCGGGAGAAATTTCCGAGTCGCAGCGACTCGGCTTTGATGTTGAAGGCGCTCCCCCCGGTTATTACCGTCTTTTCCTGATCGGAGTGAATCCTGTAGTCACGAACGTCCCGGACGCCGCAAAGAACGATGGTGGATGGGAAATGAGTTGGCCTGTTGGTATAACCGGCACGAAGCTGGCGGAGCACAGAGATTAGCGTGTCTCCAACCAGGGCATCGATCTCGTCTATGAGGAGCACAATGGGCTTTGGGCTACTGGCCGACCAGCGAGTCAGGGCTTCGCCCAGGGCCCCAAATGGGCCGCTCTGGAGAAGGGTCTCAGCAACGCAACTTTTCAGAAAAGGATCATCCAGGTAGTCGCGGGCCTGCGATCCCAGCACGCCAAGGATCGCCCTCATCGCTTCGCCCACGTTCTCCCGCGCTCCCTGGGCTGCCTCCAGGTTGGCATAGAGCGCCCGGTACCTCCCCTCACGGTTCAGGTATTCCATCAGCGCCAGGAGGCAGGTGGTCTTGCCGGTCTGGCGGGGCGCGTGGAGCACGAAGTACTTCTTCTGCTCGATCAGCCCCAGGATCTGGGGCAGATTGAACCGCGAGAGCGGCGGCAAGCAGTAGTGATCGGCACAATTCACCGGCCCGGCTGTGTTGAAGAAACGCATGGATTTAGATAATTAGCTTTCCCGCTATTTTAATGCTTACCCTTCGCATCTTCGCGCGAGATCCCTTTTCACGCGAAGCCGCGAAGTCTCGACGAGAGAAGGACAATTATGGAAATTTGATATGCAGCCTGCCTGAGGAGCCGGACAGCAAGCGCTCCGGGGCGGGGCCGGATCACGCCACCTTCCACAGGCGGATGGTACAGTCAATGCTCCCCGAGGCCAGGGTGCGACCGTCTGGACTGAATGCCACGCTGTTCACCGAAGCGGAATGGCCCATCAGAGTTCTGACCTCCTTGCCGCTGGCGACATCCCATAGCTTGATTGTACTGTCAACGCAGCCCGATGCAATTGTTTGCCCGTTCGGGCTGAATGCCACACTGATCACCCTAGCGGAATGGCCCAGCAAAGCTCGTATCTCATTGCCGCTGGCGGCATCCCACAGCTTGACCGTACTGTAACCGCTGTTCGATGCAATTGTTCGCCCGTCCTAGCTGAAGGCCACAGAATTTTTGGGATTCGACAGATTTCCCAGCACCGCAATCAGCCCAAACTTTTCCACATCAGGCAGAATGTTCTTTGTATACCCCTCTGGCAACTTGAGCGGCGTCTTTCCGTAGGAATCCCTTATGCACAGGACGATGTGCTTGTCACCCTGAAAGAACGGCCCGCCGGGATGTATGTTGCCCTTCTCATCCTACCCCCAGTCAAGATTCAGCCAGATATCTTTCGTATCCGTATCGATGTGCCCTCCAAGCTCTTTCAGGCTGCGTTAGAGGCCTGCGGCATTAGCTGCCGCCACCGTCTCCGGGGTCCATTTCCAGACCGCTTTTGTGGTCTGGTAGACCTGCCAGAGCGGTTTGCCGTTCGCCCACTGACTTAACTGGTCAGTGGGGTCATCGGTCGTACAGTTGTATGGCCAATACCAGTAGGCCTGAAGGCCTGAGTGAGCATTCTCCTCACCCGGCAATCTCAGGGGCGTCTTCAGAAAAGCATCTCTGATGCAGAGCACAATGTGCTTATCGCCCTGGAAGAATGGCCCGCCTGGATGTATGTTGCCCTTTTCATCCTGCCCCCAGTCAAGGTTTAGCCAGATATCTTTCGTATCCGTATCGATGTGGGTATATATCCTGTCCGTGTCAAACCTCTCTTTCAGCCAGCCGATGATATCTTCCACCTGGCTGTTTTGGGCACTTAAATTGCCGAGATAGACCTCGGTATAAGCGTGTCCGCCAATACTACTATTTCGGGCAAGAATAATTCTTGTTGTGCCGCCAATCGATTCTATGAGAGCAGACATTAGGATCGCAAAATCATCGCAATCTCCGCCGCCCACACAATTGGCCCTCTCGCCGTTCCGTAGGGTCTGGTTTGCGAACATGAAATAATCTATGCCTCTCGGATCGGATACATACCCCCAGCCTTTCTTTGAGCCGTCTCCATTTTTCAGGTAGTTGTAGATCGAAGCTATCTGCTCGATAGTTTTCTCTCCGGGATACTTGAGGGCGAGGACGACTGCCTCATCACGCACCCGGGAATTATCGGGTTCCACTCTGGCATCCAGGGCCTTCTTGAGGTCACCAGCATTCTTCTCTGTCGTGCTTCCAGGGGTACTGCCGCCACCGGTAATAGGAAACTGCAAGACCTCATTATCCGATGGCGTGGTGACTGGCGGCACTCCTGCGAGGTCGGGAGATGAGGCGCGCATGCTCTCCAGTTGATCGGCGGAATAGCCTGCCACTCCTGAGGAGCTGCTATCAAAGACGAAAGGCACGTCTGCCGCGGCTCCTGAACCGATAAGGAGGAAGGTGCACAGCCAGAGAGCTCTTGGGAACATATGCCATCCATTTTTCAAGACTACAATCCCAGCATACCGGCCCTGTTGAAAGCTGCCTCAGCTTCAGTCTTCAGGATTTGCCCTTTGATGTACCAGGCATCTGCAGACCCTGGATCCAACTCAATGGCCATGTCACAGGCCGAAATGGCCTCATCATATCTGCCCATTGCATAAAGGGCGACCGCCCTGTTGTTCCAGGCCGCAGCAAATAAGGGGTCCAGGGCAATTGCCACATCAAAACACCTGATGGCCTCAAAGCAGTTGCATGTGAGCATGAGCACGATGCCTTTGTAGTTCCAATTTTCTGCATTTTTTGGATTCATTTGAATTGACTGGTCGAATGACTGAAGGGCTTCTTCGTATCTGCCCTGACCAAAGAGAATTTGACCTTTTTTCTGCCGAACCCTGTAATCAAATTCATTCTTGATCTCGCCTACGCTCTTGCAGGCTCCGCTATCCGGAAACTCCAGGATCTCGCTATCCTGGGGCGCAGATATCGCCGGCACTCCAGCAAGCTCAGGCGATGAGGCGCTGATGTTCGCGAGCTGATCTGAATTGTACCTTCCCACATTATACGAACTGTCGTTAAAGACAAATGGTATATCTGCCGCTGCTACGCTCCCCAAGAGAAAGACTAATCCAAGCCAGGCAAGAACGCATAACCTCATCTATAATTCCTCTATTGTCATAAGTCATTGATGTCCTTGATAAAAAGGTTTGTTGTAGGAGATTCCAATATATCGAAGGATGTCTTAAATGTCCTCAATTGCAAATAGGAGGTGGAAAAGTGAGGAACGAAAAACTCAAACTACTATTGGTCCTGTGCATGTTATGTTTAGGTCTGGACTCATAATCCAAACCAATTTTTAAAAAACGTAATGCTCCACAGCTTGTCGCATGGATGCGCTGCCGCAGTCTCCACTCATATTCAAGGGGAAAAAATTGGCATTTGGCCTATTCTGCCGAAAAATTGCCTGAATAGGCCCAGGCGATCGTCTTTTTAACGGACGTTGGAGCGGCCTTTGCTGGCCATCATGAAGGCAAAGTCGGCCCTGGTATCGGTCTTCTTGCCATCCGGAAGGCGTCCGTAGGTGAAGTCGCTATGCGAGTTATCGCTCTGCTGGGATGTCTTGTCTACCTCAGCGCCAGAGACGTCATAGAGAAATACGGTTCCGTTGCCGGTAGCTGTCCAGGTATCCTGACCGTCAAAAGCCAAAAATCCCCTGGGCTCGATGCTGCCCTTCAAAGAGATGGGCCCTTCCCAGGGTTCGTCAACGATATTGATCATCCAGCCAGTCAGATCCACGGCTGCATCCCCGGTATTGTAAAGCTCTACCCATACGGTGCCGTTGTCGGGCGGGCTGAGCTCAAACTCGTTGATGACTACGTCGCACATGCCTATGCCGCAGACGGCTAAAAGGCCGCAAAAGGCCAAAAGCACCTTGATTCCGATTCCAAATTTTGGATTCATTGCCATTCCTCTCTAGCGTATATTTGATTCACCCTTGGTAGCAGATCCCAGGCCCCAGTCGCCATCTGTATTTGTATCGTAACCATCCGGGTGCCTGCCGTAGGTAAAATCGTTGTTCATGGTGTCCTGCCGGTTGGCAGTTTTGTCCACTTCCTCTCCAGATGCACTGTAAAGCGCGGCATATCCGCCATCATTATGATTCCAGGAAGGCTGGCCGCTAAAGACATAAAAGCCCTTGGCCGGCAGTATTGTTCCCGCGGGCACGGCAGGAAACTTCCCAACCCAGCTTCCATCGGTGATCTCGGCCGTCCATCCGCTGATGTCCACGCTCTCGTTATCGGGGTTGTAAATCTCAACCCAATCAACCCCGCCTTCCGGGGGATTTAATTCCATCTCGTTTAAAACAACCGACGCCGCAGAGCTCATGGTTAAAACCAGCAACGCGGCTGCAAGAGCTGCTGCAAAATGATATGCTTTTAAAATTGATCCCACTGCTGCTTCCTCCACTCAGGCTTTTATCCGCAATTTGTGCGCTAATTATTCCACAATATCGGTGACATAGGTTTCAAGTATATTATCATATGCTTTTCGACTGGAAAACGGCTAAATAGTTTGAGAGGTATAAACGCAGACAAATATTTAGAATTTGAGTTTGAAAGGGAGATTAAACAAATTAGCAATGAGGTGGATTAGATGAAATTTAGGAATTTGGAGAATGGATCAATGCCTCTTGGAAAGATGCTGCTTTTTGGCTGCATCACGCTCGGCCTGATGACAGCACTTTGCGCTGCTGCATCTGCACAGGGCGATGTCCTCACCCTAATAAAGATGCCATTGGAAGACTCTTCAATGAATAACTACGGTGAGCTTGCTTACGCCTTACCGGCGCAGGTAAACGTGACACCCGATAATTTGGAGGTTTCAGAATATACAGGAGGAAAAGAGGTGGCAGCATCAATTTTCCTGGACGGGAGCAAAGTCGCTCTTCATCTACTCTATCCGTGCCAGGTACCTCAGACATTGCTGGAGCCAGAGGATTTAAAATCACTATTAAATGCATACGAACCGGTAATGATGCAAGCAAACTATAGTGAAGAGCTGCTTGGCATCAGCGGCAAGCCAGCTATTTGGGGACAACTGGGTGGTCTGATATTTGCAGCCTACCAACCGACTAACCAAACCGCTGCCATTATAACAATGGATACAGCCCTGCCTGAAGAGACCATGGCGAATTTCCTGGGCAACTTTAGCATAACCCTAAATAACGGTGTTACGCCCCTCACACCAGGCTACTGCCCAGATACTACCGTTGCTCCTGCAGCAGCCACGATCCAGGACAATGCCATCCCTGCCCAGGTTGAAGATAAAGAGATGACCCCAGCCGAGAAGATGAAGGCTGATAGGGATAGAATTAAGGCGACAATGGATGCCGCAAGGGAAGCCGCAAGGAAAAAATAGTGATTGTAATTCATCCAGGCCCTCCTGGCCGGTGATTTTTTTTTCAACGATTCAGTCCATTATCTCTTTTCCGGCGCAAGTAGCTCTCGTACCCCATCCGGGATAGCCTGTCCGCCTCTTCATTCTCCTCTCGCGGCACCCATGAGAAGCTCACATCCTTCCCCTGCAGCAGCTTCTTGATCTCGGGAACGTATTTCTTGGAGGTGGCAGATGATACCCTGTACTGGCCATTCATCTGCTTGATCACCAGCTCCGAGTCGCCTTTGATCAGGATCTTATCCTCGATCTCCTCATCGACCAGCCAACGCGCGGCAGCCATCAAAGCCTCGTACTCGGCCACATTATTGGTCATGCCCCGGCCCTCGCCCACGCCGCCAAATCCGCGCCAGATCGGCTCGCCGTCCCGATAGACCAGATAGCCATAAGCGGCCACGCCGCCGGGATTCCTGGGATAGCACAGCCCGTCGAAGTAAATGGTAATCATGTTGATTGCCACATTATGAATGGGACATTATAAAAATTGTGGCAGGATTATCCGTTCTCCTGATTCAGTGACCTTTTTCCAGGCACGATGCATTTATAACAGATTTGTTTCAATCCAGGGTTATAAGAATCATAAGACCACACGCCAAATAAAGAGGTCCTAGCGATCATGCAGGTTGCTGTTATTGGTGGAGGTATCGCCGGTGCGGAGCTGATAAGAGTAGCCTCGCCCTGCCCTCTGCAGTTCACATTGATCGAGCCCAAGAAGCAGGTGGAGATGCAGGCCCTGTATCCCGAGTACCTGGGCGGAGTGGCCAGACTGCAGGATCTGGCGGCCCCCCTCAAACCTTTTTGCGAACGCGTGGGGGCCACACACATTCAAGAAAAGGCTGTGCGCCTGGAGGGCAACACAGTCGTCTGCGAGAGGTCGCAGGTGGAGTTCGACTACGCTGTGGTGGCAACAGGCGCTGCTCAGAACTACTTCGGCATCCGGGGTGTTGAGAACACCTTTTCCATCAACACCCTGGAGGAGACAAAGAAGGCGCGACGCTTCGTGGAAGACAACTATCCTGAGCGCATCATGATCATGGGCTCCGGCCTCACCGGCGTGGAAGCCGCGTCTATTCTGGCAGAGAGCATGGACACCAGCATCTACATCATCGAGGCCAAAGACAGGGTACTGCCCCTCTTCTCACCGCAGACATCCGGGCTTGTGGAAAAGGCGCTCTCCAAGAAGGGCGTGAACATTCTCACCTCCACCCAGGTGGCTGAGGTCAAGAAAGACTGCATCTGCTTTACGGACGGCTCCTGCCTGGACTGCGACATGGCCATCTGGACGGCAGGAGTCAAGCCCTCTCCTTTCATCCAGGATCTGGACCTGCCCAAGAAGAACGGCTGGATACTGGTGGACGAGCACCTCAATGCCAAAGGAAATGTCTTTGCCATGGGCGACTGCGCCTGGGTAGAGATCGATGGCCGTCTCGCCACCAAGACAGGGCTGGAAGCGGAGAGGCAGGCCAAGTACCTGGCCCATCATTTCAGGAACCTGATTAAAGGAGCGACTGTTGAGAAGTACTCGGTGCGGGCCAGCACGGACAGCCAGGTGGCGCTCATATCTCTGGGCGCAGACTGCGCTGTGGGCGTCGTCGGAAAGACATGCATCGGCGTTCCGACGAGACTGATCTACTCGCTGAAGAGCTGGATCGACAAGTCATTTATAAAGAGATTTAAATAGATGTTAGGTTACGATCTGTGCCAGCATTCTGGGATTTATCAATTTTGAAAGAGGATCCCGGATATCTTCGAAGATACTTATGCAAATTCTAGAATATCACAGTGTATTGTGCTTGATAGCCGCCTGCAACTCCACCAGATTAATAGGTTTGGCCAGAAAATCGTCCCCACCTTCATTCATGCAGATGTCTTTACAATAAGTGCTGGCGGTGACAAAGACTATTCTTGGACCCTGTGGCCAGCGTTTTCGAATGATCCTGGTCGTCTCTATTCCATCCATTTCAGGCATCTGGATGTCCATAAGCACCAGATCGTAGGAGCGATATTCAAGAGCGTTTAAAACTTCATGGCCGTTGCCTGCTATCTGAGCATCGTGGCCCAGTTTCCTGAGCATCAGCAATGTGATCATTTGATTCATGGGGTCATCCTCAGCCAGGAGAATGCTCAAAGAACCATTATGCTGCGCCCCTTCCTCAGAAACTCGACAAGCTAATGTTCCAGATGTCATGCCCACCTCGTTTTTGAGAGTTGAGTGTTATTTAGTAATAAACTTTTTGGTTAAAATAGCAAGAATGATGGCCGATATATTACCACATAAGCCGATTTGCTGAATGCGTTTAAACCTTAGAAAAAAAAAGCAGAAATCCTGCCTTTACTGGACGGGAGTTTCAGGCCGCCTGGAGCACAAGCTGTTTGTTGTGGCTCAGCACTTTTGCCATGGTATCCGTACCCGGCACCGATCCGGGGAAGTTCGTGAAGATGACGCGCATGACATTGATTCCCTTGTCATTCAGTGACTCTTCAATGCCTTTGGCCAGCTCCCCCGACTGCATATTTTCGATAATGTAGGTAACATTTTGGTATTTATCCGGGTGGGCGTTGATGTCGTCCACGATCTTGGCAGCAGTTTTGGTTCCATTCATGGCAAACTCAGGAGCGAAGAAGTTGACCACATTCATGCCCAGCCAGTCTTGCACGGGCTCTTTTTGCCAGAGCATAACGATGACCTGGGTCCGGTTTAGCTGTATCTTCTCCGCCTCAGCAGGCTCGATGGCATCAAGGCTCTTGGCATAGTCATTGTAGCGCTGCTCGTAGTAGGTCTTGTTTGCCGGGTCTTTGTTTGCCAGCCATCCTTCTACCTCAGCGGCCAGCAACTTGGAATTGGCTGGCGTGTTCCACCCACGAGATGGGTTGGAAACCGTTTTCCATTCAAATACTCCGTAGTTGTTAGCCTTCATGAAATCATTAACTGCGGGCATGTTATACTTCTGGTCGTTGCTGTCATTATATGCCATAAACATATTAGCGTTTTTGATGAACTCCATGTTGAGCTGGATGCGGTTAGGAATAATGTCAGTCTGCAGATGTGGACAGAGGGTCGGGTCCGCAATGGAGACGGCCTCCACCCTATCGCCGCCTATGTAGGTTGCCGGGTCCATCAATACGCTGGTGGTGCAAACGATCCTGAGCGTTGCCGGTGCAGTCTGCGCACAAGCAGGAACGATCAGAAATATCACCAGCATCAATATGGCTAATCTGGATGATTGAATTCCTTTCATAAATTGCAATTAGTAATACTAAATATTTAAGTGTTACTACTAATAACTTAATTATCTTAATAAATTCATATTTAATTTTATGAAATTGGTAAAAAAACAAAAGATTAATTGTAAAACATGATTATTTTATATCCTCCAAAAATGACGCATCTACGTCTTCGGCCATCTTCCTGGCGATTTCCACAGGAATTCCTATGGCCAGGCAGTTTTCGAGCAGCCAACCTCTGGCAGAAGGATCGATTGGGCCTATGAATATCCGGGATGATGAAGCATTTCTTGCCATGCCCGCCGGATAGGTGACCAGAGTGGCGCAAGCCGGGCCCCAGGGAACCGATATTAGGTTAAAAACGTCATGACTGCTGAAATGAGCCAGTGCACACAAATCCCGGATCTGCTCCCCGTTGGTAAAACATATTATGCATTTTACGCCCGGGTCTTCCTGCATATCATCGCAGGGCCTCATCACCACATATCTGCCCAGTGGCCGGATCTCTCCGGCAGTCCTATAGGTCTCGCATGCAACATATTCGTTTTCTTTCAAATGCTTTCCCGGCTGCTTTGTGGCAGTAGGTCCTGCGGACATCAAGCCTGTGGACATCAATCCCGGCAACCTTGGATCAAATCGTTCGTATCCAAACCAAGCCGGACCGCCCATACAGCGGCAGAAGACCTCGCCGGGCTCATTTCCAACATAAACCGGATTTTCAACTTCTCCTTTTGCGATCCGATAGATATTGCATGCAAGGCAATCGCCCAGCAAAGACGACCGGACGGCATTTTCCGGAATATGATCATTGCCGTACACGCACACCGGCCTCGTTTTCATACTCACAGCATTAGCCAGGCAGGCTCCTATCTGCCTGATAGACAGCATATCTTTGCTCATGACCACCCAATCGAGAAACTCAATGTATCTTGGTATTTATTCTTCTCTTGAAAGACAGCATCACGGATATTGCGAATACGCCTGTAAGCAGCAGTGCTACCAAAGGTGCTACGGGCAGAGTAAACTCAAAACCGGCCCAGACTCCAAATGCGCTCACGAAAAGGGCCACCAGTGGCGCTACAATGAACATGCTCTTTACATTAAAGCAGAACTGGCCGGCTATAGATGCAGGGGTCACCAGCAGAACGAATATCAGCAGGCCGCCCACTATATTCAGGCTGAGCGCCACGCAGAGGGCAATGATGAATAAAAGTATGTAATACACGAGCTTGACCCGAACCCCGGCGGCTTGTGCGATCTTCATGTTGAACATGATGAACGAGATCTCCTTATAAAATGCCAAAACGAAGATGATGGCAAGGCAGCAGACCGCAGCCAGGGCGTAAATCTCCTCCCTGTAAAGCGAGATGACATCTCCAAAGAGCAGGGCGCTCGCCGAAAGCCCTTTGCCCATGTACTCCATGTAAGATATCAAAAAAATGGCTACCGCCATGGACATGGCGAAGAGCACGCCTAAAGTCGCATCTGCAGCCATCTTGGCTTTGTCGCTCACCGGCCCGATCAGAGCCGCTACAGCCATGCTAAAGGCAATGGCCGCCATTTGAGCATTTGCTCCCAGGAACATGCCGATGGCAGCCCCGGCAAAAGCAGCATGTGACATGGTAAAGCCAATGGACGAGAGGTTCATGCGGGAGATGATGACACCGAGGATGCTGCAGGCGATAGAGGCAAATATCATGGCCTCGAGGGCATGACAGACTACGTTATTTTGTATCAACGGCTCTAGCATTTTCCTAACACCACGCACTCTTTTCTGATGAGGTCTTCTACCTCTTCCGCCGTGCAAAACAAGTCGTAAGTGATCTTGCCCCGATTCATGACCACCAGGTGAATGGGTATGTCGGGAAGACCGTCGAAGGCATGGGCCACCATGAGAACAGGTACTCCTTTTCTAGCAATCTCTTTGAATACGCCCTGCAGGTACTCTCTGGCATGGAAATCGAGATTGCTGAATGGCTCATCCAGCAACATGACCTCCGGCTCCTTGGCGATGTTATGAGCGATCATGGCTTTTTGCTGTTGGCCGCCGCTCAGCGTGCCGATGGCCTTATGGGCCAGGTCTTCGATGCCGACCAGATTTATGGCGCTTTGGACGGCATCGTGGTCAGCTTTATCTGGGCGGTTCATCAGCCCCAAACGGCCAAAGCGTCCCATCAACACCACCTGCTCTACAGTGAAGGGCGTGAAGGGATCGAAATAGAAATTCTGTATGACATAGCCCACTCTCTTTCGTACCTCATCGGCAAAGCGAGATATATCCAGGCCGCAGACGGTCGCACTGCCATGAGTGATCTTGACCAGGCCGTTTATCGACTCCAGCAGAGTTGTCTTACCGGCACTGTTAGGCCCGCCGATGACCACATACTCGCCACGTTCCACATGCAGCGAGAGGTCCCGGATGACGGCCTTGTCGCCCCCTTCATAAGCCGTGTAGATTCCGAGCAGATCGATAACGCTCAAAGCCGTTCACCTTAGACCTAGCTTATGTCGGCAATAAAGAGCTCTACATCGGGCATGCTGTACAGTTCCTCTGCCAGCTTCTCGATAAGCAGGCCGTAATTGTCGCTGTCCCGAGGCGGGAAATTGATTTGCCTGGGCTTGAGGACTATTTTTTTCTCACTGCAAGCAAACTCGCAACGGATCTTATCGCAAACAGCAATCTCGATGTTCCTCTTGCCGAGCGTGCAGCCGCTGCCGATCTGTAAGCCATCGACCAGGCACGATTGTGGAGGCACACCCTCGCAGAAAACGACTGCCTTCATCTGGAAAGGATCGCTGCAAAAATGTTTCCTCACGTACCTGCCCATCCTGTAACCCAGGACGATATACGGGCCTAGGTGGCCATGAAATGCCGCCAGATCCTCAATGGAATAATCCTTGTCTATGCCTGTGTATCTGCATCCGCCTGGTGAGTGGTTCATAGTCGTATTATCTCCATAAGCTTGAGCCTTATTCTACATGCAAGATGCTACATATATAATTGTTGGGCGCAGGAGTTAATACAAAATTACGCATATGTATTAAAAAATTAAATGAGGCAAAACCAGCGGATAGCTCCGGCTCATTGATGCGGCCCAAATCTCATTAACCCCAATAATAGCAATCTTATCAAAAAGTTTATTACTAAGTAAGATCAATGTTAGATCAATCACATAAAAGGAGTGTGCATCATGTCCGAAGCAGATAGATCAACAATCAGCAAGGTAGTGGTATCAGATGCAGCAGTTTCCTTCATTGCCCGAGGAGGCAGGCTTTTCTCAGGACAGGTGAGAGATTCAGATCCGGGAATTGAGGAGGGAGAAGAAGTCCTCGTAGTAGACAAAAAGAACCATCCGCTTGGCAGGGTCCAAGTCTATCATTGAGCAGGGATAGGTGAATAAATCAAAAGAAAACGAGGTTAGTTAGACAAATCCAAATTGATTTGGCGGTGCCATTTAGGAATGAACCTGGCATTGATTCCTTGCCATTAGCTCAAGGGTCAATTGCCAGCGTTTCCTCTTCTAAAATGAAATTTCAAAGAAATTGATTCCGCATTAATGGCAGCACTTATGTCCGTGCTTATGCTCACCATCATGGATGTGCTCATGGACGTGCTTCTCTCCAGAATGCTCGTGTGCATGTTCGTGCTTATTTTCATCGTGGCAACACATTTAGATTCACCTCCGTCTTTCTCTAATTACCCTATTGTTGAATAATCAGCTATAAAATTGTTTCTGTGGACTTTTTCTTGGATAATCGCTGCGTCAATTCAAAATATAATGCCTAATTTGTAGCAATGTTTTGTAATCTCTGCACAAATTTTTAACCTCTATTGAATTCTTCGCATAAAAATTACTAAAAAAAGCGATATAAATCATAAATAAAATAAATAATCCAAAAGGCTTTGTACAGAGCATTTCAGACAAAAACCTGAGGCCCAATGACCAGATATATCCATTTTTAGAGATAGGCAGCGCTGCAATTTGATGGAGTGCCATACCCCGCGCATGAGATTCCTTGAATGTCCAAACGTTCACGGATTAGACGCCTAAGCTGCATAAGTTTCGAGATCCTGCCATGGATGCAAATCAGAAAAGAATCTAACGACAACGGAATTGAGAATACGGTTCCGATAGTAGCAGTTCTTGATCATTGTCTGCTTAAAAATGATGGGTATAAAAAAAAATTGGAAAAAAAGCGCTAATCTTTGGCAACTCTCTTGCCTACGAGGTAAAGCAGGCCACCGCAGACAATAACGCCGATTACTGCAGACAGGATATAAGCGGCCACAGCCATTGTCATCGAATCATCGCCCCCGGGCAGGGCGTAATCAGGCAGAGGTGCGCTCCAAAACGATGAAAGCTGCTCCAAACCAGATGGTACAAAACCGAGCTTTTCCTTAACCTCTTCCGGTCCCCATTCGCCAAAGGTCTCTCCAACCGCCAAAAGCCCTAGCGGCGCCAGAATAATCAGCACAACCAGGCCAATAGCGAAGTTCCTAATTATCTTATCCATGATCTTGCCTCACGATGTGATTGCCTTCTTCATTTTCTTCTTCTGCGCCGCAGATTTTTCACCATAAAGCAGAGAGGTGTCCGTTCTCTGGATGTAAGCAAAGATCAATGCCGTTATGAGAGCCTCAAGGATACCGAATCCGAAAGCATGCTCCAGTACCATGGCAGAAACCGTCACGGATAGCGGATAGGGCATGTAGAGTGGTACTCCTTCTGCTGTGTGATGCAATATTGGCTGAATACCGAATTCAAAGCCTGTAAAGGCAGATGCAATCACGAGAGATATGTAGCCAGCGAACGCCGCAGCGATGACCCTCCTCGAAGAGGTAATTTCCGTGCCGCCACTGATGAGCTTGTAAGCATAATAAGCAACAAAGGGCATAACAACAGCCATATTAAAGCAATTGGCTGCGATAGCGGTGATACCTCCATCGCCAAACATCAGTGCCTGTAGCGCGAGGGCAACGGATAGGGCAATCACTGCCGCCCAGGGTCCCAGGACAATGCCAATTATTGCAGCGCCTACGGCATGACCGGTACTGCCACCGGGAATTGGGACATTGAACATCATAATAACAAAAGAGAACGCTGCCGCCAGCGCCAGCAGGGGAACCTGCCTGGACTTCAGCTCAGAGCTGAGCTTTCTTCCCGCATAGTACCAGATGGGGATCATTATGATCCACAGTGCGATATAAGTGTATGGCCCTAGATAGCCATCAGGAATGTGCATAGTTTCACCGATAGCCAAAATGCGATCCAATTATAAATAACTATCTTTGATCATATTTAGTAATAATTATGGATAATTCTTATGCTTAAATTATGCACGCAAATAATGGCTACGATATTTTATTAAGATCTAAATCTTGCATCATATTAGATTTGGGGGCCTATTGCTTAGCAATACCAAGCCATATCGTCGTTCTTTCCTCAAGAGGTTCTTCCTCCCTCAAGGATGATCGTTTCATGAGCCATGAACCTGATCACCTCGCTCTGATGAGAGACTAGCAGATAGGCAAGACCCAGATCTCTTTGCAGATCCTTGAGGAGATTTAGAATCTGGGCCTGTACCGAGATATCCAGAGCAGAGGTGGGCTCGTCCAGAATTATTACCTGAGGGCGGAGGAGCAATACTCGACCCAAGGCCACCCTCTGACATTGGCCGCCAGAGATCTGAGCAGGATAACGGCAGAGCAACTCTTCAGACAGGCCTACCATATCCAATATCTCCCCGGTCCTATCCTGCCATTCTTTGCTGGGAATTCTAAGGAGGCCTAAGACTTCATGAATAGATCGTTCAATGCTCTTCCTGGGATTCAAAGAACCCTCTGGATCCTGGAAGACCATCTGCACCGCTCTCCTGAAAACAGCAAACTCCTTGCCGCTCATGCACCTGAGATCCTTTCCCGCAAAGAAAACCCTTCCCCTGGATGGCCTCTCCAGACCCGCCAGGATCTTACCCAATGTGGTCTTGCCCGAGCCGGAGATGCCCATCAATCCCAGTGTCTTGCCCGCCTCCATTTCCAGCGATACACCCTTAAAAGCAACGTGCCGCTTCTTGAAGATCAGGCCCGATTCATAGATTCGGCTCAGATCTTCAGCCTTCAGTACAGCCAACACCTCACTTCCCGGTCTGTGCTCTCATTCCTACCATAGACCATTTCTGCGCCTTCGACTTGCGTCATCTTCGGCTTTCTTTTGCACCTCTCCTGACGATTCGGACAACGGGGATAGAATTTGCACCCAGCAGGCGGATTTATCATAGAGGGCGAGCTTCCCGGAATGGGTTGAAAGCCTCTTTCGGGAAGGCAGCTTAAAAGGGCAATAGTATAGGGATGCATCGGCTTTGAGAAGACCTCCCGGCTCCTGCCTATCTCCACAATCTCGCCGCAGTACATCACCGCCATCCTATCAGAGATGTCTTTGGCAAGCATGAGATCATGGGTGATGAGCAGAAGTGAGGCCCCCATTTGATGCTTGATCTTCACCATCTCTGCCATTACCTCCCCAGCCAGTGCTCCATCCAATCCTTTGCTGGGCTCGTCAGCTATTATGATCTTGGGCGAGAGAATCATGGAAGTGGCGATCATCACCCTCTGATTCATGCCGCCGGAAAACTGAAAGGGGTACATCTTCATCTTCCCCCATCCCCCCAGACCCAGGCGGCAGAGCATATCTTTGGCCAGCCCCAAGGACTGGGTGCAAAAGAAGCCTTTACGAACCCGCAGCATTTCCGCAATCTGTTCACCCACCCGCATGATGGGATTTAAGGCTAAAGACGGATTTTGAAATACAATGGCAATCTCGCTGCCTCGTATGCCTGCCATCTCCTTCTCATCCAGGCCGAGAAGATCCCTGCCCGCATAGACGGCCCGACCCTGCACATAGGCACTATGCGGCAAAAGCTGCATTATGCTGCTTGCAACCACCGACTTGCCGCAACCCGTTTCACCAACAAGCGCCAGTGTCTCCCCTATATGCAGCTCAAAGCATACGTTCTCGGCTGCCTTAACCTGGCCAACATTAGTCTCGAAACTCACGGACAGATCCTCAATTCGCAAAAGAGGCGCTGCATCTATCATGAGGGAATTCATTCTAACCTCAGGGTTGCTTGCTCTTGCTCTTCCCAGGCAAAGCCCATGAGAACTACACAAAGAACGAAAAGTGTAATGCATATCCCTGGTGTCAGGTACCACCACCAGTAACCATTTATGAAGCCTCCGCGAGTGAAGGCGAAGTTGATCATCATCCCCCAGCTCTTCATGGTGGGATCGCCCAAACCTAAGAACGATATGGAGGCTTCAGCAATCATGGCCGAGGCAATGGATAGCAGAAATTTGGGCATAATCACATGGAAAATATTGGGCAGCACGTCTGTGAAGATGATATGCAGATCAGAGAAGCCTAAGGATCTTGAAGCCTGCACGAAGCCCGTCTCCCGAACCTGCAAGGCTTTGCTGCGAACCACTCTGGCCGTGGAGGTCCACCACAAAGAGCCCATGAGAAGGGCAACCAGCCAGAAGCTGGGCCTCAGGAATGAGGCGATTACGATTACCAGAGGGATCTGGGGGATCATAAGAAAAATATCAGTTATCCCCATGAGTATCTCATCAGTCGTGCCTCTGAAATATCCGGCCAGGAGTCCCACGATTGTGCCGATGAAGGTGGCCATGAGGGCCGCCCCAAAGCCCACGATGAGTGAGACCCTTGATCCGTAGATAAGTTCGGAGAGTATGTCGTGTCCCATGTCGTTTGTGCCGAGCAGATGCTCCTGGCCAGGATGCAGGTAGGGCTCAAACCTCATCCAGGGATCATAGGGAGCCAATTGGGCAGAGAATACGGCCATAAGCAAGAATGATAAAAATAAAAATAGTCCCACTGAACTGAACTTTTGCATCAACAAAATGTCACTGATGGGGCAGCCTGCCATCCTACTGCATTGCATCCTGCTACCGTCCTGGCATTCTTGCGTCTCATGCAAAACATCGGGCGTCACATGATGTATCACATCCGGCATTAATGCCACCTCACTCGCGGGTCTAAACGACTGTAGAGGATATCCGCCAGCAGGTTTGCAGAAACCACCATTAGGGTGATAATGAGAAAAGATCCCTGCAACACCGGATAGTCCCGGGATAGGAGCGCATCATAGATTAGGTTGCCCATTCCGTTCATGGAGAAAACGATCTCGACGAATAGAGCACCGCTCAGGATGAAACCGAAATCCATGGCTAAGAGAGTGATGATGGGAAGAAGGGCGTTCTTGAAGACATGTCTGAACAAAATCTCATCATCATATAGTCCCTTGGCCTTTGCATATTTCGCATAGAGGCTGCTCTTTTCTTGCAGTACGCTCCCCCTCATGATAATGTAATTCCTGGATAGTGAAAAGAGTGTCATCACCAGGATGGGCAGAAAGAGATGGTGAGCAATATCGATTGCCGATCCGGTGTCATAAAACCCCTTCAAGGGAAAGAGATCAAGCTTGAAGGAGAACAAATAGAGGGCCAGCAAGCAGAGAAAGTAAGGAGGAGTGCAATAAACCGCCAAAAAAAATGCGGTTTTCATCTTTTGGCTCCTGTTCCCAGATCTCCAGCCGGCTAGCGCTCCTAGAAATGTGCCCAGCACGGTGCCTAAGAGCAGAGAAGGCAAGGCCAGGAGCAGTGTCCACTTCATGCGGGTGAATATAATCTCTGAAACAGGTGAATGCCTGTGAAAGGAATATCCAAGGTCCAGCTGCAGAATGCTCCGCCAATAATCGAGATATTGCTGGAACAAAGGTCTGTCCAGCCCCATCTCGCTGCGAAGGTCAGTAACAGTGCTGTCCGTCAATATGACATCCTCTCCCAGGAGATTAGTGAGTGGATCGCCGGGCATGGCCCGGGGAATGACAAAGTTCAAAGAAAATATGATGGCAATTGCGATAATGTATCTGCTCGTCTTCTTTGCCGCCAGAGACATGGGTCTTTTGACTCCCTTCAGCGAATCAGGTATAGCAGAGCATCTGTAGCTCGGAAAGATGCCCATTTACTGTCTGCTCTCTCTTCCAGTCGACCTTCCCTGCTCAGGTGATCGAGCAGCTCTTCATGGCCTTTTTTGCAGAAACGGTATTGCTTGAACACCAGGTCGATGGGAAGAGAATAATTCCGCGGAAATAGCGTTACATCAAACCGATAACCCAGATCGTTCAGAATGTGATAGAGGCAGGTGTAATCTGCATAAGGCCTTGGACCGAAAGCAAATTCATTCAAAGAATCGACGCCTTCCGCCCGAAAGACAATAAATATCCCCTTTTCGGTGACATCAATCATCTTGGTTAGGAAATGTTCGATATCCTCATCGAAGAGACTGTAGGCCGCCAGGGAATAATCGACTGCAGAATTATCCGAATCTGAAATATCGACACCCGAAACGCATGCTTCCGAAATCTCAAAGAGCAGCACATCTTTCCACTCTTTTTTAATAGTGAAGATATTTGTCAAGCCCTCCTGCCGGGCTTTCTCCGATAAGATCTGCAATTGATATTCAGACGGATCGACGGCTATTGTTTGAGCTGTCTTCCTGGAAAGAGGTATGGCAAAGGCCCCCGTTCCTGCTCCAATGTCCAGCAATGTTGCGTCTGGAGAAATAAAGGAGGAGATCTTGCTAAGGACCTCTCCCGGGTATCCCGAATACATGAGAGCCTGGTCGTAGATCCCGTAACTCCTCCAAAATTGGTCATTGGATATCTCCTCCTCAACGAGGGTTTGCAGATAGCTGGATCTTGTGACGAAATCCTTCCATTGATCCGTCCAACAGCTCATTGACTCTTCTCCACCGAGAGGAAATTGTCCACATTGAATATGCCGTAGAGCGGATCGGAGTACCAGCCCTGCCAAGCACGATTATAGGGTGTCTCTACTTTGTTCCAGTAAAGGGCAATGGCCGGCAGATTCTCTGCATAGTAGTCCTGCAGATCATAGGCATAATCCTGCAGCTGATCTTCGATTGTGGAGGCGAGAATATTATCGCACAGTTTCAGGAAGACGGGATCATCAAGCACATGCAAAACCCCCTCGCCGGTCCTGCGGGAGTCGAAGTAGCCCGTACCCCAGTTGGCATGCATGAGCATTCCCCAGGGAGTGGACCTGGTGATGGTCAGATCATACTCGCCTGCATCCTTCTGCTTGATCCAGGTGCTTGAATCCAAATTCTTCACTTCGCTGTCGATTCCCAGAAGCTTCAGGTATTCCTGTGTAAGCTCCGTCATCCGCTGGTAGTCGGTTCTTGTGAGGAATGTAAGTTTGATGTCCTTGCCGTCCTTGCCCTCCATGATCCCGTTTCCATTGGAGTCCTTGTATCCGGCATCTTCAAGAATGCTCTTTGCCTGGGTGAGGTTGTGCTCAAGCTTTGCCGTCTCCTTAAAGTCCATCATGCTGGGCGGCACAAAGCCGGCATTGGGAACCTGGCCATATCCTAAAGCATCAAGCTTCAGCATCTCGCTGTAGTTTATGGCGTAGGAAAGAGCTTTTCTGAAGCGGATATCGGACATGGGCTGCTTTTGCAGGTTCATGCCCAGGAATATGAGTCCTATATTGTCCTTCTCCACAAAATCGAAGTTGCCGGTATCCTTGAGCTTTTGCATGCTGGCATAAGGATAGGTTCCTGCATACTTGTAGTAGGCGTCAACGTCTCCTTTCTCCAGGGCCAGGGAAAGGACGTCCATATTGGCAAAGGTGTGAATCTCCAGGGAATCGAATTTTGGTGAAGTTCCCATCCAATAGGGATTCTTATGGAAGTAAATCACGCCGGCACCAAGATCCGTCTTGGCGATGAAGAAGGGACCAAAGCCCACACTCTCACCTTCATTGACGTATTCCATGGGCTTTTCCACATTCTTCCAGATGTGGCGGGCCAGGATAGGATAGGTGGCAAACTCCAGGTTGAGTCGTGAGTAGGGTTTATTCAGCTTGAAGACCACTGCACCATCTTCCACCGAAATATTGTCTACAGTCTTCTTGATCCAGCCTGCCGCCGGGTATTTTTCTGCCAGATAGCTAAAGGTGAAGAGTACATCATCAGGTGTAAGCTTTTGACCGTCGCTCCAGTACAGGTCGTCATTGATGAAAAACTTCCAGATCTTTCCGTCTTCCGAGACAGCGTAGCTTTTTGCCGTCAGGCCCACTACCTTTCCATCAGATGCCATCTTCATCAAAGTCGGATTGGAAAGATGAGCAAAAACGCCCATGCTGCTGTCTCCCAGGATGCTGGCAGACTTCACTACATTGGGCGTGCCGATCTTTAGAACCTTCCCGCTGGAATCCTCCCCACCCTGGCATGCCATGCATAAAATCAGTATGGAAAGGAGCAGCGCTAAAGTGAACTTATACAAACTGCGTCTCATAAAGCTCCTACCTTTTTTTGCTACGATTTATATGAATTCGTATAAAGAATTTGTGGCATAGATTAATTCATAACACTTTATCATAAATAGACGAAAGAGTATCTTGAAACGTATTCCAGCTCGTCCAATTGACACTTATTATCTTATCAATTGGACTGTCCGTGCTTTAAAATCGCGTTAACAATAGTTACTTATTAATACTTTTTACAGAAAAATTCTTAAATAGGAAGTTTCTGTTGGATATTAGTAATACTAGATCGTTATCCTGGGCAAAACTCCCCGTATCTTCCGAATGCTCGGAGAGAAAACTGCAATCGTCGAACAAGGCCTAAAAGGCGAGGTATTGACATGAATTTATCAAATAGATTTATTGTACCGGCACTGCTCCTAGCCATGCTGACAGGAGTCGTACTGGCACATGACTCGATTATGAAAGACCTTGGCTCCAAAGCAGCCAATGAGGCCATGACACAGCTTGCATTCAAGAATGGCGATGCAAACATTCTGACACTGACCAATGCGGGTCATGCCATAGTAGATGGCCGGACCACAGAAGGTGCGCTCAAGGGCGTAATGGAGGAGAGCGGATGTAATGTGGGCGACGGCAACCTCTTCCAGGTTCTGAGACCCCACTGGAAGCCCCTATGGTTCTATTTCTATAACAAGGCAACCGGCGAAGCGGCATTTTTGCAGGTCAACCGCAAGGCTCTGAATAAGTCTTCGGAAGAATTCAAGGCTATGCCAACTGATCAGATCTTCAGCAAGATTTCCAAAGCCAATGTGAACCTGGAATACATGCTGAATCACACCGACGAGGGCAATGCCACCTTCAAAGGAGCCTTCAACGGAAATGAGTTCTCATTGGTTGGCATGTCTAATGTCTGGGCCGAGGGCGGAAGCTTTGACTTCATGCAGGCCACCTGCTTCCACGACCACCTCTGTCCGGGCGTGACCAGCGGCTACATGCTGGCCAGGTTCGTGGAGAATAAGCTGCCCATTACCAACATCACCACAGAGAGCTACAAGGTCATAGCCTGCCCCCAGTGGTGCAAGGATGACCTGCTGCAGATGCGCTGGGATGCTACCCCCGGCAAGAGCGGCATGTTCGTCATGGCTTTGGCAGACGTGGAAAAGAAGGCACTAAATGTTAAATATAACCAGTCCGATGTAGCAGGCATATACATCCGCTGGAATGATACCGCCAAAGAGGGGAATGCCCTGGTGCTGGCATTCAACTGGACCCGGGTTTATGAGGTAACAGGCACCGGCGCCAAAGATTGGAAGGGCCCGGCATGGGGCTCCAAGCTGGTCATGGATGTGGACATGATGCCCTACTGGAACCAGCCAGAGGTCTTTGTCTCAACCATAAAGGAGTTCAAGGTGGACGCTGGCAAGCTGGCCCAGCTCCAAAGCGCAGGCATGCATCCGCTCAAAGTTGCGGGAGTGATGTAAGCTAAGAAATTAAAACTGTCCACCCCAGGCTGACTGCCTTGCGGCGGCCACCCAATTTTTTCAATATCCTGATCTATTTTTATAGAACATAGGAGGGATTAAGATGCCAGGAAAGAATGGTGTCATCATTGAGAACCGGAAGCTTAACAATCTTTTGGATTTGAGATGGATTCCTAGGAATTGAAAATGAAGCGAGAATATTGCAGGAGATTGTCATGATCTTGAAACCCAATCAAAGGGAGAATATCCTCCCACTACCAGTAGTACTGATTTCGACTTTATCCCAAGACGGTGTGAGAAATGCTGCTCCCTGGTCTAATTTCACGCCTGTTCTGCGCCCTCTGGAGGAGGTAGTACTCGCTTCCTGGATCAAGCGCGATACACTGGAAAATATCCACCAGACGGGAGAGTTCGTGGTGAATATTCCGCCGGTGGGCATGGAGGATGCGGTCATGATCTGTGCCCGGAATTATCCTCAGGAGGTGGATGAATTCCAGGAGGCGGGGCTGAGAGCCCGGCCTTCTGCAAAGGTTAAGGCTCCAGGAATTGAGGATTGCCTGGCCTGGGCCGAGTGTGTCCTTGAAGAAGAGCTGGTCAGGGAAAAGTTCGTGCTCATCATAGGCAAGGTGGTGCATCTGGAGGCCGATGACCGGTTCTTCAATGCTGATGGAAGCATGGACTTTCAAAAGGCAAAGCCCCTGTCGGCAATGCTGGGCAAGGAAGGCATGAGCTTCACCTATCCGGCATTTTCCGGCAGGTATGCGGATTACAGAGAGATGTTCCAAAGCTCCCCCGCACAGCAAATGCCGTAAATGCGAATAATGCAACCTTTTGTATGAGCGATAGAAATCTAGGAGGAGATTGTTCGGATACGTCGGAAAATAAGAAGGACGATATTCCTCATGTTTTCATCACCACCCTCCGCGGGTATCCAACAACCGCAAAGAGCAGGGCAGCGACAAGGATCAGTGCCGGGAAGACGGAAAGGGTGGCTGTGAGCCCGAAATGATCGGCAATTGCGCCCGAGACCGAGACGCCGATGCCTCCAGCGCCCATTGCGATGCCCATGAACAATCCTGAGATCAGACCAATTCTGCTCGGCATAAGCTCATGAGCCATGGCAATCGTCACTGAGAACGAGGCCCAGAGGAAAAATCCGAAGCAGAGCATCGAGGCAATCTGAAGAGCACCCTGCGTGAGGAGAATTGCAGCAAAGGCAGGAATGGAGCAGAGTGTCGTTGCGACAGCAATCGGTTTTCTGCCCACCCGATCGGAGATGAAGCCACCGGTGAGCTGCCCGCAAACGCCGGCCAGGAGCATGGTGCTGATAATGATTGTTGCCTCAAGCAGTGGATACCCGCTCAGAACGAGGTACGTGGGGAGGAAGGTCATCGCTCCGAATGTGACCCAGGAGCGGAGCGTCGAGCCGGCAAAGAGGAGTATCACCGGCTTCCAGTTCTCCTCGCCGCCCTCCTCTGCCTGCTGCGCTACAGCCGGACAGGTATCAGGGATCGGGCGGACAACGAGGAGAAGTGCACCGAGCACAGCGGGTATCAAGAGCCAGGTTACGGCGGGGAGACCTCCTGTCGTGATTACGATGCCGCCGATGATCGGCCCCAGGGCCTGACCGAGGTTGCCGCCCACGATAAAGAATGATATGAGCCGGCCCCGGTTGCTCGATACCGCAACCGCAGCCACCTTGCAGAGCGCACCCGGATGAAAGGTCGCAGCGCCCACAGCGGCGATTGCAACAGAGCAGAGCATGATCTGGTAGTGGTCTGATAGCAGGCCCAGAAATGCAATACCACAGCCGGAGAGGAGGACGGAGACTGCCACGCTGATCCGAAACCCCCGCTTGTCCGCGAGGCTGCCGAAGACCGGCTGGAGGAGCGAGGAGATCAGGCTGTGCATCACTGGGAGGAGCGCTGCCTGGGTGTAACTGTACCCGAGCGTGGTGATGAGAAGTGGCTGCAGAGCCATCAGAACCGGGGCATATATGTCGTTAATGAGGTGGGCCAGAGTGAGCTGGGCGATCTCCCGCACCCGTGATGGGGGTTGTGCCGCCTGGTCGTGCTGCATGGATGTTCCCTTGCTCATGCGGACGGAGTCACGCCGAGGATTTGGGCGATGGTCCGGATATTGTTCTCTTTTGTCCTGACAATTGCCTGGATGGCGTGGATCTCGGAAAGGAAGAGCGGCGTTTCTGTGCCAAATGTGCGGGGCATATTCTCCATGAGGTTCATCTTGTTTCTGATCCGCATCCAGCTGCGGTAAAGATCCCGAAACTCGGGTGGACGGTCTTTTGGTTCAGGCATTTGGGTCACATGCTTAATTATTATGTTGCTAATGAATGCTGCGACCAATCCACTCTCCCGGATTGCTTTCATAATAAGATATAGAAGGTATCCGTTATGTGTGTTTAGCGTTTGCTGCATCTGCTATTGCCTGGTAGAATGGCACTAATGCGGTATCATCGACCATCGTTCCTGCATTGATCCACTCGATGCCCACCAGGACTGGCAGGTGAGTGGGATTTCAATCCGAATACGCAGAACGAAATGTTATTAATATAAATATATGGGGGACGGGTTCTGGCATGGAACCCGCAGTCTACTGGCACAGGACGCTTGGCGACATTGTAAACGAGCTGATCTCCTGCGATTTTCGCATCAAAAAGAAAATGATCTCCAGGTCCTCCAGGGGGCAGGCATCAATCCTCTGAAAGTGCTGGGAGTGGAATCTTCTTAGAACCGATTGGTGGAGATGGCAATCATCCCCATCTATTCTTTTTATGAAATTATAGAATAGTATTCACACGTTATATGCACGATGGGCTCAAAAAGTATATATATCTAAATAGATATGTCTGAATCGATATGACACAAGTATTGGTTGAGTGAATAACTTAATGGAAAAATAACCAACAGCGATATATGCATCGATATGGCGATAACGATATAATGGCTACTGGTATCTTGAAGATGCTTATGCTTCACATCATGAAGGATGGTGAAGCGTCCGGCTACGACATAATAAAGAAAGTGGAAGCTATCACCGGAAAGAAACCCAGCACAGGTTCAATCTATCCATTGTTAAAGAAGATGGAAGGGGAAGGTTGGATCTCTGGAAGGGAGGAAGATGACAAGACCTATTACAGCTTAACCGAGGTCGGCAAAAAACATTTGGTTCTGATAAAAGAGGCAAAACTCGATTTCATTAAGAAGCTTCATCGATCCATAGCTATGGCCAGCGAAACGTTCGACGATAGCGATGTGCTGGAGCTAATGAAAGATATGCATGATCTTCATAGAGGTATGAGAGTTTCCGTAAAAGACCAGATGGAACTGCTTGCACCTCTGATTCACCAGGTTGCAGCTCTCCTGGAAACCGACATCGATCGAGAGAAGATCAGGTCTGTAATTCTTAGAGCCACAGATGAGCTAAAGAAGCTTTGATCAGAGATGGTTGGATTGAGTGAACTGAAAGCACAACAGGGCTTAGCATTAGATAAGAGAATTGAAAGCTTAAAGCAAAACCCCAGAGAAGAATTCCTTCAGGCCATATGCGAGAAAGATCTGGCCCGCTGTCTCGTGAAGACGGCAGAGATCCACGGGCACTTCTGTCCGGGAAGTGCGCTTGGCGTCATGGCCTCGGTGTATGGCCTGAATATGCTTGGCCTGGATTCGATCTCTTCAGACGGCCTTGAGGATCTGATGGCTGTGGTTGAGATCAATGCCTGCTTTGCTGACGGGGTACAGGCCGTATCCGGATGCACTCTGGGAAACAATGCACTGGTGTACCGCGATCTGGGGCGGCTGGCAGTGACTTTTGCCATTCGTGGAAGAGAGACTGGAGTGCGCATCAGGGTTCGACCTGATTTCAGCTCATGCGTGGCCAGGGCCGCTCCAGAGTTCTATCCCCTCCTGGAAAAGGTCATCAAGAATCGAGAGGGTGGCGCAAAAGAGAAGGCGTCCTTCCGGAATGCAGGGAAGCAAGCCGCCTTTTCTATCATCCAGCTTCCCTTCGATGAGCTATTTGCAGCCGAGACTGTTCGGCCTCTCTTGCCAGAATACGCTCCAATTACAGAAAGCGTCATCTGTTCCAACTGTGGTGAGATGGTCATGGCCGCCAAGGCTGTAGACGGTCTCTGTCTTATGTGCGCGGGCGGAGAATACCGACAGGTTGAGGGAAAAGGCATTGTCACCAAAAAAATAAAAGGCGGTCAGCTTTCGCCAGAGCTGAGCTGAAAGGTCCTGGTGGGGAATAACGTGGATACGACAGATATGGCATGCAAACATCAATGTGATGGACAGAATAGACACACGAAGGGCAAAAGCAGCTTCTGGATGCAAGATCCAGAGCTTGTTTTCGCCGAGCTTAATCTCAAGGAAGGCAACTATTTTCTCGATCTGGGCTGCGGGCCGGGAGATTACTCCATTCGAGCCTCAGAGCTTATAGGCGATTCCGGCATAGTGTACGCGCTGGATAGAAACCATGATGCAATTGTTGATTTAAGGGATAAGGTCGTCTCTGTTGGATTAAAGAATATCAAGGCAGAGGTCTGTGATATTTCCGGTCCTCTGCCGGTCAAGGATAGCAGTATCGACATTTGTCTCATATCTACCGTGCTCCACTCCCTCA
The DNA here is from genome assembly GCA_964506745.1 of uncultured Methanotrichaceae archaeon. Taxonomy (GTDB): domain Archaea; phylum Halobacteriota; class Methanosarcinia; order Methanotrichales; family Methanotrichaceae; genus Methanothrix. The sequence continues at coordinate 19,539 of CAZDLZ010000002.1, read as the reverse complement.
ATCTGGCCGATGTAGAGAAAAACCTGTTTGGCGAAATCAGGCGCGTTTTAAAACCTGATGGGCGAGCGGCAATTATTGAATGCAAAAAAGAAGTCCAGCCATTTGGCCCGCCGATGAGCATGCGCATATCACCCGAAGAGCTGGAGAGAACAATAACACCACATGGCTTTGAGAGGATATCCTTGGGCGATCTTGGATACAATTACCTGATCCAGTTTAAAAAGACTTCTGAGAATTTGCCCGATCCATGTGGGCAAAAATCCGGCGACATTGTGCTGCGACCGGTGGGGATTATAAAAAACAAGATCGAGAAACCATTCCTTGTTGCCGGCGGCGATGGACTTAAAATGCAGGGAGATCTCGAAGACGCCTTAGGAAAGATTGATGAGACGCCCGAGGAGATTTCGAATATCATCATCGATGAGTGCCTTGCCGGCATTCTCGACGGAATCGAGGAGTATTCTCATCTTATAATTTTATACTGGGCGCACAAAGTCCCTGAAGAGGGACGATCTCTAACCAGGGTGCACCCCATGGGCAGAGAAGATATTCCTGAAAAAGGCATTTTCTGCACCTGCAGCCCTGCGAGGCCCAATCCAGTGCTTACGACCGTCGTCCGTCTGAAGGGACGAAAAGGAAATGTGCTGGAGGTCTTTGGCCTCGACGCGGTAGATGGAAGCCCGGTGGTCGATATAAAGCCGTATGTTAAAGACTTTTGCCCACAAGAAGGAGTGCGCATCCCTGAATGGATGCAGCAGCTTCAAGAAGAGATCGGCAAGGTCAAATCACGAAAAAAAACGTAATTTTAATTGATATTTTTATAAATTACAAAATTTGTTGGTGGTGTTAACATGGGAATAATCCGGCCAATTAAGAGGAATGACAGGGCTTTGTCCTTAAAATTCCCGCTTGCACTTGAATTCGGGGTCGTGGGCCTATTGCTTCTTATTCTCTGCAGCCCTGCCCTGGCTTCCGATGAGACGATAGATGTGTTTACCATCGCCGACCCGACAGGCGATTGGGGATTTCCCTCGCCTTACGGCCATTACCCGAGAGGGCCTGGATATGTAAGGATGAGCATGATCTTCGATACGCTGGTATGGAAGGACCAGAACGGATACGTTCCGGCTCTGGCGGAGAGCTGGCAGATGGAGGACGGTGCTTACGTCTTCAACCTGAGGAAGAACGTGACCTGGCAGGACAAAGAGCCTTTCACCGCTAACGATGTGGTTTTCACAATTGACTATACCAAGAAGCATCCTTACCCGCTGGTAAGCCCAAAACTCGTGAAGTCCGCCGAGGCTCTGGACGACTATACAGTCAAACTCTATCTGAACGGCTCTTATGCCCCCTTCCTCGAGATGGTTGCGGGAGCGCTCCCCATACTTCCTGAGCACATTTACAAGGACGTAGACAACCCTGCCGAGTTCCTCGAAGAGGAGGCCTTAACCGGCACTGGGCCCTTCATGCTGACTGATTACGACAAAACCCAGGGGACATACCTCTACGAAGCCTATGATGACTACTACCTGGGCGCTCCCAAGGTAGCGCAGCTCAAGTTCGTAAAGGTCAGCAATGAGATGGCGGCTGCGGCACTGGAGAAAGGCGATATCGACGCTGCAACCGTTCCTCCCGAGACGGCTGAGGAGCTGGAGGGGATGGGCTTTGATGTCCTGAAGGGTTCACACGACGGCATCACCAAGCTCATGGTCAACCACAAGAAGGAGCCATTCTCCGATGCCAGGTTCAGGCAGGCCCTGTACTACGCCATCGACAGACAGGCTCTTGTGGATACAGTCTTGCGCAGTTATGGTATCATTGCCAGCCCCGGCCTCCTTGCACCGGACAACGATTTGTATAATCCCGATGTAGAAGAGTACGATTATGATCCTGCCAAGACCGAAGAAATCCTGGGAGAGCTGGGCTATATCAAAGATGGTCAGTACTTCAGCAAAGAGGGTAAGACCCTGGAAATAGAGATGCTGATCACATCGACGGATGAGCGAGCAGGAGAGATGATCAAGCAGCAGCTCGAGCAGGCCGGATTTAAAGTATCCTTAAGAAGCCTCGACTCCAAGACTAGAGACAGCCTGGTTTCCGAGTGGAACTTCGATATGGCTTTAAACAGCCATGGCGGAATGGGTGGAGATCCAGAGATCCTGAGCAGGCTGATTGGCGAAGGATTCTCATTCAACAGCGCCCGCTACTTTGAGAACCAGGAGTTAAACGATCTCCTGAAGCAGGAGGTTTCTGAGATGGACCCTGATCGAAGGCGGGAGCTTGTCGATGAGGTCCAGGTGGTGCATGCTCAGGATCTGCCGACGCTTCCCCTTTACTATGCCACTTCCTACTGGGCGCACGACGACATGGTAAATATGTATTACACCAAGCGGGGAATCGCCATGGGAACCCCCATAGCGCACAACAAGCAATCCTTCGTTAAGTAAATGCATTGATTTGAGGGCCAGATAGCGGAAAAGGCCGCTGTCTCAGTTCATTTTTTCAATAAAATAAGATGGTTTTTTTTTGACTGCTCGTTCTCAGAAAAATTCCCGGCTTTGCTGCATAATAGTCCAGCATTATGTCCAGGACCTCAGCGGCAAAACGCCACTGGCCCAAACCTTCCCCCATGGCAGACTGCCAGCCCTTTTATTTATAGGCCCGATCATATCTTGCAGCAATGCCCGCCGATCGAATCCCCATAGCCAGATTCTCAGCTGTCACCAAGATCTCTCAGAAAGCTCTCCGGTACTACGACCGCAAAGGGGTCCTGGTGCCAGAGACCAGAGATCCCTGCACAGGGTACCGGTACTACACAGCCTCTCAGATGGAGCGGGGGGTGAAGGTCAGAGCCCTTTGTAGTCTGGGATTTTCCCTTGGTGACTTGAAGGCATACCTGCAAGCAGAAGCGGATGGCGACTGTGAGACCGTTGATCTTCTGAGAAAAAAGCAGCTATTTGCCGTCCAATCGGAGCTATTGCGTCTGAAGAAGATCGAGGCCTTGCTCCAAAAAGAAAGAACGGAGTTGATAGGAATGGCATTAACTGAGCCCGCTGTAAAAGATGTTCCGGCACTGCGAGTTCTCTCCAAGAAGGAGAAAGGAGCCCTTAGCGCTACAATTGAAAAGCTAATCGGAGAGCTATGTTCTCTGGTATCACTTCCTGCCAATCAGACAAACCAGTTGAAGATTACAGGCCCGGTCATGTCCCTTTACTATGAAGATTGTGCGTATGGAAATGGCAGCGAAAAAGTGGAGGAATGTGGGGAGAAGAAGGAGGAGAAGAATAGAAATGAAGAAGATCTGAGCGACTGGTCGGAAAAGGAGGTGAATATCGAGGTCGCACTGCCTGTTACAGGGCGGGTAGAGATTCCTGAGGCCCATGATTTTGTCGAGCTGAAGAGCCTTCCAGAGGCTAGAGTTCTTTCCCTAATCCACAAGGGCAGCTACCCCACTATCCATCAATCCTACCAGGTCGTCTTCGAGAACATGGCCAGGGCCGGACTGGAGGTAGCAGGGCCGATCCGGGAGCTGTACCTGAACGATCCAGCCCGGACGGCAGAAAAGGACCTGCTGACTGAAATCCAGATACCGTTTAAAAAGGGCTATGAACAGGCTTTGGGCTGAAGCCCTTCTTCTATTTTACTTATTCTATAATTTTTCTAAAGCTGAGCGATGCCACGGCAAATACAACCACATCGAATAGAGCAATGGCGGCCAAGTCAATTGCCAGGTTGCTTACGTCTCCGCTGATCATCAAACCTCTAACCGCGTCCACGGCGTAGGTCAAGGGATTGAATATGGCGACATATTGCAGAGCCGGGGGCATCATATCTATCGGATACAGGGCATTGCTGGCGAAGAAGAGCGGCATGATCAATGCCTGGCCCAGGCCCATGAAGCGCTCCCTGGTCTTCATAATGGAGGCGACAAAGATGGAGATGGCAGCAAATCCTCCAGATATCAGGAATAATACCAGAAATGCTGCAAGGATATAAAGCGGGCTGGCAATGAACTTGACCCCCAGCAGAATAGCTACTGGAAATATTATCAGGGCTTGGACCACAGCTCTGACGCCGGAAGCAATAGATCGGCCTATGACGGTTGCAGATCGGGAGGCAGGGGCTACGAGAAGCCTTTTCAATATTCCCGTCTCCCTCTCCCAGACGATGGTCAGACCATAGAAGACGGACACGAATATGGTGGATTGCAGCAATACGCCCGGGGTAATGTAATCGATATATGGCAATCCGCCGGTGGGGATGGCATTAACCCGGCTCATGACCGTTCCAAAGACGCCCAGCCATAGAATCGGCTGAATGGCCCTGGTGTATATCTCAGTCCGGTCGTGCATGAGCCTTCTCATCTCCAGCTCGATCATGGCAAGCATTTCTCTGAAAGAATCATCAAGCGTCATGGATCAACCACACGAATTACTGGCTCTAATTCGATTTCCGATATGCATCACTGCCAAAATGAAGCGCCCCTGCGTATTTCAAGAAGACGTCATCGAGAGTCGGCCTTACCGTAGATATTTTTTTAAAAGAAATTCCCTCGCATCTTAAAACCTCGATAATAATAGGCAATGCCGTCTCTGTGTCCAGAACCAGAACATCCAGATGCGAATCATGAAGGACGGCATCTCTGACAAAAGTCAAATCCCTGATCGTTCTCAAAATATTTTCATCAATATGATTACTATTATTAAAATAAAATTGTAGGATTTCGCTCATCAGAGACTGCTTCAGCTCGCTGGCCGTCCCGGATTTTACAATTTTGCCCTTATTTATAATGGCGATCTCGTCGGAATAAAGGTCGGCCTCATCCATATAATGGGTATTGAAAAAGACCGTTGTGCCGTATTCCTTTTTAAACGATGTCAGTCTCTCCCAAACCGCCTTTCTCGCCGAGGGGTCCAGGCCAATGGTCGGTTCATCCAAAAACAGGATCCTGGGCTTGACAAGCAGGGCACATGCGATCTCAAGTCTTCGCACCATGCCTCCGGAATAGGTTTTCACCATATTGTGTGCCATTTCCTCGATGCCCATGCTCTGCAATGCGTCCTGAATGCTTTTCTGTCTCTGGCCGGATGGAACGCCGTAAATCTTGGAATAGATGAGTAGATTCTCGTATCCACTGATATCAGCCCATACGCTGGTTTCCTGGGGAACATAGCCGATGAGCCGTCTGACCTTTGCACCGCTGCGAACCACGTCCAGGCCAAAGCTATAAGCCTCACCCGAGGTTGGCCGAAACTGCGTGGTCAGGATCCTCATCAAAGTGGTCTTGCCGGAACCATTTGGACCTAAGAAGGCAAAGATCTCAGCCGGACTTACCGCCAGATCGACCCCATCCAGGGCTTTGGTCTTGCCGTTATAGATCTTGGTGAGCTGCCTGGTTTCAATAGCCAATACCATTGTGTACCTACCTGCATCATCCCCTTCTGCATTCGAGCCGGGGACGTGTTTAAGCTTAATATGATTTTGTATGATTTTGCCAAGAAATCTTCCATGTACTATATGCCGCTTTCGCCAAGATGAAAATGGGGTCTTTCAATCAATGTCGTTCATAATTTCGCAGGGAGCGTTGATATTTATGGCGGGCAATTGGACGATAAACTATTTATTACCTGTGAGCAATCGTTGCTACATTCAAATCTAGTAGTAATATCAATTGTTAATAAATTGGGATCTAACATGATAAAATGCGAAGAGACTGGCCGGTGAGTCTGGTGGCTGAGCTTACAAAAAAGATGCGTATTGCCGAGCGGCTGGGCTTGGATCATGAATACGGCTTTTCAGAAATGAACAAGATATTGATTCTGCTGGCCCTGCTGGTCCTTTTGGTCATCACTATGGGGGTGGCCATAACCTTTGGCGCTTACAGCATATCTGTCTTCGATGTCTACTCTATTGTTATGGCTCACCTCTCTCCTTTTGGCGATTTCTCTGCGATCACCAAGCTGCACAACACCATTGTCTGGGAGCTTAGAATTCCGCGCGTTCTTCTCGCCATGATCGTAGGAACCGCACTTGCAACCGCAGGTGCTGTCTTTCAGGGCTGCTTTCGAAATCCACTGGTTGAGCCATTCATACTGGGCGTCTCTTCCGGGGCGGCCTTTGGCGCTGCCCTGGGTATAGTCTTTTCCAGCTTCTTCCTATCCATCCAGCTCTCCGCTTTCATCTTCGGCTCTCTGGCCGTGGCCATGGCCTATTTCCTGGCCCGCGTCAGGAAGGAGACGCCCATCGTCACCCTCATCCTGGCCGGTGTGGTCATAGGCTCCATCTTCCAGGCATTGGTCTCCATCCTCAAGTACACGGCATCAGATGCAGCCCTTCGTGAGATAGTCTTCTGGCTCATGGGCGGCTTCTACTACGCCACCTGGAACGACGTCTCCTTGCTTGCACCCATCATAATCCCCTGTTTCCTGATCATGTGGGCCTTGGGCTGGAAGCTGAACATCCTTTCCATGGGCGATGACGAAGCCAGAGCCCTGGGAGTCAACCCGGAGAAGTATAAGTTTGTCCTGATAACCCTGGCCACTCTGGTCACATCCCTGGCAGTATCCACGGTGGGGATAATTGCCTGGGTAGGCCTGATGATGCCACACGCCACGCGCATGATGCTGGGCCCCGATCACCGTTATGTAATTCCGGCGTCGGCCATGCTGGGCGGATCTTATCTGCTGGTCTGCGATACTATGGCACGAACGCTGACGAGCGCTGAGATCCCCGTGGGAATCATCACCTCCATCCTGGGCGCACCATACCTATTCTATCTTCTCAGGACCAGAGGGAAGGCGATGCTGGGATGACGCCTATGCTCGATGTAAGAGACCTGCACTTTAACTATGGACAGACTCCAATACTCAATGGAGTCTCCTTTGAGGTAAATGAGGGGGAGCTTTGCGGTCTTTTTGGCCCCAATGGCTGCGGAAAGACAACTCTTTTCAAATGCTGCTTGAACTTTCTTAAATCTCATCGTGGGTCGATAAGCATGGACGGAAAAGATGTCAAGAACCTCCGGGTTGAGGATATGGCAAAAATCGTGGCTTATGTGCCACAGGAGCATAAGCCGCCATTCCCTTACCTGGCCAGAGAGGTAGTCTTGATGGGCAGGACGCCGCGGCTACATGGATTCTTTGGCATCGGCAGAGAAGACCGAAAGAAGGCTGCAGATGCCCTGGATCTTCTGGGGCTCACAGAAATTGCCGACTTTCCATATAACCAGCTCTCCGGAGGGCAGCGTCAGATGATACTGATGGCCAGAGCAATCGCTCAAGAGACGAAGTTGATGTTTCTCGATGAGCCCACCTCTGCCCTGGACTTCAGCAACCAGATCCGCATCTGGAGGATAATGCGCCTGGTTGCGGACAGAGGGGTCACCATCCTGGCCTGCAGCCACGATCCCAATCATGTGAGTTGGTTTTGCGACAAGGTGGTGGTGATGAAGGACAACCGTATTCTAAAGGAGGGGTCACCTCACAATGTGATCACTGAGGCTACGCTGGATGAGATTTATCGTGATATGTGCTCCGTCAGGAGCATCGGAGAGGCGAGAATGGTTCTTCCCAGGGATGTAGTACAGCAAAAGGAAACATATCGACTGAAATCAGATCTGGAAGAGCAGAATGCTCAGATATGTTAAATCATGGTCGCCATGCAGTTTTCAGGATAAAAAAAGAGAGCGATATTGGCCTATAATTTGTATTAGCACGAGGAAAAAATATGTCAATAAAACAAAGAATGCTTTCGATGGTCCTGGTATTTCTTTTTCTTATACCAGGTTTGGTGTGGGCCGTAGAAGAGACCAAAACGGTCGTTGATAGTCGGGGCGTGGAAGTACATGTGCCCACAGAAATCGATCGAGTGGTTACCATTAGCGACGGCCTGATCGAAGGGACTATGCTTATCCTGGGAGAAGAAGAGAAAATTGTGGGCATAGGGTCCACCTGTCTTCCCAAGATCTGGAACTATACTTACGAGAGCGTTAAAGGAGAGCCTTTCGCTTACCAGGAGGGGGCCAATCCCGTCAGCTTCCTTAATCCCCGCCTAAGAGAACTTCCCATCGTGGCCAAAGGAGATGCGGCTCCGAATTTCGAGGCCATAGCTACGCTGAATCCCGATGTGGTAATTCTTAGGGCCGGTGATTGCTCCCTCAGGTACAACGATGAGAATGCTCAGAAGACCATATCCAGCTTTGAGTCCCTGGGAATACCTCTGGTTGTACTGTATGCTCATAACTTCAATGAGAACCAGAAAAAGGACATCTCGACGATATCCGATGAGATCAAGATCATTGGAAGCGTATTTCACAAGGAGACTGAGGCGGACAGGCTGGCAGAATACCTGGAAAGCCAGGTGGAACAGATAAGCGAAAGAACCAAAGACATTTCCGAGGAGCAGAAGCAAAGAGTGCTCATCTTGGGGCTATCTCCTTCTGCCCGCAAGGAGGGCGGTGCCGGTCAGGTCTTCGGCCTGGATACTATTGAATCCTTCTTCATTGAAGATCTTGTTAATGCGAAAAATGCCTTCCAGGACCCAGGCTACTTCAAGATACTTAATGCCGAGCAGCTTCTATCTTTGGACCCAGATTCCATTGTCCTTTGCACGGCATCAGGATACCATCCCCCGCGCGAGCTTTACGAGGCACCTTACTATCAGAACTTGCAGGAGATGAGGGCGGTTCAAGATCAGAGAGTGACTGCGCTCCCCTGGTCGCCCTGCAATTGCGCAAAACGTATCGAGTATCCGATCGACGTGATGATAATAGCCAAAGCAGCCTATCCGGAACGTTTTCAGGACATAGACCTGACGCAGTGGCTGCTGGACTTCTACCAGAACGTATACGGAGTTGATAGGGAAACTGCAGAGAAGCTGCGATCGGCCCAGTGGATGGACTGGACGAATGAGAAAATCTAGTCGAGATTGAAGAATAAATGGGTGAGATTGATGTTTGAGTTGAAGAAATGCACTCGGCCTTTTTTGCTAGCCTTGGCCTGCTTCAGTCTCTTGCTGGGCAGCGTATGCGCAGCAGAAGAGACAAGAGCGATAATTGACAGTCGTGGCGTTGAAGTCCAGGTACCGGTGGATATCAACCGTGTGGTCACCATCAGCGACGGCCTGGTGGAAAGCGTGATGACCTTGCTTGACGTCCAGGAGAAGCTAGTGGGCCTGGGCTCGGAATGCCTTCCCAAGGTGTGGCAGTTTGAGTATCCCTCTGTGAAGGGTGGCAACTTCACCTACAACGACGGCATGAATCCTGTGAATTATCTCAATCCCTGGATCAGGGATCTGCCCCTGGTATGCAAGTCGGGAACGGCTGTGAATTACGAAACACTGGCTGGACTCGACCCCGATGTGGTCATCCTGAGGCTGGGAGACTGCACCTTCCAGAGCCCGGATGACGAGAATGCTAAAAAGACCATTCAGAGCATCGAGTCCATGGGCATCCCTTTAATCGTCCTCTACGGTCCGCCCTGCTTCGACAAGCCGGGAAAAGAGGTCATCACCGAGGAGATGAGGATACTGGGACAGCTCTTTGCAGGCGAGGAGAAGACCATGGAGGTGGCAAAGTATCTGGAGAGCATAGTAGACATGGTCCAAGAGAGGACCAGAGATATTCCCGAGGCAGAAAAGCCGAAAGTGCTCATGTTCGGCCTCTCTCCCAATGCCAGAAAAGATGGTGGAGCGGGAACCGCTCATGGCCTGACGACGATTGAGTCCAATTTTATCGAGGAGATCGCAAACGCCAGGAATGCCTATCAAGAGAACGTGGGCAACTTCCAGGTCTTGAGCACGGAACAGGTTCTGGCCCTCGATCCGGATGTCATAGTGCTCTGCACCGCTTGGGGCTACCATCCTCCCAGAGAGCTCTACGAGGCTCCCTATTACCAGAACCTCCAGGAGATGAAAGCCATCAAGAATCAGAGAGTGATGGCTCTGCCCTGGACACCCTGCAACTGTGCCAAACGCCTGGAATATCCTATCGACGTTATGGTCATAGCCAAGGCCGCCTATCCGGAGCGTTTCCAGGATATCGAGCTGGACCAGTGGCTTCTGGAATTCTACCAGAAGGTTTACGGCGTGGATGAGAAGACGGCCAAGGGCATTCGCATAGCTCAATTCATGGACTGGACGGTGGAAGAGAATTCCAGTTGAGATTTCTCTT
>CAZDLZ010000002.1:0-9361 GCA_964506745.1 uncultured Methanotrichaceae archaeon | reverse complement strand
TCTCTTCTTTTTTTGAAGATCCAGGTTTAATCCAGAAGCTTTGCATCAAAAAAAAGTTACGCCCTCGCCTCACGGATCTGCCGCAAGGGCATGATCATGGGCCGATCGGAAAGGCTTCTCACGGCGGCCTCTACTCTGTAGACGGACGCAATGTTCTCCTCAGTGATCACTGAATGGGGATCTCCGGCGGCCACGATCTTGCCCTTCTTCATCATGATGATGCGATCCGAATAGTATGAGGCCAGGTTGAGGTCATGCAGTGCCATGATGGCAGTGATCTCCTTCTTCTTGACCACATCCCTAATTATATTCATGACATCCAGCTGGTGCCAGATATCCAGGTTGCTGGTGGGCTCATCCAGAAGCATCACCTCTGCCTCCTGAACCAGGGCTCTGGCAATCAAGACCTTCTGCTGCTGGCCGCCGGAGAGCTCGGAAAAGTTGCTCATGGCCAGCCTCTCGATATCAAGAAGCCTTAGAACATCCCAGACCTTCTTCTCGTCCTTGTCGCTTCCCAGCCATCCGATATGGGGCCTTCTGCCCATGAGAATGGTGTCAAAGACGTTGGTGGGAAAGATGCGCACCGAGCTTTGCGGCACATAGGAGAGGTATCTGGCCATATCCATCCGGCTCATGCGGGTCACATCCTTCCGGTCGATGAGAATGCTGCCCCCCTGAGGAGCCGCAATCCGATCTATGCACTTGATCAATGTCGACTTTCCCGAGCCGTTCGGCCCCACGATGGTGACCAGCTTGGCGGGGGCGATCTCAAAGTTCACGTCATCCAGAATGGGATTGCTGGTGTAGCCGAAGACGATCTTCTTGGCCTGAAGTTTGATCATCATGTCCAAAACTCCTTTCTCTTGCCCTTCATCATGAGATACATGAAGAACGGGACGCCCACGATGGAGGTCATGATCCCTGTGGGTATGATTGTAGGTGCTATCAGATTCATTCCCACCGCGTCCGCAGACATGAGAACCAGTGCCCCCAGCACTCCTGAGGCGGGAATGAGAAAGCGATGGTCTCCGCCGATTACCATGCGTGCCATATGAGGTGCTACCAGTCCCACGAAGGCGATGGTTCCCATGAAGCAGACGATGGTGGCGACGAGCAGGCTGCTGACCACCATGATGAATATGCGCGTCCTCTCGGCGTTCACCCCGATGCTCTTGGCAGTCTCATCGCCGGCTGTCATGATATTCAGGTCCCAGCATTTGGTCATGAGCAGAGGAATGCAGATGAGGAATATGATCAGCAGCAACTGCGAGTTGGTCCAGGAGAAGGCGGCCAGGTCTCCCATGCCCCAGTTGGTCATAAGGCGAAGCTGCTCATCGCTGGCGAAATACTTGAGAAGCTGACTTATGGCTGTAAAGAAGTAGTTCACAGCGATGCCTGCCAACACCAAATTCTCAGAGCTGGCTCCCTTGATGGCCGCGAGACCTATTATGAAGAGCGAGCACAAGAGAGCACAGATGAAGGCATTGCCGATTATGAAGTAGGGGCCACCCAGAATGGAAAAGCCGATAACAGCAGCTATGGAGATGCCGAACTGCGCTCCTGCGGTGATGCCCAGGGTAAAAGGACTGGCCAGGGGATTTTTAAGCACAGCCTGCATCACGCAGCCGCATATTCCCAGACCGAATCCTGCCATGATCCCCCCTAAAATCCGGGGAAAGCGGATGTTCCAGACCACCCGGGAGACAAGGGCATCCACAGAGAAGTAGTCGGGCCAAAAGGGGGCCAGCAGCGCTGAATAGGAATCAACTACCGATATGTTCAGGGGCCCTAGCGTTATTATTACACCAGTGAGCAGGACCAGCAGGCCGACAATACCCAGCACGAAGAAAATTCGGATGAACTTGAATCTCTCGTGAGCCATCTCATGATTGCTCTTCTTGCCTGCCCTCCTGGCCCGGGAGAGGCTGGCATCGGGTTTTCCTCGAAAGAAGAGCGTCCGAAAGCTCGTCATTTATTACCCGCAGCCGCCTTGGCCAGCCCCATGAGAAGAGGAAGGTCCGAATTGCTGTGCCCTTCATCTGATCCGATCGAGACCACAATGAGGTTCTTCTCCTTGGCAATCTCGGTCAGAGTCTGAAATTCGCGCAGCTTAAGAGCGCTGGGCTTGTTCTCATACATATCAGCAGCTTCGTTCATCTTTTTGGATGCCTGAAATTCTCCTTCTGCCAGTATTATGCGGGCTCTCTTCTCCCTCTCTGCCTCCGCCTGCCGGGCGATGGCTCGAAGCATGTTCTCGGGCAGGGAGACGTCTCTCATCGTCACCATCACCACATGCATGCCCCAGGGCCCGGTGGTGGCATCCAGTATCTCCTTGATCCTTTTATTCAGGTCGTCTCTGTCGGAGAGGATGGTATCCAGCTCGTTTTGGCCCAGAATATCTCTTAAGGTGGTCTGAGCCAGGAGAAGGGTAGCCGCCTCAAAGTCCTCCACCTCTACGATGGCTCTGGTGGCGTCCACTACCTTGTAGTAAATGACCGCATCCACCTCAAGGGTCACGTTGTCACGGGAGATCACCGTCTGTTTGGGAACATCCAGCTCTCTTACCCTCATGTCCACTCGCACCATTTTGTCCACCAAGGGAATGAGGGGAAAGAGGCCCGGGCCTCTCTCCTTTTTGATCTTTCCCAGGCGAAATATTACCGCTCGCTCGTACTGTCTTATTACTCGAATGGATGAGGCCAGGAGTCCCAGCACAAGAGCCGACCCGGCCAGAAGAGAAATGGAAACCATTTTGGCATCCTCCTCAGGCGGGGACGATCTCGCCTTTCTGCCAGGAGATCAAGACCTGCTTATGGCTGCGGTGCAGGCATAGTCCCTTTTCATCCTTGACCATCCTGAGCGAGAGAAATTCCCGCAGGTCCGGCTCCCTTTCAGCGGGCACCTCATGCATCTGCTTCCACTCGGCCACGGCTTCATCAAGGCTGGCGTAATGCTCATCAGACTGCCAATTCATGATCTTGATATCGGCGAGAATGCCCATATCGGCGAGCAGATTGTAGATGACAAGATAGCTGGCCGGGCCCACTTCATGCTTGCCGTGCCTGCCATGTCCTCCACCTCCCTCCACTTTGCTTTCCCTCATGAACTGTCTAAAACCGTCATCCCTCTTGCCATCGGAAAAGGTGAAGATGTAGACAGCCCTCCTGGCCAGAACATCCATTTTGCTCAGTGCCTCTTTCAGGTCATAGACGCCCAGGGAGTTGGACGAGAGGACCACGTCGTGCGGTTCCAGATCACCGAGAGACACGTCCTGCCAGCTCTTCTGGATACAGCGAATGTTTTCTATGCCTTCGGCTGCCATGTTCTCCTGTAGACAGGCGAGCATTCCTGAAGATTGATCGAGAGCTGTCACGCTTTTAGCCTGGCGGGCCATGGGCAGAGCCAGCCTGCCTGTGCCGGCTCCCACGTCCAGCACAGTCTCGCAGGAGGTAAGACCGAGGAGAGCCACCTGGCTGTTCGACCTCGCCCTGTTCTTCATGACCCGTTTATTGAACACCCTGGCCCGGCTGTCCCAGTGAGCCGCCAGGTCTTTGCCGTGGTGGTGAAAGCCACCCGCATGGGTGGCCTTCCACAGTTCATCCCAATTAATGATTCCTGGCATGGTTAACGCCCCCTAGTTCTGGCTGTCCAGGTACTCTCTGGGCCAGACCAGGTAGTCGGCATATTCGGTAAAGACGCCGTCCACGCCCAGGAAGGCCTTGAATATCTCATTGCCCTCTTCCTCCAGATTGAGATCTTTGAACTCTTCTGGGTGCAGAATCTTGGCCATGTACATCATGTTCAAGAGGTTTCTATCGGCGGGTGTGCCACGGCAGTGGGGATAGAAGCAATTGTAGACATTGCCGTTCTTGATGGCGTTGATGGAGGCAAGATCCGGGCTGCTCTTGATGAAGTCCAGGCCGGTGTTGTTTCCTGCATCGCTATTGGATATGAAAATGTAGTCGGGATTCCAGGCGATGATCTGCTCCAGAGCTACATTGACCGTAGAGCCGTTGATCTCGGAGGCTATGTTGATGCCGCCGGCCATAGTCAGGGGGTCATATTTGGGCTCGGTGCGGGTGAAGTCCCTGCCCTCTTTGGGGTCATAAAAGGCTTTGCTTGCACCTCGGGAGGCGAAGTAGACCCTGGGCTTCTCGTCGGGCTTTATGCTATCGGTTACGGATTTTATCATGTCCACCTTGCCCTTGGCAAAGGCGATCAACTCATCTGCCTTATCTTCTACGTCCAAAGCCTGACCGGCCACACGGATGCTGTTGTAGTACCCGTCATCGCCGAAGTTCCAGCCCTGTCCGCCCAGCACAACTACCGGGCAGCCGATCTTATCCTCAAAAGCTTCGGCATCTTTCAAATTTCCGCAGAAGATTATATCTGGCTGGAGGGCGGCAATCTTCTCAAAATAGATGTCGTACCTGGTGCTGATCTCAGGAAGGTCGGGCATGCGACCATCGATGATGCTTTCAAAGCAGTCTCTGCATCCTTTAATGTTGTCCTTGTCTACAACACCGCCGACAATTGTCATGGGGCAGAGGCAGGACTTGGTGGCCTGCTCTCCTGCTACCAGCTTATCGCCATAGCCCAGGGCAATTACGGTTCTGGCCTCGTCAGGAGATCGGGTGATTATCCTCTCTACCGTTTTATCCAGAGTGATCTCCCTACCTTGAGTATCAGTAAAGGTCTTGGGGTAAGATGCCATTGCCGTAATGCTCATAAAAAATATAGAGCATATTAGTAATATTAGCAGCGACCTGTTTGTCCAATTGCATTTATGCATTCATCTCTCTCCACATTTTTTAATATAATAGATCACCAGGCCGGTTATGTAGCCATAGATGCCAAATACCTGCCTGATTTGTGTTAAATATTCTGTTGTATTTAAGACTTTTCGTTATTAATATTATATAATAATGTATTTGATTTGATTAAGTAAAAATAAAGTTATATTAATAAAAATATTAATTTTAATACTGAACCAATCCGCCCTCCGCCTTGACCAACAATACCGACCTCTCGAAGACAAACAGGCTCAGGGGCAGGAGAATGATGGAGAAAAGAGCCAGCGTGAGGATATCGGGAGCCAGATCCCCCAATGAGTAGCCTTGCAGGAGGGCATGTCTCATGCCGTTAACCGCGTAGGTGATGGGAAGAATATGAGAGATGTTCTGCAGCCACTGCGGGAAGACCTCAATGGGAAAGAGCACCCCTCCGAAGAGCTCGGATGTGCCCATGAGCAGCATGTTTATGGGGTCTCCCCTCTTGAAGACCATGATGAAGCTGGCCGATAATATGCCTATGCTGCTAAAGCATATTATGGTGAGAATCAGGATTAAGAGGGCTGCACCGACATTGGCGTGCGTCATGTCCACCCCCAGAAAGATGCCTATGAGCAGATAGAGAAAGACCCGAAAGGAGGCGAAGATGAAGCTCCAGAGTGAGGATAGGGCGATGATGCAAGATGTGCTGGTCGGTGTGACCAGCATGGCCTCCATGGTACCCATCATCTGCTCATCACGCACGCTCTCTGAGAAGCTTCTGAGCGAAATCATGAGATAGCCGGAGAAGGCCATACCTATTAGAACAAAGGAGAAGTAGTCGCCTCCGTAGGGCTCAAGGTACCTGGCAGCCGCGTCCCCCATCATCTTGGCGATGAAGTAATAGGTTAAAATGTTGAAGAGCATGAAGAACATTCTCAGGAAAAAATCGAACTTGTAGCTCATCTGCAGCAGATAGCCCCTCTTGATAAACCATAATGCCTTTTCAAGTATCATCAAAATCCCTTTCTCTTCATGCCCAGTCCCCTGCCCCGCCTCCTCTCCCGGCGTATCGTGGATGGGGCAGGCGAGGCACTTTCCTCAACAAACGCCTTGCCGGTGTAAAATGAGAACACATCGCATAGGCTGCCTCCCCCAGATAGGCTTTCTTTCAGCTCCGCCGGGCTTCCCTGAACCTTGATACGGCCCTCGTCAAGCACGGCCACTCTGTCGCAGAGCTGCTCAGCCTCGTCCATTTGGTGGGTGGATATGAAGACGGTCTTGCCTCTCTCACCCACGATATGCTCCTTGATGAAGTCCCTCAGACTTTTGGCCGCGCCCGGGTCCAGGCTTCGGGTCGGCTCGTCCATGAAGAGGACTATGGGATCGTTGAGAAGCCCTCTGGCAATGGCCATGCGCTGCTTCATCCCGGCCGAGTAGTTGAGAAAGGGCTCGTCCGCCCGATTTTTAAGGTGGACCACATCCAACAGCTCATCTACCCTGGCCTTGACCCGAGTTTGAGGCAGATTATGAAGGGTAGCGAAGAACTGGAGGTTCTCCCTGCCGGAAAGCCTCCAGTAGAAACTTCTCTCATCTGTGGTGATAAAACCTATGGATGATCTGGCCTTCCGGCCCTCCTTTACCACGTCGTAGCCGTTGACGTAGGCATTTCCTTCCGAAGGCAGGATGAGTGTGCACAGGATCTTTATCAGAGTGGACTTTCCGGCGGCGTTGGGCCCCAGGAGGCCCAAGACCTCGCCTTCGCGAACCTTCATGTTCACGCCATCCAGTGTGGTTATCACATCTCTTTTTCCAGTATTCCTTATTACGTCCAGGAAGCCCCGATTCAGAACGAACCTCTTGGTCAGCTCTTGCGTTTCAATTGCGTATGTACCGATTATCTCACATCCCAGCCACTCGTTGATCGTCCCTCATTATATAATCATATGAATTATCTCATTTTTTGTTGGGGTATATAAGACTATTTTGAACGGTATACTTATTAAATAACACCATAATTGTATATAATCGATTAAAATTTCATTATGCAAAGCTAATAATATCTGTAGTATGATTTACCAATCAATTAAGCTATATTAGTATTACAAATTAAAGAGAAAATCTTAAATATGCAATATTCATAATACGCAGGATTCATTGGAGGAATGCAAACGAATATCAAATGCGAGTTACTCACCATGGTCCTTCTCCTGGCGTTGGTTCCGGGATTGGCCCTGGCGGACAATGCGGTAATGGAAGAGCTGGGAAGCAAGGCTGCTAAAGCAGCCATGCAGGATCTCAAGGTCGAGAAAGGAGATGCCAATGTTCTGGTGCTGACCAGCGCCGGGCATGCCATCGTCGAAGGCCAGACCTCGCAGGCGGCCCTCAAGGGCCTGACAGCAGAGAGCGGAAACAGCGTGGGCGATGCCAACCTCTTCCAGGTTCTGCGCCCCCACTGGAAGCCGGTCTGGTTCTTCTTCTTCAATAAAGCTACGGGAGAAGCGGTCTTCCTGCAGGCAGACAGCCAGGCCCTGAACAAGAGCCAGGAGGAGTTCAAAGCCCTTTCCAACAACCAGGTATTCAGCAAGATCTCGAAGGCCAATGTGGATCTTGATTATTTGGCAAACCACACAGATGAGGGAAATGAGACATTCAATAAGAAGGCCTTCAACGGCAATGAGTTCTCCCTGGCCGGCATATCCAATGTCTGGGCACGAGGAGGGTCGTTTGACTTCATACAGGCCACCTGTTTCCATGACCACCTCTGCCCCGGCGTGACCAGCGGGCTCTTTCTGGCCGAGTATATGGAAGAGAAGCTGCCCATTACCAACGTCTCCACCGAGAGCTACAAGGTCATCTCCTGCCCCAACTGGTGCAAGGAAGACCTCCTGCAGATGCGCTGGGATGCCACACCCGGCAAGAGCGGCATGTTTGTCATGGCACTGACGGATTCGGAGAAAAAGGCCGTACCCGGCATAGCCGGAATATTCATCCGCTGGAATGAGACTGCCAAAGAGGGCGACGCACTGGTCCTGGCTTACAACTCCAGCTCTGTCAAGAGCGGCTGGAAGGGTCCGGAGTGGGGAAGCAAGCTGGCCTCTGATGTGGTGCTCATGGACTACGTAGACACTCCGCAAGCCTTTGTTTCCATTATCAAGGAATTCAAAGTGGACCAGGCCAAACTGGCCCAGATGCAGGGCGCCGGCATGCATCCGCTCAAGGTAGCAGGAGTAATGTAAATCACGATCACGGCCGGGCTGCATCTTTCTGCAGCTCAATTTTTTGGAGTTTCGAAAGCCTTCCCGAAAATTAACATCGTTATTAGAAATTCTAGATAAGATTTTAATTCATATTATTACGGGAAAGGTTCTTAAAATAATCTGCTATATTCCAGTTCCAAAGGAGAGATTCAAGATGCGCATATCGGATCGTTGCATAAGGGGACCATTCTCATGAGCCGCCTACCTGCACTGGGTTTTGCAGCAGCCGGATTGCTGCTTGCCGTCTTCTGCACAGTCCAGGCGGCGGACGATGCAGCCATGGAGCTGACCATTGCTGACTATATCGGCGACTGGGGCTATCCCTCGCCCTACGGCCATTACTCGCGCGGCCCAGGCTACGTGAGGATGAGCCTGATCTTCGACACTTTGGTCTGGAAGGATGAAAATGGCTATGTTCCGGCTCTAGCAGAGAGCTGGCAGATGCAGGGCGATGATGTCTTCACCTTCAATTTGAGGAAGGATGTGACATGGCATGACGGAGAGAAATTCACTGCCGGAGATGTAGCCTTCACCATCGATTACATCAAGGAGCACCCTTACATGTGGGTCAACTCCGGCCCTGTCAGGAAGGCAGAGGTGGTGGATGATTACACTGTCAAGATCCATCTTAATGAGCCATATGCCCCCTTCCTCGATATGATTGCAGGGACCCTTCCCATCCTCCCCGAGCACATCTATAAGGGCGTGAGCAATCCCGCAGAATTTCAGGACGCTGCAGCTCTGACGGGCACAGGCCCCTACCGGCTTTTGGACCATAATAAAGCTCAGGGGACTTACCTCTATCAGGCCTACGATGACTACTATCTGGGCAGCCCAAAGGCAAAGCAGCTCAAGTTCGTCAAGGTGAGCCTGGAGATGTCTGCCGCAGCCCTCAAGAAGGGCAATGTTGATGCGGCTACTGTGCCCCCCGAGATGGCAGAAGACCTGGAAAAGGAGGGCTTTGAGGTGATGCTGGCATCGCACGACACGATCACCAAGATAATGGTCAATCATGAGAAGGAGCCGCTCTCCGATTCCAGGTTCAGGCAGGCCCTCTACTATGCCATCGACCGTCAGGCCATGGTGGATAATGCCGCTCGCGGCTATGGAGTCCTGGCCAGCCCCGGTCTATTCGCTGAGGATAGCGGTTGGTACAATCCCGATGTAGAGCCATATGATTACGACCCGACCAGAGCAAAGGAGCTGATGGAAGAGCTGGGCTACTCCAAGGTTGATGGCTATTTCTCCAGAGATGGAACTGCGGTCGAGCTGGAGATGCTTGTCACCTCAATCAACGAGCGGGCGGAGGGCTGATACGCCCACAGCTTGGGG
>CAZDLZ010000001.1:96095-125308 GCA_964506745.1 uncultured Methanotrichaceae archaeon | reverse complement strand
GTACTGTACTCAGATGCGCGAGCTCTCGGGAAATACAGATCGCTGCCATGCTCACTTAACATCTTTTATTTAATGGGGCTATAGCTCACTAATTACTGTTATCTTGATCCGACTTGAGCGAAGCTGTTCGGTCGATGGGGCTTATGTGCGCCCGAAAAGGCCAAGATGAAGAGAGCTGCGAGATCACCTAACATCTTTTCTTTAACTGGAGCTGGAGCTTCCTAATTAATATCAGGGCGTTCAATACGCATCCAAATATTATGTAGATTGTCTTAAAGAGCACAGCATCTTTGTTAGCATGTATATCTGAATGAGTACGGAAAGTTCGAAGAGGCTTTTAGAAACATATGGCATTTTATTGAGGAAGTTTGCAACAGGATGTGGCTGCATTCTGCCCTTGTCTATAGATCTCCAGAACAGTTCGAAATGGGGGTTGCTTTAAGTACTGTTGCTTAACTAACTGTCTACTATCAGGGGTTCACTCCAGTTATCATCGATTCAATTTGCTAGCCCTCCAGCACCTCCAGAAACTCCTTCTTGCTCAATTCCACATCGTTCGTTATCTCCATCCGCATCCCTGCCCGGATGGTTTGGAATCGCTGTGCTCCCGCCCTCCGAGATGCTTCATGAAGCGCTGGCCGCCTCCCTGCCGTGCAGGATGACAGGCCGATTCTTTCCAGGGCCTTGTTAACCGCCACGGCTTCAACAAGTCTCAACTGGAGCTACCCAGCCCTCCTACAAAGCAACCCACAGTGCTGCTGCCTTCTGTCTCCAGATAGAGCGAAATGGCCTCCTTGATCCTGGTCATCAGATCCTCTAGGCTTTTAGCCTGTGTGTGACAACATAATAATCATCCTCATCCCTTCTGACCACGACATGCAGCCGCATACTGAATTATTATGCAGAATAATCAGATGAATGTATTGGTCAATGAAGCCGGAACTTCGCGGCTTCGCGCCTTCGCGTGAGGCAGTGCTCTCGGCTCGACTGGCCCTCCTGCTCCCTAGACCCCGCCAGGCAAGCCAGCCCGCCCTGTCAGCATCGCAGCCATGGCTGGGCCCGCGGGGGGAGACCGGCAAAGGCAGACACGGTCGACAGGCTGGCGGGCGCGGCTTCAGACAGCTTAGCAAGGATCGGCAAGCTGAAGACTGCATTGAAGTCCGCCCAAGCGTCTCTGTGTGCTTCTCGCATCTTGGCATTTTTCTCTTCATAACTCCAAGTTTTGGTTATCCAGCTACGATTATTAACCGCAGAGCCGCAGAGTTCGCAGAGCCGCGCAATCAACTTATTTATCAACACCATAAAAAGAGCGTACTGTTTCTGAGCAATAGCCGTCTCGGTTAGTTCGTCCTCCGCGTGCTTCTCGCGTCTCTGCGGTTATATTCGTAAATAGTAGTAAACTGCCATCGTCTCCAAAAAAACAGCCCCCCTTTTCCGCATGCCCGCGCTCCCATCGCCACCGTACCATGAACGCAGCCCTGCCCCCACGCACGGGCGCGCGCCCCCTGCTGGCGGCAGGCAATCCGGCCCTGCCCTGCTGCCCTTCTAGCGCTACCAGCCGATGCACAGGAATCACTGCGCTCCACCCTCCGAGATGCTTCATGAACAGGCAACCTCCCCGCCGTGCAGGATGATAGGCCGATCCTTTCCAGGGCTTTGATGACAGCCTCAGCTTCAAAAGAATAGAAGTGACGCGAAGAAGCCATGATCTTCGCCCAAAATCACTATATGTTCGCAGGGAAGCTTGGAAGGAAATAGGCATGATCTCATCGTCACGAGAAGGAAAAGCTAATGAGAATTCGGGATGAAATTAAGCTTATAGAAGCCGAGGGATGGTATCTGGAACGTACCGTTGGAAGCCATAGGCAGTTCAAGCACCCGTTTCGAAGTGGACGGGTGACGATTGCCGGCAGGCCTGACCTCGACCTTCATCCCAAGACCCTGAAAAGTATATTAAAGCAAGCGGGCCTAATGGAGATCCATAGATGACTAAATATACGATTATCATTGAATCAGGTCGAGAAAATTACTCCGCATACTGCCCGGATCTACCCGGCGTGGTCGCTGCAGGCGAGACTGAAGAGGAAGTTCTTCTGTTGATGAAAGAGGCAATAGAATTTCATATGGAGGGGCTCATGGAGGATAACATTCCTATCCCGAAGCCGACCGTCACCGCCAGGAGCATAGAAGTAGCAGTATAGCATGCCCTTTTCGGCCTCAGGACTAAAAAACCTGTAGCCAGGGAAATGGACGTGCGGGTATTCAGGCAGATCTGCAGACCGCTCATCCGAACTTCGCGCCTTCGCGGCTTCGCGTGAGACCGTGCTCTCGGCTCGACCCGACCCTCCTGCATCCGCGAGCGGTTACCCTGCAGCCTGGCCCGATTGGCGGAAGGCGTGCCGCAACGAGAAAAGGCTTTATCCGATCAGGGATAACAATTATGTTGATGTTCGCAGAGTACATTAAAGCTGCAATGGATAAAGCGACCTACGAGATAATCGACGATCCTGAGCCCTTCTATGGCGAGATCCCTGAGCTTCAGGGTGTATGGGCCTCAGGAAAGACGCTTGAGGCCTGTCGGGACGACCTTATGAGTGCTCTCGAAGATTGGATAGCATTCCGCCTTAGAACTGGAAGATCTGTTCCATCGATCAGTGGAACATCAATTGCCACCTCATCGGAGCCGATCAGCGTTTTAGAATAAGCTTACTCCAGTCTCACGACGTGAACTTGTAAGGCGATTGAGGAAATTAGGGTTTGATGGCCCTTACCCAGGATCGAAACATGAGGTCATGGCAAAAGGAGACGTATCGATCATAATCCCCAATTCACACAGTGATGATGATATTGGTGCCAGCCTGATAACTAGAATACTAAAGCAAGCAGCCATTTCTCGGCAGGATTGGCTGGATTCAAAGTAAGAGATTTTAAATATCCAAGGCACCAGCTCCACCTAATCCAAAGGCCTGACCGGCCTCCTGGCACAAGCGGTTGCCAGGCAAGCCAGCACGCGGGCAGCGGACACTGGCAAAGGCAGCCACATTCGACGGGCTGCAGGGCGCGGCTTCAGATAGCTTCTCAAGTATCGCTAATCGAGAGACTGCCTTGAAGTCTGCCAATGTGTCTTTGTGCACTTCTCGCACCTCGGCGTTTTTCTTCGGAGCACTAGTCGTCTCCGTCCGTTTGTCCTCCGCGTGCTTCTCGCGTCTCTGCGGTTATATTCGTAATTCCTTTGCTATAATTATCGGCTAATAATAGTATTAAACTGCCATCGTCTCTAAAAACCAGCCCCCCTTTTGCCGCATGCCCGCGTACCCCGCCGCCCCCCGCGAGGGCCCCCACGCACGGGCGCGCGCCCCTGTGAGTGGCAGAGTCGTAGCCAATAATTGTTGTTTTTTCCACTTAAATCTGGCAGCTATTTTCTTCCCAGGTAAAGCCGGCAGACCTCCGGGTTGTCGAGCAAGCTTTGTGCCGGTCCTTCCAGTCGATTTCGTCCCATCTCCATGATATAGCCCCGGTCGCTGATTGCCAGAGCTCGGCGGGCATTCTGCTCGACCATGAGGATGGTCACACCCCGCTCATTTATCTCCTGGATCTCAGAGAAGAGCTGGCTCATGACCTTGGGTGATAAAGCCGCAGAGGGCTCATCCAAGAGCAGCATGGACGGATTGATGATCATAGCTCTGCCCACAGCCAGCATCTTCTGCTCGCCTCCGCTGAGAGTTCCGGCCCTCTGATCCATACGACCGGCGAGCGTTGGGAACAACTCCAGGACAAGCGAAATGCGCTCTTCTGCACTGCCGGCCAAAGAGATGGCTCCCATCTCCAGGTTCTCCTTTACGCTGAGCAGAGGAAACACATTTCTCTCCTGGGGCACATAGGACAGACCTCTTTTCACAAGCTGGTCCGGTCGCAGTCCCGTGATATCCTGGCCTTTGAATAGAATTTTTCCGCCCCGTATCCTGGTAATTCCGAAGATGGACTTCATCAGAGTCGATTTTCCGCAGCCATTCGGGCCTACGATGGTCACCATCTCTCCTTCATCCACATGAAGAGAAACCTCGTTTATGATGTTCTCGTCGGTATAGCCCGCAGTGATAAAATCAAGGCTGAGCATCAAATCCCACTCCCAGGTAGGCCTCAAAAACCCGAGAATCTGAGATGACCTGATCAGGTCGGCCATTCGCCAATATCGCTCCTTTGTTCAGGACATAAAGCTCATCAGAGAGAGCAAGCACGTAGGGAATGGCATGCTCAATTATCATAATAGTGAGACCATTTTCGCGAAGCGTCTTGATTCTCTCAATGAGCCTCTCTGAGAGCGCCGGATTTAAACCGGCAAATGGCTCGTCCAATAGCAGCAGCCGGGGGTCTGCCATAAGGGCGCGGGCCATCTCCAGCATCTTCTTCTGGCCGCCGGACATAGACCCGGCATACCCGTCTTTCAGGCGCAAGAGGTCAAAGAATTTCAAGATATCCTCTGCCTTTTTCCTAATTGATCTCTCTTCCGCCTGCACCTTTCCACGACGGATGATGGGCGCAAAGATCATCTCACCTGCCTGATTTTGGCTACCTAGCATCATATTCTCCAAAACTGTCATCCTCATCAGGGCCCGGGGTATCTGAAAGGTGCGAATCAGGCCCAGGCGTGCAATCTTATGGGCCGGTAGACCCCCTATCTCCCTGCCCGAAAAGATAATGCTTCCATAGTCCAGCCTCACAAAGCCGGATATGAGGTCGAAGAGTGTGCTCTTGCCAGCTCCGTTAGGCCCGATGAGACCCACAATTGTCCCCTCCTGGACGGAAAGGCTGCAATCGGCCACGGCCAGGAGGCCGCCGAATCCTTTTCTTGCCCCCTCTATCCTGAGGATTTCATTTGCCAACGGCCAGCTCCTCCTTTCTGCCGAACAATCCCTGGGGCCGAAACATCATGAGTCCGACTAGGATTATGCCGATGATCACCATTCTGGCAGCGCTGGATGCCGATGGACTGAAGGAGATGTATCCCTCTAAAAAGCGTGATGTGCTGAAAAATCCCCAGAGCAGGATCGCTCCCACAATCGTGCCCCGATTGCTACCGCTGCCGCCCATGATGACCATTATCCAGGCATAAAATGTCTCAATGGGCTGAAAATTATTGGGATTGATATACTGCAGATAAAAGGCAAGAAGCGATCCGGAGAGGGCAGCGATGGCTGAGCCCAATGCCAGGGCCTGCACCTTATAGGAAAAGGCGTTTTTGCCCAAAGAGACGGAAACCGCTTCATCATCCCGGACTGACTTGAGCACCCGGCCCCAGGGCGATTTGGCCAAAACCTCAAGAAGTGCATAAACAAGCATCAGGACGATGATAACAATACCTGCCAGAAGGAGATTATAGTCCTCATGGGCCACCATCTCCTGCAGAGGGCGGGGATATCCGTAAAGCCCAAAGGATCCCCTGGTCAGAGATGACCAGTTGAGCAGCAAGAATCTGATGATCTCTGAGAAGCCGATGGTGACTATTGCCAGGTAATCCTCTCGCAGCCGGAGCGTGGCCACACCCAAGAATGCCCCGGAGGCCCCGGCCAGGACCATGCCAGATAGCACAGCAAAGATCAACGGTACTCCGTTCATGCTCAAAAGAACTGTAGCATAGGCACCAATGGCCATGAATGCCACATGTCCGAAGTTGAGAAGCCCGGAATAGCCCCACTGCAAATTCAGGCCCAGGGCGAATATGGCATAAATTCCGGCAGTGAGCATTATGGATACCAGGTAGTCGAGCATTTTATACTCCACCCAGCAGGCCTTTGGGCCTGAAGAAGAGAACAGCAATCATAATGGCAAAGCTGACTGCAATTTTATATTCCGCAGGCAAAAATGCGGTGGAGATCTCCTGGGCGAGGCCGATGATCATTCCTCCGCACATAGCTCCGTAAGCATTGCCGATGCCGCCCAGTATCGCTGCTGCAAACATGGGCAGGATAATGGACCAGCCCATGTTGGGATTGAGATGGGTAATCAATCCGAACATTATGCCGGCCAGTGCGGCAAGTCCCATGCTCACCGTCCAGGTGTATCTTATGACCCGGTCTACATTGATTCCGGTGATCCTGGCCAGGTCCGGGTTGTCGGCCAGCGCCCTCATGCTCTTTCCCAAGACCGTCCGGCTTAATAGGGCATGTACTGCAAGCATGCTCGCAAAGGCAATCAATACCACGCTGATCTGGATCGGAGTAAGGAGAATGCCGCCCATATTGATGCTCTCCCTCACTGGCAGTGGAAATCTCAATGCATCCGGCCGAAAGAACATGATCAGAGCATTTCTCATAGCTATGGATACGCCAATGGAAAGGATCATGATGGCGGTTCGGCTGGCTCCAGTGCCACGCATCGGCTTCCAGATTCCTATGTCCAGTGCCACGGCAAATGCTGCCGTGACAGGAATGGCCAGAATACATGCCGCTGGGAAGCCGAGGTTTAAGGTTGCTGCAAAAAAAAGAGTCAAATAAGCGCCGAGGGTCAGAAAATCGCCATGAGCAAAATTGGCAAAGTTCATGATTCGATATGCTAAAGACAAACCTATAGCGCCCAGGGCAATAATGCACCCATAAACTATACCATTAGCTATAAGCTGGCCGATCATAATCTCCAAGCTGAAAAAGCCCTATTATCTGGACCTATTTTTATCTTTCCCTGAATCGTCCGGCAAAATCTTATATCCTCATAATCATCGAGTAGGAAAATCTCGTGTGGATTTGACTCTGCGATACTTATTTATTCAATCTATTTCGCTTCTTGAATCGGTTGATGTCATGAGGCTAAAATCACATTTCATAATCCTGGCCCTCATTCTCGCTGTATTGATATCAGGATGCACCGAGAAGGCCGATGATAAGGGCAGTGTAGTGACGAAGAGAGCAACTAACGTTAGTGCAGAAAGTGGGGCAGCTCCCGCTGAAGGAAACATCAATATCGGAGTGCTGCAATCTCTAACCGGCGATCTGGGAGCATATGGTGGACCCATGAGCGACGGCATGAAGCTGGCTGCCAAGCAGATCAATGACAACGGCGGATTGCTGGGAAAGAAGCTCGTGCTTCTGGTTGAGGATGACCAGACAAACAACGTGGCCGCAGTCGATGCCGCCAACAAGCTGGTCAAAGTGGATAGAGTTCCGGTTATTGTGGGTGATACCGGCAGTGGACAGAGCATGTCCATAATCGATATCACTACCAAGAGTGGTGTTCTGCAGATATCGTCATCAAACACGGGCACGGAATTCACTACTTACAATGATAATGATCTCTATTTCAGAACTGCGCCCTCGGATACATTGCAGGGATCGGCTATGGCAAATTTTGCTAAGGAGCGGGGCTACAAGACTGTTTCAACCATTGTCATCAACAATCCCTATGGCGTGGGCTTTGAGGAGGTCTTTGTAAAGGCTTTTGAAGCCGACGGCGGAAAGGTGCTGGAGAGTGTCAGGTATGATCCATCCCAGACGATCTTTGATTCCGAGGTGCAAAAGATTGCAGCCGGCAATCCGCAGTTTGTAATGATGGTTTCATATCCTGAGACTGGAAGCCTTATTCTCAGGACTGCCTATGAGAAGGGAGCATTGACTGGCACGCCCTGGCTCCTCTCAGAAGGCCTGAAGGCTGAAAATCTGGCAGAGCTGACCGGAAAGAATGCCGCAGGCGGGTATATTGTGGCAGGGCTACAGGGCCTGGCGCCGGACGAGAATGCGGGTGGAAAGGCATATGACGCATTCCGGGATATTTACAAGTCAGAGTACGGCAAAGAGCCAGGCATTTATTGCACCAATAGCTACGATGCCCTGGCTGTGGTGGCGTTGGCCATTGAACAGGCAAAGGGGGCATCCGGCAGGGCCATTGCCGATAACATAAGATCGGTTGCCAATCCGCCTGGCGTCGAAGTCTCGGATTTAAAGGAGGCCATGCGCCTGGTGAGGGAAGGCAAAGATATCAATTACCAGGGCACATCGGGCAATATAACATTTGATGAATATGGAGATGTAAGCGGATCATACACCGTCTGGACCATAGCTGAGAACGGAAGCATAGTCCAGGGCGAAAAGATCGCAGCTTGATCCGGGCATAGCTTTCATTTTCCTCTTTTTTTTGCTCTTCTATGTTTCGTGAGGCCAAATTCAAGATAATAGGATTTCCGCCTTATGGCATATCCACAGAAGATCGCGAGGAGCTTTTATCTATTACCAGATACACTCCATACTCTGCAAAGGTATGCGTCCATTGGGGACTGTTGCCTGAATAGAGATAGTAACAGTCGTCCTCTGCATCATGTGGACCCCATATGACATCATAGTTGAATTGTAGCACACCGTAGCAGGAATATGTTCTACTGGCGTCGAAATCGA
Source organism: uncultured Methanotrichaceae archaeon (assembly GCA_964506745.1). Classification (GTDB taxonomy): domain Archaea; phylum Halobacteriota; class Methanosarcinia; order Methanotrichales; family Methanotrichaceae; genus Methanothrix. The sequence goes on along the minus strand of CAZDLZ010000001.1, from coordinate 116,927 downwards.
CCGTGAGCGGGGCTGGCCCTCTCTCGATGGAAGCATAAAGCTGCGTCTTGAGTTGCTCAGTGAACTCTTCGGATGGGGGAGACCAGCCATCCGGCCTATTGCTTAGATCCTCGACAGAAAGTCTACCGCCGGAGCTTTGTGTATCTCTGACTATCCCCCAGCCACCTGGGGCTGCTGCGCTAAGGACTTGGATTTAGCTTCCCGTATCGCCTGCGCCATTTGATGATTGATCGGTCACTGTTATGGAGCCGCTTGCCTGGGCGATCAGCTCATTTCTGTCATTGAAAAAATTAAAGAGCACAGATATCCAAAGCGATAAGGCGCAATCCAGGCGTTGCTACAGAAAAAGCATGGTTGAACTGTGTTTCACCACTGCCATTACCAACTCCTCAATGTTGATCTGCGATTATGCTGCCAAGATGCCGGTCCCGGCAAAGCGGCAAATAATCTACCTTTGCCAGGGCTGCCCCCTCGTTCCTGCAAAAAAAGCGTTACTGCTTCTCCGCGTTTATTGCCTTAGCCCTCTTTCCTTCTTCAATCAGTTCTTTGACTTTCTGGCCGCCCTTGTGGCCGATTTCTTCATAAAAATCCTTGCCGTGTGTCTGGGCAGTCTTCATGCCGCCTCTTCTGCCTGCTTCCTGGACGGTCATCGTGCCTTTTGCATCTTTTTTAGAACTGCTCTTATCTTCTGCCATCCGTATCTCTCCAAAACCTAAATATCGGTTTATTGTCTGCTGATTCTCTTGATGCAAATCCAAGGCATCTTAGATCAATAAGGATCAACTAATTTGCAATTGGTATTCATACTATCTTCTTTAAATATTTATGTTTTACGCCTTTATTTGTCTGAGATTAGTGTCTAAATGGTGACCTAAATTTTGAAAATTGTGTATTATTTTGGCCCTAACGATCTCATCCCGAAGCAATAACTCTGGTACATTAGCGATTTGCCAGAATCCGCTAAATACTCCAATGCCAAATCACCTCTCGCTAACTGGCCATGTCAGGCTTTTATTAATCAAGAAATGATCGATCGCTTTTAAGGGCTTTTGCGCTGCACAAAAGAGAATCTCTGTTTGGATACTGATAACCCATAAATCATGTCAGTTCTTCCAGATCTTCCTGTCGCCCTTTGATATCCTGGTATCCTATTCTGGTCACCGTCATCTCATTGACCAACGCTCTGGCTATTTCCTTTAGCCCCAGTTCTTCTTCTGCCTGGAGGATCTCGTCCTTCTTAGCCCGGGTCATGGGCTTGCTCGGCACGGCTGTGCAGGATTTCGTCTCTGCGGAAATGCCATAGGTTCCCACTTTTCTTGCCAGATCAGTGATCTCTGTCTTGTCCAGAGAAATAAGCGGATGAAATACTGGGACCCCCAAGGCCGCTTGCTCGGCCAGTATGTTGTCTGCGGTCTGCGAGGCTACCTGGCCCATGGAATAACCGGTGACGATGCCCAGGCAGCCTTGCATTTCCATGACCTCGGACGCTATGTGGTACATCAAGCGCCGGCAGAGAACGCAGGTGGCTCTGGGATAGTGTGATGCGATCTTCTCAATTCCCCTGCTGATGGGAATGGTTATAAAATCAATCTTTCGACCGGTCGCCCAGTTCGCCAGAACCCTGGCACTTCTCATAGACTGGTCTATGGAATCGGCATAAGGCCTGGAGTCGAAATGCAGCAGGGTGACCGGACAGCCCCTCTTCATCATCATCCATGCGGCCACGGGTGAGTCAATGCCACCGGAAATGAGCACCAACATCTTGCCCTGTGAGCCTAGGGGCAGGCCGCCTAGGCCTTTTACCACCTTGGTGAAGATGAAGGACCGATCCTTTCTGGCCTCGACGAAGATCTCCAGTTCTGGATCATCCAGGTCCACAGTGGAATGCGTCGCAACTCTAACCGCTTCGCCCACGGTCCGCCCTATCTGTTCGCTGGTGAATGAAACACCTGATCGCCTGGGCCGGACGGCAAAAGTGCCCGGCTTGGCAAGGCCTGCCAGCTCCACCGCCGCCCGGCTGATCTCTTCCAGGTTGGATGCCACAGTTATAGCAGGGCTGGTTGAGACCACCCCAAAAACTCGTGCTGCAATCTCGCTCGCCCTGGTGTCAGAGGTATGGACGAAGATCCTGCCCTCGCCCCTCTCTATCTTATGCACCACCCCGGCACCATTCAAGGAAAAAGCTATATTGCCGGCTAAAATGCGTTCCCAGCTCTGCCTGGTCCAGCTGTCTTTTAGTGTAATCTCCCCGTATCGAACCAAGACAACGTCCTGGGAGATCATGTTCTAATTTGAGTAGCCTTCGCAGATCTTTTTATCTTCTTGACTCTGGAACCAGTTGCGGTATATCTCTGCATCGGACCGGGCTTCTTGTGAGTGGCCTCAGCCTTGGTAACCAGCCGGACCTGACCATTTCTGCCCTTAATCTTGACCCATACTATGCTTCCTGTCTTTCCCATGAGATGCTCCTATCAAAGCTGGATTTAAAAAGGTTGTGATTAGGGTTTTCTCGAATCGCAATGCTTTGATGCCCGCACCAGGGAAGTGCTTAGCAAAAGCCTTTTAAAGACCACTGACCAGTAGGGCCTACTGTATTTTTGGGACAGTGGGGTAGCCTGGTCTATCCTCGAGGGTTTGGGACTCTTGGACCGCGGTTCGAATCCGCGCTGTCCCACTTATCTTATTTCTCGATCATATTATTACTATCTCTTTACAGCAGCGGCAGGTCCTTTCCAGTTTCGATATATCCGCGCCTGGAAAATGATCGATCAAGCAAATGTCGGCGGGCTCTGCTCTGGAAAAGAGCTTCAAAAGGTCGCCATGATAGACCTCTATCTCACAGGACCCGTGGGCGCGACCGACGAGCACCGGCTCCTTTCCCACAACGTTCTTGGACGTTTCTGGATACTCTATCTCATCGATTCCAAGCAAGCTTCGATTGGCCTGCAGATTGAGCAGCACATTTTGCACACTGGCCAGCCAGATATCATTTAGCACCACGCGCTTAGCCCCGGCTAAAACGCACATCAGTCCCAGTGTCCCCGGACCACAGAGCCCATCCACCACATCGCGAAGCTTTCCTTGCAAATATAGTTGCTCCAAAATTCTCATCTTGGGGGCGCTCTGACGGGAAAATTCAATATGAATTCGCGACTGGCTCTTGTAAATCACAGTTTCCCCAAAGAGGCTTTGAGAGATGTCGGCGCGCAGGTCGCATCCAGCCATCAGCACGTTCTCTCGTGGCTTTGTTCCCGAGTCGACCACGCCGGCAACGCCCCTGCTCAGAATAACACCCTTGATCTCCGGAATCTGCTCTATCATTGCCTCTGCGGCCTCTTTGCTGTATCCGTCACCGGAAATTATCAGGCTCCGGGCCCCTAGTCTGGGAGAGTACGCCAGGGGGTAGCCCACCTCAATTAGCGGTGAGCCCACACAGCGCAATGTATCATCTTCATCGCGCAGACCGAAGTGTTGCAGCAGGCGCAGGACATCGAGCATTACACCGTCAAGAGTGGCTCTTTTGCAGGATTGGCACCTTTCCACACTTTTTGGAAGAAGCTTTGCCCCTTTGGTCTTGTCTAAATTGGGCTCTGGCGCGCATGCTGGGCAGGCCAGGTACCTTTGCTCTATCTCTGCCAGAACCTCTCTTGCAGGCTGGATGCAGCCTTTTCCGCAGACAGGACACTTCATAATATGCAGATCTCCCAGGAGTATTTCGCCATTTCGAGAGGTCTTATGGCTTTTTCCTTTAGAAAGGTTTGTAAATAAGAATATCATTGAAGCGGCGAAGGTGGTTTTGGACATGGCACAGAGAGGCATCAGGGAGTATGATGCAAAGCGTTTGCTGGCCGGATTCCTTCCCCAGTACCTCAGCGAATTCTCCTATAAAGGCGATCTTGCCCTTGTGGGACCAGAGACCGATTTGGAGGAACTGGTATCAACTCATCCCTGGCTCAAAACGGCCAGGCTAGTCGTCAAGCCGGATCAGCTCTTTGGAAAGAGAGGCAAAAGCGGGCTTGTTCTTCTGGATGCAGATTGGGATATGGCAAAGAAATACCTTCAGGAGAACTTGGGTGCACAGGTAAAAGTGGGGAGCGTAACCGGAAGGTTAACTCATTTCTTAATTGAACCCTTCATACCCCATGAAGAGGAGTTTTATGTGGCCATCAGCTCGGATGGGGATGGGGACAACGTCTTCTTCTCGATGCAAGGCGGCGTCTTTGTGGAGGAGAATTGGGATAAAGTAGTTCGTTTTCATGTGGATGTGCTGGCTGGAATAGATGGCGTTGACATCAAGTCCAGGTTGCCCGAGGATCTGGGTGAAAAGAGCACCGCCATTGAGAATTTCGTCAAGGCATTGTGGCGCTTTTACGCAGAAACGGGCTTTTCCTACCTGGAGATCAATCCCCTTACCTTCCATAACGGCTCTATTGTGCCTCTGGATATGGTAGCCAAGCTCGATGATGCCGAGGAGTACTGGCAGAGGAAAAAATGGTCGGGTCTTGCTTTTCCCGAGCCCTTCGGCAGAAGCCTGTCCAAGGAGGAGCTGTTCATCAAGGATCTTGATTCTAAGACCGGTGCCTCCTTGAAGCTGACTATTTTAAATCCGGAAGGAAGAGTCTGGACCATGGTGGCCGGAGGCGGAGCGAGCGTGATCTACGCCGATACCATCTGCGATCTGGGTTTTGCGAAGGAGATGGCCAATTACGGTGAATACAGCGGTGACCCCAATACCGAGGAGACTTACTACTATACCATGACGATTTTGGACCTGATGACGCGTCGCATTGACCCTCGCGGAAAGATGCTGCTCATCGGAGGCGCTATTGCCAACTTTACAGATGTTGCCAAGACCTTCAAGGGGGTGGTCATGGCTTTGGAGGAGTATCAGCAAAAGCTGCAGGATGCAGGCGTCAAGATTTATGTGAGGAGGGGCGGCCCCAATTATGAGCAGGGCCTGAAGCTCATGCGCGGTTTAGGCAAAAAGCTGGGCGTGCCCATTGAAGTGTACGGACCTGAGACGCATATGACCAGAATCGTACCCCTGGCCCTGGGTGGTGTATCTGCTTGAGCCAAACATTGAGCAAGAATTATGTCTTATTTGATAGAAACACGAAAGCCTTCGTCTATGGCTATCAGACCAATGCCATCCAGCGCATGCTGGATTTTGATTACATCTGTAATCGCCCCGGCCCCAGCATCTCTGCTATCATCAATCCCAGTCGAGCAGGCATTCATAAGGCTTTCTGGGGAAGCAAAGAGATAATCCTGCCCATGTACAAGAGCATCTCCATGGCGGCCAAAGCCTATCCCGAGGCCGATGTGATGGTCAATTTCGCTTCGCATCGTTCTGCCTTCGATACTACCATGGAGGCACTGGCCGAGGAGAGCATTCGCGTTGTGGCTGTCATCGCCGAGGGTGTGCCGGAAAGGCAGTCACGGATCATGAGCGCCATAGCCAAAAAAAAGGCCAAGATAATCATCGGTCCCGCGACAGTAGGAGGCATGGCAGCGGGAGCTTTTCGCATCGGCAATACCGCCGGAACCATTGAGAACATCATCGCCTCCAAGCTCTACCGGCCAGGGTGTGTGGGCTTTGTCTCCAAGTCGGGTGGCATGCTCAACGAGGCCTTCAACATCATCTCCAGAAACTCAGACGGCATTTTCGAGGGCGTGGCCATTGGCGGAGATCGCTATCCGGGCTCTACCATGCTCGACCATATCCTGCGTTACGAGGAAAATCCCGCCATCAAGATGATAGCCTGCCTTGGAGAACTGGGTGGTGAGGACGAGTACAGAATCATCTCCGCTCTAAAAGAGGGCAAGATCAAGAAGCCGCTGGTGGCCTGGGTTACGGGAACCTGCTCGCCGGTGCTTCCTGCCAGTGTTCAATTCGGCCATGCCGGAGCAAAGGCGGATAGTCAGAAGGAGACGGCTCAGGCCAAGAATAACGCCTTTAGAGAAGCTGGGGCCTATGTCCCCGCATCATTCGACGGCTATGGCGATATGGTGCGGGAAGTATACGAGATGCTGCTCTCCCGGGGCACAGTAATGCCATTTATTGAGCCAGAGGTACCAAAAATTCCGGCAGACTATAGCAAAGCTATGGCTTCCGGCGATATCAGAAAGCCGACCACATTTATATGCACCGTATCCGATGACAGCGGAGAAGAGGTGCTCTATGCCGGTAAAAGACTCTCTTCCGTCCTGGAAGAAAGGATGGGAATTGGCGGCGTCATCGGTCTGCTCTGGTTTAAGAAGGAGCTGCCCGGATATGCTGCCGACTTCATTGAACTCGTCTTGCAGATTGTGGCCGACCATGGTCCGGCTGTATCCGGGGCTCACAATGCCATTGTGGCTTCATGTGCCGGAAAAGATCTCATCTCATCACTATGCAGCGGGCTCTTGACCATCGGTCCGCGCTTCGGTGGCGCCATCGATGACGCTGCTCGTGAGTTCAAGCACGCCAAAGAGAAGGCGATGACGCCCGAGCAGTTTGTCAGTGACATGAAGAGAAAAGGCATCAACATCCCGGGCATCGGCCACAAGATCAAGAGCGTCAAGAACCCGGACAAGCGCGTCCAGTTGCTCATAAGCTACGCTAAAGCGAATTTTCCCCAAACAGAGCTTCTCAACTACGCTCTGCAGGTGGAAGAGCTTACCACGGCCAAGAAGGGTAATCTGATATTGAACGTGGACGGATGCATCGGCATTCTCTTCCTGGACCTGATGGCCTCCTGTGGTGTTTTCAGCAAGGTGGAGATCGATGAGGTGGTGCGTCTGGGCTATCTAAATGGCCTGTTTGCCCTGGGCAGAAGCATCGGTCTGATCGGTCATATCCTGGATCAGAAGCGGCTGGGTTCAAGGCTCTACCGCCATCCTGCGGAAGATATCGCTTACATGATGCCTTCTCCAGAGGACACAAAATGCAAGCGTCGAGCTTAAGTGATAGGATCGTCTTTTAGACCCTGAGGCGAGCTAGAAAATGGCGAGCGCAACTATAAGCCAACAAATTTTTTCGCGGGCCTCCGGTTCCACTAAAATGGTGGAGCAGGGGGAGATTGTTGAGGCAGGCGTGGACTATGCAATGTCTCATGATGGAACAAGTGTTCTGGCCATCAGGGCCTTCCAGGAGATGGGCTCGGAGAAGGTATGGGATCCGGAGAGGATTGTCATACCCTTCGACCATATTGTTCCTGCCAACAATGAGACGGCAGCAGAGCTGCAAAAGGATGTGCGGGCCTGGGCAAGAGAGCAGAATATCACCAACTTTTTTGACTGCGGCAGCGGGGTGTGTCATCAGGTCTTTCCCGAGCAGGGTTTTGCCCTGCCAGGTTTGCTGCTGGTAGGCGCCGATTCGCATTCCTGCACCTATGGAGCCCTGGGGGCTTTCGGCACAGGTGTGGGGGCCACGGACATGGCCGAGATCTATTCTTGTGGACGATTGTGGTTCAAGGTGCCGGAGACCATGGCTGTGCGGGTGTCAGGCTCTTTGCGGCCCAATGTCTCTGCTAAGGACATTGCGCTCATGATAATAGGCAAGCAGGGCGCGGATGGTGCTACCTATAAAGCCGTAGAGTACATCGGTGGGGCCATTGAGGCCCTGAGCATTTCTGGAAGGATGACGCTGTGCAATTTGGGCGTGGAGATGGGGGCCAAAGCGGCCATAGTTCCGCCCGATAAAAAGACGGATGACTGGCTGGCCGGCCGGGCACGACTGCCTTATAAAGCGGTGCACTCCGATCCAGATTCATACGATTATGAATATGAGTATGACATAACCGATTTAGAGCCACAGGTGGCGGTGCCCTACCGGGTGGACAATGTCCGTCCCGTATCGGAGCTGGAGGGACTGGAGGTCGATCAGGTCTTCATAGGCACCTGCACCAACGGAAGGCTGGAGGATCTGGCTGTGGCGGCCCGCATCCTGAAGGGAAAGCGGGTTATAGCCAGAACTCTGGTGATCCCTGCTTCGCGAGAAGTTCTGCTGGCTGCGCTGCAAAGCGGCATCATCCGAACGCTGGTGGAAGCAGGAGCGATGATCGGTCCGCCGGGATGTGGTCCCTGTCTGGGGGCGCACATGGGAGTACTGGCGGAGGGCGAGGTTTGCGTCTCCACATCCAACCGGAATTTTCCAGGGCGGATGGGCAAAGGAGGGCTGGTTTATCTGGCAAGCCCGGCAACAGCGGCGGCCTCGGCCCTGAGCGGTTGTCTGGCCGTGCCGGAAATTAGTGGATAGTAGTCTGCAACCGTTTTGGCTATAACCAGCGGCTAACGACGATTCTACCACAAAGGCACAAAGCCACAAAGGACGCACTGAGAAACGCTAAGTCGTCTTTGTGCCTTTGTGTCTTTGTGGTGAGCGTAGGTAGTAAGCACTGAATGTATTTCGAAGATGGAGCCCCGGCGAAGATGAGATTTGATCTGCATGTGCATTCCAACTGTTCCGATGGCCGCGATGAGGTCAGGACCATCCTCTGCGCCGCCGTGCGCCGCGGCCTGGCAGGTCTGTCCATAACCGATCACGACACATTGCAGGGCTCCTTGAAAGCCTTGAAGATCATCCGGGAGGAGAGGCTGGACCTGATACTCATCCCCGGTGGAGAAGTCACCACCGCCGAGGGCCATCTGCTGGTTTTGGGGGTAGAGGAGCTGCCACCCCGGGGCTTAAGCCCGGAGGAGACGACAGAGATGGCCCGCGAGCAGGGGGGCATAACAATCGTCCCCCATCCTTATCATCCCTTCCGCCATGCCATCGGACGCATACCGGACTGCGATGCTGTGGAGGTCTATAACTCCAAGCACCTCTTCGGCATAGCCAACGCCCGGGCCAGAATGGTGGCAAAGAAGCGCCATCTCCCAATGGTGGCGGGAAGCGACTCGCACTTCGCCGCTACGGTTGGACTGGGTGTGACGGAGATCGAAGCCGCAAATGCCGCGGAGGCCCTGGCTGCCATCCGGGCCGGGCACACAAGGGTCGTCGGCAAGCGGACTCCGCCGCGGTTCTTTATCGGTAATACTGTGCAGTCGATTTGCACGATTGTGAGGAAGAGGGTGAGGAGAGGGCGGAAGAGGTAGCTGCAATGGCAACGCATCGTTACAATCTTCAGGGGATTGGCTCTTCATTCAAACCGAAAACACCCCTAGGTCGACAACTCTGGTCCATCCGAACAAGGATTGTCGCATCAGGAGAGACTCTTCTCGGATGGGATGAGATCGAAAAAGAGGTCGCAGCGCGTCGAGGAGAAGCTGATCGATCCGGATGAGGACATTTATTGACGCCGGGGTGTTGATAGCGGCGGCAAGGGGCGAAGATGCGCCTTCAATAAATGCGCTTGAGATTCTTGATGACCAATCTCGTGAGTTCGTATCGAGTCCTTTTATCGTGCTTGAGGTGCTACCCAAGGCGATCTACAATAGAAAAGAAGTTGGAAGGTATAGATTCTTGAAGTTGCCAGGACCGCTGCTCGCTCCGATGGCTTCTGCCTATGAGAAAACTTCATGTATCAAGGTGTACGTATCTATGATAACAGCTAATCTGAAAAGAAGGAGACTCAATAACCTATGTGTTCTTATGGTCTGAAGGCAAAAGAGGCCGGAACTGTCCAGGAAAACGAGAAGCTTCTTCCTGATGAGGAGGCACAAAAGCTCGCAGAATTTGAAGCCCATATTGTAAGAGCAATTAATCAATTCGAAGCAGGTCTTGGCAAGACTTTTGATGATAAAGACGGATTCCTGAACTATCTCAGAAATAGGTGAGCCGAAAAGGTACAGATTGAAGATGGCAAGGTGTGTTCATGTCAATCCATTTGTCATCGTCTACATGATCATTGGAGATAAAATCGTATTCTTGTGGTTTGATCACCACGACCAGGCATATGAAAGAGCCGCCAATGTCCTGGAGAAACTTGCCCTTAATTATCCCTATTTGCTAATCGATGAAGACTGACAGAGCGATGTTCAATAAAAGCCTGGCTTTTTTCGGCATCTTTCTCCGTTTCTGCCGTCCCCTCCTGTGCTCGTGCATGTTTGCCCACCCACGTGCCCTGAGGCCCGCCTGGGCCTGCACCAGGCTCTCCCCATGATGTCGATGCTGGGTCCGACTCACGTTTTGCGGCCCCATTGGGCCTAGTGCAACAGAGATCGAGGCCGCAAACGCAAAGGAGGCAGTGGCGGCCATCCGGGCCGGGCTGACACGGGTCGTTGGCAAGCGGACGCTGCGGCGGTTTTTTACCGGGAATACCGTGCAGTCGATATGCCTGATTGTGAGGAAGAAGGTGAGGAAAGGGTGGCAATCGATAGCTACATCAGACTTAAGAGCATTGAGATCTATATCCATGGTTGTCTCTTGCTCGATGTAATCAAATTCTTTTTTGCTAATGATTTGATGAAGTTTCTTCTTAATTATTTCATGTTACGAACTTCAAAAATTGGCGCAAATATATGTGCAAAATAATTTTAAAAATTTTACATTCTAAAATCAAACGATAATATTAAAAACGTTAAAGATATTAGCGATTAGGTATTGCCAAGCATGTAATATTCGATTTTCGATAAAAAGAAGGGATAAATGAATGGAAACGTCTTCAAATCATAAAATATATTCAGTTACGGATTTACTCGATCAATCTGAAATAGCAAGAAGAATTGCTGGAAAAAAGGAACTTTTATTCCAAATGATGGAGACTGATATATCAAGGGATGTTAGACAAATGGCTCCTCATGATGCTCTATCGTTTTATCTAGTAAGAGCAGGAAAACGTGATAGGAGAATATCACTAAGTGCTACGATGGAGTATTGCAGCGTCTTGATTAGATTTCTTCGAGGAGAGAAATATGACGGATTCGATATAGATAGTGTCGTCACACCAGTTGCATTAAATGCAGTCGAAAAGAGCATTGTTAAGTTCTACGCAGACGAGGCTGTTATCCGTGAGCTTTCTCAAGCAATTACAGATCAGATTTCTGGTAATTCCCCTATTGGCAGAATTGTACGAGGAGAAGTCTCCCAAAACACAAAATGGCTGCAGAAAGAAGTCAGAGATCTTATAAGTACGAACTTGGGTGGAACGATTTCTACAGATGTGGGTGAGAAGATCATTCAAAATGTGGATGTTTTTATTCATTCAACTGCAGGAAATTTGATCGTATCTTCATTGAGCAAATTATTAGCAACTAGTGCTGGATCGATGCTTTTGGCTAAGATGGCGGTGATAGTTGGACATGTTGTTGTATCAAGCGCATTTCACACAATGATGGTCGCAGCAATTAAAAAGGTTGGCGTTACTGTTTTGGTTAAAACTGCTGTAGCCAAGGCTATTGTAGCTGTATTAGCATTGATAGGCATATCATCGATTGCGATTCCGATTTGGGTGATTGTTTTGCCGATAATCGCTGTTCTTTTGGATCACGAGTATAAACATCTACCCGAAAAACTTGCTACAGAAGTTCCACGTGAAGTGACTCAGGTATTACGAGGCAAATTTGACGAAATGAACCAGCAAATTACAGAAGCACTTGTAAACGGGGTTTTCGACGAAATTCTCTCAGAATCTATTACACTCAAACGGTCAAATTTATGTCCAAATCCATCAGGAAATGAGACTCTACCTCTAGTCGCACCAGTAAAGCAATTATCTAAGAATAGAATTGCTAATGATGAGTCTATCAACCATGATGTGTACGCATCTCGCGAGATTGCGGACACCAGCCAAATCCGCAATATACCCGTTAAGCATTCACAACCTGCCAAGCAGCTGGATTATCATGCATCCCTGATTCTATTGCCCAAGGATATATCTGCTATCAGAGAGATTAAACATCTGTGGGTCTCTACAAATTTTAGAGTCGGAGATATCGCAAAGGAGGTGGGCTATTCTCCATTAGCGGTGGATTCTCTTATTAAGCAACTTGTCATAAGAGGAGAACTCATTTCTCGTGGCAAATAGAGCTTACTACAGAAGAAATGAATAATTGCGGATTTTCGCAGTAACATAATGCTGCGAACTATCTCAATTTATTATTGCTATTAGTGTGATTCAAAAACCTAGTTAGCCTCAGAGAAAATCCTCTTGTGATGAAACGGTTCGTACTGTTGTGGACTTTCCTTGCTCGGCATCTGGCTTTCTCTGGGCAAAGCAGCAGAGCTGGTCGGGGCCAGGAGCAAGTGGAAGATGATGCTGCTCAGCAAAGTGGAGCCTACCTCAGAACTCTCCAAAGACCTGTCAATACCGATAAATTATTACCATTAGCCGAGCTATAAATACCAGGTGAATGAAAAGCCTATGTCCACGGCAAAGATTGATAAAAAGGGTAGAATCGTCCTCCCCGCCGATTTGATGGCCAGGCTTAAAATGAGCCCAGGCGACGAGTTTGTTATAGGCGAAGCCACAAGCGACTCGATACTTCTGAAGAAGAGGGACCTGCGAACCATATTGGAAGGCGTTATAAAAGAGGCCGATAAAGTGGATCTCGATAAGCTTGAGAAGGATGTCGAGGAAGAGGGCAACCGTATTGCACGAGAGATGTATAAAATGCGCTCTTTAGCAGTGAACCTCTTCCGCGAAGGCAGTCTCTCCCTGGGCAAGGCAGCGGAGCTGGCTGGGGCCAGGAGCAAGTGGGAGATGCTGATGCTGCTCAGCGAGAGGGGAGTGCCTCTGGACTATACCGCCGATGATGCTGAAAAGGATCTCCGAACTCTTGAAGAAGAGCTTGGCCGATGATCGCCCATTTCCAACTCCACATTTGATATGAAAAATAAAAAAATCGTTTAATAGATGTATTGATGATGCTCCCTAAATATCGCATAATAATAGAAAAAGACCCTGAAGATGGCGTTTATATCGCGTCGGTGCCTTCGCTTCCGGGATGCAATACCTTCGGAAAGAATGCTAACGAAGCTTCTCTGATGGCTGAAGAGGCCATAGAAGTCTATATCGAAACGCTACGTGATCTTGGAAAAGGAGTTCCAATCGAAGATGCTTGATGCATTTAAGAGCGAGCAGGTCGAATTCATGCGCGGAAAAATCCTATCCGGCCTCGGTCAGGCCCAGTACTTCATCTCCCGTGAGGGCTACAGCCGCCAGTTCCAAGAGCGCCTGGGCTTCGTCCCCTTCCCTGGCACCCTGAATGTGCTCCTGGAGGAGCCCTTCCCGGCAGAGCGGCAGGCGATCGAAATAGAGGGCTTTGCCGAAGAGGGCAGGAGCTTTGGCGAGTGCAGATGCTACCCAATCAAGCTGAACGGCATCGAGGCCGCAGTGGTCCGGCCCGAGAAGAGCCGCTATCCAGCGGAGCTGATCGAGATCATTGCGCCCGTAAAGCTGCGAGCGCTGGGGCTGGAAGATGGCGATGCTGTTGAGGTAATATTATTATAAAAGTGCGCATGGGCTGCTTTTCAGATGATCTAAAATCGAAGGCCATTAAATATTTAGCCAGGAACTCGCGATCAAGCAAATAGCCAGAGACAGAACCGCCCCCCCCTGCGTGCGTGGGGGGGCCGGATTCTCGATTCGCTTTCATTCACCAGTTCTTGCTGGCCTCTGTCTCAGGCTGTTCCCTTCATCACTCCGTATTCATCGCCCATGAGAATATGAACGTTGGGCTTTGCCGTCAGCTCAAACCCGGCCTGTTTCTGGAAGAGCATAACAAAATCAGACCCTCCGAAGAGGAAATTGCCGAGCATGTCGCCTTTCTTATGAGTGGATCCGATCACAACACCGTCCTCGAAGTTGACGGAAGACACCTGGGCCATGCCCATGGGAATGAGTGCCACCAGACCGTATTCTCCCGTATCCACGATTACGTAACCCCGAGTCTGAGAAAACTGCCAGCCGGTCGAATCGATTGGATCATATATATTTGTGGTCTCATTCCATGCAACCTCTAAAGCCACATTTTGCACTATGGATTTATTGTCCACAATCTTTCCGCCAACCCCGAAATGATAACGGTGGTAGTCATTTACATTCAGGAAAGTGTGGGTGAGCACGCCATTGGCAAAGGCATCCTTGTATGCACACTCTTTACCAAGCAGATCCTCGATGTTGTAATAACGCACAAGCTTGACCTGCAATCCGCCATCTACCTGGATGGTTGAATTGTTATCAATTGCCCAGGTTCCCTGAGGAACGGAATCCGCCGGCGAGACAACAACACTCGTGTCGTTTGGCGAAGCGATGGGCCGCTGGTCAGGCGATGCCAGGTATCTGGAGAAGAATTGGTTAAATGTGGTCCAATTTGATGGTGACTCATACCACGGTCCTTGTAAACCGTAGATTGGGTCGTTATAAAACTGCTGATATGTTTCATTATTCCATGACTCTTCAGTATCAAGGAACAGTCCCCAGGCGTCGGCAAAATCACGCAGCCATGAAGAGAACGGCTCGTAGTACTGAATGGTATTGTCGAACAGGCCCTTGTCTTCTAATTCAAGCAGGGGCTGGTCAACCAGGAAATAGAAGTAGCAGATGCTTTGTAATATCTGGTCGCGCGTGAGATTGGCTGGATCATTCAGTACATCTTGCGGGATAAGTTCAGATGCACTGTCGATGAAATCGTAGTATTCTGAAAGGTTCTGCACGGAATTTGTCTGAAGATCGGGATTTATCTCTTTAGCTTTCGCAATGGATTCCTCCAACATTGTCCCGATTTCCGGATTTTTTTCTATTAATTTTATGAGATCTTGAGTTATTGCCTTATGACTCTCTCCCTCCATAGCGACTGTGCTTATGGTAAGGATCGAGGCTGTCAATACTATTATTGCTAAATAATGTATTGTCTGAGAAATCATTCTTTTCATTTGTCTCATCTCCTAAATACGCCAAACCTCATCTTATATCTGACATTTATGTTTGTTAGCTTTACAATCTTATTTAGTTAATCCCTGGGGTGAGGGCGACAATCCCTTCATGTTTGAGGAGCATCCACATGTGCATCCCTAAGGCCGCAGGAAATATATCCATCTGCAAATCTCTATAGATTCAGTGATTGCTTTGCAAAGGTCCTTTTCCATCCCGTTCCCGGTGCGTTCTTGCGCTATGCTGGCTTGTATGCTGCTGCTCTTCGTTCCCGCATCTGTTGCGGCTCAAGATAGTGCCGCCTACTGGTTGGAAAATGGCCAGGCATATCTTTTAAATGGCAGCTTTTCCAAGGCCGTAGAGAGCTTTGACCGGGTCATAAAGATCGATTCCATGAATGCATCGGCCTGGGGAGGCAAAGGCGTTGCTCTCTCTCGACAGGGCCGCTACAAGATGGCCGAGCTGTGCTTTGGCAACGCCCTGAAGAGAGATGCTGATAATCCCTGGCTCTGGCTGGAGGACGGCAGGGCAAAGGAGCTGGCCGGTGATTGGGACGAAGCCGGGCAGAGCTACGAGCAGGCTCTGTCATTGCAATCAGGCCTAGCCGGGGCGTGGCTGGGCAAAGCCAATGTGTCTCTAGCCCTGGAAAGCTATGATGAGGCTATGCAAAGCTATAAGAATGCCTCTCTTTACGGGCAAAGCGATGCAGGCAAAACGGGCCAGGTTAGAGTGCTGCTGGCTCACAGTTCGACTCTCTTGAAAGAAGGCAAATTTGAGGCGGCTTATGATAAGAGCAATGCGGCTATTGCCATCGATTCGCAAAATGTCCAGGCACTGACGCTAAAGGGGTCAACCTTGGACAGTCTGGGCAGATTTGAGGAAGCTCTGGCCTGTTATGACGAAATACTGGCCGCTAATCCATCCGATGGGACGGGCAAGGAGGGCAGGGCCCGATCTCTGGTAGGACTGGGCGACAGAGAACTGGCAGGAGGGCAAGTCTCCCAGGCACTTGATAATTTTAATGAGGCTTCCCGTCTTGCACCCCAAAGCGCAGAAGCTGTGTCCGGTTTGGTCAAAGCTCTGACGGCTAAGGGTGACCAGGCTTTGCGCGATGGTATCTACTCAGAGGCGCTCAAGAGTTACGAAACCGCCCTTGTCCTTTTGCCTTTGGACCCAAACGCACTGGCCGGAAAAGAGAGGGCATCGGCAGCACAGGTCTTGAGTTTGGGGGAGGCAAAATCAGGGAACGTTTCCCTGAAAAAAGCATCAGATGTCCCGGAATATTTATATTATTTTGAGCAGGCAAAAAACCAGAGCAGGAACGGCTCGTATTCTCTGGCTTTAGAGAACCTCAATAAATCCCTTGAGCTTGATGGACGGGCCGAGGTATGGCAGCTTAAAGGAGAGATTCTCTCTCGACTGGAAAGGCAGTCCGAGGCCCTCTATTCATTGGATAGGGCTTTGGAGATTAATCCGTCCAGCTTCTCTGCCCTGGCATTAAAAGGGCGCATCCTGGCCTTGACTGGGAAATATAGAATGGCAGGGCTGTTTACCGACTCTGCCCTGCGTCTGGACCCGGGAAATATCGCCCTGTGGAATGATATGGCATGGGTGCAAGAGAAGCTGCAAAACTATAAAGGCGCCCTGCAAAGCTATGACAAGGCCCTAACGCTGGATGATAATAATACGCCAACTCTGCTTGGCAAAGGCAGTCTATTGATGGAAATGGCAAATTATCGGGAGGCAGTTAAATGTTTTTCCCTGGTCTTAGAAAAGGATCAAGAAAATGCAACTGCCTTGCGACGCAAGGGAGATGCACAGCTTGCTCTCCAGGAATACGACAACGCCTTGGAGTCCTACGGGGCGGCACTTGTGCAAAACTCCAGCGATCTTGCATCAATGCTCGGAAAAGCTGAGGCTCTTTATGCCCGGCAGGACTACAACTCCTCCCGGCAGGCATTCTCTCAGGCTCTGAAAATTGATCCCCATGATCTTCGAGCATTGCTGGGCGATGGATACTGCCTTCTGGCATTGCATGATTATTCCTCCGCTCTGAAAAGTTTTTCTCGTGCTCTGACCCTGGATTCGAAAAGCATACCTGCATTGCTCGGAAAAGGAGAGGCCCTCTACCAGCAAGGATATAACGAGCAAGCATTGCCCTGCTATGATCTGGCTCTTTTGCGAGAGCCGGATAATACGGCAGCCTTGCTTGGTAGAGGAGATGTGCTCTTGAAGCAAAACGATCTCTCTGGCGCTTTGCCAGCCTATGGCCGCGTCCTCGCTCAGGAGCCCGGCAACTTGCGGGCAATTCTGGGCAGGGGAGACGCTTTTCTGCATAATGGCCTCTTTGATAAGGCATTGCCGCTATATGAAAAAGCTCTGCAAATCGACCGGCAAAATATTCGGGCACTGTTGGGAAAAGCCGGAATTCAGTATGAATTGTCCGATTGCAAATCAGCTCTGCATTCTTACGATCAGGTCCTGGCACTGGATGAAAATAACGCTGCTGCCTGGGCTGGCAAAGGCGATGCGCTTTTCTGCGTCAAGAAGGTAGACCTTGCCCGGCAAAGTTACCTGCGGGCTCTTGCCATAGAGCCTCAAAACTTGGTAGCTCTCCTGGGCATGGGCGGTGTGCTTTACGAAAGGGGCGATTACAGTGATGCTCAAAAATATTATGAGCAGGCTACTGCATTAACTCCCAGCGGCCATGGCTACCGGGGACTGGGCAATGCTCTCGCTTCTCAGGGAGAGTACAACAGATCTCTGCCTTTCTTTGATAAATCCCTGGGCCAAAATCCATCAGATGTCGATGCATTGCAGGGCAAGGGCCTGGCGCTGGCAGCTCTCGGCAACAGCTCTCTGGCCCTAAAATGCTTCCAAGAGATTGTATCCTTAAATCCGGCTGACTATGCAGCCTGGTCCAATCTGGGAAGCATGCAGGCCTCCATTGGCCGATATGATGAAGCAGCCAAAAGCCTGGAAAAGGCGTGCCTGGCAAATTCATCTCATGAGGAGGTATGGTATAATCTGGGCCAGGTGTACTACTATTTGGGCAGCTACAGCCAATCGGCTGAAGCATTCCGGAATGCTACGAGGCTAAATCCGCAGGACGCTGCCGCCTGGATGGAATTGGGAAAGGCGCAAAGCCAGAGTGGAAGACTCGATGAGGCTTTGCGGAGCTTTGAGACCGCTGCCCTGCTCCAGCCGCAAAATATTGATGCCAAATACTACAGGGGTCTGGTCATGGTGGCCATGAACCGCCATCAAGAAGCCATTCGTGCCTTTGAAGGGGTCTTAGAATTGGATACGGATAATTCATTTGCCAGGTATGCCATCAATCTAACTGTGGCTCGTCTCAATGCTACTTCTGGTTAGGTTCGAAAAGCAGAAGTGCCGGACCGGAAATCTATGGCAAAGGATGTCTTGGTGGTGGGAAAGATCCATGAGATGCTTTCCGGTCGGGCTATTTTCTCATCTGCTTTCAATTCTCTTCTTCTCATAGCTAGTTTGGCGTTGATAATTATGCGGCGATGCCATCTCCGGCTCGACGATCTCCATCAATCTGTATTGCCGGTTGTTTCTATTTCCTCTCTTGTCCAGCAGACCGTCGTGATTCATGCGGGATAGATAGGTAGAGACTGTGGAGAGCTTTATGTCATCGGCTATGGTTTCATATCGCTCTCTTAATTCCTGGGTTGTGAACCAGGTATTGGTAAACTCATGTTGGATGAAGCTTTCCAGTCGGTCCATTAGCGTTCCGCTGCTATAATCACGAGCAGATGCGCTTGATGCAATGCTCTCTCCCCTGCCCTCAAAGACACCGGAAGCTGACAGAAAGCCAATAATCCTGTCTCTTAAAGCCTCTCCATCCATGTTTTGCGATTCAAACTCATGGGAGGACTTAAGGCCCTTGTCTTCTATCTCTATCCGGATCCTCATTTGAAACCCTCTTCGATCATCTTCCGGATGTTATCTTCAAAGATGGAAGGAATATGCGCTGCATAGAGGAAGCTTCATCCGGGCAGGTGCCAAAGCAGACATTTTCCGTCATTGCGGCATTTATAGGCTGCCTGGACCTTTCCAGGTTCATCTGTAGCATAAATAATTTTATGTGCCCTCTCATAATTTCTCCCCTCTTCCTTAAAGCCGATGCTCGCTCTCAGCTAATTACTATTTCCATTTCCTGATCGGATCAGCCTTATTCATGAATCCCCTTCCAGCCGATCCGATCAATTCTGTTCTCGTGCCATCCCCGATTTTTGCCATGTTGTGAAAGACATTTTGGTGATGTTTTTTCCGGCTTTCACAGCTCTGGCCACCAACAATTCATACTGGATCTTTGCCTGAGCCGTTCCCTTCCGATCCTCATTGCCGTCCCTTTCCGGCAAGGAGGATTCCACCGGCCAAGGAATTCACCGTCTGTACCAGCCCTGAGCTATTTTGTCGTCCCTTTCCGAGCGTGAACAGTCTGTAGACAGGTGCATGTATCCTGATCCAATACGAACTCCCTTTCGCTACCCCTTGTGCCATCTATGCTAGAAAGTGTAATGCTGTGAAGCAGTTTATAGGATATCGAAAATACCTTTTATGGCTTCGATTTCCCCCGTCATTGCTACTCCTCGTGCCATCCCTTACGGTGACGTTATGCTTTCACAGAGGCGAACATTTTCCGGACGATGCAGCTCTTCCACAATTGTGTGGAACAAATAGGGCTGATACATTGGATTTATCCACCCGATACGCTTCCTTACTGCCCTGATATATTGCCAAGGTCCATCCATCCCCTCAGACGAATAAGCCCTCTTTAGCCATCCTATCCTATGTATTCAGACAGGTTGTCTGGCCATTTTGGCACACTATCTACCTGGATTTTGAGATATATAAACCTTTCTAATAGTTGGTAGTTGTGGTAAATAGCTTAAAACTCATATTTGGAGTTATTTTTTGAAATAAATCCCTAATAGTATTCAGAATAGTATTTCACAAGGTATGCTTAAGACGGGGAAAATGCAGTGTATTGTGTTGTGAAAAAGTGTTTTCAGGCGAATACTATCATAATAATAGCTATCAGTGGGCCCTATGTTTATGCGCAGAGGACTCCTGCCTTGTGAAACCATTTCACAACGACCGAATGGTGCGGAAATTATGGAAAAATTACCCGAAAATCGGTCCTATTCTCAAAAAACATTGTGAATTAATGCGCGCGAAGTTGCCGCAAGACATGCCCATAAATTTGAATAAAGGAAAACCAAGAAATTTTAAAATGGTTCAAGATGCTTGACGAAGTTCGAAGTATTCTTCTACAAGCCAGTCGCCGACCTCCTTAAGATATCTGCGCTTGCGTTCATCTTCGGCAATTAATTGAAAAACCTCAGAAAGATCTTCATCCATTGGACTCATGTTATCTGCTTACGGCATTTAAACTTATCGAAACCCCGTTAGAATCTCATTTTTGCGCTTTTCCTTTAGCCAGGATCATAGCTACATAATAAGGTTCTCTGGTTCTTTTTAGCGGCCCGGCGTGTACAGGATGGTCTCCGCAGATGATGAATAGAGTCTCTTCGTTTGCCGTCTTTACGATCTCACCTATGCAGCGGTCAATAAGCAAAGCCGCTTCTCTTATCCCTTCCAGGCCCAGGCCCAGGTGAACGCTCTTATCTATTCCTATGAAGTAGGAGACAAGAAGCCTGGGCTTCTCCAAAAGGGCCCGGCAGGTCATGCGGCAAGCCTCTTTATCGAAGTCTTGCGGAGGAATGCTGTCTGGTATGCCGTGCACCATCTCGATCAGGCCCTCGTAAACATCAGCTCCATTTTGCTCCATGATAACAGCGCAGCTCAGGCCGGCTGTCGCTGCAATCTCCGGCAGGCTGAGGATGCGGGATTCTTTAGCGCCGGCCTTATCGAAAATTTCGTGGTGCTCAGGTAGCAGCCCGCTCAGGATGCTGGCGATGGCCGGGGTGGTGTGATTGGAGACGGCCGTTATGCACAAGAGCTGACCGACGGCACTCAGGGCCGCTTGCCTATCCGCCTAGAGTGG
>CAZDLZ010000001.1:67252-96085 GCA_964506745.1 uncultured Methanotrichaceae archaeon | reverse complement strand
AGGCCCAACATGTTTTCCAGCGCCGGCAAGAGCCACCTCAATAAGTCATAGCCCAGGCTGTCGATAATGATGAGCGCAACATTTTTGCAGCCTCTGGCCGCCGCAAAATCGATTGGACGCCCGTCTGCCTCAGGAAGCTGCAGGCCCAGGATAAGAGCTGCCGTGGGTGCGATGTCCAGCTGGCTTAATGGCGGCATATTCTCTTGAGCTTTCATAATGGATCTTTGTCATCTCCGGTTGCCATATAATAATGCCCTTTGCTTTGGCCGCAATAATGGCGAATAGCCCTTAAATAAGTATAGAGATAAGTCAGGCAATGAAACAATGAAAAAAAGAAATGCACTTATGCCTCAGCATAATTTTGGCCAGCTTCCTCTAGCCTTGCTGATTTTGGCCCTAATGATGGCTATGGCTGGGGCATATGCCGCCTCTACAAATATGGATATCGATTACAGCCATAACGTTGTAGGTACCGGGACAGTAATGACCGATTTCAAGATGGGGTCTGATGAGAGCACGCTGGCCACGGGAAGGATACGAGGGAGTGGAGAGGTTGTAAACAAATATGTTTTTGTCAGCAACAACACCGATAACGTCTCCATCGAAGATCAGTTCTTTTTTACAGAGGTCCCGATCAACCACGAGATTACAATTCGCGACTATCCTCAGATGACTAAAACGCCGGGAAGCTTTCGCCTTTTGGGAACGAAGTGGGCCGGAAAAATAAACCTTACCATGCAAAATGATTAGTTTCGCTTCGCGCGCCAAAGGTTTATCAGATACTCACTCAAAGTTGCTATAGACATGCAAGACAGCCAGGAGATCGCCGGGAAGTATCGCGCGCTTTGCGAGCTATGTAGGAGCCCTGCAAAGGTCATCAAGACCAAAAAGAATCTCCTCGTCGTCTCTCACGTGGATGCTGATGGGCTCACGGCAGCAGCTATCGTCTGCACTGCTCTGGAGAGATGCGGCCTGGACTATCAGCCCAAATTTTTCCGCCAGCTTGATGAGGCGGCAATAAACGAGGTTGCCGATATTGGGGCCGATCTGGTCATATTCACGGACCTTGGCAGTGGAATGATTTCGCAGATATGCAAATGCGGCCTTTCTGCAGTAGTTGCCGATCATCACAAGCCCGCTGCTTGTGAAGCCCGTCTCAATGCACACATCAACCCTCATCTGGTAGGCGCTGATGGGGCAACACAGCTCTCCGGCAGTGGAACCTCTTTTCTCCTGGCCAGGGCCCTGGCATCCACTCCGGGAAGCAATGATGATCTGGCAGCTTTGGCGGTAGTTGGAGCTGTGGGGGATCTACAGGACATGGCGCACGGCCAACTGGTCGGCATCAACCGTCATATCCTGGAGATAGGCTCCAATGCAGGAGCTGTTTCCTTCTCCCGTGACATCAAGCTCTTCGGCAGACAGACACGTCCCGTCTACAAGATGCTGGAGTACTCTCAGGACCCGTACCTGCCCGGGCTTTCAGGAAATGAGGACGCTTGCATCGCCTTCCTTAAGGAGATCGGCATACGTCTGGGCGGGGAGAGGTGGCGGCGCTGGATCGATCTATCTCAGGAGGAGAAGTCCGGCTTTGTCACCGCCGTCCTTAAGAAGGGTCTACGAAGCGGCATCTCCAATGTCAAGCTGGAGCGCTTGATCGGAGAGGTGTACATACTTTTGGCAGAGCAGGAGGGAACGGAGCTTCGTGATGCCAGCGAGTACTCGACTCTTCTCAATGCTACCGCCCGTTACGGTCATGCCGGCGTGGGCCTCTCGGTCTGCATGGGCGACAGGGAAAAAGCCTTCGCTGAGGCGCAAAGGCTGCTGGGCCAGCACCGCCAGAACCTGGTAAACGGCATGAAGCTGGTTCGCGAGAGCGGCATTACAACTCTCAAGAGCATCCAGTACTTTGATGCAGGAGACGCCATTTTGGACACCATCGTTGGCATCGTCGCCGGCATGAGCTTTCAGATGGGCGATCGCTCCCGGCCCATCCTGGCCTTTGCCAGGACAGCGGAAGGGGAACTCAAAGTCTCGGCGCGGGGCACTCAGGACCTGGTACGCTGCGGCCTGGATCTGGCCGATGCCCTGTCGCGCTCTGCCCGCGCCGTTGGAGGCGTCGGCGGTGGTCACAACGTCGCCGCCGGGGCGACCATACCGCCGAATGCGAAGCAGGAGTTTCTGGCGCTCATGGACGATGCAGTAGGCAGGCAGATTTCCCGAAAATAATTTTTTTTATCAATTTATTATAAAATTTTATTGGCGTTTCAGGCGCAGGGCAGATACCCGTCCTCACACATGTGATTCTTGGCCACAAGTATCTGCTCATTAATGGAAAAGTTGCCCACGAACATGTGATTGATGCGTGACACCTCGTCCTTTATGTCTCCTGTCTCCGGGTCGAGCAGCAGGTAGCCGATGCGCCCTATGCCTATGAAGTCAGCGTCTATGATTATACTCGTGAGGTTTGGGAGCGCTTTTAAATCCATCCTGGTGGAGAGGCGGGTGGCATCGGTAAACTCCTTGGATGCACTCATCTTCATGGGATAGTTATGCAAATTGGTGCTCTCCCGAAACTTCTGGTCATAAGAGAAGAGATGGGCATTGGGATTGCTCTTGCTGCCTATCTCCATCACATAATGCTCGGCTAAGGCCGGGCTTATTACGATGCATTGGACAAAAATGAAAGAGATGATGATCATCAGCCCTAAAAATGCCGCTTTTGTTTTCATTTTTGCCTCAATAATTTTCTCAGGGCTCCATTGAGAGGTTCCACAGATATTCTTCAGAGAGCTCACCCGAGCAGACCGTTACCGCCGGCCCTTCCATGAAGGCATTACCGTCTTCAAAGCTAATTTGCAAAGGTCCGCCTCTGGTCTGCACCATGACCTCATCCTCCACCATTCCCAGACGCCGGGCCACACTGGCGGCAGCCACAGATCCCGTGCCGCAGGAGAGTGTCTCTCCTTCCACTCCCCGTTCGAATGTCCTGATCTCCAAAGGCTGGCCCATCTTGACAAAATTCACATTGGTCCCTTCCGGAAAGTGGCTGTTATGTCTTATAGAGGATGCCGCCACCCGAATGTCAAAATCCATATCATTGACGAAAATAACGGCATGGGGTACACCGGTATTGACTGCCGACACCAGGCAGCCTTCGATATCTTCTGAGATAAATTCGCCAGGGCCATAGGCCGGTATGGAAGGCCGGTCGAACCTGGGCACACCCATATTCACCTTGGCCCAAAAGGAGCCATCCATCTCCCGCACCTGCACAGGAATTATGCCGGCTAAAGTTTCCACATCGAAGAACTCGCCCACATATCCCGTGTCCCAGGCATATTTGGCCAGACAGCGAATGCCGTTGCCGCACATCTCTGCCTCCGAGCCGTCCGGCTGAATGAGCCTCATGCCCATATCGGCTCGCGAGCTGTTTGTCAGGAACAGGATACCATCCGCACCTATGCCAAAGTGGCGGTGGCAGCAGGCTATGGCGAACTTTCTCTTCTTGCCCTCGGCTACCTGCTCGCGACTTATCTCATCTACCAGTATGAAGTCGTTGCCGTTTCCGTGCAGCTTGGTGAAGGTCAGGCCACAAGGCCCATAGGAATTGTCATCAAGCTCTATCTCAGAAATATCTGCCAGCTTCATTTTATATACCATGCATCTTTTTACTTAGCCTGTGCTGATGTATGCTAATGTGTGCTGATGTGTGGTGATGTCATATTAAACCCATTCTACAGGTGGCACTGGATCTTTTGGAGCTGGACAGATCAATTCAGATAGCCAAAGAGGCAATCTCGGGCGGCGCAGACTGGATTGAGGCAGGAACACCTCTCATCAAGAGCGAGGGCATGGACGCTGTGCGCGAGATGAAGAAAGCCCTGCCCGGCACCAAGATCGTAGCCGATATGAAGACCGTGGACACGGGAGCCATGGAGGTGGAGATGGCAGCCAAAGCCGGAGCAGATATAGTGGCATTGCTTGCCGCTTCAGATAACTCCACCATCGAGGATGCCCTGCGAGCGGCACGAAAATACGGCGTGCAGATCATGATGGATCTTCTCACCGTCCAAGACCCGGTAAAGCGCTCCCGCGAGTTGGAAGCCCTAGGTGTTGACTACATCTGCGTTCACGTTGGGAT
The DNA here is from genome assembly GCA_964506745.1 of uncultured Methanotrichaceae archaeon. Lineage (GTDB taxonomy): Archaea > Halobacteriota > Methanosarcinia > Methanotrichales > Methanotrichaceae > Methanothrix. Next base: position 91,941 of record CAZDLZ010000001.1, on the reverse strand, counting down.
CGACCAGCAGATGACCGGTCGCGACACAGTCGATTTCCTAAAAGAGATTGTAAAAGTGGTCAAGACTCCGGTGGCAGCGGCAGGCGGCATAGATGCCTTTACAGGTGCACAGGCCGTCGCCAGTGGCGCTGCGGTCGTCATTGTGGGTGGAAGCATTGTGAGAAGCGCCGATGTGACCGCATCCGCCCGCAAGATTCGCGAGGCAATAGATCATGCTCAATTGAGCGTGGCACCAAAAATGAGCCTGGAGGAGGAGATGGTCTCCATTTTGCGAGAGGTATCGTCGCCCAATATCTCCGATGCCATGCACCGCAAAGGGGCCATGCGCGGCATTCTTCCCATAAACCTGGGCACCAAGATCGTAGGCAGGGCTGTCACCGTGCAGACCTTTGCCGGAGACTGGGCCAAGCCAGTGGAGGCCATCGACCTGTGCGGACCGGGGGATGTGCTGGTAATCTACAATGGCAGCAACTACATCGCTCCCTGGGGGGGGCTTGCCACTTTGAGTTGCAAGAATAAAGGAATTGAAGGCGTGGTAATAGACGGGGCCGTGCGGGATGTTGATGAGATCCGGGCCCTGAACTACCCCATATTCTCCTCTGGGATCACACCTAATGCAGGCGACCCCAAGGGCATGGGTGAGATCAACTCCGAGATTACCTGCGGCGGCCAGACGGTGCGCCCCGGTGACTATATAGTGGGAGACGAAAGCGGAGTTGTGGTCATACCCAAAGAGAGGGCTTACGAGATTGCCAGGAGAGCCAAAGAGGTGGAGAAGATGGAAAGCAGGCTCTATGAGGAGATCCGGCGCGGCAAGACCCTCTCCCAGGTGGCGAACCTTAAAAAATGGGAGAAGGTTTGATGCGGGTCTGGCTTTGACGGCGAGCTTTGAGAAGAAGCAATGAATACAATCATTGACGACAAGCCGTAAATAGATTGAAATATTCTTAGGAAGGCGCTTAAGGATCAAGTAACACATTCGCAATAAAAGCATATTGGCAAAGTAATATTATGCGGTGGGTTTGGATATAGAGGACGTTCGAGGAGAAAAAACATGGAATTGGAGAACATCGTTTCTAAGTACCCACCCAAGCAGATAATGCTGATTCCTATCGCTATCATAATATTAGCACTTATCAGCTTGGGCGCGACCTATCTTGTCACAGGCTCGCCTGTGAAGCTGGGAATAGAGTTTACGGGAGGCACTCTTGTTACTGTGCCTTCTACGGATTCGGAAGAAATAGTGGCGCAGCAGTTTGCTTCTTATCCTCTGGTGGACATAAGAAACATCGGCAGCAGATATATGCTCCAGTTCGGCCCCATGAGCGAATCTCTGTATGCCGATCTTGTCAAGCTGACCAATGCCAAGTTCGATGGTCCGGAGATCAGGCATATCGGACCGATTTACAGCAAGGAGCTTCAGGCGCAGGTCATCAAGTACCTTCCACTTTCGTTCCTATTGATGGCCATAGTGGTCTTCCTGGTGTTCAGGGAACCTATTGTTTCTCTGCTCATTGTGGTCTGTGCGCTGGCCGACATATTAACGGCAGCAGCTTCCATGAATTTGACGGGCGTGCAGCTCTCGCTCGGGACGGTGGCTGCTCTTCTCATGCTCATCGGTTATTCTGTAGATACCGATATCTTGCTTTCCATGAGGGTATTGAAGCGTAAGGGCCTCGTGGAAGAGAAGATCAAGGGAGCTATGGGAACGGGCCTGACCATGGCAGGGACATCGATTTGTGCTATAATATCCTTAATATTAGTCTCAAACTTCCTATATCTCATAGTACCGTCATTCACCAGAATGGACATCATTGCCGATATGAGCACGGTTCTAATATTCGGCCTGGTGGCGGATATCATAAACACCTGGATCACAAATGCCCAGGGGCTCAGATGGTATCTGAATAGACCGAAGAAGGCTGCAAGGGGGCAGAGAAGATGAGCCTATTCGAGGATTTATCCAAGGATCGAAGGGTCATCTTGTATGCGGTATTTGTAGCTTTGGCCATCATTTCCATCGGCTTTTTCGGTTTGAAGTTCGGACTGGATCTGGAAGGCGGCTCGTATCTGCAACTGCAATTGCAGGGTGCTGAGGCGCAAATTGATGTCTCGCCGGAAAATATTTTGGAAGTGCAGCTTAATGCCTCCTCCGTCGAGAAGCACGGACAGAGCTATGTGGTGACTGTGCCGGGAAGTGTCAATTCAACGTTTACCGATGATCTCGGCTACATTGGGGCGAAGATCGCAAAAGGAGATAACAGCACCAAGATCACAATAATGGAATCTCCCGAGACGATTGTTATCAATTACCTCAAGAAGAATCTGGATGCAGATGTGCAGCTTAATGTTGCAGTGGCACCCATTCGCTATGAGATACGAACTAATGTTACTCGGGAATCGCTCAATGCTCTCTTAGCTCCGGTGGGTGGCAAAGTGCCTCCCGGTGAAGACGCATTTGTAATGGGCGTGTCCAGGGAGACCGTGGATGAGACCAAGAAGGTTTTAGACTCCAAGCTCAATCGCCTGGGTCTGCAGGACATCAAGGTAAGAGTTGTAGATAATAAGTACATCCTCATCGATCTGGCGGGAATGGATGTGGCTGCTGCCCAGGAAGTAGTGGGCAAGCCCGGCAAGTTCGAGATAAGAATCCAGACCGAGAACAACCAGAGCATGCATGTTCTCTACGGAGATGCAGTGGAGACTGTGGACATCCCTCAGGGAGAACGCAATGGTGGATGGGGTGTTCCCTTTGTTCTCTCTGAAGAAGGAGCGATGACCTTCCAGAAGGCGGCAATAGATTCCGGTGCTACCAAGAGACCCGAGGACCATTACATATCCATGTACCTGGATAAGGATGAGATCTTTTCCGCACCTCTTGCTCCTGAGCTGGCAAGCAGCCTGCAGAAGGCGCCATCTCGAAGCATGCAGGCGACAGTAGGTGGAGGCGATGCGGGTTCTGCTAAGGCCAAAGAGCTCTACATTCACCTGCGAGAAGGCGCCCTGCCTGTTAATGTCGAGGTTGTTGGCTCCGGTCAGGTATCGGCGGCTCTGGGCAGGCAGTTCAAGCTGCAGATGATTATCGCCGGGCTTATTGCTCTCTTTGCCGTAGCCGCAATGATCTTCTACCGCTACCGGGAGAGAAGAATTGTCCTGCCCATGGTTACTACCTCATTTTTCGAGGTCGTAATGATGCTGGGAGTCTGGGCAATGGCCGGCTGGCAGCTCGATCTGGCCAGCCTTGCCGGTATCATCATGGTGATAGGCACGGGCGTGGATCAGCTTGTTATCATCACCGATGAACTGATGAAAGGAGGTGAGGCGGCGGTATCAACTGTTGAGCGCAGCATCAAGGAGAGGGCAGCGGAAGCGGCTGAGAAAGCTGGTGTCGGCAATGTCGTCGCTACCAGCAACAAGGTCTATCTGGCCCGGCTGTCCAAGGCTTTCATTATCATAATAGGAGCTGCGGCGACCACCGTTGTGGCTATGCTGCCATTGCTCGTCATGGGCTTTGGCTCGCTCACCGGATTTGCACTCATCATCATCCTGGGTGTTATCCTGGGCACTTTCATAGCCAGGCCTGCTTACGGCAGGATCATCGGGCACATACTGGCCACGAATTAGAAGAGAGAAGAGACCCTGCCGGGTTGAAAGCCCGGCAAGATCTTATTTTTAATTATATTTCTTTGATGTATAGAAATTATCGCGAAGCCTGCAGAGGGCCCGCTTCCTTCAGGGGCACGCGAGGAAGTCACTATGAGAATTTTCGGCGATCACCAGAACCCTGCCGTCGGGACGGTTCTGGACCATGCCCACCAATGAGGAGTTGCACCGTCCCGCCCGGCTTTTTCCAGGCAGAAAAATGTTTATATCCAGAGAATATAGTTAATAAAGAGGATATGATGTCATAAAAGCTACTCTTGATGAACTATTCGAGGCTCTCTCGGCCCAGTTAATCGGCGAGCCGATAGAGTTGGAGGACAAGGTCATCATACCCATCACAAAGATGGGCATGGGCTTATGCACCAACATGGGTCAGACTGGCTTGGATGCGAGCTCGGAGGGCCAGGAGAGGCGCACAGCCGGTGGGGGAGTGGGGCTCATGCCCGTCGCCGTGGTGGTCGTCTACAAAGGGATATCCGGGCCGGAGGGCGTGAAGGTTGCTACCTTGTCGCCGCCGGGGGAATCGATATCAGGCATCGCTCATGTCTTTATGATAGAATAACCGCCGGCATGGGGCTTTGAGGATGCAGTTTTCTTATCTCGCCATATTTATCCTGCTTTTGATTATTCTTTTAGCTCTTCTTCTCCTCGCCCCTTTTAGTCTATCCTTGAATATCGGCAAGAAGGGACCAATGGTAGAGTATAGTATCAAGCTGGCCTGGCTTGGCCGCACTTTGAGGAAGGCAGAGAGCACCTCTCAGTTGGCAGGTGATTTGCTGGCCTGTATCGGGGAAGAGAAGGCCAGAGAGAAAAAGAATGTGCGAGAGGAAAAGGGAGACCGGGAACAAGAAAGAAACGGAGAAAGAAGCGAGATCGATAATCGGAAGACTGGCGGTGCTAAGTCCCCCGACATTCATTCTCTGATTAGCGCCGCTCCCGCCCTGGCAAATACCCTACGGGATCTTCTCAAGTCAATACACGTTAACATGAGTTCCTGCCGCTTATGTTTCGGTTTGAGTGATCCATCCCAAACTGCGGTTATCAGCGGCTACCTCTGGTTTTTGGCATCAGCACTTGGTTTTTTTCCGGCCAGGATCTTCATAGAGCCCTGGTTTGAGGGGGAGCGGCTGGAGGGTGAACTCGTAGCTGATATAGAGGCCAGACCGTTGTGGGCTGTCTTTGCCGTGATCTCGGCCCTGCGGGTGAGAGAAATCAGGTTGCTCTTGAGAGAGATGCTGGGGTGGGCATAACTATGATGAATATCAGGCTTCCCGAGATGGATCTGCGAGTTATTGTGGGCAAAGAGATAAAAGCGGGCGACAAAACCATCTGGCCTGTGATGAGAATCTCTATTCTAAAGACCTGTGAGGAAAAAGTCCTGGCAATCCAGATCACACCTATTGCTATGCTCGTCATCGAGCCGGCAGGACAGTATGCGTTATCCTTTGCTGGAGAGCCGATGACCATCGAGGCCATTACGAAGCTGGCTCCCCCCCTGAGAGACGTCCTGGAGAAGGCGCAATGTGCTGTCAGGATAAAGGTGGAATAGCCTTTTGCCCCTTCATCTCAACAAGCCGGCTCTGCGAGCTTTGGGGATTGCGGAGAGCTTCATACGCTCCTGCCCCACCTCAACAATTGCCGGTGTGGTCATGCGCGCAGATCTGCGTGTGGACGGCCTGGCCTATGCCCATGCCACGGTGGGCGGGGACGATAGTACAGAGGCAGTGCTCAGACTTTACCGGCAACTGGACCGGGCGGACGTGAACGCCCTGATCTTAAGCGGCGCGGCCATCAGTTGGTTTAACATCATCGATCTACAGGAAGTATTCGAAGAAACACAACGGCCTTTGGTCTGCCTGACCTACGAGGAATCCCCAGGCCTGGAAAAATATATCCGCGAATATTTTCCCTGCCCTGAGGAAAAGCTTCGCCTCTATCGTGGGCTGCAGGAACGCCAGAGCGTCCAGCTCAAGACGGGCCATGAGGTCTTCGTCCGGGTCAGGGGGGCCTCGCTCGATGAGGCGAGAATTCTGCTCAACAAATTTACGCGAGACGGCCGGGTGCCGGAACCGGTGCGCTTCGCCAGGTTGGCGGCGCGGGCAGCACGAAAAGACTGAAACTGAAAGGAAAAAGAGGCTATGCCGGTAAGCGTGCAGAATCTCCGATCATTATTCGGGATTCTCGGCCCTAGAGCAGCTCCTTCTTCAGCAGCATGACACTGTTTTCAAACAGCTCTTTGCCCTGTTCCGTATTCCACCAGTTCTTGTTGGTTATGCGCATCACTTCAACAATTCAGGTGTATCTCTTCAAATATGACTTTATGTATTTTTCTACCTTGTCGCCACGGTAAATGCCCGCATGCCCCTCGCAGAGCACATCAGAGTGCAAAGCCAGCAGCTTTTGCATGGAAACGCGCCACTTCTTGAGGTCTGAGCCCCATGCAGGCGAGAACGGCCCGTGAATGTCCTGTCCGAATAAGACCCGACCATCTTTGGTATCGATGTAAACGCAGATGCTGCCGGGCGTGTGCCCGGGGGTGTGCAGGAAATTAAACTCCAGATCACCGTAGGTATGCCTTTCCGCTTCAGCCTTGAGGAGCGTGTCCACCAAGACCTGTTTGTAGTCCACTCCGTACATGCCGGCCGCAGTTAGCTCGTTGTTCTCTCCCTCAATTCCCGCCCGGTCCAGCTCATGGGCGATTATCTTGCAGCCGTAGCGCTCTTTCCAGGCGAAAAGGCCACCGATATGGTCGATATGGCAGTGAGTGGCAATGATGTGCCAAATTCCGGCAGGCTCAAAGCCCAGTGACCGGATATTGTCCTCGATTCTGCTCATCCCATAGCCTACTCCGGCATCGATCAGCACCAGCTCCGATCCAGCATCCACCAGATAGACGAAGGCATCTTCGGGTGCGGAGAGATCCGGTCCACCTACGACATAAACGCGATCACAAACGGCCTTTGCCCTGCTCATTGATCTCCTCTTCCAGAACAGTCATGACTTGCATAAATTCCGTTTTCAGCCTCTGGGCCAGCTCGCTCGCACCTTCCAGTTCCTTGGATCGCCCCATCATTTCCAGTTCTTTGGCGAGGGCCGAAAGGTGCATAGCGCCTACGTAAGCGCTGCTCGACTTCAGGCTGTGGGCAGCCATATGAAGCCCCTTGGCGTCCCCATTTTCCACAGACTGTAGAATGGCATTTACCTTATCTGGCGAGTGCTTGATGAATAGGCTGCCAACCTCTGTGACGATATCGGGATCGCCCTCATCTTGCAGTTCTCTAAGGCTTGCCAGTATCGACCGATCTATCACATCTTCTCCTTCTTTCAATCTCCTACCCTCCCTGCCCTCAGCTGTAATTCTGAGAGTGCTGCTGGACAGCTATCTTACATGTTTCGTACTATTTATCCTTAACTTTCTACCTATTTTTGATGCTCAGTGCAGAAGTAACTGGTCCTCCCTGCGATCTTTACGTGGCTGAGAAGAGCACCATCCCGCGGGCAGGTCCCGCCTGGATGACGGTGGGGCAGGAGATAGGAATCTGGCAGTGCTGGGATGTGAGCTGCTCAATTGTCAGGCCGCGAGTCATCGGACTAATCCCTGCCAAAAAGAGGGCCTCATCAGCATAGAGATTGCCCAGGCCCGCCACAAGACTCTGATTGAGCAAAGCCGGTTTGATCAGGCCTCGTCTGCCGCTCATGGTCTTTAGAAAGCCCTCCCGGTCAAGCAGCAGGGCATCCGGCCCGATCTTTCGCTCCATCAAAAAAGTTGCCGGGCTTTTCGCTAGGCCTGCCTCGCCGAAGATCCTGGGGTCATCGAAGGCCAGGCTGCGGCCGTTCTCAAAGGCTATCAGCAGTCGGGTGTGACGCGGCTCCTCTGCCCCTCTTTCCAGGCAGATCAGCCTTCCAGTGAGGCCCAGATGAAGAGTCAGCCAGAGCGAATCGTGCAGCTTTAAAAAAAGCCTCTTGCCGTGACGGATAGCGCAGTGAAATTGCTTGCCGGCCAGGCCCTCCTCAAACTCTGTCGTCGATACCCCGGCCAGGATGCGTTCGTCCCTGACCTCTGCCGCCTGGATGGTCTGGAGCAGCGATGTGGCCTGCAGATATCTGCGAGCCATCTCCACCTCAGGAAGTTCGGGCATTCTTATCTTCTTTCCGAGGCCATCAGATATCCTCCAAAGCCTGCACCCCAGAGGATCACCGGATAGACGATCATCCTTTCCATGCCGCCCGGTCCCAGTCCCAGGTGAGCCCCAAGCACAAACAGTACCAGTGAGCCTAAGGTTAATCCTCCCAGGAAGAGAACTGCGATGGACATGGGAAATCTTACCAGAGCAAAGGATAAGATTTCAGATAATCCGCCAAATACAAAGGTAATGCCAGCGAAGATCTCGTGATAAGGGCTGATATTTTCGGGGAAAAGGCCGACTCCCATTGCACCTGCACCGGTTAAGACCATTAGAATTGTGAATAATTTATTTCTATGAAAGGAATGAAATGTAATTGCAGAGAGAATGATGAGCAGGCCCAGGATGATGATGGAGCTGTTGAATAATCCCGCAGTGGAGCCTATACCGAGATCGCTTATCATATTTTCTGAGATGCTGTAGCCTGGAAAAATCGCTTCACAGATGAGCAATATGATGAGGAATTGAGCGGCTCCGACAAAGGAAAGCAATCCGGCAAAACGCATCGAATACATAGGCAAGAGTTAACTAAACAAATTAATATATAAAGTTATTGATGACGCCTCTTTGAAGACATTTTGCGAGCTGCCCTAAAGCGCTGCATTATGCAGAGCATCCCGGCAGCCGCATGACCTTTCCTCCGGAATTTCCTGCGCCGCTTGATAGATAATCTCCACAACAATTTCCTGATAATTCTTCACAATATCGGTGATCTCAGAGATGGCCAGATCGCTTCCGCCAGCCATTCCGGCGGCGGGATTAGTGACGATGCATAGCGACGCATAACAAAGCGCTGCCTCCCTGGCTAAAGCTACCTCGGGATAGCCGGTCATGCCCACCACATCCCCGAACTGGCGCATCATCCTGATCTGAGCGGGCGACTCCAGATGCGGACCCTCGGCACAAACATAGACGCCTTCGCCGACCGTCTGGCCAAGCGAGCGGGCCGCCCCAACCAACGTGCTGCGAAGCACCGGGCAATAGGGGCGGCTCATATCCACATGAACGGCTCTATCTTCAAAGAAGGTATTGGGCCGGTATTTGGTGAACTCCACAAAGTCGCTTGGCAAAAAGATGCTGCCCATGGGGTGCCCGGACATGCTGCCCACGGTGTTGGTGGAGATGACCGTGCTTGCGCCCGCTATTCTGGCAGCGGAGATGATGGCCCGGTAGTTGACTTTGTGGGGGGGCAGGTGGTTGCCGCCATGGCGGGAGATGAAAACAATCTTCTGTCCCATCAAATTGCAGCGGACGACGGGGACTTTGCCGTAGGGCGTCTCCACCTCATCCTCCTGCCCCGGCAGGGCGAAGCCCACGCCGCCGATGACGGCCAGATCGGAAATCATAAGTCCCATTTTCTTCCTCCCTCTTGAAATGCTTTTTCAGATGGGCGGCATAAGCGGCGGCCGGAAGACCCCCTTCTCCGTGATCAGGCCGGATACCAGCTCAAGGGGCGTGGCATCAAAAGCCGGATTGTAGACCTCGATGCCCTGAGGCGCCAGGCGTTTTCCGTTCAGGCTGCAGACCTCCTCGCAATCTCGCTCCTCCACAACAATGTCCTCTTCTTGGTGCAGGCGGTCGAAGGTGGAGAGCGGGGCGGCCACGTAGAAGGGGATCTTATGGTACCTGGCCAAAACAGCATGGCTGTAGGTGCCGATCTTGTTGAAAACAGCATCCCTGGTGATGCGATCGGCGCCCACGATGACCTTGTCGATCTTGCCCTTCCTCATCAGGCTGCCGGACATGCCCTCGCAGATGAGCGTGACCGGTATTTTGTCTGCGGCCAGCTCCCAGGCGGTCAGTCGAGAGCCCTGGTGCAAAGGCCGGGTCTCGCAAGCGTAGACGTGAATGTGCTTGCCTGCGGCAACTGCGGACCGGATGACGCCCAGAGCCGTGCCCCAGCCAACGCAGGCCAGCCTTCCGGCATTGCAGTGGGTGAGGACACTGTCACCGTCATCAAGAAGCCTTGCCCCGTTCTTGCCCAGGAGCTTGTTGATGCGAATATCTTCTCCGGCGATCTCCTCAGCTTCACGAAGCGCTGCCAAACGAATCTCTTCTACCGTCTCTCCGAGGGCTGCCGCACGCATCACCCTATCCACGCCCCAGGAGAGGTTGATGGCGGTGGGGCGCGAGCCCCTGATCATAGCTGCGGCCTCCTCCAGCTCATCCATCAACTCCAGTGCATTGCAGGCCCGGGAGAGCCCTGCTGCCAGGGCTACTCCATAGCCACCGGCGGCCCCCAGAGCAGGCGCGCCGCGCACACGCAGGTTCTTGATAGCTTCGATAAGCTGCCGGACGCTTTTGATGCGGATGGGCAAAAGCTCGCCAGGCAGAAGGGTCTGATCGATCAGCCACAGGCCGTCGTCCCACCAGATGGTTTTCGATTCACAATTGCTCAAGAAGGGATCACCAGGCATCATGCAGACATACTGGTATTATTATTTTTTGCTGCGCCAGGATGGTACAGTTCATCACAATTGTTATGATAATTTTATATTTGCCTCCAAAATTATCCCACTAAAAAGAGAATAAATTATGCGGAAAGTCCGGGCGGCTCACTTGAGCTTTTTCTCGAGCTTCTTGAGCTTCTTTTTGGCGGATTGGCTACCCAGAGCAGCCTGCTTCGAGAGTTCTTCTGCTTTGGCTTTCTTCACTTTGTTTAGCTTCTCCAATTGTTTCTTACTAGTTGGCATAAAGTCACCCCGCTACGCCTAAGGCTGATTCTATTTAGCCTTTTTCCGTGCTGAGTATATCTCTGTATCGTTGTACCTCTGTATCAAATAGACACGCATCGTCCTCATCGTTTGATGCTTATCTATTGACCCCCTTTCCATAGACCTGTCTGATCAATCCTAATGTTGCATCCTGTACCCTGTCCACTGCTTTTGCCGGAATATAGGATCTTGGAGTCTGGGATCTGGCCAGGCAGATGAACGCAGGGCAGGGTATGCTCTCCAGCAATCTTCCTACCTCTTTCAGCCTCCTAGGGACTATATCTTCCACCGGCCTTCGATCCTCATTTGCATAGATTCCGTCCAGATCAATGCCAACCGCAATGGGAAGCAGACAGTCTTGCAGGTCTTTGTGGAAAACATTCAGGCTTATTTGGCGTGGTAGGGGCGCGGTCTTGGGGCTATTTGCGTCGCCTTTGAGCCGTGTTTCATCTTCGTCCCACAAGATCCATCTGGCAGCCCCGGTTTCCCTCTTCTCAATGGTGTTTGGTGCGTCCTTTGTCTCTGAACCACAAGCCCTGCCGTAAGCGTCCAGCCGGTCTTTGGCTGGGTGAAAATGGTACAGAGCCCCCAACGCCCCGTAATGAAAGGCAGGGCAGGTGAAGTTGCCCTCATTGACCTTCATCCGGCTGTAGTGCTGGATGTAGGGACGTAATCTTTCCAGAAAATGTTGCCTCTCTCTTCCCTCCCGGGCGGGCAGGGCCGGGCATAATTGGAACATGTCGTGATGGGCATCTATGCGCACGGCTACGAGGTTGCATCTTCGGCGGAGGTATTCCTCAAACCAATGGTGCATAATCTCATTATGAGGGTCGATAATGAACGTCCTTATTCCGCAGATGAACATCTCTATCGGGGAAAAGTGATTGAAAGCTTGGGACACGAACGATCCACCATGTCAGCCGAAATCCAGGCCAATTTTATAACTATTAATCCTGTTACACACTATCTTCAAACTTAAAAAAGTTACGGTTATCATTTCGGGCAGTGTCGTCCCGATCTTATTGGGACACTATTGACTGCGATTAGCTCTCCATATTCTTCATCGCAACCTTCCCACGCATCTCCCGCATCCGCCCCAGCCTCTCCCAGGAAAAAGCCCTCAGGGCCGCAATCCCAAAGGCCATCGGACAGGGCGAGTTCTCCTTTTTCATTACCACCTTGATCTCCCCGCAGACCAAGCCCCGCAGAACCTCTTTGATGTCTTTCACCTCGAACCGATCCTCGATGATCTCCCGAAAGCTCTCCCTCAGCACGGCAAACTCATCCTGCTTGCTGGCAAAGCCAATGAGCATATCCGCATCAAGTTGTTGCCAGCGGGCGTTCTTCTTCCGTCCTTTGTAGCTCTTCAGAATCATGAAAGAGCGGGTGGCGTTGATGCGAAATACGCTTTTCAGGAGGCTGGTGCCTTGCAGGGATCGAAAGAGAAGCTGCTCGCAGTTCTCCTCCCGGATGGACCCGATGACGGCGGGAAGATTCACCTTGCTGCTAGGGGGAAGGGAAAGGACAAAGCCCGCGTCAGTGGTGGTTATGCAAATCTCGCTAATCCTCTGGCGGCTGAGGAGGTAATCTATCATGCGAGAGAAGCCCTCGTTAAAGCGCAGGCCATAGCCTGAAAGAAAATAGTAGATCCTACGGCCGGTCTCCTGGTCAAGGCACTCCTGCACTATTATTCTGCTTTTTGTTGGAACTGCATCCTCACCCAGATAGCCTATCTGCTGGCGAAAGATCTCGCAGATGGAGCGGGCGCTGTTCTCGTCGATAGGATACTGGCTTTGCAGCCAGCGGACGATGAGGCTGCTATTATCATAATCATCAGGTTCCCTCTCAACATGGTCCACCCGGCCTTCCATCTTCCGGCTTTTCATCATCCAGAGCATATCACTATTGAATGACAGAATGCTCCTGGCCAGATCAAAGGATAATGGTAGCCTCTCTGAGGACCAGGTAGGGATATTGGGCCTGCTGGAGGCTGCGTCCACGTAGATCTTGCCTCCTCGCCGGTAGCCGAAGGAATAGGCACACCCGCCGATGGAAAAGACGTCTCCCTTATCAAGCTTTTCCATGTATTTCTCGTCCAGCCTTCCCACGAAGCGGCCTTCCCGGGTGAATACATCACAGGTGAACTGGTCGGGTATCATGCCCGAGTTGGTGTAGTAAATCATGCGAGAGCTGCCCCCTCGCGTTCCTATGGTCATCTTCTCGGGATCGTAGCGAATCTTGGGGTAGATGCGCCTCTCCTGCATGCCTTCGTGAGCTGCTGATAGGTAGAGAACAACGCTCATCAGCTCCTCTTCGCTTAGGCTCCGGTAGCAGTAGGATCTCCTCACCACTCTCATAACTTCGTCTACCGTCCAATCTCTCTCCAGCGCCATGCCCAGCAGGTGCTGACAGAGGGCGTCCAGCGCATTTCGGGGAATGTGAATTCTGTCCACATCGCCGGCTTTTGCCCTCTCCAGCATCACGGCACATTCCATCAGCTCCTCTCTGTCCAGAACAATTATCCGGCCTTTTACGGCCTTGCCCAGGCTGTGGCCCCCTCTGCCGAAGCGCTGCAAAAGCGCGGCTACTGACTTGGGCGAGCCTATCTGCAAGACGAGATCGATGTATGGCATATCTATGCCTAACTCCAGGGAGGCAGAAGTGAAGACTGCCTTCAAAGTCCCTTGTTTAAGGCGGCTCTCCGTTTGCAGCCGATCATCCCTGCCCATGGAACCGTGGTGACAGGCGGTGTTCTTTGCATTGTAGAGCTGAGGATAGCGCAGCTTGAGGTTGAGGAGCATCCTTTCCGCACCGTTCCTGCTGTTGGCGAAGATGAGGGTGCACCTGTGTTCCTGAATATGGCGGTGGAGCAGCTTGTAGAGCCGGTCGGCCAGATCGGTTTGGTCGGCAAGGATCAGATCTGGAACCGGGCAGATCAGGCGCAGGTCGCTCTGGCGGCAGAAGCGGCAGTCCACCACCTCTACAGGCCGCAAGTTTCCTGCCAGAAAGTCGGCCACCTCTTGCAGCGGCTCCACAGTGGCCGAGCAGCCGATACGAACGAAGCTTCCTGATGCGGGATCGATAGGCAAAATAGGTCCCTCTTCCCGGACGCTCTCGCCTTGCAGCTCTCTTTTCAGCTCCTCCAGCCGCTCCAGGCTGAGGGAGAGATGCACGCCGCGCTTGGAGGCGGCCAGGGAATGGATCTCGTCTACGATGACCCATCGCACTCTCTTCAGTCTTTCCCGAAAGCGAGGAGAGCTGAGAAGGATGGCCAGGGACTCAGGGGTGGTGTTGAGGATATGCGGCGCTCTCCTCAGCATGCGGGCCTTATCCTGGGCCGAAACGTCTCCGTGCCGGATGGCATGCCTGATCTCCTGCAACTTCAGCCCCCGCTCCTCGGCCAGGGCCTGCATCTCTTCCAGGGGACGCTCCAGGTTTTTGTGAATATCATTGGCCAGAGACTTGAGTGGTGAAATGTAAAGGCAGTAGACCATGTCTTCCAGCTCGCCCTTTGCAGCCATGATGAAGAGCTGGTTAATTATGGAGATGAAGGCGGCGAGAGTCTTGCCCGAACCAGTGGGCGAACTGATGAGCACGTTCTTTCCTTCTGCGATAAGGGGCACGCCCAGACGCTGAGGCGGGGTGAAGAGGTCTTCAGCGAAGCAAAAAGAGGTGAGCCACCAGTCCCGCACGATGGGATCGAAGAGGGAGAGGAGAGCGGTGTCTTCTGGGGAGACCGGCGAGGCGGTGGGAGGGAAGGGGGGCATTCTATCTCCATTTAATCATCTCAGTGGGATTGACCTTATTCGATCTCATCAAACTCGTATTCCTCCCATTCTCTCTCTCCCAGCAGCACCTCGAATTCGGGTGGCGTCAGAATGGGTATTTTATATTTGGCCGCATCGTCGAGCGCCACCCTGGGGCAGGCCGTGGACACCGCCGCCTCGGCCCCCAGGTTGAGCAACCGGTCCGGCTCGATGTTGTCTAAATAAACCAAAAACATCTCTCGTCCTTTGGCCTCGCCCAGGGCTTTTAGCCTTTGCGCTACATCCATCCTTTTCTGTCCGGGCTTCTTGGATACCAGGATGGCGAATCGCTTTGCTTCCTCAGCCCGAGAGATGGCCCCAAATCGCCGCCTCAGCGTGGGGTCGGTGTCGATCTCCGATACCTCACCGGCGACCGGATCTGCGACCACTACTCTCTTTCCCGTGGCCAGAGCGATGCCCAGTGGATGAAACTGCCCAGTGCCGATGAATAGATACTCCTCCACATCCAGAGAACGGGCCGTGTTGTAGCTACAGCCCAGTACCTGGCCTGCATGCTTTACCCTGCCCCTTGCCGGCCCCAGCAGGCCTTCGATGCCTTTTGCCTTGAGCGCCTCTTGCACCTGGCCTAGCTTGTGCACGTGCTGGATGGTAGTGGTAACGCCAACTCTCTTTGACTTTAAGACTTGGGCGGCTTTCTCCACCACGCTACGCAGGTCATCTTTCATCCTGGTCTCCAGAAAGATGACATTGTCCGGCCCTTCCTCAAGTTGTGCATGGCCCAGATGGAGCATCAGATCCACCTCCAGGGCCAGTTGCATGTCCACGTCGCAGGCCCCAAAGCAGGGGTCTCCGGAGATGATGACCCGTCCTCCTGTCTTCTCCTCAATGCGTCGGGCCAGGGAGGGCATGGCCCTCTTCAGCCCCTCCGGAGCCTGCAGCCCCACCAGGCACGCCCCGCTCTTCTGGATCAGGTCAATGGCCTTATCCAGATCCAGGTCGTAGCCGGAAAAGCCAGTGTCAGAACCAGCGGTCGAGTGTGCTCTGGCCACGCGTGTAAACCTCCTCAAGTCTTTCCGCCGTCTTTTCCACTCTTTCCTGATCAAAATCCCGCTCTTCAACCAGGAAGGAGACGATCTCATCCACACGGGGTTTTTTCATCTTTATCTCATAATCATCCGTAACATCGGGATGAAGGAAGAACTCCCTGATCTGTGCAAAGTTCTCGACCTTCTCCTCCTGCCCGGCCAGGATGGCTTCCAGGTCGCCCTTTTCCCGGATCAGCTTTAGAGCTGTCTTTGGGCCGACCCGGGTTAAGCCGCTATTGTAGTCGGTGCCGCACATGATGCCGATCTCCACAAGCTGCTTTCGGCTGATGCCCAGGCGGGCCAGCCCTTCCTCCAAGTTGATGACCTCCGGCTCTACATCCACGTAAATGTTCTTCCTGGGGAGCTTGCGTTTGCCGGTGATGGCCAGATTCCTCACCACCTGGGGTGCCCCGAAGAGGAGCGAATCATAGTCCTGGCTGCCCACCAGCTCAACGTCGCCCCTGGCGCACATGCGCGCCGCCTGGGCTTCGCCTTCCGATGGGGCCTGAATGACGGGAAGACCCATGGCCAGGATAAGCCTCCTTCCGTCATCCAGGATCTCGGAGTTGATGCGAGAAGCCGCCTGAGCATACTTGAATCCATCCTCGCCACAGGCTTTTGCCTCTTCCCAGGCAAAAGCAGCCTTTTCCCTTGCCTCTGACCTTTGGGCAAGAGTTTCTGCCTTAAAGGTGGGGGGCTCTCCGTCGAAGACAAAGGCCACCTTGACCCCGGCCTCAATGAGATTGGTAGTGCGATACAATAAACCGGATAGATGCGAGGTTACCCTCCCCTGGCTGTCCATGAGCGGCGTGCCGTCTTTCTGCCGGATTATGCTCAGGAACTGGTAGAGGGTGTTGAAGGCATCGATCGCCACCCATCTTCCGGAGAGATCCTTTATCTTGATCTTCTTTCTATGCAGCAGGTCTCCCAAATCAACGCCCATGTTTCATCCTTTCTTTCTCCTCTATGATAAATAATATCTTTAAATACGAGTTTGTGGTGATATGATTTGGATGTGTGGTCCATGATAGAGATTACAGAGGCGGCAGCTAATATGATAAAGCGCAGCCAGGTAGAGGGCAAAGTTATCAGGATGTTCCTGGCAGCTATTGATGCCTCCGGCGCGACTTATGGTCTGGCTTTAGGTGACGAGAAAGTGGGTGACAAAGTCTTTGAGAGCCGGGGCGTAAAGGTCTACATGAGTCCGGAAGATACTGAACTGCTCAGCGAGACCATAATTGATTATGTGGACGATGAAGATCAGGGAACCGGTTTCATCATTCGGGGACCTGAGGATGAAGTCTCAAGTTGTGGATCCTGCGGCAATGCCGATAGCTGCGAGCATGATCACAGCAGTTGCGATCACGACCATGGGGAATGCGGATGCGATCACGATCACAGCGGCTGCGGTTGCAGCTAGCTGTCTCATAACTTTTTATGTTAATCCTCATCTTCCTGCCTGCTAATCGCAACCCTTAAATATGATACATGTTAGCATGAAGCATGTTAGCATTTACGAGATGATACAATTTGAGTGAGATTGGCAAGAGAGTTCGAATTGAAAGGATAATGGACAGAGACAGCGGGAACACAGTTATAATTCCACTGGACCACGGCATATCGGTCGGTCCCATCAAGGGATTGGTAGACCTGCCCGAGATGGTAAACAAGGTGGCCAAGGGTGGGGCCAATGCCGTTCTCCAGCAGAAAGGAATGGTGCGGCATGGACATCGCGGCTACGGTCGAGATGTCGGTCTCATTGTGCACATGAGCGCCTCGACTTCACTTGGGCCTGATCCTAACAACAAGGTGCAGGTCTGTCAGGTGGAGGAGTGCCTGAAGATGGGTGCGGACGCCGTATCCGTTCACATCAATATCGGATCGGAGACCGAGTCGGATCAGCTCAGCATACTGGGCTGTGTCAGCGAGCGCTGTGATTTCTGGGGCATGCCGCTCATAGCCATGATGTACCCGCGCGGCAAGGCCATCGTCAATCCCAATGATGTGGAAGTCGTGGCCCACGCCGCACGGGCCGGAGCCGAATTAGGCGCTGACATCATCAAGACCAACTACACCGGTGATATCGATTCATTCCGGCGCGTGGTAGAGGGCTGCCCTGTGCCTGTGGTCATCGCCGGCGGGCCCAAGACCGAGACGGATATGGAGTTCCTGCAAATGATCGAGGGGGCCCTGCAGGCGGGCGCGCGGGGCGTGGCCATCGGCAGAAATGTCTTCCAGCATCAGGACCCAGTGAAGATGACCATGGCCATTGCGGCTATTGTCAACAAGGGCAAGACGGCGGAAGAGGCGATTAAGATACTGGGGTGATTGCAAAATTTTTCAGAAAGGCTGGGAAGACGCGATCCTCTTCATCTCCTGGCCTTTCAATTGATTATTTATTGTTCCTCTGCAATTGTATCTCTCTGTTTGGAGAACGTTGCTTTTTCAATTATCTCTGAAACGTCTGCCGTATCTCTGGATACTGCCCATGCCCAGCTTCCAAAACCGCCATGAGCATTCACAGCTTTAATCCACTCATCCAGGAATCGGCGCTTGGTTTTGTCAACCTGTACGTCTTTTCCCTTGACCTCCAGAACCAGATGGACACCACTATTCAAGCGAATTATGTAGTCCGGCCAGTATTTCTTTACCAATCCCTGGAAGATGTATGAGATCTCAAAGCCCAGATGATCGTTCTTAACCCAGGCCTCCACTTTGGGATTATCGTCCAGTGCAAAAGATTCAGAGGCCTCCCAGGTGCTGTCATAGACGCAGAAGTTGATATGCGATTTTTTAGCGGGCTCATTGGGTCTGCCTGTGTACCAGGTCCGCATGTCTCCGGTAGAGCGAATCGGTCGGTCACCATCAAATACGGGGACAATGGATTCGGAATTATTGAAGCGTATGCTCTCCCAAATATGCTGAACAATCTTATTCATGTTCAGGGTTATTATTATTCTCCATAACACATCATCCTGGTAAGCCGGAGCCGGATTTATCTGGATCTTATCTGATGCAATGAAATCCTCCACAATTCTGATTAGATGGGAAAGAAGAACCTCTTTATTAGCCTTCCAGCCTGGTTTCATTTGATCGAAGATTTCACTTGCAGTCTCAAAAATAATCCTTTGTATCCTGAACTTTCGACCCAGCTCTTCCAGATCGATCTCAGTAAGATCTGTAATGTCGGGCTTTCCGTCCAGGATCTTTGCCATCTCGGCTCTGGTCAGAGTCTCATTGGCATGGATTTGCAAAGGTGTCACTTCATTTAGGTCCAGTGTCAGTTCAGGGCGATAAGCATGATCAATGCGGATGATATTCGGCCACTGGATCTCAAACTGCACCTTCTTCAGATCAGGCTCAATTCTGGTCTTGGGAGAAGGCGGCAGTGGGATGGTCTCTTGCGTGGACTCATGAGGCAGGAATGTGAAAGGAACGCCGAAGATGTTGACATACTCCGGGTCGAAGAGGCCGCTTTCGGGATTTATCTCGTAGGAGGTGCGCCGCAATCCCCTGCCCACCACCTGTTCGCAGAGCAGTTGACTGGAGAAGGCACGTAGCCCCATAATGTGAGTCACGGTCT
Source organism: uncultured Methanotrichaceae archaeon (assembly GCA_964506745.1). Taxonomy (GTDB): domain Archaea; phylum Halobacteriota; class Methanosarcinia; order Methanotrichales; family Methanotrichaceae; genus Methanothrix. The sequence continues at coordinate 72,945 of CAZDLZ010000001.1, read as the reverse complement.
TGACATCCCAGCCTTCGGAGAGCATTCCCACCGAGATCACATTTTGAATCTTCTCGCCCGGCTTCCCCTCCTTTCCCACAGTATCAACAACCTGGCGGAGATACTCAGCAGCATCCTGCTTTGATCTTGATGATCTTGAAGATTCTCCAGCGTGCCGATTGCCGGCACCATCATCATTAATATCCTCTCTCGTATCCTCTGCCCCGCAGTCGATAGTGCAGGAGATTGCCGCCTCCTGGGATTCAGCCTCTTCCAGGACTTTGGAGTCGATATGCAGCGTTCTTTCCGGAGCATAAAGCTCATCGATATGGATCTTTTTGTGATCGAAGGCGTACTTTATCCGGGCGGCGGTCTCAGTTCGATTGGCCACCGTAATCATAACGGGCCGGGCTCGAATGCCCCGGGATTCCCAGAGCTTGACTGCCTCCAGCCAGTCTTTGCCGAGAAGATAGTAAGCATTCAAGACAAGGTCGGGAAGAGGGTCGTGCTCGGCAGCCTTGCGGCTTAAATCGTCTCTGACATGTTCATAGATGTGGTAAAGCTTGGAGCGATAGTCTTTGGCATCGGGAACTCCGTCATCCCGGACCACGACACGGGGCGTCTTGACCAGGCCGGATTCAATGGCATCATTGAGGCCGAAGTCGCTCACGATCCAGGAAAAGAGGGCCTCCTCCGATGTCTTTTTGCCGGACGGGGCAAAGGGAGTGGCAGTGAAGTCATAGCAGGCCAGAATACCGCGGGCCTGGTGAATCTTATCCAGGCCGCCCACCCATTTGGTCGCCTCCTCGATCTCTTCTTTTTTGAGGCCTTTGACCTTGGATTCGGAAGGCATTCGCCAGGCGTGATGGGCTTCATCGTTTATCACTACGATGTTGCGAGCCCCGGCAATCTCGCCCAAGACTTCCCGAACGTAGGCCTCGTTGCTCTTGGGGCCGCGCTTGTCCACGCTGCGCCGCTTGGCGACCTTCTCCTCTGTCTCCCAGGCCAGAGCCTGCCAGTTTTTAACGAGAACTTTGGCCTGGCGCAGCTTATCTTGCAGGCCCGGCGGCACTATGCCAAACTCATCGTAGTAGTTGCCGGGCAGGGAGGGCGCTAGTACCTGAAGGCGGCTTTTGACGGTAAGACCGGGGGAGACGACCAGGAAATTCTTGGAGAATCTGGAATCCTGAGGATAGGTGGCCTTGTTGATGGCCTGCCAGGCGATGAGCATGGCCATATCGATGGTCTTTCCCGAGCCTGTGGCCATCTTGCTGCACAGGCGCAGGAATGCGCCGCCGTCGCTGGGAATGCTGATGCCTACTCTCTCCGAGGCCGGGGCCTCCGCCAGCCAGATGAGCGTCTCCATGGCTTCCAGTTGGCAGAAGAAAAACTTGAGCGGTCTTTGCTCGGGATCGCGCCAATGGTCCAGAAGGCGCTTGGTGATGCCGGTCACGCCCGGATATCCTGCCTTTCGCCATATTTTGACGCGGGAGCGGATCTGGTTTATCAGGGGAAGCTCTTTGAAGACGCCCGGATCGTCAAAGGTGCGTGAGGCCTCCGAGGCCACGATGTAACCGGCAGAGCGGCGGCCATCCTTGAGAGCAAAGGTGCGGGTCTCCCGGACGTAGCAGTAGTGCTGCCTGGGCTCTTCGTAAGGAGAGGTGATGATGAGGCGCTCAATATTAGGTCCGGTAGGCATTAAAGATCACCAACTGCATTATCTTGCCAGACGGGCTGAAAGCTTTCGATGGCTTTGACAGCTCGCATCAGGCTGGGAGAGGTGCTTCTGGCAAGGATCGGGTCCCATTGATCCTGGACGAACTCGCAAAGATGCTTGTTGTAAGCAGGTCCGACCTTCGCAGTGCTTCCCGGTTTTGGCACGAGATTCATGCGAATAGTCCTTTTTCGAGAGGCTCTGGCCAGATTAACCAAGAGCTGTTTTGGATCTGGGATTGCGTCCGGCTGCGCAGGAAAACTCTCTCGCGTCACGCCCAAAAAATCTGCCAGATTCTCTTGATCAGCCAGTATCCACGATTCAACCTCATGGACCGCGATTCGAAAAATGAGATTGGGACTGACAGGGACTGGTAGCCAGTCTCTTAACTTCTGGGGTGCGCACTCGTCAGTGTCCAGGTCGGTGAGGATTAGGTAGGGCATGCCTCTAGCTGCTTGATTGAAGCCCTTGATTCGCTTTTTGAGAAAGCCTGCTCCGTGACCGTGAAAGCGATCTCCGATTTGATAACTCTGGCCTGAGCATTGCAGTATTTTTCCCAGGACCGCTTCGCTAAGCTCATCCTCGAAGGCCAGGTTGAGGGGGATGACTCGCCCCATCTCAAAGCCTCCATTGGGCAAGCGTTCTCTCCACTCTGGGAAGCACCGCTTCACCTGCGCTAAATCCCGCTTCGAGTAGGTCTCTTATCTCCGGGATAGATGAAGCAGGACGAACCGTCGCTCCTTTGGGGCCGATCTCAAGGACCAGGACCTCTTCGCCACCTATTCCCAAATCGCTCAGCAAATCGTTGCTGTGCGTGCTGATGATCACCTGTCGCATCTGTTTTCTGCGGCTTTGAACGCTATGAATCTCGGCAGCCAGCCTGCGCACCACAGATCCCGGCAGGGAGATCTCCGGCTCTTCCAGAAGCAAAAGAGTGGTGGCGTCATCGAGCAGAGACCAGAAGAGGGCTATCAGGCGCAATGTGCCTTCTGAAAACTGATTCTCCCTTTGCTTTTTTGAGCCGGAAAGCCAGTGGCTAAAGCGCGTTTCCAGGTGAGGAGTTCCGGCGGCTTCATCCCAGATCAGGTTAAGATCTTCCAGTTGGGGAACAGATGCCTGTAGGGCTGCTTCAATTTTCTTTAGGCGAACAGCACGAGCCTTTGGGGATGTATTTTCTATTCTCTCCAGGAGCCTTCTGCCAAATGGATCGTCTTGAGTCTCAGGCCCCGTGAAAGTAGTCGGCTTTTGCAGGAGCTGGGGGACGAAGCTGTGATAACGCAGAGACTGCACAAATGCGGCTACCTCTCTGAACTGCTGATGAGATGTCTTTCTCTCTAGATAGGTCTGCTCCAGGCGTTCCGGGTATTTAGCATCTTCTTCATCAGGTCTGCTTAATATCTGCTTTTCTTCCTGCCAGACCCTCTCATAGACCAGACGGGGTTGACGGGTGGTTTCATTCTCCTCGATACCCAGGGAGTAGATCCATCTCGGCCTTTGACCTTGCTCATCAGATAGGTGTATCTGGATCTCGACGTTGGCATTTTTTCTGGCGGAGAAGCTCCTAATCTGGGAAAGGCCTCCCCTGTCCTGTATGGCCTCTTGCAGCCCGCCGTGCATCCCGGCGATGCCCTGCAAAAAGAGAAGAGCATCCATTAAGTTTGACTTTCCCGAGGCGTTGGCGCCCACCAGAAAGACGCGCTGCCCCAGGGTAACGTCCACAGACTGAAAGTTCTTCCAGTTATTCAAAATCAATCGAGAGACGATCATCTCACTTTACCTCCATGATTCTCAGGCTCTCGATGCCCCGGTCGTCGATGATCTTCACTGCCACCCGCTCATGGGGGCCAGGCTCAAATGGAAGCGAGAGGGTGCCACGGTAGGCTTCCATCAGCTCATCGTCCACCTCTGCCTTGAGGTTCTTGGCCAGGCGTGACCAGCCGTCCTTGGATCCGGAGAGCGGGAAGAAGACCTGGCGGGGGTAAAGGCTTCTGCCGTCGTAGTCGGTGTCCAGCATCCACATGGCGATATTTTCGGTACCGCCCGACTCGACTGTGCCGGAGCGCGGATCGTAGTAGTCGAAGCCCTGCACCTCTATCCGGTACTTGTCCCTGTCTTTTCCCTCCTTCACCCTGAAAAGCCGCACATCCGGCTGGCCGATCAGCCAGAAGCTCTCGTTGCTCGACCTTTTTTTCTTGAGGTCCTCGGTAAACAGGTCGGCATTCATCTGCACCTTGAGCAGCGTCAATCCGGGCCAGTTGGTCTCGTCGATATCTTTCGCCGCTTCGGGATCGAACTGGAAGGCGGCGAATACTATTATTTTGGGCCTTGGCACCAGGAAATGAGACTCCTCGATGGCCCGCTCCACCTGGCGCTGCTCCAATGGTGCGTGCTCCGGCCCGAAGCTCACCACGGCCCGCTCTGCTTCGCCTTTTGTCTCGGCATCGGCATGCAGCCAGCGCGTTCCCGACAGTGGCTCGACGCGGGAGAACTCGATTCTCTGCCCGGCCCGGCCCCGGATGCCGGTTCGCAAAAGCTCGTCGCGCCACTCCTGCTGGCGCAGCGTCTCGCCCGATCTGGATATCGAGCCGTCCGCCGCCTGCTGGGGTGCAGCACCCAGCTCTTGCAGGGGCTTGACCGTGGGTGCGGGCACCGCCTCCACTGTGAAGGGGCCGGAGACGCGCGCTTTGCTCTTGTCCAGGCGGGGCTGGTCATAGAGCGTCTCCTGATCTGCGTATTTGGCTATGGCCGCATCGATCTCTTTGCGGCTCATGCCCTCTTTAATCTCGGGATTGTTGGCTATGGACTTGAGGGTGACGTGGGGGACTGTCTTGTAGACAAAACCGCTGCCCACGTTCTCCTCAGGGTGGGCCAGCTCATAGTAATCGAAGAGCGCCGTCATGAGCCGCTGCTTGGCCAGAGCGATGGCCACACGGGAGGTGTCGCAGGTGATCCAGCGGCGGCCCCATTGCTCGGCCACAAAGGCGGTGGTGCCGGAGCCGCAGGTGGGATCGAGCACCAGGTCGCCGGGGTCGGTAGTCATGAGGAGACAGCGCTCGATGACTTTCGGGCTGGTTTCAACAACATACTCTTTTTTTCGTCCAAATCCACTGATAGCGGTATCATTCCACACATTATCGATCAAGTAGACCGGAAAATCATCAAGATAACGTTTATAACGAAGTGTATTTCCTACTACCATTAATCGATTTGCAGCTGCCAATTGTGTCATTCCCCCGCTTTTTACTCCAGGTTTCCAATGGCTATTTGGAGGACAATGATATTTGTGTCCATGCCAATAAAAATCTATATCGTTTGAATCCGATGGAGGGCCTTGCGAAAAAAGAGTGTCATGCGCCAAAATTCGCCATCCTTTAGGCAAACTCTTTGAGCCTTCAAGTTCTTCTTTTGTCATGGATCTTGGATCCTCAGAGCCATCGATGGGTTCGACATAATCATATTGGCTTGATCTATCCTGCAAACCGCTATGCTTTGGTGTGGTAGGACTATGAAATTTGATCCGCGATTTCGCCTTCTCTTTTGCATACCAAACCAGAAAATCAGTAGATGTTGATAGAAGCGATGAGCTTTGACCGCCTGTTTTTCTGAATACAATTATGCCACAAAAATTAGTTAATCCAAATAATTCGTCCATTAGTTCTTTAACATGATGCAAATTCTCATCACTGATCTGCACAAAGATTGATCCACTCTCGCTCAGTAGCTCCCGCGCCAGCAGCAGCCGATCCCGCAGGTAAGATAGGTAGGAGTGAATGCCCAGCTCCCAGGTATCCCGGAAGGCCTTGATGGTCTCCGGCTCCTGGGTGAGGTCCTCATCCTTGCCGTCCTTGACATCTCTTTTGTTGACAAAGGGCTGGAAGTTGCTTCCATACCTGATGCCATAGGGCGGATCGATGTAGATCATCTGCACCTGGCCGGCCAGGCCCTCTTTCTCCAGGAGCGAGTTCATGACCAAAAGGGAGTCGCCAGCCACCAGCCGGTT
>CAZDLZ010000001.1:58230-67242 GCA_964506745.1 uncultured Methanotrichaceae archaeon | reverse complement strand
CGTGCCGGTGCTTGTAGAACTCAATGGCTTCCCGCACGGGCAGGTTCTCCCCGGAAAACTCGAAGAGCGAAGCCTGCTTGGCACCAAGGCCGCTCCTGCGCCGCACTGCTGAGATGATGGTGCGGGGATCGATTCTCTCATGCACGTGCAGGGAGACGGTGGGAACGGAAAAGGAGGTGTGCTCCGCCTTTCCCGCCCAGACGAGCTGGGGATCGAGATGGGGATCGTAGGAGTAGCTGCGGCTGCCCTCCTCCCGGTCGGTCTCGGGCGTGACCAGGCCCACGGGCGGGTTGTTGAGCCGCTGCTTGTCTTTGTGCTCGTAGGTTTCGATGGGCTTTTTGTCCGGCTTATGGGCGCTGGTCATTTTGGTTCAAGTCTCCCTCTCTTCACAGGTTATGACATGGCAGACGAAAAACATTTCGGAAGGATATTAGTGAGGACCGAATTAATAAAAAGAAAGCCGGACGGAACCTCGATGGCAGGACCTGGAATGAAATGCCTCTGAAAATGAGAATGAGGCGGAAATGAGCTATGGCAGACGCTCCAAGACTTTATGAAATGCTGCAATGTGACTCGCCCACCTGATATTCAGAAGGGGGTTGATTATTACGACCACTGAAGTCCAGCAATTAATGGATGATTATACATCCTGGCTCAGAGCCAAGATAGCCCTTCGCAAAGTTGATGATTGGTTCGAGATCACTACACCATATCTTGATAGGCATAATGATTATCTGCAGATCTACGCCAGGAGACAAAACGGCAGCTATCTCATGACAGATGATGGATATATTCTGCAGGATCTCATGCAGTCGGGATGCGATCTTGACACGCCTAAGAGGTCGGAGCTGCTCAATATGACTCTAAATGGTTTTGGAGTCAAGCTTGTTGAAGGCAGAATGCTCCAGGTCACAGCCTCTCCTGAGAATTTTCCTCTGAAGAAGCATAACCTGATTCAGGCTATGCTGGCTGTAAACGATCTCTTCTATCTGGCCAAGCCCAATGTTATCAGCCTATTCCTGGAAGATTTTGTGGCCTGGTTGGAACAAAATTATATTCGTTATATTCCAAATGTAAAATTTGCGGGTAAAAGCGGTTATGATCATCTCTTTGACGCAGTGATACCCAAATCTCGCCAGGCACCGGAAAGAATTCTTCAGGCAATCAATCGTCCGGATAAAAATGAAGCACAAGCTCTAGCCTTCTCCTGGATGGATACAAGAGAAGTGCGAAAGCCCGATTCAAAAGCGTATGCCTTTCTTAATGATTCGGAAAGAGCGGTCTCACCATCAGTGATCGAAGCGCTTCGAAGCTACGAGATTGTGCCCGTAGTTTGGAGCAATCGTGATCCGGTCTTGCCGGAACTGATGGCTTAGATGATGGTGCGGGGATCGAGCGGCAGGCACTGCTTGTCTTTACGCCTCCGCCTCTCCCATCAGCCTGTCCACCAGCCACTCTGGCTCGAACTTCACCAGGTCTGGATAGGTCTGGCCCACACCCAGGAAGAGCACAGGCTTGCCTGTGATGTAGGCTATAGAAATCGCTGAGCCGCCCTTGGCGTCGGCATCCGTCTTGGTTAGAATGGAGCCGTCGATGGGCACGGATTCGTTGAAGAGGCGCGCCCGCTCCACGGCATCGTTGCCGGCTATTGCTTCATCTACGAATATGAGCAGATCGGGTTTGGTCACCCGCACGATCTTTCTCATCTGATCCATGAGATTGATGTTAGTGTGCAGCCGTCCTGCGGTATCCGCCAGCACCACATCCTTGTTGTGTGCCTTGGCATACTCGATGGCGTCAAAGATCACAGCCGCCGGATCGCCGCCCGTCTTGTGCTTGACGACCTTGAGGCCCAGGCTGTTTCCGTGCACCTCCAGTTGCTCAATGGCTCCGGCCCGGAAGGTATCGCCTGCCGCCAGAACTACGGAGTAGCTCTGGTTCATCAGATACCTGGCCACCTTGGCGATGCTGGTCGTCTTTCCCGTGCCGTTCACACCAACGAAGAGAATCTTGACCGGCTTTTCTTTGCTCTTGATGTACTCGTCAAAGTCCAGATAATTCCTGGAAAGAATCGTTAAGAGAGCACTTCGTAGCGACTGCTCGGCGATGGCGCCTGTGTCGGTGCCAATCTTCCTCTTCTTTCCTACCAGATCGCTCTTGACCTCTCTGACGATCTCTTCCGCCACGGGCAGGGCCACATCGCTCTCCATGAGGGCCATCTCCAATGCCCACATGGGCCCCTCAAGATCCTTCTCTTCCAGGATTACTTCCTGCTCGAATATCAGGCTCTTGGCCTTTTCCAGGAATGAGAAGCGGCTCTTGGGCTTGTTGTTGGCATCGATTTTTTCAGGAAACAGAGAAGGCTTTGCAAGAGGTGCGCTGGAGAGAGTTGCATTTGACGCAGGAGGCTTATCCTGGGCAGCATTCTTGCCTGCCGCCGGGAGTGCTTTGGCCTGACTGCTTATCTTCTCTTCATCATCCTCTTTTCTTCCGGCTGCCTTTTCGGCTTGAGAGACCTTCTCGGCTATTTTGGAGGATAGAGCCTCTTTGAAGCCGGAGAGCTTCTCCTTGAAGCGACTAAACAACCCCTTCGCTCCCCGGGCCGTGCTGATGTTGACCGGCGCTCTCTTCAAATTGCTGCATTATGGCCTGGATCTTCTGCATCTCTTGATCGATCTTGCCAAGCACTTCACTGAGCTTTTTAGATCCCTCAAGAACCTCTGCCTTACGGACCTTCAGAATTTCCTTGGCCTCGGCGGCGGTCTTCTCGATGCTGACGCCCGCGCCCACATTTAAGACTACTTTCTCCTTAGAGGCGAGACTTCCGTGAATAAAAGATCCCGATCCGATGGGAACAAGGATCTCCTGTCCTACTTGTGCCGTGTCCAGGGCCTCTACTGCAACCAGTGCCCTCTCCAGGCCCTCTGCCGTCAGTTGCGTCAGATTGAGCTGCTGCATGAGGCCGTCTGCCTGAGCCTGATACTGCTGATATGCGGCCAGGAGTCTTCTGATCTCCTCCTCGCCTCCAGGAGCGCTACTCAACAGCCAACACCTCGTCTATCTTGATGAGCGCCCTCTTCAGGCCGTGTTGGCTTCCCATGAGGGAATAGACTTTATTTACGGCATTTTTCTCGTTCTGGCTCTCCACAACCTTGCTAAAGGGCAGCCAGGTCTTGCCGACAAGTCCTCCCTTGTACTTTCCTTTGATCTCGAAATTGCTCACTATTCCACCCCTACTCTATTCAACAATTACTGGAATCATTAAACCAGGAAGCCTAGCGCGTCCTCGACGCGTCCCATCTCCGGGCCGGATGTCCCCATTCCCACGAAGTAGCCATGGCTGTTTGCCAGCACACCTGAGCCCACCAGAGGCGAGCCTAGGTTCACTGTGCCCACGTCCACTGGCAGCCCGAAGAGCCTCTCCAGGACGGCTATCTCCTCTTCACTGATTCGTGGGTGCACAAGAATCCCTTTATTAGTTGCGACTCCCGCCATTCCCACAGTCTTCAGGCCGCCGATGGTGCCCTTCTCTAACTTCACGCCTAATGTCTGCTCTATCGTTTCGCAGGCTCTGCTGGACAGCTCCGGATGGACCAGAGCAGCGCTGTCGTTGGCCAGGATCACATTGCCAGCGGCATTGATTCTGGCCGGCAGTCTTGCGACCCGGCCGTGTTCGCGAAGAACCTCGAGCTCTTCATTGCCGGCATGATGGGTTACCACGAAGCCGTTGCTATTGGCTGCGACCAGGGATCCCAAGACAGAGCCTACTCCGGCCAGTACCTTCACAGCCGGCACTTTAAGCCCTGCCTCGAGAGCTTGCCTATCGGCTTCGCCAACTTCCTGCGGCACGAGTAGAACTCTATCCGTGCATTTGGCAAATACTCCGATTAGGCTGCTTCCTGCTATTTTTATTCGCTTATCTGTCACCAGCAAACTCCGCCTCAACACCGCCGTCTTCGAATTTGACTGCGCGTACCCTTACGCGCCGGGGAGGCTTCATATCGCCTCTGGCCCAGATGACTTCGCTCAGGCCGGGGTCGATCTTTATATTATTCTTTGCCACTTTCATATGCCGGGCAAGGTAGGTTCTGATCTCGGTTATGGCCCGGTTGGACCTTCTGTAAATGGGAGCGCACTTGACTATACCCAGGGGTATGGTGTAAACTCTTTCTGTGTCCGCCATGTCTATCTCTCTAAGCTGCTTCTTCTCCAATGTCGTCTCTTGGGATGAGTGACTACGCGCCTCATGGTCTTGACAATAACCCAGGAGGGCACCCTACGATTCTGATTGAACGCCTTGGCAAGCCTGATCTTCTTGCCTTTTAATTTCTTGGACAAATCTCTTCCTCCGCATAACTATGGTGTGCGTATGATTCGAGGGGAAGATCTCATCGACCTTAGTCTGGCCGCACCTCTCTTTTAGCGCATATCTCAGGCCCACCTCGAAGTCTGAGGCGGGATACCTCTCGGATAGCTCTTCCTCGAAGTCCAAATAGCGTGAGGCCATGGCCCGGATGGTCTTTTGACCCAGGCCCGCCAGGGGTCTTAAGTATTGCATATGCAACCGGTCTTCCAGGCTTCGGATGGCGCTAAAGCCCATTTTGGGTGCGCGATCATCCCGCCTCGTCCCGTCCGCCACAAATTCGCACTCTTTTGCTATTGTTTCTACTGCAATGGGATGAACATAATTGAGAGCATCATTGGGATAGCCCGTGCAAAGCAGTATCTCCAGGGCCCGCTCCAGGACGCTATCTTCAAAGACCATTCTCCTATGAGGATGGCCCAGCTCTCGTGCTGCATCAGCTGCTCTCGTCCAGGTATCATCATGGCCGAAGCTGAAGGTGACAAGCTCTATCTCGTCAAAGAACGGTTCGAGAAGAAGAGCCGCCAGGCTGCTATCTTTTCCGCCGGAAAATAAGACTGCAACCCTCATGAACTGCCTATAGCTTACAGCCGCTTTATCTCCTGGTTATGGTGATGTCTCGCTTCGTAGGCTGGGCCTGCTTGAGGATCGCCTTGAGCTGCGCGTCTGTGATTGCGCCCCTCAGCCTGCCGCTTTGAGCAAGCATAATGAGCTGGCCTTCAATCTGAGTGACGAACTCAGGCTTGGTCATGCGTATTGCATTGAGCCGTTCCCTTGCTTCGGGTGTTAGGATGGTTCTCATCAGGGATGCTTTTTTAGCCTCCATCTCCTGCTGGGCCTGCTCCTGCTGAGCCGCAGCCATCTGCGAATCCATCTGCTGTTTTTGGATCTGGTCCATCCTTTTTTGTCTTAAATTTGCAAGCTCATCATCAGCCATACTTTTTCCTTTCCTCGCTAAGCTTTATGCCGAATCCGCCGCAGGTTCTGCTGCGGGTGCAGCCGAGCCTTGCATCTGGCTTCTTATCTTGTGGGCTACCCCATCAAGGTATGCCTGACCTTCGGGGGTCATTTGGCGTCCTTTCTTCAGCTTTTTCACGTAGCCTGCCTTCTCCAGCTGCTGCAGGGACTCTCTTGCCACTGAGCCGCTGCCCTTGCAGAAGAATCCTGTAGCTACGCCCTTGCGGTGCTTTCCGCCATAGAAGCTTCTAAGGCGGGAAACGCCCACCGGGCCGTCGATATATATTCTGCGCAGTACTGATGCACACCGCACAAACCACCAGTCGGGGTTCGTGGGCGGCATTTCCCTATTTACCCCAGTCTTAGCAAACTCAGCCCATGTCGGGGGCTGAACCTTGCCCGCCGCCTTTAGCTCCTGGGCCACGGCAGCTATTAAGTCATGGGGAGGTACGTCGTAAACAGTTGTCAAATCCTTCAATCCTCCAAATGATAAGGAACAAACCAGAACCCTTACGCAGAAACAAGTATAAATGCTTTTTCTGCCGCCTTTGCCCGAAGACAATTATTTGGTGGATTATTGTCCTTGTCGCATGGATCAATTGCAAGCTCTAATAAACCAGAAGCTCGATTCCAAGATATGAAGAGTCATTATGAGTGAAGACAATTTAGATAATCCAGAGAATTCCAAAGACAATATACTGGACACAGCCCGAAAGATCATCGGCCTCGGCTCTATCTGCGATAATTGCCTGGGCCGCCAGTTTGCCATGCTCTCCACCGGCCTTACCAATGCACAGCGTGGTCGCTCTCTCAAGACGGTGCTGGCCATGCAGGCCTCTGCCGAAGATGATCGCGCTCTGCAAGAAGAGCTGGCGCCCTCCTTCCTTTCGGCACGCCTCAAGCTGGGCCGCAAAAATGAGGAGGATGCTTGCTGTACCATCTGCCTGGGCGAAATGGCCCCTTCAAATCTGGACGCCTGGGCGGAAAAAGCGGCTGAGGCTATCGCGGGCCGGGAGATTGAGACCCTGGTGGTGGGCACAAAGATGTCCGGGCTTTTGGCTGAAAACGAGGAGATGCTCTTGGCAGACGGAGGCTCCACCCACGCCGAGCCCTTCAAATCGGAGCTGAATCGCGAGGTGGGAAAGAGGCTTTCCGCTCTCACCGGGAAGACGGTTGATTTGAAGAATCCGGATGTGGTAGTTCACCTAAATCTGGAGAAGAGCGAGGTGGAGCTGCAGGTTGCATCCCTATTCATTCGCGGGCGCTACCGAAAGCTCGTGCGCGGCATTCCTCAGACACGCTGGCCCTGCCGCGAGTGTCGTGGTCGCGGCTGCCCGCGCTGCCAGGGAACGGGCAAAATGTATCCGGAGTCAGTGGATGAGCTGATCCGTCCCGCAGTGATGGAAGCGACTGCCGCCGAAGATACCGTCTTTCACGGTGCAGGTCGCGAGGACATTGACGCCCGCATGATGGGCACCGGGCGGCCCTTCATCGTGGAGGCGGTGCGCCCTCTCATCAGGACAATCGATCTGGCTGCACTGGAGGCAGAGATCAACCGTCATGCTGCAGGCAAAGTAGAGGTCCTGGGCCTCGCCAAGGCATATTCTGCTATGGTGGAGAAGATCAAAGAGGCCACATTTGAGAAAACCTACTCCGCCCTGGTAAAGCTCGGTGCAGAGGTTTCAGAAGAAAAGCTTAAATCCGTCCTGAAAGAATTGGAAGGGCCGATCGATCAGCGGACGCCAACCCGCGTGTCTCACCGAAGGGCAGATAAAGTCAGGGTGAGAAAAGTTCATAGCGCTGATCTACTAGAGGTTACGGGCAACTTGGCCCGCATAAATATTAGAGGCGACAGCGGTCTGTATATCAAGGAATTGATCTCCGGTGATGGAGGCAGGACCCGCCCGAACCTCGCCGAGATACTTAGAGTCGACGCGATCGTCGAAGAATTAGATGTAATAGATGTAGGTGGAGAATCAGATGGCACATCATCACGGAATGCGGAAGAAGTCTAGAGACAAGATGAGCAAGACAGTCAGGGCGAGGGGCATATCCCCGGTAGTCAGGGCAATTCAGGAGTTCGATAAGGGCTCAATGGTCCATGTGATCATCGACCCCAGCATACACAAGGGCATGCCTCACCCCAGGTTCCACGGAAAGACGGGCGAGGTTGTAGGAACTAGAGGGAGAGCCTTTGTCCTGAAGATCACTGACGGCAACGCCACCAAGACCTTGATCACATTACCAGAACATCTGACGGCACAAAAATAGATGATTGTCAAAAGCATATTGCAGGAGGAGATCCTGACCATGGCGGAGGTCAGGGAGATCCTGGACCAGATCCGGCTAAAGCGTGCCGACGAAGAGGAACTGGGTTACGAACTGCGCCGGGCCATTCGGCATGCCGAGCTATTTAGCAAGGGTACGGCCGAGGAAAGCCAGGCAATGGTAGCGGAGCTCATGAAACAAGAAAAGATGAACAGGGAAATTGCTGTAAAGATCGCCGATGTCAGACCAGTCACTAAGGACGAACTGAGGGCGATTTATGCCAAGGAACGGTTCACTTTAAGCGAAGAAGAGCTCAACAATATTTTAGAGATTGTATTCAGGGGGTAAAGGCATATGCCTGAGGGGAGACCGCCGAAGAGAGAAGAGGTAGCTAGGATTCTCGATTACCTCCCCTATGGACGAGTTCCTGACTCCAGAAGCTACCAAAAGCAACCTCTTATCCAGGCCGTAGGAGAAGCCAACTTCGTTCTCATGGAAATGACACCCAAGGAGGGCGTAGTTCCAACTGCCGGGACTAGAGTTTACATCGGCAGCGGCAGCCGTGATATCATTGACCATGTCAATCGCAGAATCGACTATTCGGAGCTGTCCAACAACGCCAAGCTGGAGCTAACTTATCAGATTGTGAGCATAATCCTGGATAATGAGGCCCGATTCATTCGCTACTTTAACGAGGCTGGACCCATAACGACCCGCATGCATGCTTTGGAGCTGCTGCCGGGAATTGGCAAGAAGCTGATGTGGGCAGTGCTCAACGAGCGCAAGAAGGGTGCTTTCAAGAGCTTTGCCGATCTGATGGAGAGAGTGAAGGGGCTGCACAATCCTGAGAAGATCATCTACAAGCGCGTTGAGGATGAGCTGATGGATGATAAAATCAAGTACCGCGTCTTTACCACAGCGCCCCGTGTGAGATGAAGCTGGGGCAGCATTTTCTCATGGATCGCGATGCTGCTATGCGTATCGCAGACTATGCCAATCTTGGACCGGAAGACAGTGTGTTGGAGATTGGACCGGGTACGGGAAATCTCACGCAGGAGCTGGCCTATCGAGCCGGCCATGTTTATGCGGTGGAGATCGATTCCGATCTGGCAGTGCGGCTCTCGGGCCGTTTTTCTAACGTTGTGGTGATAAATGGCGACGCTCTTAAGGTTGAGCTTCCCCATTACAATAAGATCGTCTCCAATCTTCCTTATCAGATCTCGTCCAAGATCACCCGTCGTTTGCTCTCCCTGCCATTTGAGACAGCAGTTCTCATGTACCAGTGGGAGTTTGCCAGGCGCATGATCGCAAGCGTGGGAAGCGAGGAGTACGGTCGTCTGGCCATGGTTGTGGGCTTCTTTTGCCGAATCGAAATACTGGAGAAGGTACCCGTCGTTGCTTGCTATCTCCACAACAAAGCTGCT
>CAZDLZ010000001.1:45316-58220 GCA_964506745.1 uncultured Methanotrichaceae archaeon | reverse complement strand
CTGCCGGATCGAGATTTTAGAGAGGATCTCCAAGATGGCCTTCCGTCCTGTGCCCCAGGTTGACTCGGCAGTCGTGCGGCTCCTGCCCCGACCTGATCGGCCAGAGGTTGACCCAGTGAAATTCATGAAGCTTGTGGAGGGGCTCTTTAACAATAGACGAAAGAAAGTAAAGAAGGGGCTGGCAGCCATGGGCGCAGGCCGGCGGGCTCTGGCCGGGCTGGACGCGTCTCTTTTGGAGAGAAGGCCGGAGGATCTGACGCCGGACGAGGCGGCAAGCCTTGTAGGGGCTATATCCAAAGATCCCTTTCATATGTGAGTTAGAGCTTACTACTACCACGCTCACCACAAAGACACAAAGGCACAAAGACGACTTGGCAAAGATGATACCTCGCTGTTGTTAGATTCCTTGAACCAAACATTAAAATGAATCTCCCCCGTTTGCAGCGACTGATCTCCCGTGTCCGACCCAAAAACCAGCAAGAACATATTACTATTAGGATTCGTGAGCCTGCTTAACGACATCAGCAGCGAGATCATTCAGCCAGTCCTCCCGCTTTTTATCGCTTCTCTAGGAGGCAGCAGCCTGGCAGTCGGTCTCATCGGGGGCATAAGCGACGGCCTGCCCAGCCTGCTCAAGGTCCTGGCTGGATATTGGTCCGATCGGTTAGGCAAGAGAAAGCCTCTGGTGGTGGCAGGCTACGCCCTCTCGGCGGTGGGCAAGCTATTTTTGCCGGCGGCCGCCACCTGGCAGCAGGTTTTCCTGCTCAAGACCCTGGAGAGAAGTGGCAAAGGAGTGCGCTCTGCGCCCAGAGATGCCATGATCTCCGAGTCGGCCCAGGAAGGGCGACGGGGAAGAGGCTTTGGGCTGCATCGAGCCATGGACTCCACGGGCGCTGTCATCGGCTCGATCTTGGCCTATCTTCTCTGGCAGTATGGTATGAGCTACAGTTCCATATTCATGGTGGCGGGGGTATTGTCTGTAGTGGCTCTGCTTCCTTTTTACCGCGTGAAGGAGAGCTTTAGGGCTCCGAATTGTGATATCAGACTGAAGACGTCCGACCTATCCCCGGAGCTTCGCAGCTTCCTTGTCATTGCCAGTCTTTTCGCCTTAGGCAACTTCAGCTACATGTTCTTCATCCTGCGCGCCCAGGGGCTCTTCTCCGGGGCTCTGGCAGTGGCCGCGCCCCTCCTGCTTTATGCGCTCTTCAACCTCGTTTATGCCGCCCTGGCGTTGCCCGTTGGGATCTGGTCGGACTGGGCGGGAAGAAAAAATGTCCTGGCCCTGGGCTATGCTCTCTTCGCCTTGACTGCCCTGGGATTCGCCTTTGTCACTAATTTGGCAGGCCTGATAATACTCTTCGGCCTCTACGGGTTGGTTTATGCACTGGTGGACGGCTCAGAGAGAGCATATGTCTCAGACATGAGCACAGCCAGTTTGCGGGGCAGCTCACTGGGACTTTATTACGGGGCCATAGGGGTCGCGGCCATTGTTTCCAGCCTCCTGGCCGGGGCCCTCTGGGCCTGGTGGGGGGCAGAGGCGACGTTTCTCTTTGGGGCAGGAGCGGCAGGGCTGGCGGCTGTGGGGCTGCTGGGGATGAAGAAGACAGAAGTAGTGGCAATGCCCAAAAGGGATGATAGTGCTTGAGGTCGGCGATCATGGCTTCTTCGCGCCTTCGCGTGAGATCCGGGGGTTCACGCGAAGGCGCGAAGTTTCGTTGAGAGCAGATCAATTCATGCCGCACCGTATTGATTTTCGCCTTAGCAGATGAGGCATGAGCTTGCTCCAGACCCAAATCCTTTTCTTGTTGACGAGCAAATGTAATGATCTGCTCCGCAAAAAGAGCCTATGGAAAGTGGTGCTCCACTTCAAACCATACAGCTTCTGGAACAAGCAGCGATGAAAAATCGCAGAGGACGTCCAGGGCATCCAGCTCTGCCAAATGAATCAAGGGCCCGGCATCCAGGACCGCTTCAGTCATCGCCTTGCAGTCCCCACTCCAGGTCTTTGCGAATGAAATGCTCCTTCAACTCATCTGTATGGCACTCCAAGTATCGACGGAGTGCTTCTACCACCAGGCTGTCAAGATCTGGAAACCAGCCTGCTTGAATCTGCTCCTGAACCTGCTGGGCCAAGGCAACAGGTTCCTATAAACCTACTGTCTTTTTAATATTATAAAGTATATATACTATTACTACTATTATATAGTATGGATTCTTTTACCACATGGATACTTCAGGGACCTAGCCGGAAACAGGGGAAGACTCGATGAAATGTATCACAATAATAGAATGCACGTTGAAGGGTCGTCTTGGCCCACTCCAATACATAATCATTCATGTGATGGGAGCAGGGAAATCGGTAGTGATGCCCGAATGATTAAGACCGATGTTAAGATCCTGGCCGAAGAACCGGCACATTTTCATTCCATTCTAAAAAGAGGCAATAGAAAGAGCGAAGAGCATTGACCACGATAAAGTGGAGCACGAGATAGAAGAGGAGAGCAATCAGCTTGCCAGGAAGAGATTCGAGGTTTGTCCTCGATAAGAAATCGTCACTCGTCGAGGTCTGGAATATATCCGAAGCCATCCAGAGAATATTATGACTGTAGATCCATTCCGCCTCCAGCCGCCACGCGCGAGCGGGCCCGGCCGGGTGGACCCGGCCCTCTTGCCGGGTGCCAGCTAGTACATTTATCGGCAAACAGTCACGATCCGAAATAAGAGTTAAATCCTATCAGCGCACATGAACTTATTGCTATGTTCGCAGAGTACGTTCAAGCGGCTTTGAGGCACGCCAAATATGAGGTCCTGGAAGACGATACCTACATGGCCACCGTAGAAGGTTTCAGGGGCGTCATTGCTGTCGGAGACACAATCGAAGAATGCAGAGATGATCTCATAGGCGTCATCGAAGGCTGGGTAGCATTGGGTCTGCGCCTTGGACACACTATCCCAACGATTGACGGCCACAACAATACGCATCAAGGAAAGGATATTGGGGTTAGGCTTCTGGCTCAGGTTCTAAAAGAGTCTGTGGTCGAAAGAAGGGATTGGCTCCAGGCAGCTTAAGATTGCTAAGGCTGCATAGATTCTCTGATGGTGGCAGGCTTCGCATGACGACATCCTCTGCCCAGAATCTCGGCGGCCTTGCCGCAAGGCAACAGACTCCCGACCGCGGGCCTGTTGCCGCCTGGCCGTAAGGCTGCCCAGGGCCGGGCGTGCGGGTACCGCAGTTGGATGTACCTTATCGAGGAATCCTAGATTCAACTCAGCTCGAGCAGGGACACCATCTCTCCATGCCCAGCAGATATGCGACGCCTGATGCTGTGCTTCCATAGAATACGACTCTGCTGTTGCAGCCGCGGGCCGCATCCATCAGATCGTCAATGGTGCCGTTGCAGAGTGTCGATCCGGTTGCCAGGATGAGCGGGCACTTCTCCAGCATCTCTCCTGCCTGCATTCCGTCCAGAACCATCACATTGCAGCGAACGGCTCCGGCCTCCGCCAGATCCGAGACCATAACCCTCTCCGGACCGAGAGCGCAAACCAGGGCTTCCAGAAGCGCGGGCTGCAAACCTACCAGCCCGACCTTCTTTGCGCCCTGCTCTTTTATCCATTCCACCAACACTGCTTTGCATCTCCCGGGCCCATCGTCTCTACAGTGAACTGTGCCCTCGATCTTTCCCAGGTATCTGAGCACGGCATTCATAGCTGCAATCAGCACGGCCCGCTCGAATGGTCCGTCGAGCGGCATCTCCAAGACATCGCCCAGAGAGCCGCGAAATCCTCCACTGGCCGCAGTGAACGCCTGCCCGATAGCGCCTCTGTAAACGGCCTGCATGAGCACCTCTTTGCCCCGGATGAGAGGAAAGTCATTCCTGCCCGTCTCTCCAATGGCCTCGGAGACACTGAGAGGACGGCTTATCACCAGTTCATCCCGCAAATTCACAGATTCGCAAGCATTGCTCTGTGATTCCAGCAGCGCAATGAAGCGGCCCTTTGCCTCTTCCAGCAGATCTATTTTCACCATCTTATCCTCAAATCCATTTCAGAGAATACATAATTTATTCCCTATTCACCGGAACGAATCCGTATTTTTCCAGGATGTCCTGACCTTCATCAGACATTATCACATCGATGAATGCCTGCGCCTCCTCTTGATGTTTTGACTGGGATAGCACGCCCACCGGGAAGTCTCCTATCACATTGTATTTGTCGGGAATGAGAATCTTAGTGACCTTACCCCCCATCTGCGGACTGACATCGGATATGAAGGCAAATCCCGCATCTGCTTCACCCAGGGCGACCTTGGAGACGACGCGATTTACAGTGGTCTCCTGGGAGACGACATTGGCCAGAACCGACTCTTTGAAGGCAGGTCCATATTCCGGGTCCGCGGCTAGCTTGTCCAGGACCTGAAGAGCATAATCCCCTGCAGGAAGCTCTCGGGTCCCCATTAATAGCTTGATGTCAGGAACAGCCAGATCCGCGAGGCCCGTGATGTTGGCTGGATTGCCGTTGGGCACGATTATGGCCACTTTGTTTTGGACAAAGATCACAACGCTTTGATTTTCGATAAAGCCTTCAGACTTCAAGGCGTTCATGTGTTTGAGATTTGCAGACACCAGAACGTCGGCATAAGCACCCTGCTCAATTTGGGCACGCAAAGCCGGCACGCCGTCGAAGTTGAATTTAACGCTCATGTTGCTGCTGTTCTCATAGATATCACCAATCTCACTCATTGCTCCCGTGAGCCCGGCACCGCAGTAAACGGTTAGATCTTGCCACTCGTCGGCCAGGCCCGCAGATGCGGTAAAAAGCAGAGCGATGAGCAATGAAAGAGACATCAGATAGGCTGCTATATTGTTGGTCATTGGAATTTCCTTCCGGACGATTTGTTGTGCGTCTTTTTCTTCATCATAAACACATATGATTACTATTTTTGTTTAAGTTAGCATATATGATTAACCTATTAATTCTTTGCGCTTTCATTTTATAAAGATTTATTTGAGAAGGAGGCGGCAAATATCGCAATCATGAAGAGGGATTGTGAAAAGGTGTGAGCTGATCTGGTGCGCTCATATCCCCCGGCAAATGTGCTCTATCTAGGTCAACAAGCTTCACCCAGGGCGACCTTGGAGAGGACGCGATTGACAGCTCTTAAGAGACTACATTGGCAAGGATTGATACTATAATTATTTAGCACTATTAATTTAAAAATAAATGGGTGCTCTTGAAGCACCCAACCATTCAAATAAACAGGCCGAGAAATTCATAGAACGCTTCCTGATCAGCTCCCGCAATTGTCACATCGCCCTTTGAGACGGCCTCCTTAGGATTCAGCTTTCCCAAACCAAGGTTCTTCCAGACCAGCGGACCGGTTTCAATGGTGAACTTTGCATTCTCTGCCGCCTGAGGCATTACCTCAAAAACACCATGCCTGATATGCAAAGAGTAGTCCGAAGGCTCAATGGTGCCGTCTTTGCCGGTCAATTTCAGAGCAACAACGAGATCACTGTCCAGAGATTTCGTGGCGTTGAGACTTACAGCCATTATCCTGAAGAGATCATCCATCGGCATCAAGGGAACGATATTGTTATCCATGCCAGCAAACGCAAGTCTTGGCTTGCCGCTTATCGGTATCTTTGCCTGTCCGGTCTCCAGGAGATACTCAGAGAGAATGTAGTTTCTTGTTTGGGCATTGATTGTTCCTTCAGCTATGGATATCATCGCTGAATTCTTTGTCTTGCGGGCCTGCAAGTTTTCCGGATCGAGTTGCAGAACATCATCTGCAAAGATCATCGCCCACTCCAGACTGCCGTTATCCAGAGAATCTGCAGCTTTTGCTGCCAGCTCATCAACTCCACCTGCAAGTTCCGCAGCCATACGGGCTTGCTCTTTGGGTGACTGCAAGAACAGGTCTCTGCATTTTCCAGTAAAAGATCCTCTGTACCACCAGAAGGTCTCGTATATGTTCCTATCGACCTGCCCATAGAACTCCTGCAAATAAGGATCGGCGGCCAGATGCGGCGGCAACTTGAGGATTTCTGCGATCTCTCCCGGTGAGAGTCCCCTGTTCATGTATTGCACAGTCTGATCGTGAATGAACTGTATGGCATCACGATAGTTGGTCAGGATGGCAGTGATATTGTCCTTTCCAACTACGACGGGATTGGGGCCGTGAATCAGAACCATGCACTCCGGATTCAGACTGCGATAAAGATCTATGCTGGTTACGTAATCCAGAGGATTTCGGAAGCTTGCCCCTCTCAAGGTAGTCTCCGCCGGCATAGATTGATAGAGATTTGCTATTTGCACCAGAATTTTCCTGTCTTTCAGCCATATGACCAGCACATCGCGGGTCTCGCCGGGGGCAGAGAACAGGGTGATGTTTACTCCCGCTATATTGGTGTCCAGACTATCGCTTACTGTCCTGGTTGGCGGCAGGAATCCTGAAGGTCCGGGAATCTGCACTGCGAAGAGGCCGCCCCCTGCATACCAGCCAGAGTCATTGGCAAAGAGGGCTCCGGACATTTTCGCACCGCCTTCCGCCCTGCTGGGATACAATTGGCTATACCAATCGTAGAACAGGGTTGCATTCAGATTCTCATGGGCAATGATCTCGGGCGAGTCATTGCCGGCAAAAACAGAGGCTCCATGAATGTGGCAGTCATGATGGTGAGTATAAATTATTGCTTTTACCGGTTTTTTTGCGAAGATATCGTCCAGGTGCTCATTAAATGTTTTTTTAACGATCTCAGCCGCATTTATGCTCTCCCCAGGATCAACGACAATCAGTCCGTCTTTGCCCTCGATCAGCACCGGGTTGTCCCTGTTATAGCCGCGAGCGACATAGACCCCATCGGTAACATTGATTATCTGTGGCGGAAAGAAATCCGCGGTGAAGTTCGCAAGCCTGGGATTGGTCTTTACCTCTGATGGCTCGAATCCGACAGCCAAGGTCACGCAAACAAAGGCAGCAAGAAATAGAGCCAAATGGCCGTTTGTGTTCATATTTTTTCATCTCCACTCGATGTAAAACTAAATAGATGTATATATTAATAGTATTTGAGTATTGGGGCGAGATATGAGAAAAAGGAAAAGCGATATTCACATCCCTAAACGTATGTGTTTCGTTTCCAGATATGACTCCAGGCCATAGCGGCCCAGCTCCCGGCCCAGACCGCTCTCCTTCCACCCGCCAAAGGGCGCCTGCAGGTCCACCACGTTGTTGATATTGACCCCAATGCCTCCTGCCTCCAGTCCCTCCGCAGCCCGCAGGGCCGTCTTCAGGTCATTGGTAAAGATGTAGGCAGCCAAACCGTACTCAGTATCGTTAGCAAGAGCTATCGCTTCTTTTAGCGTCCTGAACTTCATGATCGGCGCCAACGGCCCGAAGGTCTCCTCTTGCATGACCCTCATGCTGTGGTCTGCCCGGCAAAGCACCGTGGGCTGGAAGAAGTAGCCCTTTTCGTAGGCCTCGCCCTCAGGCTCCTGTCCGCCGGTGAGAAGCTTTGCCCCCTTTTCAATCGCATCAGCCACATGCTCCTTCGTCCGCTCCCGCTGCGCCCGGCTGAACATGGGACCCAGGTCCACATCCGGCCCCAGGCCGTTGCCGATCTTCAGCCGCTCGGCCCGCAAGACCAGCGCTTCTGTGAATCCCTCGGCCACCTCCTCTGCCACATAAATTCTATTGACGCTGATGCAGATCTGGCCCATGTTGGAGAAAGCACGCTGCGCTGCAGCCGCTGCAGCCGCCTCCAGGTCGGCGTCCGGGCAGACGATGAAGGGCGACTGACCGCCCAGCTCCAGAGAGACGCGCTTGATATGCGCAGCAGCGTGGGCCATAATCTCGCGGCCGGTCTTTGTCTCTCCGGTAAAGGCGATCTTTCGAGAGATGGGATTTTCCACAAGCTCTGCGCCCACTTCGCCGCCCGGCCCGTGCACCACATTGGCCGCGCCAGCCGGCAGGCCGGCTTCGCAGACGGCCCGCACAAACTCCGTAGCGGCCAGCGGGGCCTTGCTTGGCGGCTTGGCCACGAAGGTGCATCCTGCGGCGAGAGCAGGCCCGACCTTCCAGGCCAAAAGGTCCACGGGAAAGTTCCAGGGAGTGATGAGTGCAGCGACGCCTACGGGCTGGCGGAGCACGATGCTGCGACTGTGCGAAGAGGTGATCCACTGGCCAAAGCTTCTCTTGCCTTCTTCTGCATAATAGTCAAGGATATCCGCTGAGGAGAGGACCTCCATTCTGGCGTTCTTGAGGGGCTTGCCCATCTCTTGAGTAAGCAGCCGGGCGATCTTCTCCGACCGCTCTCGAACCAGCCTGGCGGCATCGTGCAGAATATCGGCCCGCTTTGCACTGGGAGTTACCGACCAGATGGGAAAAGCATTCTTTGCAGCCTGCAAGGCCAGCCTCGCATCTTCCTTGCAGCCAACATAGACCTCTGCCACAGGCTCTTGGTTTGCAGGATTGTAGATGATTTCAACTCTGCTGGATGAGGAGACGACCTCTTTTCCATTGATGAGCATGTAAGAAATGTACATAGACGACCTCTTGCTTCTATCTGGTACTCACATCCTTCTATAATTTGCTATCTCATCGACTAAGGAATTGCCGCCAGGAAATATCTCCAAACCGGCTGGATCTCTGGGCTGAATCCCTCTAAAAGCAGCTCTGTGAGACTCTCACATCAGATAAATTAATTAACAATCAGGTACAAAAAGATTCTCATGCTACAAAAGATCTTAGTCCCAACAGACTTCTCGAAGTACTCTCAGAATATACTGGAATGCATCAGCGAGCTTCCCAGTGAAAGAGATGTGGTTTTACTGCACGTAATCCGCAGATCAACTGTCTCTAGGGTTTGGGATCCTGTAGCAGAGGTTGAAAAAGCCAAAAAAATGATAGAAGAGCAAAAATTGTACCTCCAATCCCTCAGATTCAATGTAAAGACCAGGGTGGAGGCAATACTGGACGGCGACATCGCAAGGACAATAGAGAAAGTTGCTGACGAAGAAAAAGCCTCTTTGATAATGATGGGAGCCAGAGGAAGGGGGCGGGTAAGTGGCCTCTTCTTGGGAAACGTCTCCAGAAACGTACTGCTCTATGGTCACATCAATCTCCTGATAATGAGATATAAAACTCTGGAAGGAGAAAAACTTGGGCAATTCTGCCAAAGCCTCTTTACAAATGTAGTCTGCCCCACGGACTTTTCCGATGAGTCAAAAAAAGCGATTAACTTTGCCAAGGATTTTAAAGGCATTGGTCAGATCGGTCTTCAATATGTAGTTGCCAGCGGCGAGAGTGATGAGAACATCGACGCCGAGGTAAAGGATGCTGCCGGCAAGCTCAACGCCATTGCCAGAGAGATCGAGAGGCCTGATCTAAAGGTTAAGGTTCATGTGCAGGTTGGAGACGCCCCCCAGGAGATCGCAAAACTGGCGGAAAGGGAGGACGCATCATTGATTGCCATGAGTTCTCATGGAGCAGGCTGGCTGCAGCAGATGGTTGTGGGAAGTACGACCTATGAGACGGCCAGGATCGCCAACCGCCCCGTCATGGTAGTCAGATCAGAAAAATAGTCTCCATATTCCTTTTTTATTATTTAATGACAGCCGTCGGCTTTTTCGCTGCAAAAGGAGGTGCCTGAGACTTGGAGAGATGGTCTTCTAATTTGGGATTTATTCTTGCCGCCATAGGCTCCGCGGTGGGCATAGGCAATATCTGGCGCTTCTCATCTGTGGTAGGGCAGAATGGCGGCGGAGCATATTTAGTCCCATACTTTTTAGCGGTGCTCTGCTTTGCAGTCCCGCTTATGATTTTGGAGATGGCGGTGGGAAGACACCTGAGATCAAGTGTGGTCTCCTCCTTCGCCCTTGCCGGAGAGAAGCTCAAGATATTCGGCTGGCTCATTTGCCTGATAGTCCTCTTGATACTGAGCTACTATATGGTAATAATGGGCTGGACGCTTGCCTATCTGACTTTTTCTCTTCTGGGCAGAGATATCGCCTTTTCAGCCTTTACCTCATCAATGCAGCCGGTAGCCTATTTCTTGATCTCGGCGCTTGCCAGATCCGGGGTCTGGAGCGCAGCATTTGGCCAGGCTTTCTTTTCCTTATCGGTAGGCATGGGCATCCTCATCACCTATGGAGCTTATATGCCGGAAGAAACGGACATAACGAAATCAGCGTTTATCATCACCATATCCGACATTACTGCAGCTCTGCTGGCAGGAACGGCGATTTTTTCCCTGGTATTCACCTTCGGCCTGCAGCCCACGGCAGGTGCAGAGCTCGCATTTACCACCCTGCCGAAAGCCTTTGAATTGATGCCATACGGCAGTTTTTTTTCCATTGCATTCTTTGCCTTGCTCTTCTCTGCCGCACTCACCTCGGCGATTTCAATGATGGAGGTCAATGTGGCATCGATTATGGGAGAGACGGGAATGACCAGAAGAAAAGCCAGCTTAATCCTGACCATAATTCTCATCATCACAGGTCTTGCTCCGGCCCTCAGCTATAGTCAGGTCGATTTGAGGTTCCAGGGACAGCAAATCTTGGATCTGATGGATGAAACCGTTGGAACTATGGGACTGCCCATTGCAGCATTCCTGGTAGCCTTAATCTTCAAATGGTTCATGAAATCTGATGTGCAAAAGGGCATGACAGGCACAACTGAAGTCTGTCTCTGCACTCTGAACTTCCTCACAAAATATGCTATACCAGCGGTCTTGCTGATCATAACCATATCAACACTGATCGATCTGTAGAAAATTGGGTCTACAGCAATAAATAATAAAAAAATGCCGAAGAGCCTTCAATCCCATCTCTTCTGCAAAGCTTACCGGTCCAGTGCAAACGACCGCTTAATAACCGGCCTCTCCCTAACCTCATGAATCAGCATCTCCATCCGATCACCGACGCCCATGATCTTTAGACCGTCCAGCCTGTCCAGAGCGCGCTGAAGATTGGCGCTTCTCTGTGCAAAGATGGTGAATAGCGGTTCGCCCTTATCCACAGCGTCCCCGATCTTCTTGTGGATAAGCATTCCGGCTCCTGAGTCCTTGGGGCATCCTGTAAGCCTTGCCAGATCGGCAACTGAAGAGTTATTTATCCAGAGCATATGCCCGGACCTGTCGGATTGGAATGTGAATTGGTGATCTGCGATAACGATTTCTTCAGGACTTATTTTTGGATCTCCGCCCTGCTCCGCAATTATCTCTCTCATCTTCTGCTCAGCCTTTCCGGATCTTAGAGCCTCTGCGGCAATTCTCTTGCCGTCGCTTTTTCCTGCCAGCTCCAGGATCATTCCCGCGATATCAGTTGCTTTTTCAATCAGGTCCAAAGGAGGTCCTCTCCCCATCAGAGCTTGCAGGGCCTCCTTCGCCTCCAGAGCAGGACCTACCGCGTAGCCTATCGGCTGCTCGCCGTAGGTGACCGCGCATCTCACTTTTATTCCCAGGCGGCTGCCGATCTCCAAAAAATCCTTGGCCAGAAGATCCGCCTCACCGATAGTCTTCACCTTAGCTCCTCTGCCGCAGGGGATGTCGACGACCAGGAGGTTTGCTCCGACGGCTTTCTTCTTGCTCATAATGGATGGCAGCAGCAGAGGATCTATAGAAAGAGGATATTCGACCTTTACAAAGATATCATCGGCAGGGGCAAGATGGACTGAACCTCCCCAAACGATGCAGCCATTGGTTTTTGCCACTACCACCTGCATCTCACCCATATCCAGATCGACCGGCATAAGGACTTTAGCCCGATCAGCAGTACCTGCCGGCGAAGTGATGGCCCCGGAAGAGGTTTTTGGTATCGTTAGCCCGCAGGCCGCAATAATCGGAACCACCAGCAGAGTCGTCTTGTCTCCGGGCACCCCTCCAATGGAGTGTTTATCGACGACTAACTCTCTGTCCAGTTTCATCGAACTGCCGGTTTTGAACATGGCCATGGAGAGGTTGGTTGCCTCGTCCAGATCCAGGCCGAAGCTGTGCAAGGCAGTCACGAAAGCACTGATCTCCACATCGCTCAGCTTTTCTTTGACGGTATCCTCAACAATCTCCAGAATCTCATCATATGCCAGTTTTCTTCCATTCAGCTTGTTTCTTATAAAATAAAGCGAATCAGGAAATGTTGCCATCTCCACTTCGACATCCGAGCCTTCCTTCATGCCGAGGCCGGTCCAAACCTTTCTGCAGACCCCTATGCAACCCGGCTGCATGAGCTCTGTGGATGAATGAACTATCGCGGCCTGCTCTGCTCCATTAAACCGAATCGTAATCCTGGCGAGGCTCAAGACTCCCAAGCGCTCAGCGTCTTGCACATTCATTGCGGCAACTGCTTTGCCTCCGGCTTCCAATCCCAAAAATACTGCTTTAAGTATCATTTCCAGCACCTGTCATCCACAAAAAACAATTTTCTCAATTGACGGTAGAAAATTTTAATCTTTCGACTCTTCGTCATCTCCAACCCCTTCGTCCAGATGGGGCAGTTTGATGAGATCGGGCACGTTCAGTGCGGAAGCTGGGATGCCCATCGATATGCAGGTCTTTCTCAGTTCACGAATTATGGAGCCGATTCTCTCAAAAGAGAAGAGGATCTCAGAGAACATGCCGCCGGCAGTGCTCTTTGCCGCCAGCCTGATGAGGTAGGTCTTATAGTTCCAATTGAGGGTCCAGCGCAAAAGCTCATCGTTGGAGCGCATATTTCTATCAACATCCTCCGGCATCTGCGGGAAGGCATTTATAAGATATTCTATGTTTCCCCGGCAGGGAGATGCCATATCTTCAATCCCCCTGTAAGATTCTGGGGATAGTTCTGCGTTCTTCTCATAAATGGATGAGAAGCTTCTGGACATGGAGACCATCTGCTGAGCCATCAATCCACATAGATCCGATACCCGCGC
>CAZDLZ010000001.1:44156-45306 GCA_964506745.1 uncultured Methanotrichaceae archaeon | reverse complement strand
ATCTCCCGGTTGGTCAGAGAGACAACAGCGGCCATGATCTGAGAGTGCAGATAATCGACATAGTCCCTGGAATGCTCAATCCTGGTGCACATATCATGCTTTCCGGCTGCAACCCGCATGGTGCTCTCAAATATGTCCTTACAGATCTTGAGCAGGTGCACGATTTCCTGTTCCACCAGTGAGATGGCCTGTGAGATGTCTTCAGGAAGCTTTGAAGAGATATGATCGGTTACAAATACAATCTCGCCGTCCTTTTGCGGCAGCAGTCTCATGATCAAGCTGGAAAAAGGTCGCACGGCCAGCAGAAATATGGTGGCTGATGCAAAGTTAAAGATGAGATGGGCATTTGCCACCTGCATGGCCTCCGTTCCCCCGATTCCTTCGATAAGCATGGAAAAATCGCCTATTAAAGGCAGGAAGAACAGGACACCCAGGAAATTGAAGAGAAACTGAGCTACTGCCGATCGCTTTGCTGCCGTGTTCATGGAGAGGGAGATGACAAGACCGGTGGTCGTTGTGCCGATATTGGCACCCAATATTACCGGTATGGCCTGGGCCGAGGTGATAAGACCGCTTTGCGCCATGACGACGATAAGGCCAGCGGTAACTGAGCTTGACTGGAATATGTTGGTTATGACAAAGCCGATTACAATTGCCGCGAAGATGCTGTCTGTCATGGATAAGAGGGAGAGCACTTCAGCATTTCCCTGCAGTGGGGATACTATCGAAGAGATCAGATTCAGGCTGTAGAAGACCAGCCCAAAGTAAAAGACCGGCTTGCCATAGGCTCGATAGGGGCCGCGAATCAGGCTGAGGGCAAATCCCAGGATCACAAATAAAGGGGCGAATGCCGTCAATTTGAAGGCAACAAGCTGGGCAGTGAGGGTTGTTCCTACGTTTGCGCCTATTATGAGCCCCAGGGAATTTATGAAAGAGATTGCTCCTGCGTTAACGAGGCCAATGGATATGATCGTGGTTGCAGTGCTGGACTGGACTATGGCCGTGACCGCTGCACCGGCAAGAGCGCCGCGCAAGGGCGTCTTGGTTGCATTCTGCAGAACAGTCCGGAAGCGCTCGCCGGCCACATGCCGCACCTCTTCTGAGAAATTCTCGATGCCGTAGAGGAACAGGATGACGGCGGGAATTACGG
>CAZDLZ010000001.1:0-44146 GCA_964506745.1 uncultured Methanotrichaceae archaeon | reverse complement strand
ATATAATAAATCCCATATCATTCAAATCCCTCAATCAGGCAGGAAATTAGGATAATTGGCATCCATCTTGATGTCATTGCACCCTAATTATCTTAGACGCCGATACTTTAAGCTCAGGGGTTCCTGACAATGCGTCCACTGCCCAACCGGTGAGGATATTGGCAGGTGCCTGGCTGAAATGAAAGGGGATGAATATCGTTCCAGGCTGCACATTATCCGTTATAGTGGCTCCTATCGCTATTTGACCTCGCCTCGTCTTCACGATGACCGCCTCACCATCACCTATCCCTAATCTCTCTGCATCCTCAGGATTGACCTCCACTGCGGGAGCAGGCAATGCCGCCTCCGGCAGATTGGCACGTCTGGTCATGGTATCAGTATGAAACCTGTGGCCGCTTCGTCCCGTAATCAGCAGCAATGGGAAAACGCTGTCTGCAGTCTCATAGGCGTCCTGATACTCGGCCGGCCTGAATTTGGCTTTGCCCCTTGGAAATCCATGAACGTGCATTATGGCCGTCCCAGGATGGCCGGGGTGAGGACATGGCCATTGAAGGCCGCCCATAATATCCAGCCTGGAATAGCTGATTCCGCCGTATGTAGGCGTAAGAGAGGCTATCTCCTCCATTATCTGAGACGGGGAGCTGTATTCCCCTAAGATGCCTGACAAACGGAGCATTCGTGAGATGACCTTACACTCCGGCTGAGCCTCTCCAGGGGGTGCTACGGCCTGTCTGACCCTTTGCACCCTGCGTTCCATGGATGTAAAAGTGCCATCCTTCTCGACAAATGATGCTCCCGGGAGCACGACATCGGCCATCACGGTGGTCTCGGTGGGAAATATGTCCCAGACCAGCAGGAACTCCAGCGACTCCAGGGCCTTTTTGATCTCTGTGCTGTTCGGATAGCTGAGCATGGGATTCTCTCCTACTATGATCAGCCCCTTTAGCTGCCCGTCCCTGGCAGCCTGCATCATCTGCAGTGCCGTCATTCCAGGCTTATCAGGCAGAGAGAGGCCCCAGGCGCTCTCGAACTTCTCCCTGGCTGCAGCCACCTGCTGGTATCCGGTATATACTCCAGGCAGCGCCCCCATATCACATGCACCCTGCACATTCTGATGTCCTCTCAGAGGATAAAGCCCGGTGCCTTCACGTCCTATATTTCCGGTGGCCAGGGCCAGGTTGGCCAGACCCTGGACGTTATTAGTTCCGGATTTATGCTGGGTTATGCCCATGGCATAGGCGATAGCTCCCCGGTCTGCCGACCCATAGGCAAGAGCTGCCTCCCTGATCTTTGCAGCAGGAATGCCGGTGATAGCCTCTGCCTTATCGGGAGAAAACCGCTCCACTACCTGCATCAGTTCCTGCAGCCCTTCGGTTCTACCGGATATGAACTCTTGGTCCTCCAGCCCTTCTTTGAAGATGACGTGGAGAAAGGCATTGATCCAGGCGAGGTCGGTTCCTGGATTTGGGGCAAGGTGAATGTCGGCCATGCGGGCCATGCTTGTGCGGCGCGGATCAACCACGATCATCTTCGCACCCTGCTTTCTGGCCAGCCTGACATAAGGGACAAACATGGTGTGGTGATCGATGGTGTTGGACCCGACAATAAGAATGCATTGAGCATCGGCGATACTCCGGATGGAGTTGGTCATTGCCCCGCAGCCTAATGTTCGATTGAGGCCCACCACCGTAGGGGCGTGACAGAGACGCGCCACGTTGTCTACATTGTTGGTCTGAAAGGCCGAGCGCGCCAGCTTCATCAATAAGTAGTTCTCCTCATTGGTGCCCTTGGCCGAGGTTAGCACTCCCAATGAGGCAGGATCGGCTTTTTTGATCTCATTGAGTCTGGCGAGGGAAAGGGACAGGGCTTCTCTCCATGAGGATCTAACCAGAGCCCCGCCCTTCCTGACCAGAGGGAAACGCAATCGGTCTTCATGACCGGGGAACTCCCAGGCATGGCGGCCCTTGATGCATAACCGACCCCTGGATACGGGATGCGAAACCTCCGGTGAGGCCTTCAAGATCTGTCCGTCATTTACATGCAGGACCAGACCGCACCCACAGCCGCAAAAAACGCATGTTGTATGAATGTCTTCGGTTGTTCCCATCAGATCTGTATTCTGAAGAACTCGATGATATGATTTTTGGTGAAAATTTCAGCGGATCTTCAGGGATTCTCCTTGAGCTTTACCTGGAACTCAAGCTCCCTCCTGCTTGGATTGTGTTTATACTGCACTTCGACCTTAAGGGGCTCCCTGGGACTTGCACCAAGAGCCCAGTTCTCTGTGGATGCCTCTACCACACCTCTGCCTTCGATTTCATCAGCCAGGCTTCGTAGCATGCTCGCCATCTCAACCGCGGTCATGTAGAACTCCTGTCCGAACTTATCTCCACCAGTTGGACTTCCTTGAGATTTGCCAGGTCTGCCGTTCATCTTAACTATTCAAATCACCAAATGATTGTTTTGGATTATAGCTTATAAATTTTTGGATATTTGTTTTTTCCTCGACAATATCAAAATCCAAGAACTGCAAGCATGTAGAGCAATTGCATTTATAACTATCATGACAAAAATTCCGACAAAAACCAAAGGAACTCTTCCTCTATGACAGGCATACTGAAGAAAAAGAAGATCGCTTACTTCTCCATGGAGATCGGTCTATTGAGCGATGTTCCCACCTATGCAGGTGGGCTTGGAACATTAGCAGGCGATACCATAAAGTCGAGTGCAGACCTGAATCTTCCTCTGGTTGCTGTCACACTCATTAGCAGACGCGGGTATTTCCGCCAGGAACTTGACTATGAAGGAGGACAGATTGAGCATTCAATGGAATGGAATCCTTCGGACTTACTGGTGAGATTGCAGGCAGAGGTAAGGGTGCAGATACAAAATAGGGAAGTCAGGGTCGGGGCGTGGCAATACAGTCTGCAAAGCCCAACTGGCGGAGAGGTTCCTGTTCTGTTTCTGGATACCGACCTGGAAGGAAACAGCCCGGATGATAGAACAATAACCCATCATCTCTATGGAGGTGATGAGAGTTACAGGCTAAAGCAGGAGATAATCCTGGGAATTTGCGGTGTTAGGATTCTCGACGCACTGGGCTATGAGATCAGGAAGTACCACCTGAACGAAGGGCAATCCGGCCTGCTCACCCTGGAACTATTGAAGAGACATGCAATGGACACTGAGGCCGTCAAAGAGCTATGCGTTTTCACCACTCATACGTCGGTGAAGGCAGGCCACGATAAGTTTAGTTATGAGCTGGTATCTGATTTGCTGGGAGATTTTATTGATGCCGATGTACTGAAGAGATTTGGAGGTGCCGACAGCCTGAATATGACTCATCTGGCGCTGAATCTCTCCAATTATGTAAACGGCGTTGCCAAAAGGCATAAGGCGACATCTATGGAGATGTTTCCCGGCTATGAGATTCACTCCATTACCAACGGCGTTCATTCCTTCACCTGGACCTGCCCATGCCTGCAAGAGATCTTCGATAAATACATGCCCGGTTGGGCCAATGAGCCAGAGATGCTTCTACGGGTCAACAATAGCCCGGATAGCGAAATCTGGAAGGCGCATATGGGCGCAAAAAGAAATCTGATCGACTATGTAAACAAAGAGACTAATGTTAATATGGACTATGAAACCCTGACCCTTGGATTCGCCAGAAGAGCTACAGAATATAAGAGAACTGCATTTATCTTCACAGATCTGGAGAGGCTGGTTAGAGCAAATCGCAAAGGCCGTATCCAGGTGGTGCTGGCGGGAAAAGCCCATCCCCGTGATGAAAGGGGCAAAGAGGCCATAAAGAAAGTCTTTGAGATCAAAAATGTTTTAAAAGATGACATCAAGATAGCATATCTTCAAAACTACGATATGAATCTGGCTGCCAAAATGGTCTCCGGGGTTGATGTCTGGCTCAATACGCCATTGCCTCCCCAGGAGGCATCCGGCACAAGCGGCATGAAAGTGGCACATAACGGTGTGATCAACTTCAGCGTCCTGGATGGCTGGTGGATCGAAGGCTGGATAGAGGGAGTAACGGGCTGGGCGATAGGGCCGGAGCCGGGGGAGAACTTGCCTTATGAAGAGGCCAGGAAGAGAGAAAGGGAGGATTTCTACGGCAAGCTGGAGCATATAATTGTCCCTATGTTCTACCACAGAAGAGACGACTGGATAAAAATGATGAACAACTCCATTGGGATGGTGGCCTCATTCTTTAACAGTCACAGAATGATGCGCAGATATGTAACTGAAGCATATTTATAAATATTAGCAAATATATTTATTAAGATAAGGTGATAATATAATGACTCCGGAGTCTGAAAATAAATGGCATGCCCTGAGCGCTGACCAGGTTCTGCAAAAATTGGATAGCAGCACGAAGGGCCTGAGTTCGGATGAGGCTGTCAGACGCTACAAGTCTTCAGGCCCCAATGAGCTGGAGGAAGGCAAGAAGCTGAGCAAGCTCGCTCTGGCAATCGAGCAGGTGAAAAATCCTCTTATCGCCATCCTCGGACTGGCTGCCGCCATCTCCTTCCTGGCAGACAAGGTGATAGACGCCGCCGTCATAATTGCCGTGATTTGCATCAATACGTCCTTAGGTTTTTTTAAAGAGTATAAAGCGGAAGAGGCCATTTTGGCGCTCAGATCCCAGGCGTCGGCCGAAGCCAGGGTCCTGCGTGATTGCCCGGAGGCGGGAATCTGCCAGGAGATGCGCATCAAATCCCAGGAGGTAGTTCCGGGAGACATCATTCTTCTGGAGGCAGGTGCAAAGGTTCCGGCTGACTCGCGCATCATCGAGCAGGCTAATTTAGAGGTGGATGAATCCATGCTCACCGGCGAATCTGTGCCGGCAAGAAAAACGGCCGACACTCTGGAAGGAGACCTGTTCATCGCGGAAAGGGATAATTTAATTTTTGCAGGGACGGTGGTCACTTCCGGAAGGTGCAAAGCCGCTGTATTTGCCACGGGAATGAAGAGCGAGATGGGAAAGATTGCCCGGCAGATAACCAAAACACAGAAAGCTGAGACTCCCCTCAAGAGGCGCACTCTGGATCTCTCCAAGAAACTGATGATTCTGGCTCTCTTCGCCAGCAGCGTGACACTGGTCGTTGGTCTTTGGCGGGGATTTGAACTCATCGAGCTGTTTCTCTTTACCCTGGCCATGGCCGTCTCAGCCATCCCCGAGGGCCTTCCCGCTGCCATAACCGTCACCCTGGCAGTGGGAGTCAGCCGCATGGCCGGCCGCCATGCCATCATCCGCAGACTTGATGCTGTGGAGACGCTGGGGTCGGTCACCGCGGTTTGCACTGATAAGACCGGCACTCTGACCACCAATCAGATGACGGTTCAAAAGATATTCCTGGCGGGTCGCATGGTTGATGTCTCAGGGATCGGATTTCAGCCCGAGGGCGGCTTTGAGCTGGACAAAGTGCCGCTGAAGGCAGCAGAGGACGAGGGCCTGGCCATGTTTCTTAAGATCGCGGCCCTGTGCAATGATGCCTCTCTTAAAACCCATAAAGAAGAGAAAGATAGATGGGAAATTCTGGGAGACCCGACTGAGGGCGCTTTGGTGGTGGCTTCGGCCAAAGCCGGTCTGCAGAAGAGCGAGCTTGATGAAAGCTATCCCCGCATCGACGAGATACCCTTTGATCCCAAAAACAGGTACATGTCAACCATTCACCGCACTGCTTCGGGAGAGGTGCTGGCACTGCTCAAAGGAGCGCCGGAGACGATCCTCGATATGTGCTCCCGTGTTTTGGAGAATGGAAAATTAGCGGACCTCACCAGGGAGAAAAAGGATGATTATCTTGCGGCTGGCTCCCAGATGGCTGGAGAGGCCCTGAGGGTTCTGGCCATGGCCTATGTCGCTATCGCCCCGGAAGAGATTGAAAATTTTAAAAGGAATGGGCCTCGCAATCTGATTTTTTCCGGTTTTTCAGGTATGATCGATCCGCCCAGGCCAGAGGCCATCAGGTCTGTAAAGCTTTGCAAGAGAGCGGGAATCAAGGTTACCATGGCCACGGGAGATCATAAGGTAACCGCCCAGGCCATAGCCAGGGAGATTGGAATCTATGAGGAAAGGTCGAAGGTTCTGACCGGCCTGGACCTGGACGGCCTGAGCGATGAAGAGCTGGACGGCTTGATTCAGGAATCATCCGTATTCGCCCGTGTATCTCCCAAACATAAGCACCGCATAGTTCAATCGCTGCAAAGAAGAGGGCACATCGTGGCCATGACCGGAGACGGAGTCAATGACGCTCCCGCCCTCAAGGCGGCTGAGATCGGCATTGCCATGGGCATAACCGGAACCGATGTCACCAAAGAGACAGCAGATATGATTCTGACGGACGACAACTTCCAGAGCATAGTGAACGCGGTGGAAGAGGGCCGGGTCATCTTCGAGAATATCAGAAAGGTGGTAAAATATCTGATCAGCACAAATGCAGGTGAGATACTCACCATCCTGGTGGCTCTGATATTCCTGGCCTTAAATGTGCTGATCTTCACTCCGGTGCAGATCCTGTGGGTTAATCTGGTGACCGACGGGCTGCTGGTAATAAATCTGGCCATGGAGCCCAAAGAAGAGGATGTGATGGACCAGCCGCCCAGAGATCCCAGGGCAAACATCATCAATATGGACATAATAAAAAATGTTCTGTTTGTCGCTGCATTCATGGCCGCGGGAACTCTGTGGGTGTTTACCAGCGAGCTTGGCACAGAAGGCATTCAAAAGGCCCAGACACTGGGCTTTACCACAATGGCCATGTTTCAGATATTCAACGCGCTCAATTGCAGGTCCAGAGATAAGTCCGTCTTCAAGATAGGACTGTTCAGCAATAAATATCTGATAGCGGCGATAGTTGTATCCATAGCCTTGCAGCTTATGGCAACAGAACTGTCTTTCTTCCAGACGGCTCTGGGAACGGTTTCTCTGTCGCTTCATGAATGGGCTACAATCTTTGCCGTCTCAAGTACTGTATTTTTAGCCGATGAATTGAGGAAGCTGGTTACGAGAAGAGAATGAGTTGCTAATAAAACCTAATCTGCAAAGACGATGATATGGCAGAATAATAAATACAGCTTCCCGAAAAGGAAAATCACTTGTGTTAGGGGTGCTTTGACCTAAATTCTTTTATCGAGTCTGTAAATTCCTGGCGAGATTTTTATATGCTGACGGGGTCAGCCTCTGCCACTCTTGTCGGCCTGATCTTTGTCGCAGTTACATTGCACATTGATGTCATAGCCGAGGTAAAAAAAGTCGAGCGATATACGCATGCTGGCTGAAGAGATATTTATAAATTTCTTGATGATGAGAGTTGCCGAACTGAAGAAGAAGCGCCAGGATTGAGGGCTGAAAAAGTATTTAGGCATGAATGGTTAGCTTTGTCTCCGATGCAGCCGCATAGAAATGGGGGACATGCCCTCTGAACGATGATTTATGGGTAATCTCCTTCCTGGGCAAAGACCGTCCAGGACTGATTCGTGATATCCTGGATGAACCTGCCCAGCAGAATGTGAATATCGTGGATATGGATCAGCGCGTGATGCAGGGTATATTTGTCATGTCTGTGGTGGCTGATTTTGCCAACGCACGCGTCACGGCCGACGAGCTGCAGGCGTGGCTGCAAAGAAAGGCCGACGATCTCGGCATTAAATTCAACTTCCTGCCTCTCGGTGAGTACCGGGGCCGGCGCAAATCAAAAAAGAGCCTGCACGTGGTCACCATTCTGGCCAAAGATCGGGCGGGCATCATCCGCGATGCTGCAAAAGTGGCCGCTGGAAATGAGATAAATATCGAGCGGGCATCGGTCACGGCGCGCGGCGACCTCATCTCCATTGAATTTGTAGTGGACTTTTCCGACTGCGATGAAGATGATTGCAAGAATAAGCTGAAGAAGGATTGTGAGCTTCTCGGCCTGGATGTGGTGATTCAGGATCTGGGACGCTCTCGCAAAGAGAAGCGGCTCATCGTTTTTGACATGGACATGACCATTGTCGATTTTGAGATCATCAACAAGCTGGCCGGATTTGCTGGAGTGGACGAGCAGGTAAAAGCGATTACTGAGAAGGCTATGAATGGGGAGATGGACTTCAAGGAGTCGCTGCGCCAGAGGGTGCGCCTCCTCAAAGGGATGCCGGAGAGATCCTTGCAGGAGATTGCTTCCGATCTGCAGCTTACCCCCGGATCTGGGGAGCTGCTGCATCACCTGAAGCATGTGGGCTACAAGATAGCCCTCATCAGTGGCGGATTTACCTATTTTACCGATGTGCTCAAAGAGCAGCTCGGCTTTGACTACACCTTTGCCAATGAGCTGGAGATTGAGAACGGATTTCTCACAGGCGAGATCAAAGGAGAGATCATCGATGCTGAGGCCAAGGGAGGCATCATCTACCAGTTGGCGAAATTGGAGAATATCAGCTCGGACAACATCGTGGCCGTGGGCGACGGAGCCAACGACTGTCTCATGATCAAGAACGCCGGCCTGGGTGTGGCCTTCAATGCCAAAGAGGTTCTAAAGAAGGTATCCGACGGATCACTATCGCGAGAGAACCTGTTGGGACTGCTCAATGTTCTGGGCCTGGCGGAGAAGGATAAAGAGATGCCGTGAACTATTCAGAAAGGTAAATTGTAATTGATGCTCGGCACCATGTTCCATAATCCTGCTAAACAGTTCTCTTTATTGGTTCCTCGCTATTCTCTGTGGGTAGCAGGGTAAACCTTTAAAGCAACTCCTACTAGAAAATATGCTGTGTCGATCTCACAGGAATCCCTCTTTAAAATAGCACTGAATCTCGAAGATCCCTGGTACATCACTTCAATCGATTTTAGCGGCATTCCAAGCAAGTTAGAATCTGCCCGAAATACTCCTAAAAAAATCTCGACGCCAGACTGTGCCTCGCGCTGCAAATCTCCGCGGCCCCACAGTCCCGGCAGGGTGCATCATCGGGCCGGTCGGGGAGCCTGCCATCTTTTATCTGCCTTATCCTATCCCGAATGCGCAGCACTCGCGCTCTATCTACGCTGTGTATCTCAGCAGCTCGCACCAATCCCTGGCGCGGATACTCCACCAGTCCCTGATTTATGTGCGTTTTGTGCTTCTCGCCCAGAAGCAGAGCATAGCCCGCCAGCATGAGCCTGTCCCTTTTCCAGATGCCGTCCTGCGGGGCCTGGCCGGTGCGAATGAGGCATGGGGTGCCGCCCGGTGCCAGGCGGTCCAGCCTGCCGGAAAGGCCCAGTTTATCGGAATAGAGGTCAACTTCAGCCTGGCAGGGAAGCAGACGATCCAGTTGTCCAGCCAGGCCCCGGGCAATGGCGGCAATCTCTGTTTCCAGCTCCCGGCAGGCCGGCTCCACCTCATCCTGCTCGATCTCATAAACCAAAGGCAACTCCACTTCCAGCCTGGCCAGGCTCTCTCTAAGCTGGCCTTCCAGATCCTCCTTTTGGGAAAATGAGAGCATGAGGCTTCTCAGGAGGATCTGCCTGGTATCAATCTTATGGGGCGTATTTCTCAGATTTTCAAAGAAAATCAGCCGGGGGCAACGCAGATAGAGTCCAATTTCTGAGATTTTGACGAGTGAAGACATCAGTGGCTGCATGCAGCTCATCTTTTAAAAATTTTATCTATACCGTACCATCAATTAATAACTGCGAAGTGCAATAGACAATGCGGTGAATTTGCTTTGAATACTGGCCGACTTCTCGTCAAGTTAAACAGAATCTGCGCCTGGATGCTTCTTATCTTCATGATCATCTTCCTCATCTCAGGATATGCCTGGTGGAACAGATCATTGCTGCCCCTGCAACAGGCCGTAAGTATGCACACCAAGCTGGACCCATTCCTGGTCTTCTTCTTCCTGGTGCATGTGCTGATCAGCACAAAATTTGCTCTGGCGCGCTGGAGGGTGGGCCACGCTCAGATGGTCGATTTGCTTCTCGCAGTAATCGGCATTCTATCATTCGGGTTCGTCCTTAGCATCCGCTAACTGCCCCGGCACCGCAAAGCTTATTAAACCTATCGTTACTAACTTAAAGTTCAATAGTTAATAGCCGAGTGATGATATTGGATCCAGTTGAGCTTTTAGATATCCTGGGGAACGAAAATAGGAGGCGCATACTTCAACTCCTCTCCTTTCGCCCTTTTTATTTCAATGAGATGGCCAAGCGACTGGATGTCGGGCCAAAGGCGGTCATCGATCACCTGGTAATGCTGGAGAGAGCCGGCCTGGTGGAATGCTATCAGGACCAGGGAAGAAGAAAGTATTTCCGCATAGTCCGAAAGACGGTCCTGGAGGTGGCGCTGTCGCCTCATTCTTACGGCGTGCGAGCCTTTCTCTCCGAGGACGCACCAATAGTAGAAGATGAGGAATTGGTCCCGGATATCAAGCTCTTGAGCGAGGAGCTATCCACCCTGGAGAAAAAAAGGCTGGAACTGCGTACTCTCCTGGACAAGATCGAATCTAGAGAGATGGAGATCAAACATATGGCTTGCAGCACGGCCAGAAGCTATGCACAAAACCAGTCGGAGGCGGAGATTCTGATGGCACTTCTCTCAGGAGATGATGATGCTATGCATCTTGCCATGAGGCTGGAAGTTCCAGAGATTGTGGTAACAGATCGACTCAAGAGGCTGGAAGAGCGTGGAGCTGTGCGTTTGCTGGATAAAAAATGGAGCATTAAATAATGAATGGAGAAGGGACTGTCGAAGAAGGGATATTGGAAGGCCCAAAAAAAGTTGTCTCTTTGCAGCTTCGTGTTGCTGAAGCTTATCATAAAGATGCGGGCAAGGGTGTGGCCAGGATTGGATCCGATGTATTTGCCTCCCTTTCTCTGGAAAATGGCGCCGTGGTGGAGATCAAAGGAAAAGATAAGCTCTACGCCATAGCCTGGCCCGGGAACCCTGACGATCCCCAGGATTTGATCAGAATAGACGGGAATATGCGCGCCAACCTTGGTGCAGGGATAGACAGCAAAGTAGCTGTCACTCGGGCCGAGGCAAGACCGGCTCGAAAGATCGTTGTTGCTCCTACGCGCCAGGTCCGGCTCATGGGCGGGCCGCAGTACTTGCTCAGCATGCTGCAAGGAAGGGCAATTGTCAAGGGTGAGATGCTGCGCGTGGAGATGATCAATAACAGCCTCAACCTGGTCGTGGTCAGCACATTGCCTGCCGGCGCAGTGCTCGTAACTTCCGAGACGATCATCAGCATCACCAGAGAGACTTTAGAAGAGCTGGCACTGCAAGTGCGGGATATCTCCTACGAGGATATCGGCGGCCTCTCCCGTGAGATAAGAGAGATCAGGGAGATGATTGAAGTTCCACTGCGCCATCCGGAGCTTTTCTCTCGCCTGGGCATCAATCCACCCCGCGGGGTGCTGCTGCACGGACCGCCCGGCACCGGAAAGACGCTCATCGCCAGGGCCGTGGCCAGCGAGACCGACGCCAACTTCATATCCATCTCAGGTCCCGAGATCGTCTCCAAGTTCTATGGAGAAAGCGAGCAACGGCTGCGCCAGATCTTCGAAGAGGCCGCAAAATCTGCACCTACAATCATCTTCATCGATGAGATCGACTCGATCGCTCCCAAACGCGAGGAGGTGTCTGGCGACCTGGAGAGGCGTGTGGTGGCTCAGCTACTGGCCCTTTTGGACGGCCTATCCTCGCGCGGAGAAGTAATAGTAATTGCAGCTACCAATAGGCCCAATGCCCTTGATCCGGCCATCCGTCGAGGAGGACGCTTCGACAGAGAGATTGAGATTGGCATTCCGAATAAGACCGGCCGGTTGGAGGTGCTTTATGTTCATACCAGGGGCATGCCTCTCGATGTCTCCCTGGACTTGAAAGAGATCGCAGATGCCACGCACGGCTTTGTGGGAGCGGATCTTTATGCTCTCTGCAAAGAAGCGGCCATGCGAACACTGGAGAGGGCGCTTCCCGACCTGGATGTGAGCGAGGATATACCATCCGAGATCGTGGAGAGTCTTCGGGTTACCAAAGAGGATTTCAAAGAGGCTCTAAAGAGAATTGAGCCCTCCGCCATGAGAGAAGTATTCGTTGAGGTGGCTGAGGTACACTGGGATGAGGTAGGCGGCCTGGAGGATGTCAAGCAGTCTCTTATTGAGGCTGTGGAGTGGCCGCTCAAGTATCCGGAAGCCTTTGCGGCCGTAGGCGTTCGTCCCCCACGCGGCATTCTTCTTTACGGCCTGCCGGGAACTGGCAAGACCCTCCTGGTAAGAGCTCTGGCTACAGAGAGTAATTTGAACTTCATCAGCGTCAAAGGCCCGGAACTTCTCAGCAAGTGGGTGGGCGAATCGGAGCGTGCGGTTAGAGAGGTCTTTCGCAAAGCCCGCCAGGCAGCTCCTGCCCTGGTATTCTTCGATGAGATTGACTCCATAGTTCCGAGCCGGGGCAGCGTATCGGAAACGAACGTTACAGAGCGGGTGGTCAGCCAATTCCTAACCGAGCTGGATGGGCTGGTGCTGCTTAAAGATGTGGTAATAGTAGCGGCAACCAACCGGCCGGATCTCTTGGATAGCTCAATGCTGCGTCCCGGCAGATTCGATCGTTTAATTTATATTCCCATGCCTGACAACCAGGCACGAGAGAGAATACTTGAGATTTATCTCTCCCGCATGGCCTCATCCGGTGTCCAGGCCCAATGGCTGGCCGGGATGACACAAGACTATTCCGGTGCGGATTTAGAGATGCTCTGCCGGGAAGCCGGGATGCTTGCTTTAAAAGAGCATATAACGCCAAACATGAAACGAGAAGAATTGATCATTGATAGGATACTGGTGACACGAGAGCATTTCCAAAGAGCGCATGAGCTTATTAAGCCCCATCTGTCCAAAGGAATGCAAGAAGAATACCTCAAAATGATCCGGGATTTTAACGGATAAGAACAGATTAAAAGGACCAGAATGAGTATGGAAACAAAGCACCAGATATATAGTCAAGAAGGATTAAAAGACGATATGAGGGCCGAAAAATTGACTTCTGAAGACGAGTCGAAAGAGCTGCTAGGGGATATTGATTTCAATGATACCAGCAGCATAACCGTGCCTGAGAGCCTCATAGATCATGTGATTGGCCAGGATGAAGCCGTGGAAGTGATCAAAAAGGCGGCACGCCAGAGACGCCATGTCATGCTCATCGGATCGCCGGGAACTGGGAAATCCATGTTAGGTAAGGCCATGAGCGAGCTACTTCCCGTGGAAGAGCTACAGGATGTCCTGGTCTATTCCAATCCAGAGGATAGCAACACACCGCGCGTTCGCATCGTGCCTGCCGGCAGAGGCAAGCAGATAGTCGATGCCCAGAAGATGGAGGCCAGAAAGAAGGTCCAGACGCGCAATATGTTCTTAATGCTCATAGTAATGGCTTTGATAGTATATGCCTATTATACGGGCCAGCTCCTCTTCGGAATCATTGCAGCAGCGCTCATATTTCTCTCACTGCGCTATATGCTGCCCAAAGAGGACGCCATGGTCCCCAAGCTCCTGGTGGACAACAACGCCAAAAAGAAGGCGCCTTATGTGGATGCTACCGGCGCACATGCCGGCGCTCTTCTGGGAGACGTCCGCCATGATCCCTTCCAGTCCGGAGGCCTTGAGACGCCATCCCATGAGCGGGTGGAATGCGGAGCCATTCACAAGGCCAACAAGGGAGTTCTCTTCATAGACGAGGTAAACACCCTGCGCCCGGAGTCGCAGCAAAGCCTGCTTACTGCTCTGCAGGAGGGTGAGTATCCCATCACCGGCCAGAGCGAGAGAAGCTCCGGAGCACTGGTCAGAACTGAGCCCGTGCCCTGCAACTTCATCATGATCCTGGCAGGAAACCTGGACGCCGTGCAGGGAATGCACCCTGCATTGAGGTCGCGTATTAAGGGTTACGGATATGAGGTCTACATGAGAGACACCATGGACGACACCCTGGAGAACAGAAACAAGCTCATCAGATTCGTGGCCCAGGAGATTGTAAGAGACGGCAAAATACCGCACTTCACCAGGGATGCTGTCTCGGAGATCATGCGGGAAGCTAAGAGAAGGTCCGGCCGCAAGGGTCATCTCACACTGATGCTGCGAGACCTTGGCGGTTTGATCAGGGTATCCGGGGACATAGCCCGCGCCAATGGTGCAAACCTGACCGAAATGGATCACGTCATGCAGGCTAAGAAGATGGCCCGGTCGGTGGAGCAGCAGCTTGCAGACCGCTATATGGAGCGGCGTCGTGATTACAGCATGTTCCACTCTTCCGGAGACGAGGTGGGAAGAGTCAATGGTCTGGCTGTTATGGGCGACTCTGGAATAGTGCTGCCCATCATGGCAGAGATCACACAGGCGCAGTCCAAGGACGAGGGCAAGATCATAGCCACGGGCAAGCTACAGGAGATTGCCAGAGAAGCTGTCACCAATGTCTCCGTGCTCATCAAGAAGTTCCTTGGTGAGGACATAACCAAAAAGGATGTGCACATTCAGTTCATCGGCACCTACGAGGGCGTAGAGGGCGACAGTGCATCTATCTCTATTGCCACTGCAGTCATATCCGCCCTGGAAGGCGTGCCCGTCAAGCAGTCGGTGGCCATGACCGGCTCACTGTCCGTGCGCGGAGACGTCATGCCCGTGGGGGGCGTGACGCAAAAGATCGAGGCAG
This sequence comes from uncultured Methanotrichaceae archaeon, assembly GCA_964506745.1. GTDB lineage: Archaea > Halobacteriota > Methanosarcinia > Methanotrichales > Methanotrichaceae > Methanothrix. The sequence continues at coordinate 29,489 of CAZDLZ010000001.1, read as the reverse complement.
CGGCGAAAGCAGGAATCAAGATGGTGCTCATACCCAAATCCAACATGGGCGATGTACTCATTGACGAAGCCACCAAGAGTATGATCGAGATCATTCCCGTTGCCAATATGAGCGAGGTCTTCGAGTATGCCATGGGTGGGCAGAGGAATCGGCTGATAGAGAAGCTGAAGAGGTTTGCCACCGAAAAAAAGATAGGAATCATCCTGCCGGAGACCATCTCCATTCCCAACAGGAGCATCTGAAACGCAATGGCGCCGGAGTTCTACGACATCCGCATCTTGCATGGCAGTAGGACCAGGATTGTCCTGGACAACGGCAAGCTGGATGAAATTGCCCAGGCCCCGTTTCAGGGAGCGGCTGTGCGAGCCCTTTTTGGTGGGGCCTGGGGTTTTGTGACAACAGATAACGTAACCGATCTGGGGGAAGAGATCGATCTGGCCAAGCGCATCGCCAGGAAGATCGACCGGCGCGAGGATCTTACGCTGGCAGAGGCTCCTAAGGGCAGAAGCGTTGTGGTTCCTGTTAAGAAAGATCCCAGGAATCTTTCCCTGGAAGAGAAGGTAGCTCTGCTGCGAGAGATTGAAGACGCTGCTAAAGTAAAAGGCGTCTCTTCTACACAGGCTGTATACTCTGAAGTGGATGTTACCGCTCATTACAGCAGCTCGGAGGGCCTGGATATCGAGTCAAAGATGACGCGCATGGGCTTTGTCATCAGCGCCGTGGCCCACAGAAACGGACTCTACCAGACGGACGGTGAGGGCCGGTCGGGCGTGGGGGGACTGGAGATCTTTGACCGGGAAGACCCTCTTGCTTTGGCCAGAGGGGTAGGAGAGACGGCAGTAGCTCTTCTGGACGCGAGCGCTCCTCGTGGCGGAACCTATCCTGTGATCCTTGATCAGGAGCTGGCCGGAGTCTTCGTTCATGAGGCGGTAGGCCATGCCACGGAGGGCGACATCATCCTGGAAGGCGATTCCTGTCTGGAAGGAAAGCTGGGCCAGAGGATCGGATCGGAAAACGTTACTGTCAAGGACGATCCGAGCTTGATGAACAATGGTTATTACCCATTTGATGATGAAGGCAGCCTTGCGAAGGAGACTGTTTTGGTAGAGAAAGGCATCCTTAAATCGTATCTCAATTCTCGTGAGACCGCGGCGCGCCTGGGTGGGGAGGCGCGTAATGCCCGCGCTGAGGGCCTGGACAGGCCGGTGGTGCGCATGAGCAACACCTACATCGCCAACTGCGACTGGAAGCTGGAAGAGATGCTCGGTGAATTAGGCGATGGAATCTATCTGGCCGGCAGCCGCGGCGGCCAGGTGAGCACGGGCGAAGGCGTCTTCCAGTTCAATGCCAAGAGAGGCTATCTGGTGAAAAATGGGGAGAAGGCGCGGCTCTTACGCGATGTGTCCCTGTCCGGCAAGATTCTCGAAACTCTGATGCATGTCAGGGCTGTGGGCAGCGACCTCAAGTTCAACAGCGGACGCTGCGGAAAAGCAGGGCAATTGGTGCCCGTGAGCGACGGATCGCCGCACCTCCTGGTAGCAGAGGCGACGGTGGGCGGAGCGGGATAAGGATTTGGGGACTCAATATTTAAGTTACCCCTTTTTAGGGTGGACATGAGCTAAACTTAAATACCTGGCATCAGGTAGATATTACTAATGGCGTGCTCAGATACCCCGGGAAGAGAGCAGACAGTGATGATCTCTGCCATAAATACCAACGAGACTGTACTAGAGGAGTTCAAGTCCGGCGTGGTTCGTAGCATGAAGCAATACAATGCCGGCCTGGTGAAAACCTTTGATAATGCAGACGATTTCCTGGCCGATCTTCAGAGCAATGAGTAATTTTCTACTATGCCATATAAAATTAAGCGAACGCTTGATTTTAAAAAACAATTTAAAAAATTAACTAAAAAAGATAAAAAATTGGATGAAAAGCTTTCTAAGAAAATTAAACAAATTATCCAAAATCCTGAACTTGGCGATCCAAAAAGTCATGATCTAAAATACACACGAGGATCGCATGTTAATCCCTTTGTTATTGTTTACATGGTCATCAGCGACACGATTTTATTTATATATGTAGATCATCATGATTTTGTGTATAAAGAGGCTCCAAGGGTTCTTGAGAACATTGAATGTGAGTTTCCAGAGTTATGGGCTGTGATGCTGCCAGACTTAAAGCGTCATTTAAAACGGTAAACTGCCCAAAAGCCAAATTCTGCAAGCTTCGGCTTAGTTCTATGGCATCTTGCAAGACCGCAGCGCGCCTGGGTGGGGAGGCGCGTAATGCCCGCGCCGAGGGCCTGGACAGGCCGGTGGTGCGCATGAGCAACACCTACATCGCCAACGGGGATTGGAAACTCTATCGATCCCCGCGCCGTGCGGGCCATGTTGGAAGTCGGCATCGATATATCCGCTTCGCGCTCCAAATCGCTCCAGGAATTTGAGGATACCGTATTCGACCTGGCGGTCACTGTCTGCGATCGGGCCAAACAGTCCTGCCCTATCTACAGCACAGAGCTGAAGCTGCCCTGCAAGTCACCCCGGGGAAAAGAGGTTATTCACAGAAGCTTTGCCGACCCTGCTCTGGCTGCGGGCTCGGTGGAGGAGCAGCTTGAAGTCTTCCGAAGGGTCAGAGATGAGATAAAAGAATGGATCAACCAGACCTTCGGGAGACGATGTACTTAAAAAAAGAGAAAGATTTTTAGTTTTCTGCATATTCTTTGTCGAAAACATTATAGGAAAAATCAAATAGCTTTTAGACTATAAGATGCTTCGAGTGATTTTATGTTATTAAGTGATATTGAAGGCTTTCGGTAGTCGAATCATATTGGTTAAAAAAGAAAAAATACCAAACGAGTCATCCGGTCCTAACCGGTTACCTCAATCTCCAGAACATTCTCAAAGGTCTCGGCATTGCCGAAAGCACTGGCAACCAAGCTCATCTTGTATATTCCGGGAGCTACGTTGGCACTCCACATGCCCAAATATTTGCCTGCCGTTGTATGCAGCAGGCTCGTCCTTGCCGCCTCAGAGCCGTCGGGGGCATTTATGATCGCGGTGCAGCGCAGTGTGCTGTCCGCCTTCTGTACACTAGCAGCAGAAGTTGGAGTCGTCTTGCCAGTGGAGCCGATTTGAACATAGCCGTCTTTGCGGTCCAGGTTGGCAAAGCCCTGCGGTGACCCAAATCCACAGGTTGCACATCCTTTCACTGTGAGCTTGACCTCATCATTTGGTGATGAATTAAATGACGAGTTCTCCGCGGCTTTTGCCTGTACCTCCTGGAAGGATGCCGTTATGGCAGTTGAACCGGGGCTGATTTTCCAGCCAGTCTCGCCAGGAATAGAGTCTGGCATCGTAGCCGGAGAGATTAAGCGCAAACCAGACTAAAGATGCTTCGACACCGATATTGGTGTAGACCACAACAGGACGATCCTTTTGCAGCCCGGCAAAGACCTTCTGCAGGTCTGCATGTGGCTTTATACTCTTATTTATCGGTACATAGTTGGCCTTCTGTCTCGTGGCAGATTTTGTACTGGTATTATTTTCATGCCCCAGGTACTTGAGCAGCCAGTAGGTGAAAATGGCCGGTGATGGCCCGCCGCCGCAGGGAAGACATTCGCCCGCGATAACCAGGGAATCATTACTTGATATGCCGGCTTCACCCAGCAACTTTGCCATATCCTAATGGACGGACTCGCTCCTTAGCTCTTGGTTTGCCACCCAGTCCCGGTAATTGTAGAGCCTGGCATCATAACCCATCATTTCAAGGGCGAACCAGACCACAGAGGCCTTCATGCCCGTATTGGTAAAAACCACTACAGGTTTATCTCTGTCCAGCATCATGAAAACCTTATTCAGCCGATCCTCGCTCTTGATCTCTTTCCCATTCAGCACGCTGGCATAGGGTATGCTGATCGATCCCAGTATGCTTCCTGCCCCATATTCCTCCTGTGTTCTGGCGTCAACAATCTGTCCCTGTCCGCTCTTGACAAAGTCGTAGGTAGCAGTGTAATTTGCCGTTTCTGCCGGCGAATAGGTTTTGCCGGGAAGTATCCTGACATCTTTCGTGATGGCTAATCCCGATGCGGTCCAATCCTCGGCCGTCCCATCCAGGACCCTAACCCTCTCATGACCAAGCCCCTTCATCATCCAGTAGATGTAAGTTGCCACGGATGGCCCTCCACCGCAAGGCAGGCATTCTCCATAAATTATTACGGAATCATTGCGGGAAATTCCCGCGTCTCCAAGGATTCGGGTGATCTCAGGCACGCTTTTCAAAACACCAGCTTGCACATCGAACTGCATGTAGGGTATGACCACAGAGCCTGCTATATGAGTGCTGGTGTTCTCGCTCACGTCCAGCAGAATATCTGCATTTGAGACTGAGCCCTGTGGTGCAAGAATCGCTTTGGCCCCATCGCTACGTACTAAGCTGGCTGTATCTTCACCAGTCTTTTCAGAATCTGCATTCTGGGCCGTCTCGGGTGCTTCAATAGTCTCTGGAGTCTCAGATATATTTTTTTCCTCATCGTCAAGGCCGGAAGCGCTCATGTTCCAGCGCATCGTCCTCGATTTCTCCGGCCACTTGGCAGCTATTTGCACCTGATTGTCGGTTGGCTTTCCTATCTCATCCAGCTTGGCCATGGGATCCCAGCCAGCGTCGTCGCAGCCCCCTCCCAGGGAAGCACATTCGGGTCCGGCATGCGCGCTCTGAGATAGGGCCATGACCGCCAGTAGGGTTGCGCAGATTAATGGTATAAGCATCAGTTTTGATTTAAGTAAACTCATTTTCATTAATTGCCTTCCTATTTATTGAGCATTTTCTTGATCTCATCCACCGTCGCGGTCCTGCCCATCATTGCAGACTTTCCGTCGATGTAAAGGGCAGGGGTCATCATCACTCCCCGGTCCATGATCTCCTGGATGCTGTCCACCTTGATCAATTCTGCCTCAATGCCCGATTCTGCGATGGCTTTTTCCACATTCTTAAGCAGGCTCTTGCATTTGGCACAGCCGGTTCCTAATACTTCGATCTTCACCATTTCTATTCACCTGTATCTAAACAATTGCTCCATAAATCATGCCAACAAGCGTCGATATCAGAACAACCAGAACAATATAGACGCCTCCCTTCTTAAGACCAATGACCCTGGTGATCACTATCATGTTGGGCAGGCTTAAAGAGGGACCGGCCAGCAATAGGGATAGAGCAGGACCTGCTGTCGTGATGCCGGTACTGTAGCCGAAGAGCGTGCCGACAATGGGAACTTCCAGCAATGTGGGCATATAGAGCAGAGATCCGATAACCGACGCCAAAAAGCAGGCTGAAAAGCTGCTTGTGCCGAAGATGGTGCGAATCCACTCCACTGGCAAGAAGTAGCCGATCATGCCGGTGATAAATGTGCCGACCACCAGCAGGGGAAAGATCTTCTTGGCGAGCCACGCCGTCTCGGAGAGGAATGCCTCCCTCTCCTCGGGCAGGTAGTAGGTCTTCATAAGGAAGGCGGCAGTCAATGTCAGCACACCTACGATTATGCCTTTGGGCAGCAATTCGATGAAACCGGAGGTGGCCACCAGCAATATGGCCACCAGTATGGCCATGAATAAGCCTGTGATATAGCCGGAACGGCTTTCTAACTCAGGGTCTGAACCTATCTGGAAGGCAGGTGCAAGAGCTGGTTCACATTTCTGTTCTGATTTCTGGAATATAGCAGCCATGGTAAGGCCGATGACCACAGCCATGCATACTGCAGCTACAGCTCTTGCCAGCCCAAGATCCAGGCCCAGGACCCGCGCCGTGAGGATGATGGCCAGGAGGTTGATGGCCGGACCCGAGAATAGAAAGGCTGTGGCCGGGCCGATCCCGGCACCTCTTTTTTGGATACCTGCAAACATGGGCAGGATAGTGCAGCTACATACGGCCAGGATCGTGCCCGAAGTGGCGGCCACGCTGTAACACAGCCATTTGGGCGCATCTGCTCCGAAGTACTTGAGCACGGTCTCCTTGTGCAGGAGTGAAGCGATCGCTCCGGCAATGAAGAATGCAGGCACAAGACAGGTTAGAACGTGCGCCGATAAATATTCCAGCAATGTTGAGAGCCCTGCTTGCAGGGCCGCCATGATGGTGTACGTAACCGTAAAATCAGCTCCTGTTGTTCAATGATTTCTCCAGAATTTCCCCTGCCTGTGCAAGCTGTGATATTTGCGTTAGGGCCAGTGAATCTACCATGTGAATTATTTCGAATACCTGTGGGTCTTTTATGCAGTAGACTGTCCTTTTGCCATCTATCTTGCGCTCCAGGATATCCGTTTCATAGAGGATATTAAGATGCTTGGATATGGTGGATTGGGACCTGTGAAATGCAGGGAGAATCTCGCAGACGCATCGCTCGCCACCTGATAAATAATCCAGCAACTGCAGCCGGGTGGGATCAGATAAGGCGCTCAGGATCTTCACTCGCAATTCTAAGACGCATTTCTGTGTCATGACAAATGTGCACAAACCACATATTCAAATATAAACTTATCGCCATAAGACGATGAATGCAGAAGTCATGATACAGCCTTGGATGGAAAATACCACAATAATGTTTGGAGAATACATCTTGGCGGCCATATTAATGCGTCTATGGAGCCGGTCAGCGTTGTCGAATAAACTTGTGCCGGTTTCAAGATGTGAACTGATTAAACGATTGAATAAAAAAACCCGTTGCTTGCTACGGGTTTGCACTCTGACTTTTATGCCATGACGAAGCTTACGTCTTCATAGCTTTGACCTTCTCAAATATCTGCTCCATGGTATCCGCATTGCTCTGTGTGAAGCTGAAGGGCGATTTCGTGAACGGCTGGAAATAGATGGGAACATCGTCCAGACGGTAGAAGGTGCCATCACACTCCATGGCATCGATCACTCCCGGCAAAACCACATCAGACATCATAGTAGTGGGACAGGGTGCGATATCGATACATGCCATCGGGATCTGGGCTAAATACTCGGCGCAGGCCGCCGGAAAGTGCGAGACAGGATCCGCGGAGACGATGAGTGCCGCGTCCACGTCTCTATCTCTGAGCAGGTCTACTGCTGTGTACTCGCCCGGGTTGTAGCGGGGGTATCCTCGGGAGAAATCCAGGCCGAAAGGAAAACCGTAGAGATATGAGGCGATCTGGTTGAAGCCGGCCACATTGCAGTGGCCACGTAGTGCCCCGATCACGAATTTGGTGTGAGCATTCAGCTCTTTGACCAGATTAAAAGCAGCTTCCGCGTTACGGTGCTTGCCGTATGATGAGGCGATCCCCAGGCCCACGTAGATGGACCCAAATTTGCAGCCCAACATCCGCTCAAGCATCTCTTCCATCTGGGAGATGGAGACCCCGGTTATTTTTTCCACCGAAGGATGAGGCCTCTTGCCGTGCAAGAGCGTTAAGAGAGCTGACAGGAGTTCGTAATCGGTATTGGGACGAAGCTGGATATGTAGATCGGAATTTTCCGCAGTGATGCTCTTTCTCGGATCAACGGTGATGACGGTGCGATCAAAGCGCCCCCGGCGAGTCCAGTAGCCCCGTGGGTAAACGGCATAACGGGACATGTGCCTGGGCATGGACTCCAATGGGTTGGAGCCCCAATAAACGGCCAGATCGGAGCGTGATTTATTCTGCCCTGCCGTGGCCCCCACGCGCCCCGCTTCCTGTATGCCCATGGCGGTGGGCCCGTGGCAGACTGTGGAGTTGGAATCAACGGCTGCGCCTAAAAATTCGGCTAAATGCAGCCCCACCTCCATAGCCTCGCAAGAGGTCTCACTGCCCATGAAGATCAGGGGACGCTTTGCTTCTGCCAGGATCTTCGCCGTCCTCTCTATGGCCTGATCCCACGAGGCAGGAATAGCTATTCCCTTATCCTGGAGAAGTGGCTGACGGATTCTGTGGCTGCTTACGATCTCCTGGAACTTGGCATTGCCCATCTTGCAGGCATTTTTTACTGTTATGCATTCACCCGAAAGCTCAACCTGGATGTCGTCGCAGGATGCCCCGCAGACCGGACAGATAATGTTCTTGGTGGTTGTCATCGTCCTCATCCTCCTCTTGCATAAAGCAACATGGTCAGATCTCTTGCATTCAAGACATCTTCCAATGTGGGCTCTAAGCGCACTGGAGATCCTTTGTAGAGGGGCGAGCCGGTGGAGAAAGTCTCCGGGTCCACCACCATATTGGCCCAAATTGCTCGGGGCATGAAGATCTGGCCCGGCTCTACAGAGTATGCAGCATGGGCATAAACCGCCACTGCGTGTCTGCCATCCAGGGTTGATATCAATACCCTTTGCGGCGACCCCATTGCCTGAAAATCCAGGGGATTTATCTCGCAAACTGCGCATTCCTGGGTGTACTCTTCGGTGAGCTTGCTTCCTCCTTTGGCCAGCCTGCCCTCTTCAATGGTGCTTCCGGTATTAAGCAGAAATTCCATCATATCCTCAGCCCTCCCTGCAATAGAGCGAGCCTTTGGGATTCTTGCCAAGGGCATAGTCGCCGGTGAACCTGGCATACCATCCCTCCAACGCATTGTCCCCCAACAATACATTTTCTTCCCGGCCTGTCTCGACGAACCCGGGAGCAAACTGCTTGATGGCTTTGCAGACGGCAATCGTGCCACCATTCATCTCCGCTCCGACGCCGCGTACAGCCGAGCCTTTCACCAGAATGAGCCCCCCGCTCTGACGAATGCCGCAAAAGTTCTCTACATTGCCGGCGACTATTATCCGGCCTGCGGCCAGCCCTCCACCCAGTTGGCTTCTGGCGTTGCCGTCGATTTGAATCTCGCCGCCGGTCATTCCCCGCCAGCTTCCCCGGTAGGCAGAGCCAATGTGATCGGCTCCATTGCCCATAATATGAAGCATTCCGCCTTTCATCTCCATGCCCGCCCAGGAACCGGCATCACCTCGCACCAGGATGCTGCCACCTGCCATCTCTGTTCCTAGATGCATGCCCGCACAGCCGCAAATCTCTATATTGCCCGCCTTCATGCCCTGGCCGATGCGCTTGACCCGTGAGACATCCCCCTCGATGAGGATGTTTGTATCCTCGGGCCTCTGATCCTCAGCCGATGCGGCTGCGCTCACATCCACATCGAAGAACTCGGCCAGAGGAAGCTGCACAGATCCCTGCCAGACGAGCAGCCCCTCAATCTCCTCTTTCTTCTTTCCGGCAAATATATCGGGCCGGATGGTTTCGGCCTCAACCATGATTCCTATGCTGCCCCTGGATCTCAGAATGATCTCTGCCATATCTTCACCCCTTCACCCGGGCCATAGCCCCTTGGGGCCGATTGACCGGGATGGCTACAGGATTTTTCAGATACTTATCCGGCACAGGATAGTTGGCAAAACCCACTGTGTAGTACTTGAACCAATCCTTGACATCAGACAGCATCTCCTTTTCGATGGCATCGTCAACGTAAGGCTGGCAGTAGTACCTCCTGCCTTCTGGAACTGCCACGATCTCACCCTGCCGGGCCACAATCCGGCCATCCTTGATAGTGTAATCGGGCCTGGAGAGTTTTGCCGTCAGATCCGTCGTGTCGTTTGTGCTCAGCTTTTCCGGATTGATGTCATAAACTGTAACATCTCCGTCAGCACCAAGCCCCAGGTGCCCTTTCCTGTAGGCCATGCCAATAGTGCGGGCAGGGTTGGCGCGCGTGACAATGGCCATCTCGTAGAGGCCAATCTCCCGGTCCACACCGCCAAGACTTGATTTATCGTAAGCCCATTTGTGGCACTCTTTGGCTGTATCGTCCCTGGCTTTCTTCGACATGAGCCAGGTGATCAGTTGCGGGTAAGAGGTGAAGATGCCGCCGTTGGGATGATCGGTAGTCATAATGGTCTTCCAGGGGTCGTCAATAAGCAGCATAACCTCGAGGCCTATGGCCCACTGCACACTGTGCACGGGACTGCTCTTCAGATAATTCAGTGAGAGAATGCCTGAGCCGCATTCCAGTTCTACATCGCAATTGGACCACTTCTGGCCGGTGAGCATGTAGAGATCATGCTGGGCCGGACCGTCACCCGTCATGGTTGTGGCCGGGCCGAAGGGAACGCAGCCGCTATCGATAACCACATTATCTACCTGGTTTATGTATTTCGCCAGTTCCGGTGCGCCGGAGCAAAAGTCCCTCCAGGATGTGCCGCCGTAGGCGCTGAACTGGGCATGGGCCAGGTAGACTGTCTGCCTTCTTCTAGCGCTCTCGCGGGTATTGGCCCACTCCAAATCCGACCTGTTCTTTGGGTCCAGTCCGGAGGTGATCATAAGCGAATCCCTGGCAATTTCCCAGTTGCCGGGATGGCCCAGGTTATTGGCGTGCAGATGCAAAGACATGGGCAGACCCAGCATCTCATTGGCCTCTGCCAGGCCCCGGATGATCTCTCGGGGCGAGACCTCAAAGTGGATGTTGGGCTCGTCCAGGCCGTGCACATTTTTGGCCCATCCCCAGTTCTCAACGCCCGCAGGGTTGACGCACTTGATGCCGTAAGCCTTGTGAGAGCGCATCATCCAGGCCACATAAGCTGCCGCCTTCTCGATGTCTCCCTCTTTCAGGTAACGCATCACAAACCAGTTGTTGCCCAAAACCATGTAAGCGCCCATATCCAGTATGGGTGTGGAGCGCATCTCTTCATGGGTATGACGGGCCTCCAGAGGCGGCATGGCTGCCTCAAAGACTGTGGTGTAGCCCATGGCAGCATAATCATAGCCCTGCTTGTAAACAGAAGGGACGGTATAGCCGCTGCCACTGTGAGTAACTCCGGTCATCTTTCGCACCGATTTGTAGTGATCCTCAGGGCGCATCAGCCGGCCGGCATTGACCTTGGCTCCCGCCACATGCGAATGGGAGTCCACACCACCCGGCATGACCGTCTTTCCCGTGGCATCTATGATTGTGGCATCCCTTTGCTCCGCACTGGTGAGGCTGGAGACCACCTTTCCGTCCTTTATGAAGAGATCTGCAACATCGCCGTTTATTCCATTAAGGGGATCGAATACGTAGCCGTTTCTGATAATAGTCGTATTAATAGCAGCAGCCATACTATGTAACCTCCCTTCGCTCCAGCCATATAGCCTGCACCGGGCAGATCATGCTGCAAGTGGCGCAGGAGCCGCAGACCTCCTGGTTCACCACTCTGACTGTGCCGTTCAAAACTTCCAGAAGCGGTTTACGATCCAGTTCATTGAGATGACCTGCGGCCAGATAGGGATCTGAGAAGGCATTGACAGGACAGGCGATTACGCAATTTCCGCACCCAAGACAGGCGTCCTCGTCAGTCTTGAGAATTGATGTCAATGCAGGCCGGAGAGCAGGAGCACTCAGTTTCTTCTCCAGAGCCTTCTTTCCCTTCATATCCGGGATTATGGCGCTCTTTGAAACGGAGATGGCTGCAACCGGACAGGCCTCCTGGCATGCACCGCAGTAAATGCAGGCATCCTTTCTGTGTGTCACCTTTTCCACGATCTCCCCGGCCTTTCCTTCTTTATTGAAGAGAGCATTGGCGGGGCAGGTGTGAACGCAGGTCCTGCAAGCCTGGCAGACGTTATCCTCCCGGGAGAACTGGCCGGCAAAAGGCTTTTGGTAAGTTATGGCTCCGACGGGACAGACCTGGGCGCACCAACCGCAATGCACGCAACGATCGAGGTCGATGATGGTCTTGCCTTCCATCTTCAGGCTGCCGTCTTCCGCCAGTTGCCGGTCCAATATCTCAATGCAGGACTGCGGGCAAACGTCAACACACAGGCCGCAGTGCACGCATTTTTCGTTTACAGTCGTCGGCTGCAATGCAGCGCTGAGATAGGACTCATCCTTCTCGGCCTTGCCCGCTGTCCTTAGCTCCAAAGCCCCGGTGGGACAGACGCGGGCACACAGAGCGCATAAAACGCAGGCACCGCTCCTTTTCTTCTCAATGAAGTCTTTATCAATCAGACCACGGGCCACAGCGCCCACGGAGCCGATGACCAGTTCCCCCTTAGGGCAGACCTGGACGCATGATCCACAGCCGATGCACTTCTCCGGCAGATAGACATGCTGCCTGTCATCTCGGGATTCCAGCAATACCTCTCTCATCCGACACCCTGCCTCGGTTGGTATGGGTGGGGGTGACATAAAGAGGTTTTGCATGAAGGCTTAGGAATTAGGTAATAGTTAGCATTTGTGTTTATATTGTGTACTGTTGCATCCTGAAGGATGATCGTATATGGCCTTAATTCATGCAGAGTGAAAGCGCGTCAAAATTTTAGCAAGGATCGAGAATGCTCTCTACACAAGCTTTATTTCCCATAACATGAACCACACGTCTATCAGATTATGAGGAATGCTATGCGACTTTCCATGGATTTAGAGCTGCAGGACATACCAGGCCAGCTTCTCCTGGCGCTTCAGCCCTTCAGGGACAACAAGGCCAACATCATCAGCGTAGTACATCACAGGGATAGAAAGACGCCACGCGGCATGATACCGGTTCGCTTCGTGGTGGAGATGGACCGGACCAAGATCGAGACTGTCAATGCCAAGCTCAGGGAGAGCGGCATCTCAGTGGTGCGAGCAGGCGAGGACCGCCTCATCGAGGCCGTCTCCGTGGTTCTGGTCGGCCATGTGCTGCACAGCGATCTGGGTGATACCGTAAACCGCATCGACTCCACCGGCTTTGCCGAGGTAATGGACGTCTCTCTGACCATGACCGGTGTGGACGAGCCGTCTTCCGCCTATCTCAAGATCCGGGCCACCGGCAAGGCCGAGATCCAGAAGGCATTGGCCATCCTGCGCGAAGTGGGCGCCGAGAAGAAGCTGCTTGTGATTGAGCCGATAGAAGCGGAGGCGGTTTGAATATGAGAGACATCAAAGTTTCCCTTGTGGGCTACGGCATCGTCGGCCACGGCGTTGTCGATGTCCTCAGTCGCAAGAAGAAGATGCTCCGGGATATGGGCTTGAACCTCAAGCTGATCAGCGTCACCGATCACACCGGTACTGTGATGGCGCAGGACGGCGTGGACGCGGAGAAGATTCTGGGCGAGAGGACGCTGGCAAACATTGCCACTACCAGCATGAAAGGCAAAGAGGCCATATCCGCCATCGACTCCGACCTGATGGTCGAGGTAACTCCTACAAACATCGTGCACGGCCAACCCGGACTGGGTCACATGGAAGCGGCTCTCTCCAGCGGCAAGCATGTCGTTACCTCCAACAAAGGCCCGCTGGTGGTCTCCTACAGCCGCCTGAAAAAGCTGGCCGAGGACAACGGCGTGATGATGAAGTTCGAGGCCACAGTGGGCGGCACCATGCCACTCATCAGCCTGGTGGAACGAACACTTGTGGGCAACAACATCTTCGGCATTCGCGGCATATTTAATGGAACCTGCAACTACATCCTCACCCGCATGACTGAGGAGGGCATACCCTACACTCATGCTCTGAGCGAGGCCCAGGACCTGGGGATAGCCGAGGCTGATCCCAGCTATGATGTGGAGGGCGTGGACACAGCAGGAAAAGTGGTTATCCTGGCCAACTCGCTCTTCAACATGAACATCAAGTACAGCGATGTGGATGTGACCGGCATCACCGGCGTCACTCCAGAGGCCCTGGCTCTGGCCAAGAAGCGCGGCTATGCCATCAAGCTCATCGGCGATGTGCCTGCACTCACAGTGCGGCCCACTCTGGTGCCCCTGGGTAGCCCCATAGCTGTGGCAGGAACCCTCAACTCGGCGGCAATTTACACCGATCTGTCTGGAACAATAACCGTAACCGGTCTTGGTGCCGGCTCCATAGAGACGGCTTCTGCCATTCTGACAGACATCATCAGCATCTACAGGACGAAACGCATCGATGCCATATTCTAAATGACCAGCTTTCTTGCCTTTGCACAGCTCTGCCAGAAGGTTGAGGCAGTATCCGGCTCCCTGGAGAAGATCGACCTGGTCGCAGCATTCCTGACAGGCCTGGAAGAGGTCGAACTCTCTGTGGCCTGCAGCTATGTCATGGGCACGCTCTTCCCACCCGGTCTCGATCTGGTTATGGGTGTGGGCCCCAGCATCCTCTACGAGGCCCTGTCCAAAGCCTGCGGCTGCACGGCTGAGCAAATCTCGGAAATGCTGCGTGCCACCGGCGATCCGGGACTGGTTGCCGCCGGCATTGTGGAGAAGAGAAGGCCCATTGGCTTTGCCGCCTTCCTGGAAGCAGAGCCGCTTTCCATTGCAGATGTTTATGGACGATTTGTGGCAATAGCCCGCGCTTCCGGCAAGGGAAGCAAGCCTCTCAAGGTTAGGTCTTTGCAGTTTCTCTTCAGCCAGGCCAGCTCTCTGGAGGCCAGATATATCGCCCGCCTGGCCATAGAAGATATGAGAATCGGCATTGGTGAGGGTGGTATGCGGGATGCGATTGCTCATGCCTTTTCCAAAAACGGGGCAGATGCAGAGAGCGTGGAGCGAGCCTATAACCTCACCAATGACATGGGCTTGGTGGCAGTCGCTGCCAGGCGCGGCACTCTCTCGCAATTGAGCATCATGATCAATCACCCTATCAAGATGATGCTGGCCCAACTGGGCGAGAGCATTGCTGCCACGCTGGCTGATATCGGCACCGCCGCCATTGAGTGGAAGTATGACGGCGCTCGCGTGCAGATCCATAAAGAAGAGGACAAAGTGCGCATATTCTCCCGCCGCATGGAGAATGTGACGGAATCCTTGCCGGAGATCGTACTGGCTGCCAGGCAGATAACTGCAAAGAGCGCCATACTTGATGGAGAAGCAGTAGCTGTAGGCATAGACGGCAGGCCCATGGCTTTTCAGGAGATTTTAAAACGGTTTCGCAGGAAATACAAAGTCAAAAAGAATCTGCTTGCCGCCCAGATTCCCCTGCGACTTTTCCTGTTCGATTTGATATATCTGGATGGCAAGAGCGTAACACATCTACCCCTAAGCGAAAGAAGATCACTTCTGGAGAAGATTGCAGATCCTGCCCTTCTTGCCGATCAGGTACTGTCCGGTAGTTTCGAGGCGGCTGAGGAGATCTACCGCCAGGCTCTAAGCGCAGGCCATGAAGGGCTTATCTTAAAGAATCCCGCCTCAGTCTATGCTCCTGGTAAGAGGGGCAAAAACTGGCTGAAGATCAAGCCGGTTATGGAGACTTTAGACCTGGTGGTAATAGGCGCAAAATGGGGCGAGGGCCGAAGAGCGAGCTTTCTAGGCTCCTATCGGCTGGGATGCCTGGACACAGCTACCGGCAATCTTTTAGATATGGGATTTGTGGCCACAGGCCTTACGGATGAAGCTCTGGCTGAACTCACGGATATGTTCAGGGAGCTGATTTTGCTGGAGAAGGGCATGGAGGTGGAGATCAAGCCGGCGGTGGTCTTCGAGGTGGCCTACGAGGAGATACAGAGAAGTCCCAACTACTCCTCTGGATATGCCTTGCGATTTCCCCGGATGGTCGCAGTAAGGGATGACAAATCTCTGGAGGAAGCGGACAGCCTGGAGCGCGTCGTCTCCCTTTACAAAGGGCAGAGGGGCAGGAGCAATTTGGCTTGAACCTGCTTGATTTTGGCTGAATATTGGAGGCAATTAAAGATGATTACAAAGATGTTATGTGAGCTGAAGGACGGGGACCTGGAATTGCTTCTCTCCCGAGACGTGGGCATTTCCGAAGTGCTTTCCGTGGTTAATGAAATTGTCATGGAGGTCGAAAACAAGGGGGATGAGGCGCTCTATGCGTACACGGAGAAGTTTGAGGGGGCATGTCTCGATGACCTGCAAGTGAGCGAAGAAGAGATCGATGAAGCTTACGACCTGGTGGAAGATAGGCTCATGGATGCTTTATCCGAAGCGAAAGATAACATATTCCTGTTCCATAACCAGCAGAAGGAGCGCGATTTGTGGATGACCGAGATTGCTCCCGGTGTATCTGTGGGCCAGAAGATCGTGCCTCTTGACTCTGTGGGCGCCTATGTACCCGGCGGGAGAGCCTCCTATCCCAGCTCTGCTTTGATGAACATCATTCCTGCTAAAGTGGCCGGTGTTTCCAGGGTAATTGTATGCACGCCGCCTAAAGCTGATGGGTCCATAACTCCTCTTACTCTTGTGGCTGCTGATATGGCCGGCGCCGATGAGATTTACAAGGTTGGGGGAGCCCAGGCCATCGCAGCTATGGCTCTGGGCACCGAGAGCCTTGATCGGGTGCAAAAGATTGTGGGGCCGGGCAATGTCTATGTCACTGCGGCCAAGATGCTTATGAGGGGCAGCGTGGAGATCGACTTTCCTGCGGGCCCCAGCGAGGTTCTCATCCTGGCTGATCGGACCGCCGATCCAGGGGTTATCGCCGCAGATATGATCGCTCAGGGTGAACATGATCCGAGGTCCATCTCAGTGCTGGTCTCTCTGGATGACCTTTTGGCCAGCGCCGTGATCGAGGAATTGAGTATTCAGGGCGCTGTCGCAGCGCGCCGCGAGATTGTGGAGCAGAGCCTGCAGCACAGCGCAGTTCTCGTGGCGAATGACATTGATGAGGCAGTCGACTTTTGCAATGCATTTGCCCCAGAACATTTGGAGATAATTACCAAGGACCCCATGGACGTCCTGAGGTCCATTCGCAACGCCGGCAGCGTGTTTTTGGGAAAGTACACGCCGGTAGCAGCAGGCGACTATGCCAGCGGCACAAATCACGTGCTTCCTACATCCGGATATGCCCGAACCTTCTCGGGACTTAATGTGGACCATTTCACCAAAAAGATCAGCGTCCAGATGATAACCGATGAAGGGCTCCTGGGACTGGAGGATACAATTATCACTCTGGCCGAGGCGGAAGGTTTGAAGGCGCACGCCGAATCGGTGAGAAGAAGACTGGAGCCAAATGTATAAAAATATATTTTTTAAAACAAATGTTATTTTACATATTCATAATGCCTGTATCCCTGATGATCTACCCTGGCCAGGGCAAACTCGGCGTAAGGCATGATCACGCTCTTTTCCTTCTTCCCTTCGTGAAGCATCTCATAATCCCGCAACGATATCTGCTTTCTCTCCTCCAGCCTCTGCATTAGACCACGCAAGGGCACAGATCCGGCCTGCTGCTGTGCGATGGCCGAGAAGAAAAGGGCCGAGCACCCGCTGCCGTAAGCTCCGAAGCACAATCGTTCTCCGGCATGGATCTTCTGCATTTCCAAGAGGCTTGCCAGACCCAGGTAGATCGATCCTGTGTAGATGTTTCCTATTTGACGTGAGAGCGTGGCCGTATCTTTGACTTTGGCCTCGAATGCCTGCAAGAATTGCTTCGACTTGGCAAAGCGCCGGGCATAGTCCGCCTCCGCTGCCTGATACTTTTTGAGATCTTCATAATCCTGTGCTTTCGGCTCGTTGCCTAGCTCCTCTTCGATCTGGCTGTATCTGCGGCTCTTTCTCCAGTCATGCCTGAAGATTGCAGCGGAAGCATATTCGACCATCCTGGGATAGGGAATATGAAAGAGAAGATGATCTATGAAATCGGTGATGGACTCGCCCGCGCCTGGAGTTATAGCCCCCGATCGCTTAGCTTTGCCGGCAAATGAGTCGAATGCTCCTCGCATGGCATCCAGATAGCACTGATTGCTGTGCTTTCCGTTTACAACCGCTGTTGTGCAGCCCATGGGCCGGAAGAAGTCGTTCTCGTCACGGGTAAAGGAGCCGTAGATCTGCTCGAAGGCCAGCAGCCGGGGATTCTTTTTCACCAGCAGGGCCACACTGCCCGCTCCCTGCGTGTACTCTCCTGATGAGGCAAGCGGGTACTTAGCTACATCTGAGGCGATGACAATTCCCACCTTGCTTTCCTCTTCTGCCGCCACCCAGTAACTGAGACTCTCCAGTGCAAAGGTTGTGCCGATGCAGGCAGCTTTGAACTCAACGGTACTGCATTCCTGGAAGGAGCCCTTCCCGTAGATCTTCTCCAGCATGCCGATGACGTAGGTCCCAAGGGCTTTGGCTTCATCCAGAGCCGACTCAGTTCCCACATAGATTTTGCCGATATCTTCCGGACGAAGGCCGGTTCGCTGCATCAGATTCAAAAGAGACATGGCCGCCATGGTGGCTGCATCCTCATGTGCATCGGGAACGGCCATACGTTCGATGCCGATTCCCTTGATTAATTTACCCGGATCGATGCCTCGATTAGTGGAGAACTCTCCTGCCAGGGGAAGAAAGAGCCTGGGCACATAAACGGATAGATCATCGATTCCCACGGGATTGTCGGCAGGCATATTTTTTGCAGGCATATTTTCAATACTCGGGCTCAACATCGGCATCTCCTTGCTGCTGGCTCATGCGTGGCAGGATATTATTTCAGGTTTTTGCTTACCTCCTTTCGGAAAATATATCAATAAGAAAAGACTAGTATTATCCTGAATTTCAGGAGTGATGAATATATGGCCGAAGGAGATGTATACAAAATAATTGAACTGGTGGGAACTTCCAAAACGAGCTGGGAAGAGGCAGTTAAGACCGTTGTTGATAGGGCCACCAAAAGCCTGAGAGACCTTCGCATTGCTGAGGTCAAGGAGCTGGATGTCCGGCTTGAGAATGGAAAGATCGCGGAGTACAGGGCCAAGGTAAGGCTCTCCTTCAAGTACGAGGGTGAAGATTAGATCCTGCTCAAAATCTATTTTTCCAAGCATAATCTCTACCATTCATTCACAGCTTCCCTTTTGCACCGGCTTGATCTCGAAGAGCTCAGGCCAGAATTTTCCCGTCACAAATAGCCTGTCTTCTCTTGCATCGTAAGCAATGCCGTTTAGGACATCCACTCTGCGGCCCTGAATATCGCGTTCCTGCAAGATCCCCTGCATATTTATCTTGCCTTTTACCTCGCCGCTCTCTGGAGATATTATCACTATCCAGTTTGTTGGCCAGACATTGGCATAGATCTGCCCTTTGATATACTCCAGTTCATTTAGCCCTTTAAGCGGCGTGCCGTTGGATGTGACCAAAATTCGCCCCTTTTCCGCGAAGCTCTCCGGATCAAGAATATGTAAAATATCTGTGCCATCGCTCATGATCAGGTTATTGTTGTCGGAGGTTATGCCCCAGCCTTCCGTCTGGTAACTGAAGTTGCCGATCTGTGTCATATTCTCCCTGTCATAGACCAGCCCCTGGCCCGACTGCCAGGTAAGCTGAACGATCCGGTCCTTCCAGATTGCCACGCCCTCTCCGAATAGCGTGCTCTCCAGATTCGTCTGCTCCAGGACACGCCCCGATTCCAGATCGACACGGCGCAGCGTTGATCGCCCGTACAGCCCTGTTCCTTCATAGAGCACACCTTCGTCATATACCAGGCCTTGAGTGAATGCGAGGCTGCTATGAGGATATACATTTACGATCTTGTAGCCGAAAACAGGGAGTGCTTCTGCCTCGATAAGATTAGAGTTGCCCTGCGCGGCAAAGAGCATAGCTGTTAAGAGCAGAACTGCCGGGAGGGCCAGGAGAATGAATCGTGGAGATGAGGCTTTTTTTATCCGCATTTTAATCATCTTTCGGCATGGGATCAAAAAGGTCTATTGGCCCAAAGCTTTAAAAAATTTTCCGCTATTGATCGGAGAATAGATGGTAGAAGGAAAGACCTAAATGCTAAGAATAGTATTACCAGATCAACAGGGGGTTTAATGGAACGCCAAGAGCTTCGTCTTATGCTCAGGGATTTGGAATCGGACTCAATCGAACGAAAAGCATCTTTATCCGATCCGGATGGCATAAGACAAGCCATTTGTGCCGGGCTTTCTGTTACCGATGATCTGTTGCTCAGATTATCTCAAATGCAAGACGATGGAAAGATTCAGCCAATTCCATCAATAACCGTGGAAAAACTGGTGATCGAAGATTGCGAGATGGCAGTAGTAATAGTTAAGCCGTCTCTTGCACCACCGATACGCCTCAGCGGTGTTACATGGATAAGAGTCGGTCCCAGACGAGCGATTGCTACGCCTGAAGAGGAGAAAATCCTTGCTGAACGGCGACGCTCTAAAGATCTGCCGTTTGACCTTCACCAAGTTCCTTCAATCAGAATGCAGTCTTCGAGGCCAAAAACAATTTCGAGCAGATTGCTCTGGAGATTGCCAGGCGCTGTGGGGTTACTATCGAGAAAGACTATTTTTAATTGCACTAAAATAATAAAAATGGTGCAAGAAGGAAGTTCAGAATATGGACCGGCATCCCAGAGATCCAGGAAAAGTATGCATATTGCAGGCTGATATCACCTTACTCGATGTCGACGCCATTGTCAATGCTGCCAACAACTCGCTACTGGGAGGCGGGGGTGTGGACGGTGCCATTCACAGCGCTGCGGGCCCACAGCTTCTGGAAGAATGCCGGCGCATCGGTGGCTGCCCGACAGGAGAGGCTTGCATCACCGGGGGATACCGCCTTGCTGCAAAATGGGTTATTCATACCGTAGGACCCATCTGGCGAGGAGGAGACAACGGCGAGGACGATCTTTTGGCCAGATGCTACAGGAACTCTTTTGCCCTGGCTGAGCAGCACGGCATAAAGAGCATAGCCTTTCCGGCAATTAGTGCTGGAGTTTATGGTTTTCCGATGGAGAGAGCCTGTCGCATTGCTCTTGGGGAGATGAACGCATTCCTGGATAAAAACGGCAATATTGCAGTCATCGCGGTTTGCTTTAGCACCGGAGCATACCAGTGCTATCAAAAGGTCTTGCGAGAGCTTTAACTTATAGGATTGCGAAGGACGGATTTCCCATGGGAAACCACATAAAACCAAAAGCGAGAGGCGATTATCCACCTCCCTTAGATGGCCTTTTCTGGCAGACTTTGATCCCAGAAATGTCAGCGATCTCACGCATAAGGGCATTCTTCCTGCTGCCCTCCTTCAGATGATAAAAGGCATCCACAATCGCAGCGACCCTATCCGTTAAATGCTCTTCTTTAAATGAAGGCGCCCGGCAGGACTTATCCTCACTCGATCTCCTATCTGGACAGCGCCGTCTTACTCATATTTGATATGGTCTGAGCTGCTTGGACAAGTACAACTCTGATGTGCTTGGAACCCCTCTTTGTGATTCCACATTTTTTCTTCTTGCACAGAGGACTCGATTATTCTATTACCCACGCGAAACAGCGAAGAACCCAATATGTGTTTTTCCATCCGTCACGTGTGAGCCCCTGCCTGGGCACATGGGCGTTTCAATTGAGCCACGACTTTTCAGCCATGGAGACCCCATGAGCGGTAAAGGACAAGCTGCCGCAGGAAATGTGTTTCAATTGAGCCACGACTTTTCAGCCATGGAGACTCTAGGCGGTTTTCATCAGAGGTGATTGAATATGGAGTTTCAATTGAGCCACGACTTTTCAGCCATGGAGACGATCTTATTAATTTCGTATGCCTCCGTGGTTTCGGGTTTCAATTGAGCCACGACTTTTCAGCCATGGAGACTTGGTAGCGTCTCTGCGGAAGATTTGCCGGATGCTGTTTCAATTGAGCCACGACTTTTCAGCCATGGAGACTGGCGGAAGAATAATAGTTGAGGTGTTTCCTCTTGAGTTTCAATTGAGCCACGACTTTTCAGCCATGGAGACGGAGATAAAATCAGACTAGACGAGATCCTAAACAAGTTTCAATTGAGCCACGACTTTTCAGCCATGGAGACTTCTTGGCAAAAAAATTTGCTCTAAGCCAGAGTTTGAGTTTCAATTGAGCCACGACTTTTCAGCCATGGAGACGTAAAACCACCAGGATGAATTATCAGAAAACGCGAATAGTTTCAATTGAGCCACGACTTTTCAGCCATGGAGACAAGAATTTTCCGTTCATGGAAGTTCTTTAATAGAAAGTTTCAATTGAGCCACGACTTTTCAGCCATGGAGACTTTGTAATTAGCTTATACTGATTTTCAATATCAAGGTTTCAATTGAGCCACGACTTTTCAGCCATGGAGACCAGTTGTCGCACAAACACCATGCGAAGCGAGAATGGAAAATTGTTTCAATTGAGCCACGACTTTTCAGCCATGGAGACAGAGGAAATCCGATTTTTGTCGTATATTCGAAAAGATGGTGATGTTTCAATTGAGCCACGACTTTTCAGCCATGGAGACGCGCGATGGTCCACAGAACCAATCCTTTAGCTAAGAAATTAAGTTTCAATTGAGCCACGACTTTTCAGCCATGGAGACTGTTTCGATTTTGATCCTTGGGGTAGAGTTGGCTTGTTTCAATTGAGCCACGACTTTTCAGCCATGGAGACAAAGCTAGCAAACAAGGATATACGTATTTGTAGTTGTCGTTTCAATTGAGCCACGACTTTTCAGCCATGGAGACAAAGTATGTGAACGATGGAAGTGCTAAAAGCGGTGTTTCAATTGAGCCACGACTTTTCAGCCATGGAGACTCTTCTCAAAACCCTCACAAGCACCGAGGACAAGAGCATCAGGTTTCAATTGAGCCACGACTTTTCAGCCATGGAGACTCGAAAAAACTGACACCTATATTGTAGATAAAGAAGTTTCAATTGAGCCACGACTTTTCAGCCATGGAGACTCGAAAAAACTGACACCTATATTGTAGATAAAGAAGTTTCAATTGAGCCACGACTTTTCAGCCATGGAGACAAAATAACAGGAACAACATTGAAAAGAGAATGGACGTTTCAATTGAGCCACGACTTTTCAGCCATGGAGACTAAGTATGGCCTCGGAGCATCTCAGATTCGTAGAGAATGGTTTCAATTGAGCCACGACTTTTCAGCCATGGAGACAATTGAGAGAGAGATGCGCGAAAAAGACAAAGGGCGTTTCAATTGAGCCACGACTTTTCAGCCATGGAGACAATCTTGTTGTACCTAAGTCGCTGGAAAATACAAACAGTTTCAATTGAGCCACGACTTTTCAGCCATGGAGACATAATCGCCCATGCGATCAAACTTTCGTACAAACCGTTTCAATTGAGCCACGACTTTTCAGCCATGGAGACTTTTTGCGGAGACTATGGGCGACGGATATGTGCGAGGTTTCAATTGAGCCACGACTTTTCAGCCATGGAGACGGCGGCCATTTTTCGGCCTTCACTGATATCGAAAAAAAGATGATTTTCACGCATAATGTTAACTTCTAGCAATACTTTCAGAAAGTTAACAGTTGCATAAGGCCATTTTCGATATGCACAGACCATTCACGCATCTCCTGGGAAAATGAACACCACATCGATGCGTGAAAATGGGACGTTCACCGTCCCATTAAGTCCATCCGTCTGGCCCGGATGGCCCTGAATCCACAGGGGCATGCTCGCCAAATCTTGTGCATCTGTATGGCGGCATTACTACTATCTAAACTTTCCCATGCAATAATGATTTTCCTGATCTTAGACTCCATTAAATTTTGAGTTGTTTCCACTTTGGTGGGTTGCCGCGCGCGGGTGTTACGCGCGGGAGAGTCCGGGCGCCCTCAACGCCGGGCAGGCTTGGATACAACACGCTGCAAGCTCCTCAAATTTAGATGATGACGGCCCTTCGAGGCGAGTTTGGATCTTTGGCATGAATGCCGAGAAATTCAATCCTTTGATCTGCTCTGCCGTCTGTAGGTCCAAGATCCAATATCATGATACGGTCCTGGTCGTGCTTGATCAGGTCCGTGAGCGCCGCCACCATTTCCACGCGGCCTTTGCCGGTCAGATCGCAGCGGAAAACCGAATAGTGGATCGCCTCCCCAAAGCCCTTCATCGTCTTGTGCACTTTCTGCAATCGTCTCTGGTCCATGATGTCGTAGCTTACAACATAGCAGTTCCTTCCGCTCAATCCTATCACCTCCTGCAAAAAGCGGGATACTCCTTGATCTCGCCGGAAATTGTCCTGGACAATAGCCGCGCCTGCACTTCCAGTATCCTCCGGTAGCTGACGGAATAGCCAAAGAGGGGATGAGTGATCTCCGTCTCCATGCGTCTCTCGTAGCCTGCTAACACCTTCTTCTTTCCCCTGGAGGTCAGAGACACGCCAATTCCAGTCTTGATAAAGTCTTTGTCGGAAAGCTCGCCTTTGTTGAATAAGGTGATGGCAGTGGCGTCAGCGATCACGGGCCGAAACTCCTCCATCATGTCCAGAGCCAGAGCTGGACGGCCATAGCGGGGCTGGTGGTAGAAACCGAGATATGGATCGAAGCCTACAGCCAGGAGGGAGACAAACATGTCTTTGGCAAGCACTGCGTAAAGGTAGGAGAGAACAGCGTTCACAGGGTCTTTGGGCGGCCTTCTGTTCCTGTTTTTAAAGGAGAATTCCTGATCGCTTTTGAGCATGTGACCAAGCCTGCCAAAGTAAACTTCCGCTGCCGCGCCCTCGATCCCCAGAAGCTTCTCGATGCCGGATGCATTCCTGGCATCCTTGGAAAGCCGCTCCAGCCTGTCCAGCGCATTTTCAGAAGACTTGGCGTTGGCATCGTTCCTGCGTATCTGAGTCCGGCAGTTTCTGATCTTGCCGTAGACCAGAGCGCGAGCGACCGAGAGAGACTTTTTGCGGTCCTCCGCCCAGGCAAACTGCCGCATACGTAGCTGCACATTTTTGTGGGTATGCCCGGCGCTCAGTCCCTGAAACCACCCACCGCGTGTGAAGTGCAGGACAGGAATGCCACGTTGCATAAGCTCGACAAGTGCAGGCGTCGAGATATCCACACCCCCAAAGAGGTTGACCTGAGAGATCTCTCTTAACCTCACTTCCCTTACTCTACCTTCTTTGCCTGCGGTGGCGTCGTCTCGGGACCATATCTCCAGGAGGTCGCCCTTCTTGCGGACGGTATTGCCGTGCCCAACAACATAGAGCGGCACAGCGTCGTCTCTGGCCGGAAGAAGCTTTCTGATCTTCCCCAAAAGCCCTTTCTCGCCGGCTTCTTTTGCATGAGAATCCCTGAGCAGGTTCACTTCGTCGGGGAGGCAAATGCCTGCCAGAGAACAGCGATTGCACTTGGGGCTATCCGGCAATGGTGGAGGAATCTCCCGCTTTTCTGCAATTTTCCTTAGATCCGAGATCAGGTCATTTGTCCTCTTGATCAAAGCTCTGTCAAAAGCTACAGGAATCCGCTTTTTAGAGCGGACAAAGTAGACGATGCCGCTGTCGCATTTAAAACCGTTCTCTCTCAGGACCAGGCCCTGAGCGCAGAGCTGTACGCGATCCGGCTCGTATGCCCCGCCGGGAACATTTGGTGCATTGCCTCTCTTGTAATCTACAGGCGTCACCCTTTCGCCATCACCTTCCAGGAGATCTATCCGGCAGGTAACGCCAACCTTGGGGCCGGTGAGAAACAGAGATCGAGCGTGAACTGTCTCGGTCTTTGTCTCGATCTCGTCTTCGGGAATGGTATCTTCCTTTGCGTCCACCCGGCGATGCTGAAATCTGCCGTCAACTGTATCCTCATTATCTGCAAACTCGCCATCTATCCACTCAATATAGCAGAGCCGTGGACAGTAGGCGAACTCGCTGAGCATGCGGGCCGGGATTAGATCCGGTACATCCGGTACATCCGCTTTATATCCTGAATTTTCCATCACCAAGAACCCCAATCTAATCGTGTCCTCAAAAAGATATATAGGTTTTCAGAGATAGAATCATATATTGTGAGCTGCGATATCTGGATAATCTAATGAAGATTTATCTGAGGAGGTATCACGCTAATGGCCAAAGCCCTTCTTTCTTCCTGGTCCTGCAAGCCGCATAGTGAGCCCTCTACTCTCTATTTGCATTTGAGGACCGACAGCGACACCATGCCGAAATCATCCAATCTCAGATTCATCTCGATTGCAGGTGACTACGGTCAGGCCCTGCTGGCTCCAGAACTGCTTGACGAGATCGTTCCTTTGCTAGAGTGTCCATCCTGTCAGGTTGTAGGCCACAATCTTCTTTTCGATCTGGGTGTTGTCAGAAAGGCCTTCGGCAGGAGACTTGAGCTTCCCAATCTCTGGGACACCATGCTGGCCTCGCAGCTTCTTAGCAATGGCCTTTTTGATCAGGAATCTTCTCTGCAGTCAATTTGCAGGGATCTATTGGGATGGCATTTTGACGATAGTCCTGAGGCATCAAAAAAAGGAAGCGAGCCTTCGGCGAGAGAGATGGATTATGCCGCCAGAGCCTGCGCAATTTTACAGAGAATCCAGGCCAAACAAAGAGCGCTCCTCAAGATGCAAGGTTTGGAAAATGTTGCCAAAATAGAGTTTAAGGCACTGCCCGCATTGGTGGAGATCGAATACAACGGTATCGGCTTCAACGAGGATAAGGGCCGGCGGCTTTTAGAGAGCCTGGTCAAAGAGAAGGACCGGCTGGAAAAGAAGCTGCAAAGTCTTGCAAAGTCGAAGAAAATAAGCGGATTTAATCCCCGCAATCCCGCTCAAGTGAAGAAGGTGCTGCAAAGCCACGGATATAACCTCGAGAGCACTTCGGCTGCTGCCCTGGAGAGAATATTATTGAAGAATCCTGATGAACCTTTTATAAATTCATTACTCAAATATAGAGAACTCAGAGTGCAGATAGGATTCCTGAAAAATTGGACGGACTATGCCCGAGAAGATCGCATTTATCCCAGGCTGACGCAACTGGGCGGCAGAAGCGGACGCATCACCTGTTCTCTGCCCAACATTCAGCAGGTTCCAAGGGAGACGCGCCTGAAGAGGCTTTTTGTTGCCTCGCCGGGAATGACTTTTGTTGAGGCGGATTTTTCTGCCATTGAGATGAGGATTATTGCCGTGCTCTCCGGGGACAAAGCCATGCAAAAGATCTTCAAGAAAGGTCTTGATCCTCATAAGCAGACGGCTCAAGCCATCTTTCAAAAATCAAAGATCTCAGATGAAGAGAGGCAGATAGCCAAGACTTTGAATTACGGGACCATTTACGGAGGCGGAGCAAACATGATTCTTTCCAATCTCCCCAATCTGACCGAGGAAGAAGCAAGAGAATTTTTGTATAGATTTTATGCCGCCTATCCCGATTTGAAGAGCTGGCAGCAAATGGTCTCGGACGGTGCCAAGGTAATTGAAATCAACAGGGAGACATATAAAATTTCCAGATCGGCATTGCGGCGCATCAGATATGTTGATCCCAGGCATAGAAACGCCTTGATAAATACACCGGTGCAGGCATCCGGAGCAGATCTTCAGAAGATTGCTCTGGGCAGGATCTACGAGAAACTGACTTTACCAAAATACAGTGACTTCAGATTGATAAATGCCGTTCACGACAGCATTCTTTTAGAGGTACCGCATAAGCGAGCAAAAGAGGCTTCCAAGCTCCTCAAAGGCGTAATGGAACAGGCCGGAAATGAGATGCTGAAAGTCATACCTTGCGAGACCGATGCAAAGATGGGAAAGGATTGGTCC
Organism: uncultured Methanotrichaceae archaeon; assembly: GCA_964506745.1. Taxonomy (GTDB): domain Archaea; phylum Halobacteriota; class Methanosarcinia; order Methanotrichales; family Methanotrichaceae; genus Methanothrix. The sequence continues at coordinate 2,143 of CAZDLZ010000001.1, read as the reverse complement.
TTTAAAGATGAGAGCAGATTTGGTTTGGGAAAGATATTTTCCAAAGCGGTCTCAATGATGCGACGGTGATCTTAGCCTTTTGCTTTGAAAAGGTCCACTGCCCCCAGCCTGATCAGTCGCTTTATCAGATCTCGTCTCGACACTGGAGAACGGCTTATGCAACTGGGATCGGCTCCTTAGCGGACGAGGAAATTGTCATACCACCCATAGGCGGTACGCTTTCCCCCCATTGAAGTTTGGCCACAATCCATTCCTCAATGACCTCGATCAGCTCCTTTCTGCATTCTTCAAAGGTCTTGCCTGTAGCCCAGACGCCCACGAGGCCGGGAACATGAGCATAATACGGATCAGGGTTATCGATAATCTCGTATTCGGCCCTTTCAAGAGCTGCCTGAATGTATTCAGCGAACATGCAAATTGGTTAGAGGCCGCACAAGGAGAAAAAGATAGCGGATGATCATGATTCACAAATATACGTCTCTGCAGGTTCGTTACATCCATGCTATTTATAAATTTGCAAATATTTTCCGGTCGGGCCCTGAACTCAAAGGATTTCGCTTACCCTACAGAGAACGCTGCTCATGCATGCAAGCACCGCTTTCGCTCTTCCTTCCGGACAGCCGCGAGTCGGCCTGCGGGCCTCCCGCGAGGTGGTTTAGGCGCCGCTCCAGGCCGCGGCCGGCCAAGGCCGTCGGCTATTTTCTATTGCAATGGAGTTGCGGCTGTTCGGATACAGCACTCGAAATCGAATCTTCGGTCAGACCCGGCAGGTTGTGAGATACACTCAATTGAATCATAAAATAATTTATAGTATATGGATAACACCAACACGGATAGCAAGCTGATGCTACACTGGAAAGGATCGATTCACTGGATACGCATCCCACCATCAGGATCCTGGTTCGAGGGATATTCCGAGATAAAACTTAAGTACTTATGTACAAATTTGAGATTATTATGAGTAAGAAGGAAGGAGCATCAGATGATGCTGCTGAGAATAAGGCTAAGGATAGAATCATAGACGAGCAGGCACCCAGCCTACCTGATACAGCAGAGGATAAGGCAAAGAGGAAAAAGCCCGAAGAGAAGACTATCGATGACCTTGGGCCTACCTTGATTGAGCTCAAGTGGTGGCGAAAGATTGGGCTAGTTCTCATCTATGCATTTACGCACCGGAAGTTGCCAATAGCAATAATGGTCTCATTCATCGTGCTGGTAGTATTAGGAATTCTTTTCTGGGGTGAACTGCGGCTTCCATCAACCACTTTTCACACTCCTGAGAGTATCATCGAATGGCTGCTGAATGCCCAAACCATCCTTGGCATCGGCACACTCTTAGTTGCCCTTTTTGTCTGGATCGGAGAGATAGAGGAAAATTGGGAAAACGACCGGCCTAAGAGGCTTAGCGTATTCTTTTTTTGGATGGGAAAGCCACTCATCGTCTGTCGTTACGTCTGGCTAGCCGGAGAGGATGAGATTCGAACCTGGGGACAGCAGGTGGCAATGCAGTCACAACATGTCCTAGAAGATGAGAAGCTCGCCGATTCATTTCTTCATTTCGCACCAGATATGCAAACAAGAAATCCTGAACTCCTCACAGGACCTAATGGCGAGGTGTGGAAACACTATTCGATATGTTTTAGATTAACAAGATTAAATAAAAGCCTTGAGAGAACAAAAAACTATTGTAGATACCAAAATATTGCGGGAATCGATAACGTCGCTGATAATTTCCCCACGGAATTGGTGGAATCAATCCCAGAAGTTGCCAGTTGGAAGCAGGTTATGGTCCGGAAGATGTATCTTGCCCGCCTCCCTGTTAACGATACTACTGCAAGTCGATATCGATAACCTGACCCACATGCCACTCCCGACTGTGGCTGGCCACGACGACAGCGCCGAGGCGCGGATCGGCTGCCCTGGGCCGCTGTGGGCGAGGCGTGCAGCAGATGCAGGGCCGTGGTGCAGGCGCCCGGCCCTCGACGATGACGAGCGAGCCGCGGGGGATATCGGGCAATGGCGGCAGCGGCTCGGCTGGGGTGATGGGGGAGAGGGCGGCGATGGAGTAGATGATGGGATCGGCGGTTATTTTGGCTCTTCGCTACATCCAGTTGCTAACCTCAGGTTACTATGTTTTTCCAGT